>NZ_ML708614.1 GCF_008831305.1 Kocuria coralli
CAAGCCGGCTCCCAACCCGACTGGTACATCGGGTTCGCCGATGGGGCACTGCGCCTCATGCCGGGCAACTGGCCCTTCGGCTGGGAACTCGATGCGCTGGGCATGAGCCTCCCGTTCAGCCTGCTCCTGCCCATGGCCGGTCTGGGATTGTTCGTCCTGGGGGTACTGGTCTGGCCGTGGGTGGAGCGGTGGATCACCAAGGACAACCGGGTGCACAACATCCTCGACCGCCCCCGCAACGCCCCCACCCGCACCGGTGCCGGCGTGGCCGCGATCGTGTTCTACGGCGTGCTGATGATCGCCGCCACCGGTGACTTGATCGCGACGCACTTCCACCTGGCCGTCAACGACGTGATCTACATGCTGCGGTTCCTCTTCTTCTTCGGACCCGCCATCGCCTTCATCATCACCCGACGCATCTGCCTCTCCCTACAACGCAAAGACCGCGAGATCGTGCTGCACGGCCGCGAAACCGGCCGCGTCCAGCAACTACCCCACGGCGAATTCATCGAAGTCCACGAACCCCTCGACGAATACCACCGCTACACCCTGGTCTCCTTCGAAGACCGCGTCGCACCCGTCACCCCCACCGAACTCCACAACGCCCACCACCAACACCAACACGATGTGGACGAACTGGAATCGTCGTAGTCGGGGAGCGAACCCTCGCGGATGTCCCGGATCAGGCGGTGAAGCGGGACATCTGCGAGGGTTCGCGACGACGAGGCGGCGCTCAGGCCGACGGGGCTCGTTCGCGTGTCGGCCGGGGCGCCGGGAGGCTCCACAGATACGGCACTCCAGCGGTCAGGCGGTGGATCGCCAGGCAGAGCAGGATCGCGACCACTGTGAACACGGGTACGCCGGCCCAGTAGACCGGTGCGGCCAGTGCGCTTCCCGACGGGTCCACGACGACGAGCGCGACCAGTGCGATCAACGCCTGCATCAGGAGCGGGTGCAGCACGTAGACGGCCAGGCTCCGCGTGCCGACGGTGCGAGCCCACCGCAGCCCGGGCCTGCCATCCAGGCGCGAGAGCAGCCACAGGCCCGCGGGCAGGGCCAGGAGGGGCGGGAGCGCGGCACCGAAGTGCTGCAGCACGGGAACGTCGCGGGTGGGCATCCAGACCACGATCGCGCCTGCGAACGCAAGGCACCACAACACGCCCTGCCATGGGCGCACGCGGGAGACCCATGACCGGATGTTCTCGCTCCACCATGCGCCCACCAGGAAGAACAGCCAGTTGGTTCCCAGTTCGTTGACGCCCCAGGTGACGTCGTCCACGATCCCCGGGACGAAGATCAGGAACAGCAGAGATGCCAGCACGACGGCCCACCGACGCGGGTCGACGCCGAGCAGCCCCTGAACGGCGTAGTAGATCGCCAGGGCGAGCAGGAACCACAGATAGGAGTGGAACATCGCGGTATCCCGTGCGATCGAGGTGAACATCTCCCCCGCTGTCTTCCCGGGGTCCACCGCTCCGATGACCGGATAGGCAACCCAGTACACCGCGGTCCAGAACGCGAAGAGCCACAGCATGTTCAGGGGTCTCAGGCGCCAGAACCGGGATCCGTACTTGGTGATGGAGCGCGTGACGAAGAATCCCGCCACCAGCATGAAGACCGGCATGCGCCACTGGCCGATGACCACGTTGAGCTGCTGCCAGGTGTTCGCCACCTCCCAGCCGTCACCGGTCAGGATCTTGATGCTGTGCCCGAATACCACCAGGGCGATCGCCACGCCCTTGACGGTGTCTATCCACCGGTCGCGGGAAGGCGCCTCGCCCGTCGGGCTGATGTCGTGATTCTGGGCCACGGAAGGCCTTCCCCCTCTGATGCTCCTGCCGACTTTGATCAAAGGTAGCCCGCGGCAGCCCGCCGACAGTGCTGCGCGGCTATGAAGTTCCCCACGTCATAGCCCTCTGACAAGCAGCGATCTCGATCCCGCCCCGGCCGGCGCCCCCGGTCACCCCAGGAGAACCGGGACGGCGTGAGCACCCACCTGCTGCAGCTGACCGGCCAGATCCCGGGCGAACTCCTGGTGGGGGACCAGCGCGATGAGGGTCGGCCCCGAACCCGAGACCATGGGAACGGCCCCCGTAGAACGCAGTTCCTCGAGCCGCGGGGCCAGGTGGGGCGCCAGGTCCAGTGCCGGTGCCTGCAGGTCGTTGCGCAGCGCCCGCAAGGCCTCGACTCCGAAGACGCACTCCCCGGCCAGGGCATCCAGCAGCTCGTCGGGAACCATCAGTTCGTCCTCTCCGGGGGCGGGCAGCACCCCGTCTGCGCGGAGGGCGTCCAGTCGGGCGAAGACCGCGGGGGTGGCCAGGGCGCCGTCGTCGGCGATCAGGACCGCCGGCCAGGAGGCTCCCACCGGCACCGGGGAGAGATCAGCTCCGGTGCCCGTGCCGACGGCGGCCCCTCCGGTCATGGCGAAGGGGACGTCCGCGCCGAGCTCGCGGGCGATCTCGAGGGAGCGGCTGACCGTGGTCTCGCGACCGGTCACCGCGAAGATCAGGGCGGTCGTGGCCTGAAGGGCGGCGGCGGCGTCGGCGGACCCGCCGCCCATGCCGCCGGCGACGGGCACGGCCTTCTCGATGTGCAGCCGGACGCCACCGGGCAGGCCGCCGGCGCGGTCGACCGCCTTCCTGGCCGCCCGGACGGCCAGGTTGGAGTCGCCCATGGGCACCTGCGCCAGGTCGAAGCCGCCCCGGCGATGCTGTTGGTCCACCAGGGAACCCGGCACCACCTCGAGGGTGCACTCGATCTGCCCCGGGGGCAGCAGGGGGTCGAAGGTGGCGGTGACCGCCTCCGCTACGTCGACGGCGATGTAGAGGCTGGCCACCCCGTGGTATCCGTCGGGACGCCGGGGGCCCACGGCGAAGAACAGGTTGACCTTGCCCGGAGCCTCGACCCGGAAGGAATGCTGGCTCACGCGCGATACCGCCCTTCCGCGGGCACGATGCCCCGCCGTACTCCCGCTGCGGCGACGGCAGCGAACTGGGTGACGTCCAATTTCTCGCCGCGCTCGGTGGGAGCCACGCCGGCCGCCACCAGCACGGCCTCCGCTTCCGCACCGGACCCGGCCCAGGCGGAGAGGGCGGCCCGCAGCGTCTTCCGGCGCTGGGCGAATGCGGCGTCCACCACCGTGAACACGGCGTCCCGGTCGACCGCAGCCGCGCGGTCTCCGCCCAGCCCGAGCGCCTCGCCCGCGCCGATATCCGCGACCGGCTCCCGCCTCCGGACGAACCGGACCAGTCCGGAGCTGATCCGCGGTGCCGGCCAGAAGACCTGCGTGCCGATCACCCCGGCCTTGGTCACCTCCGCGAACCAGGAGGCCTTGACCGAGGGCACGCCGTAGACCTTCGACCCCGGCGTCGCGGCGAGCCGGTCGGCCACCTCGTCCTGGACCATGACCAGCCCGTGCCCGATGGAGGGGAAGGTCCCCAGAAGGTGCAGGAGCACGGGCACGGCCACGTTGTACGGAAGATTGGCCACCAGGGCGTCGGGGACGCGCGGGAGCTCCGTGACCGCCATGGCATCCGAGGAGACGACGTCGATCGCCTGCCCGCTGCCGGGACGGAACCGGTCGACCGTGCGCGGCAGCTGCTCGGCCAGCCGGGGGTCGATCTCCACCGCGACCACGTGCCCGGCGGCGTCCAGCAGCCCCAGCGTCAGGGAGCCCAGTCCCGGTCCGACCTCCAGGACGGTCTCCGCACCCGGGGACAACCGGGCGGCAGCCACGATCCGGCGGATCGTATTGGGGTCGATCACGAAGTTCTGCCCCAGGGTCTTGGTGGGGCGGATCCCCAGAGATTCCGCCAGCTCGCGGATCTCGGCGGGTCCCAGCAGCGCTGGCGGGCCGGGGTCTTGGGGTTCATTCACGCCGACCATGCTACCGAGCAACCGGCCCCTTCCCGACCGCGGCTCCCGCCGTCGTTCGCGGTGAGGAGGGTGAAGCGACGGTCCTCAATGCTCGCCGTAGACCTCGCGGACGGTGGCGTCGACCCTGCGGCAGAACTCGTCGAGCGGCCTGCCCAGGAAATCGGCGACCCATCGGGTGGTCTGGGCCACCAGGTACGGGGCGTTGGGCCGCCCGCGGTACGGGTGCGGCGTCAGGAAGGGTGCGTCGGTCTCGACCATGATCAGCTCGGGCCGCGCGACGGAGAGCGCTTCCTGGAGGTCGCGGGAGTTCTTGAACGTCACGGTTCCCGAGAAGGACATGTACCACCCGTTCTCGTTGCAGATGCGGGCCAGCTCGGCGTCGCCGGAGAAGCAGTGGAAGACGGTGCGGTCGGGCGCGCCCTCCTCCCCGAGGATCCGGACGATGTCGGCGTGGGCGTCGCGATCGTGGATCTGCATGGCTTTGCCCGCGGACTTGGCCAGCCGGATGTGCTCGCGGAAGGCGTCGTGCTGGTGATGGCGGCGGGACTTGCGGGTCCGGAAGTAGTCCAGGCCGGTCTCCCCCAGCGCCCGTACGCGGTCGTGGGCGGCGAGCCCGGCGATCACCGCGAGCGCGTCGTCGAGGTCACCGGCCTCCGCCAGACCGGGCACCTCGTTGGGGTGCAGCGCCACGGCGGCCAGGACCCGCCGGTCGGCCTGCGCGGCTTCCACCGCCCAGCGGGCGGACTCGACGTCGTAGCCCACCTGGACCACGCCGCGCACCCCCAGGTCCTCAGCGGTGTCGAGGATGTCGCGCAAGCCGATGCGCACCCGACCGTCCTGGGTGTCCATGTGCGTGTGGTTGTCCACGACCGGTACCGGCAACGGCTCGGGCGCGGGCGGAAAGGTCAGGTCGCGGGTATGGCCCGATTCCGACGACTCGTCGCGCCGATCGGTCCCCTCACCGCTGGGCGTCGACTCCGGAAGAAGGTAGTGCTCGGGCCGGTACGGCTCCGGCGTCTCACCCGGCACGGTCGCGGGGCGATCGGCCGGATCCGGCCACAACGTTGCGGTGGTTCGAGGGTGGGTCATCCGCACAAGCCTAGCTTTCGCGGGCGGCCAGCACCGACTCGTAGAGCTCGCGCTTGGAGACTCCGCGGGCTGCGGCGACCGTGCCCGAGGCGTCCTTGAGCCGCACGCCGTCGGCCACCAGCGCCTCGACCTCCTCCACCAGGTCCTCGGGCCTCTCCGGTTCGGCCTCCGGGGCGCCCTGGACGACGACGACGATCTCCCCTCTCACCCCGTCGGCCTCCGCCCTCTCGTGAAGGGACCCGAGGTCACCGCGCAGCACCTCCTCGTGCAGCTTGGTCAGCTCCCGGGCGACCACCGCCGGGCGGTCCGCCCCGAAGGCTCCGGCGAGCGCCTGGAGCATCGCGGCGACCCGGTGGGGGGCCTCGTAGAAGACCATGGTCCGGCGTTCGTCGGCCAGCTCGGCCAGCCGGGCCTCGCGCTGCGTGGCCTTCCGTGGGAGGAAACCCTCGAAGACGAAGCGGTCGCTGGGCAGTCCCGAGACGGCCAGGGCGGTCAGCACGGCGGAGGGACCCGGAAGCGCGGTGACGGTCAGCCCCTCGGCCGCCGCTGCGGCAGCCACCCGGTACCCGGGGTCGGAGATCGTGGGCATCCCCGCATCCGAGACCACCAGGACGGTGCGGCCCGCGCGGACCTCGGCCAAGAGGTCGGCGGCTGAGGCGGCCTCGTTGTGCTCGTGGTGGGAGACCAGCCGGCCCCTCAGCGGAACGTCCAGTCCGGCGGCCAGCTTCCGGGTCCGGCGGGTGTCCTCGGCGGCGATCACATCGGCGGACGCCAGGGCCTCCCGGAGCCGGTCGGTGGCGTCACCCAGATTGCCGATGGGGGTGCCGGCCAGCACCAGGGCGCCGGTGGAGAAGGAGTCTGCGCGGGAAGTCACGCAGACCACTCTAGGCCTGTTGGCCGGGAGTTCTCGGCCCGGGTCCCCTACCATGACGCCCGTGACCCCTTCCCCCCGAGACAGCCCGCCCCCCGCGACACGGGCCGCCCTCTCCAGGTCATGGCGCCCTCTGCACGCCGACCGCCTCCCGCGGTCCGAGCTGCGCGAACGGCTGCTGCCCGCCTGGGCGCCGGTGGCGCCGTGGATGTGGCTCCTCCCCCTCCTGCCCGTCGTCCTGGGCGGGGTCATGCGCTTCTGGCAGCTGGCCCGCCCCCAGGAGATCGCCTTCGACGAGACGTACTACGTCAAGGACAGCTGGGCCCTGGTGCTCTCCGGCTACGAGCAGTCATGGCCCGAGGAGGCGGATGCCGGCTTCTCCGCGGGCCATCCGCCGGATCCCACCGGGGACGCGTCCTTCGTGGTGCATCCCCCCGTGGGCAAATGGCTCATCGGCCTGGGCATGCTGCTCTTCGGCCCCGGGGACGCCTTCGGGTGGCGTTTCTTCCCCGCGGTCGCGGGCACGGTCATGATCGCTCTGGTGGTGCTCGCCGCGCTGCTGATGTTCCGGTCACCGGTCGTGGCCGCCGTCGCCGGGACCCTGCTGGCCGTCGACGGCCTGCACCTGACGCATTCGCGGCTGGCGCTGCTGGACATCTTCCTGGCCCTGTTCGTGCTGCTGGCCTTCGTATTCCTGCTGCTGGACCGCTTCGACGGACGACGACGGCTGATCGACCGCCTGCCGGACCCAGGCCGGCCCCATGGGGGTCCCACCCCCATGGGGCCCTGGCTGGGGGTGCGCTGGTGGCGCATCGCCGCCGGGGTCTCCTGCGGCCTCGCGGTGGGGGTCAAGTGGAATGCCCTGTACTTCGTAGCGGCGCTGGGCATCATCACGGTGCTGTGGGATCTGGGGGCGCGCCGGGCCGCGGGCGTCAGGCACTGGTTTCCCGCCGGGGTCCTCAAGGACGGCCTCTTCGCCTTCGTCTGCATGATCCCCGTGGCCCTGGTGACCTATGTCGCCACCTGGGCCGGATGGCTGAGGACCTCGGGTGGATACGACCGGCAATGGGCTGCGGAGCACCCCGGGGAGGGCGTCCAGTGGCTGCCCGGGGCCCTGCGGTCCCTGTGGGAGTACCACCGGGCCGCCTACGAGTTCCACGTGCAGCTGGACTCCGGGCACACCTACATGGCCGGCCCGGCGCAGTGGCCGATCCTCGGACGACCGACCTCCTACTTCTACGAGTCGCTGCAGCAGGGGCAGAACGGCTGCGAGGTCCCCAACTGCTCCCAGGCGATCCTGAACCTGGGCAACCCGGTGATCTGGTGGACGGCCATCCCCGTCATGATCGCGCTGCTGATCCTGGCCCTCACATGGCGGAGATGGCGCATGGACTGGGGGATCCTCTCCCCCCTGGCCCTGGTGGCCGTGGGCTGGCTGCCGTGGTTCGCCTACCCCGAGCGCACCCAGTTCTTCTTCTACGCCCTGCCCTACCTGCCCTTCATGGTCCTGCTCCTGGCCGCGGGGCTCTGCATGATCCTCCCGGGGCGGGAGTCGCCCGGCCAGGCGTCGTCGAAGGCCTACCGGATCGCCAGCTGGTCGGTGGTCGGCGTGTGGCTGGCCCTGGTCCTGGCGGTGGCCTGGTACTTCTGGCCCATCTGGACCGCCCAGGTCATCCCGTACGAGGCCTGGCACCGGCGCATGTGGTTCCCCAGCTGGATCTGAGCCGTCGGGGGTGACCGGGGGTCACGAGGGGCCCGCTGGGAACTCCTGGAGGGCGTGGTGGAACCACGGGCCGCTCAGCGCCCCTGCCGGGCGGCCCGGCGTCGTAGCGCCCTGCGCCCGCAGAGCAGGACCAGGACCGCACCGAGGATCGTGAGCACCCCCACGGTGGCGGCAGCATCGATCCAGAACTGGGTGGGGTACAGGCGGATCAGGGTGTCGGAGAGGCTGAAGGTCCAGGTGCCGCTGGCGAAGAACAGGGAGTGGAACGTCGCGAAGAACCACTGCCACGCGAGAGCCGCGACCACGGCCAGCACCACGATGAGGACGAGCGTGACCCAGGCCCCGCGCATCGCCGAGCGGATCAGCCCCTCGGCATCGGAGCCGCGGCGCGCGAACCAGATCGCCACGGCCAGCAGCGCCACGACGAGTCCCAGGCCCAGTCCGATCTGCATGACGTACTTGACGTCCGTCATGTGCGAGATCTCCTCCGGGGAGAACCACGGGGACCCGTCGGGGGCGCGGACGTTCTCCAGGAAGGCCGCCGGAGCCCAGTTGAGGATGTAGTCCACCCCGTGCGAGCCCAGGGTCATCCGTGCCCCCGCACCGAATCCGAAGGGGTCGGCGGGGAAACCGGGACGGTGGTACTCGATCCAGAGGAACACCGGCGTGGCCACCAGGCGCACGGAGGCGGCCAGCAGTCCCAGGGGGACCGCCAATCCCACGAGCAGCCGGGTGAGCAGGCGCGACGCGCTGCGGGGTGCCGTGCCGGGCCGGGCGCCCGGACCCGGCGGGACCTGCTGCGGCGCCCCCGTGTCCGGCGACGCTCCCGCGCTCGCACCATCCCCGAAGCCGGCCGGCCCGGCGCCGGGGCCCGGCCGGGTTCCGCTCGCCCAAGGAGTGGGGCCACCGGGATCTCCGGCCGTTGCCGGGACCGGCTGCGAATCCCGCGGCTCGGCAGCCCGGGTGGCGCCGGCGTCGGAGGTGGCCTCCCCCAGCAGGTCGGCCCGGTCAGGGCGGGGTACGGCGGGATCCAGACGCGTCCAGTCCTCCGGAGCGCGGCGCTCCCCGGGACCCCTGTCGCGGGGGCCGCCGGTGCGGTTCTGTCCGTTGCTCACGGGTCACGTCCTTCGATCGGCGTCGCTGGGGGTGTTCGCGGGCTCCGGCGCAGCACCGGGCCGGGGACTCACGGAGTCAGAGGCAGGAAGTTCGGGATGCCGTCGACCACCTCGAAGACGGGATGCACGCCCTCGTTGAAAGGGCGCTCGCTCATCATGTGGTGCTCGTCCACGATCACCAGCTTGGCACGGGTCATGGGGCATCGCAGGACGGCGAGCAGGGCCGGGGACAACGACGAGACCCCGTCGCCGCGGTTCAGCCGGGCGGCCGAAGGCGTCTGAGACTGGGGGCTCTGGTGTTGAGGTCCCTGGGACTGAGGAGTCTGACCGGATGATGGGGCGGTGGCGTTCATGATGGTCTCCGGGGAGGTGCGTCACCCTCGCGCCGGGTGCCGGGAAGCGGGCCGCGCAAGGCGGGGAACCGGTGCTCCGGCGGGGAGTCGGCGGGGTGGATGGGGGGGGGCTGCTATTGACGGCGGGGCCGACGGCGCAGGTGCGGGATACGCATGGCCCTGGGCTGGTCGGAGGTGGACGACACCGGCTCCTGGCTGGCGGATCCGAAGATTTCATCGATCAGGGAGTTCTCGTCGTCCTCCGGCTCGAAGGCTTCCCCGGGGTCCTCCGGCTCGCCCGGCTCAGTGGCCTCCTCCGCCTCGCCGGCATCCTCACCGGGGGCCGGGGGCGCTTCGACCTCGGGGGACCCGGCGGGTTCCTGGCCGGCAGCGGATGCTGCCGGCGGCGGGGCCAGCTCCAGGCGGCGCACTGCGGCCATTGGGGCGACCACGGGAGCGGTCTCGGAATCGGGCTCGTGATCGGGGCCGTGCCCTTCGTTCTCGCCGGAAGGGGCGCCGACGGCGGAACCGGCGGAGCCGATCCTCGAGAGCGACCCGTGGGCCGCTGCCGGCAGGTCGGCCGGTTCCGGGGCGGGTGCCTCGACTCGCAGGATCTCCCAGCCTCGCGGGGCCGTCAGGCGCTGGGCATGAGGTGCGCAGAGGTCGTAGGCGTGGGGTTCGTTGTGCACGGACAGCGGCCCGATGACGGCGGTGGAGTCCGAGTACACGTAGGTCAGGGTGGCCACGGCCTCACGCTTGCACCCCTGACGGGAGCACAACCGTGCCAGCGGGGCTTCTGGGATCGTCGCTGCCAACGCGGGGCCTTCCGCTGTCAGCGGCCCGCGCGGCGCAGACGACGCCGTTCACGTTCGGACAGACCGCCCCAGATACCGAACTTCTCGTCGTGGGCCATGGCGTAGTCCAGGCACTCGGAGCGCACGGGACAGGCCTCGCACACGCGCTTGGCGTCGCGGGTGGACCCGCCCTTCTCGGGGAAGAACGCCTCGGGGTCGGTCTGGGCACACAGCGCGTCGGTCTGCCAGGCCAGTTCGCCTTCGTCGGCCTCGATGCCGTAGGCGCCTGCCACCGCCTGCCAGATCGACCCGGGAACCGCCGCGGCATCCGGGGCGTAGTCCACGGTGTCGGTGGCCGTCGCGGGGCCGCCCGTGCCGTTCAATCGCTGCGCGGCGTCCGGATCCACCGGGTCCAGAAACCAGTCCTGCGGAACGGAACGGCTTCCCCGCCGCCGCCGTGCGGTCTGCGCAACCTCGGCGTTGTCGTAGGCGGGTTCTCCCATGGCGTTCCTTCCGTCAGTCGGCGAGATCTCAGCAGTGTATATACCCTGCAATGCATATCTCCGGGGGCCGGGTGGACGTCTCGCCGGTTTCTCCCGGAGACGCACTGCCCTAAACTCGCTCAGACAGTGCTCTGGGGGGCTCCGAGGACCGGCGTAGAACTGCAAGGCACCCTGCCACAAGCACTAATTACACGCTTGTAAGCACCGGAACGTCAAGCGCGGGCCACACATTGCCGCTGGTTCCGGCTGGTCCTTGACTTTACCCCCAAGGTTCCGTCATAGCCACATCGCCGCAGGTCACAGGCCCTGCCAGGCCAGCCGGCCACTACGCTCACGGAGGTTTTCCTTGCCGTCCATCAGCTCTCCGGACAACGCGCGCCCGCAGGACTTCACGCGCCTGCTCGACCAGATGGCAGCCCGGCCCACACCCGCCGTGGTGTTCTACGGTCACGACGGCGGCAGGGTGGAGTTATCAGGACGTGTGCTCGAGAACTGGGTGGCCAAGACCGCCAACCTGCTCGTGGACGATCTGGGACTCATGCCCGGAGACCATGTGCTGGTGGATGCGAGCCTGCACTGGCGCACCGCCGTGGTGATCGCCGCGGCCTGGCGGCTGGGCGCCGTCGTGGTCCTCTCGGGTGCCGCAGACGCCCCGTCCGGGGCGGGAAATGGGGCGGCGGCCTCCCCGAGGACCTCTCATCCCGTGGAGCTCGCCGTGATCCAGGACCCCGGGGAGGCCGCCGCGACCTCCTCGGCCGCTGAGAAGGCCGGCACCCTGCCGGGCGTGCAGTCGGCGGCCGAGGTCATGGCACTGGCCTATCCCGGGCTCGCCATGTCGCTGGAGCCCGAGCGGCTGCCCGCCGGGGCCATCGACTACTGCGCGGAGATCCGAGTCCACGGCGACCAGTGGTCCGGTGCCTCCCGTCCCGGCCCCGAGGACGTCTGCCTGCTGACCCCCGCCGAACGGCTGACCCACGCCCGCTTCTTCAGCGCCGCGGCAGCCCTCGGAGACCAGGTGCAGGCGGAGGCGATCGGGGCGGTTCACCTGGACGCTGACAGCTGGAGCGCCGTGAGCCTGGAGCGACTGGTCGCCACGTGGCTGGCGGGCAGTACGGCCGTTCTCACGGACCTTTCCGCGGAGCGCCCGCACGGGGGCTCCCACGAGGGCGCAGAAGGCATCGGCGCCATCCTGGCGGCCGAGCGGGTCGGCCTCAGCTGGAGCTAGGGCTCGACGGCGACGGGTCCTGCGAGGGGCCGCGCCCGGACTCGCGGTCGTCGGCGGAGGTGTGCTCCCCGCCGTGGCTCCCGTCCGGGATCTCCCGGTGGTCGGCGCCGGTCTCTCGCTCCGCGGCGGCTCCCGCCGTCTCCGTCGGGTGCACCTTGATCACCGGGATACGCCCGGTGATGGCCGCCATCTCCGAGGCGGTGGACGGCGCGAAACCGGGCTCCTCGTCGAGCTTGACCGCGTAGACCCAGAACCGGTACGCGAAGTAGCGGAAGATCGTGCCCAGGGCCGTCCCCACGATGGTTCCGGAGATGAACGATGCCGTGGGACTGGTCAGGCCCAGGACGTAGTAGCTCACGCCCACGCAGGCCAGCTCGATGGCCATGCCGATCCCGTTGGCGATCAGGAACTGGATCAGCTCCCGTTTGGTGTCCGACTGCCGCTTGTCCCGGAACGTCCAGTAGCGATTGGCCACCCACGAGAACAACGTGGCCACGATCGTCGCGATGGCCTTGGCCTTGACGTGACCGTCCTCCTGGAAGACGGTGTGCATCAGGAGCCAGACGACGCCGGCGTTGACCAGGAAGGCCAAGCCGCCCACGGTGCCGAACTTCATGAGTTCCGCAACGAACAAGTGCCAGGCGGCTTTGAAACGATTGATCATAGGGTCCAGGCTCCGGGTGCTTCAGCTGAACGCTCCAGGCGGCCGTCGCAGTCGGGCCGTTTAGCGAGCGCGTGGCCCATC
Source organism: Kocuria coralli (assembly GCF_008831305.1). Lineage (GTDB taxonomy): Bacteria > Actinomycetota > Actinomycetes > Actinomycetales > Micrococcaceae > Kocuria > Kocuria coralli. The sequence continues at coordinate 12,274 of NZ_ML708614.1, forward strand.
ATATGCGCACACTTGAGCATTAACCTGGTGCGGTGACTCATGCGCCTCAGCCTTCCCAGGACCCCCGCACCTGCTCCCCGGCACCCGGCGGCAATCGCCGGATCCCCTCTCCGACGCCCGTGACAGGCCCCGTGGTGGGCGTGGTCGGTGGCGGGCAGCTCGCCCGGATGATGGGCCCGGCAGCCACCGAAATGGGGCTAGAACTACGCGTGTTGGCCGAGGAACCGGGCAGTTGCGCGATTCCGGCGGCAGCCGGCCACCAGGTGGGCGACTATCACGACCTCGAGACCCTGCTCGCCTTCGCGGAGGGCCTGGACGCGCTGACCTTCGATCATGAGCACGTGCCCAACGAGCATCTCCGGGCGCTCCTCTCGGCGGGAATCGCGGTGGAGCCCCGCCCGGAGGCCCTGGTGCACGCGCAGGACAAGATCGTGATGCGCCGCGCCGTGGAGCGCCTGGGGCTGCCCAACCCGCGCTGGGCCGAGGTGGCCAGCGCCGACGAGCTGATCGGCTTCGCCGACGGCCGGTGGCCCGTCGTGCTCAAGACCCCGCGCGGCGGCTACGACGGCAAGGGCGTGCTGCTGGTCCGTTCCGAGGAGGAGGCCCGGACGGGCACTGCCGCGGACTGGTTCGGCCAGGGCCGTTTCCCGGCGCTGCTGGCCGAGGAAGCCGTGCCGTTCAGCCGCGAGCTCTCCGCCCTCGTGGCCCGGACGCCGTCGGGAGAGGTCCGCTCGTGGCCCGTGGTGGAGTCCATCCAGGTCGACGGCGTGTGCGACGAGGTGCTCGCCCCGGCCCCCGGGCTGCCCGACGAGATCGCCGAGGCAGCGGCGGAGGCCGCGCGCACCCTCGCGACGGAGCTCGGGGTGACCGGGGTGATGGCCGCCGAGCTCTTCGAGGTCCCCGGCCGCGGGTTCCTGGTCAACGAACTGGCCATGCGACCCCACAACTCGGGGCACTGGACCATGGACGGATCGGTCACCGGGCAGTTCGAGCAGCATCTGCGGGCGGTGCTCGACCTGCCCCTCGGCGACACCGGGTTCATCGGCGGGGCCACCGTCATGAAGAACATCCTGGGCGGAAGCGCCGACGACCTCTTCGCGGACCTCACGAGCGCCATGAGCGCCGTACCGGCTGCCAAGGTGCACCTGTACGGCAAGGGGGTACGGGCCGGCCGCAAAGTCGGGCACATCAATGTCACCGGCCGGGACGCCGGGGAGATCCCCGAGATGCGGAACCGCGCTGCGACCGCAGCGGCGATCATCCGCGACGGCGCCTGAGCGCGAGGAGAGGCGGAAAAAGATCGTCCCGACCGGCGGAGACGGGCCCGTGCCACGCGAAGGGCCCGCCTACCGGCGGACTACCAGCCGGTGCGAGTACCGTGAGCTTGATTCACGTCCCCGGCCTGATCAGAAGGAGATTTCGATGGATGAGACCCAGCCCGTGGTCGGCGTCGTGATGGGCTCCGACTCCGACTGGCCCGTCATGGAAGACGCCGTGGAGATCCTGGGGGAACTCGGGGTCTCCTGCGAGGTGGACGTCGTCTCCGCGCACCGGATGCCGCACGAGATGGTGGACTACGGAACCTCCGCCGTCGAGCGCGGGCTGCGTGTCATCATCGCCGGGGCCGGAGGGGCGGCGCACCTGCCCGGCATGCTGGCCTCCACCACGGTCCTCCCGGTGATCGGGGTGCCCGTCGCCCTGAAGACCCTGGACGGCCTGGACTCGCTGCTGTCCATCGTGCAGATGCCGGCGGGAGTACCCGTAGCCACCGTGTCCATCGGCGGGGCCCGGAACGCCGGGCTGCTGGCCGCCCGGATCCTGGCGGCGGGCACCGACGAGGACGCCGCCGAGCTGCGTGCGTCCCTGCAGCGTTTCTCCGCCGAGCTCAACCAGATCGCCCACGCCAAGGGCGCCGCGCTGCGCGAGCGCCTGGCCGACTAGGGCCTCCGGTATCCGCGAGGTCATCCGCCCAGCACGACGAACCGGCCCGGAGGCTGGTCCCCCGTCGTCGACGGCACCTTCTTACTTCCCCGAGCAACAGGCGCGATTTACGTGACAGGACCCCAGGACCCCCCCTCCCGCAGGCGCGATCGCCGCTCCCGCGACGAAGCACACCGTGACTACGAGCTGTGGGTCGATCAGACCGGGCAGCATGCGGCGCAGCCCGGTGACACCTACGACGCCCCCCACCACGACGCGTACGCCGAGTCCGTGCGCGCGGATCCGTCCCCGTACGGGCCGGGGCCCGAGGAGCGGGACGACGACGTCGTGGGAGAGATTCCCGCCGAGAGCTCGATCCGTTCCCGCAACCGGGTCTCCTCGTGGGCCGAGGCGCTGTTCAATCCGCGGTTCGTCTCCGCTCAGGCGCGCAACAAGCGCGCCGCCCTGCTGCTGGGGGGCACCCTGCTGGTCCCCGGCTCCGCCCAGATCAGCGCGGGGAACCGGCGGATCGGGCGCATCGCGCTGTCGGTGACCATGGTGTGCTGGATCCTGCTGGCTCTCGCGATCCTCTCGGCCGTCTTCTGGCGCACCCCGTTGATCTTCCTGCTCACCAACGGGCTGACCACCCCCGTCATCTCGGTCGCCCTGGTGGCCCTGGCCATCGGATGGGGCGTGCTGTTCCTCGACGCCCTGCGGCTGGTACGTCCCGGGCTGCTGAGCACCAGGGCGCGCACCGTGGCGATCGTGGCGACGATCGTGGCCATGGTCGTCACCTCCGGAGGGCTGGGGTACACGGCCCATCTGATCAACGTCACGCGCTCCACGGTGGGGCAGATCTTCGGCGGCGGCCTGCCGTTCAGGCCCGTGGACGGCAGGTACAACATCCTGCTCATGGGCGCCGATGCCGGCGCCGACCGGGTCGGCCTCCGGCCGGACTCGATGACCGTGATCAGCATCGATGCCGACTCCGGCCAGACCGTCACCATCTCCCTGCCGCGGAACCTTCAGAACGCGCCCTTCCCGGCCGACTCCCCCATGCACGAGGTCTACCCGGAGGGCTACGACTGCGGCGACGAGTGCCTGCTCAACGCCGTCTACACCGATGTCACGGAGAACCATCCGGACGTCTACGGCGACGTCGACGACCCCGGTGCGGAGGCGATGATGGACGCGGCCTCCGGCGTGCTGGGCATCGACGTCCAGGGGTACGCCATGATCGACATGGCGGGGTTCGAGCAGCTCGTGGACGCCATGGGCGGGATCACCATCGATGTCGGCGGCGAGGTGCCGATCGGCGGCGGGACGAACGAGATCACCGGGCTCCCGAACCCGATCGACGGGTACATCGAACCCGGTGTGCAGCATCTGGACGGCTTCCACGCCCTCTGGTACGCCCGCTCCCGGGAAGGGGCCTCCGACTACGACCGGCAGGCCCGCCAGCGATGCGTCCAGACGGCCATGCTCAAGCAGCTGAACCCGGTCAACGTGGTCTCCAAGTTCGAGGAGATGGCTGCGGCCGGCACCCAGGTGGTCGTGACGGACATCCCGCAGTCCTCGATCGGGTCCTTCGTGGATCTCGCGCTGGAGGCCAAGAACTACGATCTGGTCGGCTACGCCGCAGGACCGCCGTACTACGACGCCATGTTCCCCACCTATCCGGACTACGACCAGCTGCACGCCGACGTGGCCGACCTGCTGGCCAGCGCCGACGGTTCGGGAGACGTTCAGCCCACGACGGCGGCCGCATCGTCCGGCCCTGCCTCCTCCGAATCCGCCGGCGCCGTCCTGGCCCAGGGCGCGGGCACCGGGGCGAGGTCGCTGACGATGCTCCCCGCCGAGACCCTCGACGGCGCCACCGAGCCGGGCCAGACCGAGCTGTCGGCCAACGGGACCTGCTCGGTCCCCTGATCCGGCGCGCGCCCCGGCGCAGGTGGAGCGCAGCGGCGACGCCGGTACAGTGGCGACCGTGACCAACATTCTGCAGAGCAAAGCATGGGCGGATTTCCAGGCCGAACTGGGCCACACGGTCGTCGACGACGAGGGGCCCGGGTTCTCCTGGCAGGCCACCGTCGAGGGCGGTTCGACGGGACGGTACCTGTACTGCCCCTACGGACCGCTGGCTGATTCCCCCCAGGCCTTCGACGCCGCTCTGGAGTCCCTGAAAACCGCGGCCAGGAACCACCGCTGCTGGTTCGTGCGGATCGAGCCGGCGTTCGCGAGGATCCAGGACGGGCTAGAGACCCCCGAGGCGGCACTGCGCCGGCGCGGGCTCAAGCGGGCTCCCCGCCAGGTCCAGCCCGGTCATACGCAGCTGATCGACCTCGCTCAGGACGAGGAGGCGATCCTCAAGGACATGAAGTCCACCAATCGCAACCTCCACCGCAACATCCACAAGAAGGGCGTGACCTTCACGGCGACGACGGATCCCGCGGCCATCTCGATCCTGCTGAAGTACCTGGCGCAGACGGCGCAGCGGAAGAACTTCAACCGTCAGCACGACGACTACCTGCAGACCGCGGCCGAGGTCCTCATGCCGCGCGGCGCGGCCGTTCTCTACGTGGCCCGCCTGGACGACGAGCCGATCGGGGCCTCGCTGGTCTACGACTCGGACGACACCCGCACCTACGCGCACGCCTCCATGGATGTGGAGCATCGCAAGCTCTCGGCCGGCATCCCCCTGGTGGTCCGGATGATCCTGGACGCCAAGGAGAAGGGCCTGAGCACCTTCGACCTCTTCGGGACGGCACCGGACGGCGCCGGACCGGAGCACGAGTGGTACGGGTTCACGAAGTTCAAGAAATCCTTCGGCGGGACCCCCGCCGAGTACCCGGGCACGTGGGACCTGCCGGTCTCCCCGGCCAAGTACACCGCGTACACCGGGATCCGGGCCGCACGCGAGATGGCCGGCTCGGCCAGGAAAGCAGCCGGGGAGAAGGCGCCCGGCGTGATCTCGGCCCTCAGGAGCAAGGTCTCCCGAGGGTGACTCAGCGGCCCGCGGCGTCCCTGAACGCCCTCATCCCCTCGGCGTAAAGACGCTTGACGGAGGAGATGGGACGGCCCGCTCTCGGCGGTCGTTCCTGCGGTGACGCTGTCCCGGTGTCGCCGTTCTTCTTCCGGGGCTCGCGCTGGTGTTCCGAGGACGCCCGGGGTGCGGCGTCTCCCCGGGACTCCCCCGGCGTGGCCGCGGCATCCCGCGCCGGCTCGATCTCCCGCTGGGCGGGCGTGACGCCCGTCATCTCGATCCCGAGATCCTGGCTGACCTGCCGCCGCACCTGGTCCACGCGCTGCGGCTCCGCCGCCGCGTCGGCCCCCTGGTGTGCCTGCGGCTCGACGCCCGGATCGTCCTTCCTCCGCCCGCGGACACGGCGCTTCCTGCCTCCGCCCGTACCGGCGGAGGGCTTCGCGCCGGTGGCTTCGACGAGGTCCTTGCGCCAGGTCCCGAGAACGGCCCGCTCCCGATCGGCGAGCTCGCGCACGACGGTGGGGACGTGCTTGTCCTTCGCATCTCCGCCGTCCATGCGCTGGACGCCGCGTTTCTGCAGCTCCACGACCCCGGTGAGCAGCAGGGCGTCGTCGATGCCCAGTTCCCGGGCCTTTCGGGTGAAGCCGATGCGGTAGAGCATGGCCAGGCCAACGGTGTGGACGAACCACAGATAGCCCAGTGCCTCCGGCTGCTCCCCGGGTCGCTCCTGGGTCGCCACGAGCAGCAGCGAGTCCTGCCCCAGGTCCTTCAGGAGATGATTGATCTGCCCGGTCTTCAGGCCGACCGCGCGCACCCCTCCGGAATCGGCGGTGATCTCCCGTACGGTGACATCCGATACGCGCAGCCCCGCCCGGCACCGGTCCAGGGTCTCGGCGGACAACCGGGCCGAGAGCGCCTTCTCGGTCTCGCCCAGCGGGACCCGCAGCCTGAGCGGGCCGGCCTCGGCCTCCCCCACCGGATCCAGCGGCGTCCAGCTCCGCTGGTCCAGGGCCTCCCTGAGATGCACCGCGCCGGGGACGTCGACCGTCAGGGTGATCCGCTCGGCACGGTAGCGGTCCGCCGCGTAGCGGGCCAGGGCGTCCATGAACGCCGGGACCGTGGCGGGCCTGTTCACGTGGACCTGCTGGCCTTCGGCCAGGATCCGGCCGTGGTGGGGGCGGATCTGAAGCTGCGCATAACCCACCATGCGTTCCTCGGAGTCCCGGACCAGCACCCGATCCACCGTGAGGTCCTCGCCCTCCGCGGCCTGCTGTACCGCCCCGATCCCCCACAGCTGGTCGGGGTGACCACCGGTCACGCGAACGGTCGCGTCCCAGGTCTTCTGGTTCAGACTGGAACTTACGGACAGAGCCACGGCAGGCGGATTCCTTTGTGCGCTGGGGGCGGTGCTCCCGGCTGGGGGCGCGGGGAGACCGTGGACGTACGGGGGTCGGGCATATTCTATGCGCCGCAGCGGGCGGAGACGTTCGTGGTCCGGGTGCGAGCGCACCCGGACCACGAACCTCATCCTCGCAGAGCCGCTCAGACAGACGCACGCCGCACCGGGCAGCAGCCTCGCTCAGGCGACGGAGGTGCAACCGGACGTCAGTGCCGGGCGTACTTCTCCCACTTGGAGGCGACATGCTCGGCCTCGACCACGCGGACGGTGCCCGACCGCGAGCGCATGACCAGCGACTGCGTGACGATCCGCTGACCGTGGTAGCGCACCCCGCGCAAGAGGTCGCCGTCGGTGATGCCGGAGGCCGCGAAGAAGCAGTTGTCGGAGGTGACCAGGTCGTTGGTGGTCAGCACCTGATCGACGTCGAGACCGGCCGCAGCCGCCTTCTCCTGTTCCGCCTCGTCCGTGGGCGCCAGGCGGCCCTGGATCACGCCACCGGTGGCCTTCACCGCGCACGCGGTCACGATGCCCTCGGGGGTGCCGCCCGTCCCCATCATCACGTCCACTCCGGTGCCTTCGCGGCACGCCGCGATCGAGCCGGCGACATCGCCGTCGAGGATCATGCGGGTGCGGGCCCCGGTCTTGCGGATCTCCTCGACCAGGTCGGCATGGCGGGGGCGGTCCAGGACGCAGACCGTCAGCTGGTTGACCGGCACCCCTTTGGCGCGGGCCACCAGATGCAGGTTCTGCTTGACCGGCAGGCGCAGATCCACGAAATCGGCGGCTTCCGGTCCCACCACGAGCTTCTCCATGTAGAACACGGCGGAGGGGTCGAACATGGAGCCGCCGTCGGCCACCGCGATCACGGACAGGGCGTTGTTCATGCCCAGGGCCGTGAGGCGGGTCCCGTCGATCGGATCGACGGCGATATCCGAGGCCGCTCCCGACCCCTCACCGACCTGCTCACCGTTGAACAGCATGGGGGCCTCGTCCTTCTCGCCCTCGCCGATCACCACGGTGCCGTTGAAGTCCACGGTGGACAGGAACGAGCGCATGGCGTCCACGGCCGCGCCGTCGGCACTGTTCTTGTCACCTGCACCCACCCAATGGCCTGCCGCAATCGCTGCGGCCTCGGTCACGCGGACCAGTTCCATCGCCAGGTTGCGATCGGGTGCGTTGGGGGGCCTTGTCTGCTCTACCACAGCGTTTCCTCACCTTCGGGTGCATGGGTGCCGACGTCGGCGTCGACCTCACCCCCAGGATAGTCAGGTCCGGCCGCTCGTGGACGGAACCACGGGCCGGAGACTTCCCGGAATCGTCGTCGATGAGGGACTCCCGGGGACGCCGGTCACCGCCACCTGCCGGTTGCAGGCACAATGGAGTCCGTGAGTCAGCAGCATCCCCAGGTCCATCACGACCGGCACGAGCCGGCGGCGCCCCGCGACGCCGAGGACGAACCGCAGGTCACCCCGCAGATCACGAGCAAGCAGGCCAAGCGGATCAACGCCCCCGCCCGGGGGATGATCATCTCCATGGCCGTCCTGGTCCTGCTCGCCCTGCCGTTCTTCCTGCTGCAACCGCGCCCCGACGGGCAGACCTACCGCCCGGACGTCGACGTGGCGCAGGAGGCCGGCTACGCCGCCGATGTCGCCGGCTTCGAGCCCCTGGCCCCCGAGCTCGGCGACGGCTACAGCCCCAACTACGCCCGGTGGCAGGGCAATACGGCCGATGGCGTGGACCGCTGGGAAGCCGGTTGGGTCACGCCGTCCTCCCGGTTCATCGGACTGGTGCAGACGGACCAGGCCAACCCCACCTGGCTGGTCGAACAGCTCGACCAGGCCCCCCAGACCGGAACCAGAGAGGCTCACGGGGTGGAATGGCGCACCTACCAGGCCGAGGACGACCAGGGGCGGCCCGCCCGCTCCTGGGTCGGGGAATCCGGCGGCAGCACCATCGTGCTGACGGGCACCGCGACCGACGAGGAATTCGACCATGTCGCGGCCGCCGTCGTGTCCGCGGCGTCCTCCTCCCCGGCCGCCGACGACGGCGCATCCGCCGCTCCCTCCGCCGCGTCGCCGTCGGGAAGCTGAGCCCGGCGCGAGAACCGCGGCCCCACGAGCCCCGTCCGTCCTCGGACGTTCCGTCCAGAATCCAACGGCGAGTGCCAGGAGAAACCCATGAATGCAGAGATCCGCCCCTCCGAGCCCCAGAACCTGAGCCCGCAGGAGGCCTGGGAGAAGCTGCGCGAGGGCAACGCCCGGTTCGTGCAGAACGGGGCCGAGCACCCCAACCAGGACGCCAGCCGCAGGCAGGCCCTGGCCGCAGCCCAGCATCCCTTCACCACGATCTTCGGTTGCTCGGACTCCCGGCTGGCCGCGGAGATCATCTTCGACCTCGGGCTGGGCGACGCCTTCGTGGTGCGCACCGCCGGGCAGGTCGTGGCCGACGCCGTGCTGGGCACCCTCGAGTACTCCGTCGAGGCCCTGAACGTCCCGCTCATCGTGATCCTCGGCCACGACTCATGCGGCGCGGTCACCGCCACCAAGGGAGCCGTCGAGAGCGGCAAGCTGCCCCGCGGCTTCCAGCGCTCGCTGGTCGAACGCATCACCCCGGCCGTGCTGGAGGGGCAGCGCACGGGCAGCACGACGGTCAACGACATGGTCGTCGAGAACGTCCGCCTGGTCGCCGAGCGCATCCTGGATCAGTCGCAGTGCATCGCCGCCGCCGTGGAACGGGGGGAGCTGGCCATCGTCGGGCTCTTCTACAACCTCTCCGACGGCAAGGCCGAGCTCATCTACCAGCACGGCGACGCCCTCGCCCAGGGCTGAGCACAGGACGTTCCCGGCTGCCTCGGGCCGGAGCACGACCGGCCCGGGGCGCCGTCGTCACGAATGTGGCACCGGCCATAGACTGAGGCCATGGCAGAAAACACCGCTGAATTCCGTATCGAACACGACACCATGGGCGAGGTGAAGGTCCCGGTCGACGCGCTGTACCGTGCCCAGACGCAGCGCGCCGTGGAGAACTTCCCGATCTCCGGCAAGACGCTGGAGCGCCAGCACATCAAGGCCCTGGCGCAGGTCAAGAAGGCCGCTGCACAGGCCAACCTGGAGCTGGAGGTGCTCGACGGCGAGCGCTCGCAGGCCATCCAGGACGCGGCCGACCTGGTGGCCTCCGGCGAATACGACGAGCACTTCCCGATCGACGTCTTCCAGACCGGTTCCGGGACCTCCTCGAACATGAACACCAACGAGGTGCTGGCCACCCTGGCGACCCGGGCTCTCGAGGGCTCGGGGACCGAGGTCCACCCCAACGACCACGTCAACGCCTCGCAGTCCTCCAACGACGTCTTCCCCACCTCCGTGCACGTCGCCGTGACCGCCGCCCTGTCCTTCGAGCTGATCCCCGCCATGGAGACGCTGGCCGGCTCCCTGGAGAAGAAGGCGGCGGAGTTCAAGGACGTGGTGAAGTCCGGCCGCACGCACCTGATGGACGCGACCCCCGTGACCCTGGGCCAGGAGTTCGGCGGCTACGCGGCACAGGTGCGCTACGGCATCGAGCGGATCAAGGCCTCCCTGCCCCGCGTCGCGGAGGTCCCCCTGGGCGGCACCGCCGTGGGCACCGGCATCAACACCCCCGCGGGCTTCTCCGCCCGCGTCATCGAGCTGCTGGCGGCGGAGACGGACCTGCCCATCACGGAGGCGCGCAACCACTTCGAGGCCCAGGCCAACCGCGACGGCCTGGTCGAGGCCTCCGGCCAGCTGCGCAACATCGCCTACTCCTACATGAAGATCAACAACGATCTCCGCTGGATGGGCTCCGGCCCCAACACCGGGCTCGGGGAGATCTCCATCCCGGACCTGCAGCCCGGCTCCTCGATCATGCCCGGCAAGGTCAACCCGGTGATCTGCGAGGCCGCCATCCAGGTGGCCGCCCAGGTGATCGGCAACGACACCACGGTGGCGCTGTCCTCGACCAACGGCGCTTTCGAGCTCAACGTGGGCATCCCCGTCATGGCGGCCAACCTCCTGGAGTCCATCCGCCTGCTGGCCAACACCTCCACAGTCATGGCGGAGAAGATGATCGACGGCCTGACGGCCAACGAGGAGCGCTGCCGGTTCCTCGCGGAGGCCTCGCCCTCGATCGTGACCCCCCTGAACAAGGCCATCGGCTACGAGGCCGCGGCCAAGATCGCCAAGCACGCCGTGGCCAACAAGGTCACCGTGCGCGAGGCCACCGTGGAGCTGGGTTACGTGGACGGCGAGAAGCTCACCGAGCAGCAGCTCGACGCGGCGCTGGACGTGACCACCATGACGGGGCCGAACACCTGAGCCGCGCCTCGGGCAGCCGGCTCTGAGCCGCACTCACCGGACCGCCACCCGACCATCGCACCTGCGCCGTGGTCGGGTGGCGGTTCTCACGTTCAGCGGCCGGAGAACGGCCGCGGGCCGCGTCTCCATGCCGAACGGACCCCGCCGGGCGCAGATCACACCGGCACTGGGGTAACAGCGCTGGACAGCAGGCATACGATCGACAGTGACATGCGGCCGGATCCGGCCGGCTGCGCTTCGAACGTCGATGGAGGACTCATGAAACTCGCCGAACAGATCGTCGCCCAGCTGCAGCAGGCCGGAGTGAAGCGCATCTACGGGATCGTGGGCGACAGCCTCAATCCCGTGGTGGACGCCGTCCGGCAGACCGGTGGAGCGGCCAAGGGCGGCATCGACTGGATCCACGTGCGGCACGAGGAGGCCGCCGCCTTCGCTGCAGCGGCCGAAGCCCAGCTGACCGGTGAGCTGGCCGTGTGCGCGGGTTCCTGCGGCCCCGGCAACCTGCACCTGATCAACGGCCTCTACGACGCCCAGCGTTCCGGCGCGCCCGTGCTGGCCATCGCCTCCCACATCCCGTCCGCCCAGATCGGCCAGTCGTTCTTCCAGGAGACCCACCCGGACCGGCTGTTCAACGAGTGCTCGGTCTACAGCGAGCTGATCTCGACGACCACGCAGTCCCCGCGCGTGCTCCGCTCCGCGATCCAGCACGCCACGAGCCTCAACGGTGTCGCCGTCGTGACCCTGCCCGGCGATGTCGCCGATCTCGAGGCCACGGAGCCCACCCCGGGGTGGACCCCGGTCATGGCCGCCTCCACGGTGCCGGATCCCGAATGCGTCCAGGAGATCGCCCGGGTGCTCAACGAGGCGAAGAAGGTCGCGATCTTCGCGGGCGACGGCGTGCGCGGAGCCCACGCCGAGGTGATCCAGCTGGCTGAGACGCTGGGGGCGCCCGTCGGACACTCCTTGCGCGGCAAGGACGCCATCCAGTTCGATAACCCCTACGACGTCGGCATGACCGGCCTGCTCGGCTACGGCGCGGCGGCGGAGGGGCTCAAGGACGCCGACGTGATGCTGATGCTCGGCACCGACTTCCCCTACGACCAGTTCCTGCCCGAGACCACCACCATCCAGGTGGACCGCAACCCGGCCGTCCTGGGCCGGCGCACGGAAGTCCAGTACCCGGTCCAGGGCGATGTGCTGCCGACCGTGCAGGCGCTGCTGCCCCTGCTCACGGCCAAGAAGGACACCAGCTTCCTCAAGAAGACCCTCAAGCGCCACGACAAGATCATGAACCATGCCGTGGGGGCCTACACCCGCAACGTCAAGCGCCTGAGCCCCATCCACCCCGAGTACGTGGCCGATGTCCTGGACCAGGTCGCCGCTGAGGACGCGATCTTCACCGCCGACACCGGGATGTGCAACGTCTGGTCGGCCCGGTACCTCCGCCCGCTGGGCACCCGCAGGATCATCGGCTCCTACCTGCACGGCTCCATGGCCAATGCCCTGCCCCACGCGATCGGCTCCCAGGTGGCCTACCCGGACCGCCAGGTGGTCGCCATGTCCGGCGACGGCGGCCTGTCCATGCTGATGGGCGAGCTGGTGACCGCGGCGATGTACCAGCTGCCGCTGACCGTCGTCGTGTTCAACAACTCCACCCTGGGCATGGTCAAGCTGGAGATGCTGGTCGACGGCCTCCCGGACTTCGGCGTGGACGTCCCGGACACCAACTACGCCAAGGTCGCCGAGGCCGTGGGTTTCCAGGCCCAGCGGGTGGTCAAGGCCAAGGACGTCGAAGGCGCCCTGAAATCGGCGCTGGCCCACCAGGGCCCGTCGCTGGTGGAGGTCATCACCGACCCCAACGCGCTGTCCATGCCGCCGGAGATCAAGGGCGGGCAGGTCTTCGGCTTCGCGACGGCCATCAGCAAGGTCGTGCTCAACCGTGGCGCCGGCGAGGCGGTCTCGATGGCCCGCTCGAACCTGCGCAACGCCAACGCCCTGCGCTGACCGCCGCTTGAGATGTGAGTTGAGCCGCCCATCGAAGCTGATGGGCGGCTCAACTCACATCTCAAGCGGAAAAGTCAGCGTTCGACCAGGATCCCGTCCTCGTCGCAGAAGACCATGGCGCCCGGCCGGAAGACCACGCCGTCGATGGTGACGACGGCGTCCACCTCGCCGGCGCCTTCCTTCGCGCTCTTCTTTGGGTTGCTGCCCAGCGCCTTGATGCCCAGGGGCAGCCGGGCCATCTCCGACCGGTCCCGGATCGCGCCGTGGACGATCACCCCCGCCCAGCCGTTGTCGGCAGCCGCCTGGGCGATGTTCCCGCCCATGAGCGCGGTCCGCAGCGAGCCTTCGCCGTCGATCACCAGCACCGCTCCGTCGCCGGGTTCCGCGGTGACGGCCTTGACCAGGGCGTTGTCCTCCACCGAGTGGATGGTGCGGACCGGGCCGTGGAAGCGGGTACGGCCGCCCACCGACTGGAACTGCACCGAGACGGACTGCAGCTGCTCTCCGCGTTCGTCGTAGAGGTCCGCGGTCAGGATCTCAGCGGTGCCGGCCGCATCTGCTGCGGGGCCGGCGTTGATGGCTTGCTCGGACATGGAGGTTCTCTCTTTCGGCGACGACGGGTTCACTGCTGACGACGTGCTCATCCGGCGGAGTCCTGACTCGCCACGAAACGGGTCCGTCCGTCGAAGTCGACGGCCATCCTGATCCGCAGCAGCAGTTCCTCCGCGATGGGAGGCAGATCGTCCAGGGGGAACCAGCCGACCTCGCTGGACTCGTCGTCGTTGACCACCGGTTCGCCGCTGACCCAGCGGCAGCGGAAGGTGTGATCCAGGAAGGTGCAGCGGTCCCCGTTCGGGAAGGCCTTCTCGGCACCGGCCTTGACCCAGGCCAGGCCCTCGACGGCGCAGATCACCCCGGTCTCCTCCTGGCACTCCCGGATGGCGGTGACGGCCGGCTCCTCGCCGGGGTCCACGATGCCCGTGATCGGGGTCCAGCGCCCGTTGTCGGCACGTCTGACCAGGAGCACCTGCTCATCGCGGAGCACGACGGCGGTCGCCCCGGCGAGCCACAGGCTGTCCTGACCGATCTTCTGACGCAGTTCGACGATGAAATCCGGCGTGGGCATGCCCCGATCCTTTCACACGAGCACGAGGGACAGCGCGGTCCCCGCGAGCATCGCTGGGCCGAAGGGGACCCTGTCGGCGGCACCCGCGCGCCGGGAGATCAGGAGGAACACCGCATACAGTCCGCCGACCACGAAACCGAGGACCGTAGCCCACAGCACGTGCCACGGGGAGGCGAATCCCAGGACGGTGCCGAGCATTCCCGCCAGGCGCACGTCTCCACGCCCCAGGGCACCACGGGACACCCGGCGCAGCAGGTAGTACAGCAGCCACAGGACCACCGCCCCGCCGGCCATGCCCAGCAGACGTGACGGCTCGCCGGACAGCACGGCCGCGGAGCCGAACAGCACGGCCGACGCCGCCCAGGCCGGGCGGACGACCGTACCGGGCAGCTTGTGCTCGCGGACATCCTTGAATGCCAGCCAGGTGGAGATCAGGGCCAGCCCGGTCAAGGCGAGCAGCACGAAGAAGGTCGCCGTCAGGCTCCCCAGGTCCCCCGCCGAGGCGTGGCGGGTCAAGTACTCACCCATGTACACCACGGTAGTCACTCATGCCTGGTCGTGACGTCGTGGAGCATGACCTGTGAATTAGCTGTTGATCTGTCAACAAATACTCATCGATAATCCTCCGCAGCCCTCTCGCCCCTCCCGCGGCATGGGCTGCAAGGGCCCGACCCTAGACTGGGAACATGTCGCCCAGCACGCCGTACGGCCGCCCCACCGCAGCCCCGGGAACGGATCCCGAGGAGTTCGCCGCGCTGTGCAGGTCCTCACCGTGGCGCTGGGACACCGTGCGTTTCACGATCGAGTGGCTCCTGCCGCAGCGGGCAGCCGATCCCAGCGGTCCGGCCGTTCGCGACGCCAGCATGGGGGCCCCCGAGGACACCGCCCCCGCGCCGGTCCGGGCCTGGATCCGCCGGCCCAAGGACCTTCGCGTGGAGACGCTGGACGGACGACCGGTCTATACGACGACGACCCTCGGGAAATCCCTGGAGGACTTCTACGTGGCCTCCCGCCCAGACTCCTGGCTGCTCCAGCCGTCGCTGGTCGCGCCGGTGTACCGCCGCTCGGGGCTGGTCGAACGCCGGCCCGAGGCGGCCTACGGCGACCCCGTCTTCGGGGGCGGGCGCTGGCAGGCCGTGCTGGACCCGTTCGAGATCGCGGGCGCCCATCCCGCTCCCCTGTACCTCTCGGCCCAGCAGCCCGCGGCCATCTCCGATGTGCGCCTCGACCGTGACAACGGGCGCCGCGTCCGCCGGGCCGTCGTCAGCCCTCGCATCAGCTACCGGCCACTGGAACCGGGGCACCCCCTGGTCCCGGCCCCGACGCTGGTCACCATCGACGAGCAGACGGGCATCTGCGTCGCCACCTCCGTGCTGCGCGGCCCGCTCACCGGGGCCGGGCACCGGCTCCGGATCGAGGCCGTGGACGACTATCTCCTGGACGACCTCTTCACCCCGGTGTCCTTCGACCTGACCGACGTCTCTCAGCACGTGCCGTGGACGGTCGGGGGCTGACTCCCGGCTGTGTGACCCCGAGCCGGCTGAACATGACCCAGGATCCGGGAAATGAACCCCCGGATGGACGCTAGGCAATAGGCTTGGTCCGGCTGTGGACCCTTCGAGGAAGCTGCCCGTGCGCCCGGTCCTCGCGCCACGTCCCCTGCCCCGCCAAGCGTCAGCTGCCCCGTCCCAGAAGGTCCCATGCCCTCCATACTCCGCGGCCTCCCCGTAGCGATTCCCCGTCCTCCCGCTCCGTCCGCCCCCGTTCCGGCCCGCTCCAGGGCCATCATGCTGGCGGGCTACGTGGCGATGACAGTCGCATTCGTGTTCTACGTGGTCGCCACCCGCCCCAACACGGGGCTGGACATGGAGGTCTACTGGCGCGCAGCCCAGGTACTGCACGGCGTCAACCCCACCGCCACGGAGCTCTACGACCCCGGTCTGGTCAACATCGGCTCGGCTCTGCTGCCGTTCACCTACCCGCCGATCTCGGCGCTGATCTTCTCTCCCCTGGGCGGTCTCACCCTGGAGGAGGCATGGCAGGTGGTGGCTCCGGTCGAGGCCGTCCTGATCGGCGTCTTCGCCTGGCTCGTACTGCGCCTCGCGCCCTTCGCCAGGGGCTGGTTCGGGGTGCAGGTCGTCCCCAGCCTGATCGCCTACGCCGTGGTCCTCGGGCTGCTGTGGAACCTCTTCCCCTTGCGTTTCACCGTCGCGCTCGGGCAGATCAACACTCTCCTGGCCATCCTGATCATGGCGGATCTGGCGCGACGACCCTCCCGCCGCTGGGGCAGCGGGATCCTGACCGGTTTCGCCGCGGGGCTGAAGGTCACCCCCGCCGCCATGGGGCTGGTCCCCCTGGCTCAGGGACGCTGGCGCACGATCGTGGGCATGGGAATCGGGCTGGCGACGACGATCGCGATCTCCGCCCTCTTCCTGCCCCGGGAGGTCTGGTCCTACTTCGGCACCCAGCTCTGGGAGACCGGCCGGGTCGGCCAGGAGGACCGGATCTCCAACATGTCCCTCAACGGGATGCTGCACCTGCTGGGATTCCCGGACGGGGTGATCTCCCCCTTGCGCATGGTGCTGATCCTGCTGGTGATCGTAGGCGGCGCGCTCGCCATCCGGCGGATCTCTCGCGCGGGCGACCTCTACAGCGCCACCCTGATCGGCGCGCTCGTCATGCTGCTGATCTCCCCCATCTCCTGGGAGCACCATTGGGTGTGGGTGGCCCCGCTGATCCTGGCGGTGCTCCCGGCCGAACCCAGGAACGCACCGGTCTGGGAGTGGGCCGTGGTCGCCCTGCTCATCGGGCTCCTGCTGTGGAGCTTCACCGACTCTCCGTACAACTTCGCCGCGCAGGTGCTCGGCCCCGAGTACACGCCGCGGGGACAGACCCTGCACGGACCGCCCGAGCTGGAGCGGACTTCCACGATCCCGGTCATGGTGGCCATGGCGGCAGGCGTGTGGCTGGCCGTGCGGCCCTATCCGCGACCGGATGCCCACGCCAGGGCGGCCGAGGAGGCCGCCGACGTGGAGGCGGCTCACGAGATGTCCGGCGAGGAGCGGGCGGAGCTCACGGCCTGAGCACGTTCCACCGCGGCGCACGGCCCCTCCGTTCCGCCGTAGACTCGGAAGGGTACGCACCGGCCGGGGACCGTGCGGACGGGCAGCCGCGCGCACGACCTCGATCGCGGTACTCGGCGACCTCGGCTCGTCCCCTCCCGCTGCGCCCCAACGAAAGCGACCAGTCCTCCGATGCGACCACTTACCCGTCTCTGCGCCTCCGTCGCCGTGCTCACCGCCACCGCGCTCACCGTGAGCGCCTGCGGGCAGGGGGCCAGGCCCCCGTGGTTCGGCAGCTACGTCAACGCGACGGCGTACCCCTACTACGAGTTCCGTGATCACGGCCCGGAGATGGGGCGCACGGTGCTCGGCTTCGTCGTGGCCGATCCCGACTCCGACTGCTCCCCCTCGTGGGGCGGATACTTCGACCTGGACGAGGCCGCGGACCGGCTGTCCATGGACGACCAGGTCCGCGCCGTGCAGGACTCGGGCGGCGACGTGGCGATCTCCTTCGGCGGCGCGGCGGGTGCCGAGCTGGCGACCGCGTGCACGGATACGACGGAGCTCTACGAGGCGTACAGCTCCGTGATCGATCGTTATGGCGTGACGACCCTCGACTTCGACGTCGAGATGGACGACCTGACCGATTCCGACGCCGCGGTCCGGCGGGCGGAGGCGCTGGCGAGGCTTCAGAGCGAGTACGACGACCTGGAGATCTGGGTGACGCTCCCCGCCTCTCCGTACGGCTTGAACGAGGACTCCCAGGCCGTGGTGAACCAGATCCTCGAGGCCGAGGTGGAGCTGGCCGGGGTCAACATCATGACGATGAACTACTC
Source organism: Kocuria coralli (assembly GCF_008831305.1). Lineage (GTDB taxonomy): Bacteria > Actinomycetota > Actinomycetes > Actinomycetales > Micrococcaceae > Kocuria > Kocuria coralli. The sequence goes on from NZ_ML708614.1 coordinate 29,935, forward strand.
CGAGTCCAAGCCCGCGGACCAGTCCATGGCCGCCGCATCCGAGGACACCGCTCGAGCGGTGCACGGCCAGTTGCAGGAGATCTACGCCCAGCACGGCCAGGAGCTCTCCGAGGAGGAGGTCTGGGGCAGGATCGGGCTGACCCCGATGATCGGGCAGAACGACGTGGAGGACGAGGTCCTCGATCTCGACGGCGCCGCCGAGCTCAACCGCTTCGCCCAGGAACACGGTGTCGGGCGGATGACCTACTGGTCTGCGAACCGGGACCGGGCGTGCACCCCTGAAAACGGGGATCCGGCGGAGGCCAATGACTTCTGCAGCGGCGTGGACCAGGAGACCGGCGACTTCGCCGCCGCGCTGCGGGAGGGTTTCGACACCTGAGCACCGAAGGATGATGCCCGTGCCGCAGGGTGGGGATCCCTGCGGCACGGGGGCGGCTTTTTACACGGTGGCGGGCACGGGAGCCGTGCGGGCCTCGGGAATCTCGGCGACGCTGTTCATGCGTTCGGGCTTGTACCAGCCCACGACCTTGCCCTTGAGCGCCTTGATCAGGGAGGCGTAGAGCAGGTAGGCCCTCAGGGGCTCGTAGATGACCCGGTAGAAGGGGACCATGAGCAGGTGGCGGGGGCTCTCCTTGACCATCCAGATCGCGATCACGCAGATCACGCCGTGGATGAGCATCACGAAGCCCGCGAACAACGCGATGGGGTGCCAGTTGCCGCCCGCGAAGTTGATCCCCGCCATCACGACGGTCAGGGGCAGGAACACCAGCGGGATCAGGGTCGAGAGCATCGCATACGGCAGGGCGATCATGCCCAGGGCGCCGTACTTGGGGCGGAAGATCATCCCCGCGTGCTTCCACAGCGCCTGGATGTTCCCGTAGGTCCAGCGCAGCCGCTGCTTGGCCAGGCCCTTGACGGTCACGGGCGCCTCGGTCCAGGCCACGGCCTGGTTCTCCTGCACCACCGCGTAGCCCAGTCCCTGCAGGGTCATCGTCAGGTCGGCGTCCTCGGCGAGGGTGTCGTGGGAGTAGCCGCCCACAGCCACGAGCACATCCCGGCGCCAGGCCGCGCAGGCGCCCGGGACGATCGAGATGGCGCCCACGGTGCCCTCGGCCATACGCGTGACGCAGATACCGGAGATGTACTCCAGTGACTGCCACATGCTCAGCACGCCCTTGCGGTTGCCGACCTTGACGTGCCCGGCCACGGCGCCGACGGGGCGCTTGCCGTTGCTGTCGTAGAAGTGGCGGGCGAGCATGCGGATCGTCTGCGACTCGAAGAGCGTGTCCCCGTCCAGGGTCACGACGATCTCACCGCGGGCCTGCTCGATGCCGTGGTTGCTGGCCACGGACTTGCCGCCGTTGGCCTGCGTGATCACCCTCAGCCGAGGCCAGGTCCGGGCGAAGTCCTGCATGATCTCGAGCGTCCGGTCGGTCGAGCCGTCGTCGATGGCCAGCACCTCGAAGTTCGGGTAGTCGCTGCGCTGCAGCGCCTCGAGGGTACGGCGGACCACCGGCTCCTCGTTGAAGACGGGCAGGACCACCGACACGAGCGGCAGCTCCTCCTCCGGGATCTCCCGCCACACCCGCCGGCGCTGACGCCGGTGGCCCACGAGGGCCAGCGTCACGTACAGCACCGACATGATGGTCAGCGATCCCAGGCCGAACCAGAACAGCCAGGTGATGGTGACGTCGGGCCATACCAGCAGGCCGGTCAGCGCGAATGCGGTGGCCTCATCGGCCAGGACCGGCTTCTCGTCGGTGATGGGCTCGTATCCGGCCGGCAGCACGGGGGCCAGGGTGCTGAAGGTGTACCCATCGGCCTTGGCCTCGGCGATCAGGCCCTTGAGGGCCTCGACGGACGCCGTGCGATCGCCGCCGCCGTCGTGCATGAGCACGATCTGGCCGCTGCCGTCGAGCTCGGGGACCTCGATACGGTCGCCCGGGCTGTAGGTCCAGTCCTCGGTGTCCAGGGTGAAGTCCACGTGCAGGTAACCCAGCTGCTGGGCCTGCATGATGGGGAAGGCCTTGTTGTCCGGGTCGCCCGTGGGGAGCCGGAAGAGCGGCGTGGCGTAGTCCGCAGTGGAGCGCATCACGCGGTCCGTGGCGATCAGTTCCTCGCGGTTGCGGACGTTGCTGTCCCACGAGGTCACGTGCGTCATCGTGTGGTTGCCGACCATGTGACCCTCGCGGATCATGCGCTGGAAGACATCGGGGTGCTCCACCACGTTGGAGCCGATGTTGAAGAAGGTCGCGGGCACGCCCTCGGAGGAGAGCACGTCGAGCATCTCGGGTGTGTAGGTGACATCGGGACCGTCGTCGAAGGTCAGGTAGAGATGCTTCTCCTGCAGCTGCCCGAACCGCTCCATCACGTAGGGATGGTCGCCGACGGTCTGCTCCTCCTCCGGGTCAAGGGCGCGGATGTGCTCGCCCGTGAACGGCTCCGTGAGCATGGTGCGGCCGTCGATGTGCTCGACCAGCAGCACCCTCGAGAAGGGGTTGGACTGCTCCCCGAGCAGCGGGGTGTCCTCGACGTCCGCCGTGGCCAGCAGCTCGCTCGCGTAGTTGGGATCCTGGTTGAGCGTCCGGTCCCAGGTCTGGGACATGGCCTGCGGAACGATCCACAGCATGCTGCCCACGGCGATGATCGCCGCGAGAACCAGGATCCCGATCAGGCGGAACCATCGTTTGCCAGACCGGTCGTAGAAGACCGGGACCGTGGAGCCGTTGCGGGCTCGCCGTCCCCATCTTCCGCCGGAGCTCGTCCGCACTTTCAGCGCTTTTCGCGCGATTTTCCGCGGCAGGCGGACTTCTCCCCCGATAGCCGATTCAGCCATGGATTTCTTCTTCCCCCAAGAAACGACCCATCCCCTGATAGGCCGTAAAAATGCGGCCCATCAGTCCAATGGGCCGCGCGAGATATCCCCCGATACGTCGCTGACAGGACTATGCCGGACCGACCGCGGAAAGTCATCCCGCGATCCCGGCCGCATCAGCCCCGATCTACATGTATTCGCAACTTATTTGGCCTCACCGAGATCTTTCCGTTATCGAACGAGCCACCCGAAGCGCCAGCCCAGCGTTACATCCGGAAATCAATGAAAGTGCAAGGTATACATCGGTATTCATGCGCACGTCCGCCAAAGGGCATCATCTTGCCCAGTACCTACCCAGATTATTCTCAGTACTTTTTGAGGAATTTGACGCTACATGACGTCCCCGCCGCCGCACCTCATCGTCGGCGAGGCGGCGGGATCCGCCTCGCCGATGTCAGATCTCGGCGCGTTCGAGCACCTCGGTGACCAGGGCCGCGATCGGCGAGCGCTCGGACCGGGTCAGGGTGACGTGACCGAAGAGGGCGTGGCCCTTGAGGGCTTCGACCACCGCCACCACGCCGTCGTGACGGCCCACGTGCAGGTTGTCCCGCTGGGCGACATCGTGGGTGAGCACGACCTTGGAGTTCTGCCCGATACGCGAGAGCACGGTCAGCAGCACGTTCTTCTCCAGGGACTGCGCCTCGTCCACGATCACCCAGGCGTCATGCAGGGACCGGCCCCGGATATGGGTCAGCGGGAGAACGTCGATCAACCCCCGGGAGGTCACTTCGGTCATGACGTTCTCGGAGACCACCGCGCCCAGGGTGTCGTAGACGGCCTGACCCCAGGGATTCATCTTCTCGTCCTCGGTGCCCGGCAGATAGCCCAGCTCCTGACCGCCCACGGCGTAGAGCGGACGGAAGACGATGATGCGACGGTGCTCCTGACGCTCCAGGACGGCCTCCAGGCCGGCGCACAGGGCCAGCGCGGACTTGCCGGTGCCTGCCCTTCCGCCCAGGGAGACGATGCCCACCTCGGGGTCCGTGAGCAGGTCGATCGCCAGGCGCTGCTCGGCCGACCGGCCGCTGAGGCCGAACACCTCACGATCGCCGCGCACCACCTTCGAGGTGCCATCGGAACGCAGCCGGGCCAGGGCGTTCCCGCGCACCGAATGCAGGATCAGCCCGGTGTTCGTCACCAGCCCTTCCGTGCCGGGCACGACGACGGACTCATCCGCGTAGAGGCGGCCCACCACCTCGTCGTCGACGTCCAGCTCCTCCGTGCCCGTGAACTCGCCCTCGGAACCGGTGACCCACTCCGCGCGGTACTCGTCCGCGTCCAGTCCCAGGGCCGAGGCCTTGACCCGCATCGGCAGGTCCTTCGAGACCACGCAGACGTCGTGGCCCTCATCGGCCAGGTTCTTGGCCACAGCGAGGATGAGGGAGTCGTTGTCCTTGAGGCGGAAGCTGTGCGGCAGCACCGTGTCCGAGACGTGGTTGAGCTCCACGACCAGGCGGCCGCCGTCCTCACCCAGCGGCAGGGGCTTGTTCAGGTTGCCGTGCTCGAGCCGCAGCTGGTCCAGCAGGCGCAGTGCCTTGCGTGCGAAGTACCCGAGTTCCGGATCGTGCCGCTTGCCCTCGAGCTCGGTGATCACGATGACCGGCAGCACCACGTCGTGCTCCGCGAAACGGAGGATCGCCCGGGGGTCCGAGAGCAGCACCGACGTGTCCACGACGTAGGAGCGCACTCCCGGTCGGGCTGGTACGGCCTCGTCCGAGCTATGCCCAGCGTTCCGGTCCGGGCTGATGGTCGTCATCGCGGTGTCCTTCCGGTTGTGACGACCGGCGTCGGTTACCGGCCGCCTGATGCCACGGTGGCACATCCGACGCGATGCACCGGCCGTGGACACGTGAACGGCATGTGAATGACAGCTGTGTGACTTGACTCACGGTGAGACTCAGCCGCCGAACCGTCGCTTCCGGGACGCGTAGTCCCGCAGCGCCCGCAGGAAGTCGACGTGCCGGAAATCCGGCCACAGCGCCTCGCAGAAGTAGTACTCCGAGTAGGCCGACTGCCACATGAGGAACCCGGAGAGCCGCTGCTCCCCCGAGGTCCTGATCAGAAGGTCCGGGTCCGGCTGACCGCGGGTGTAGAGGTGCTCGGAGATGTGATCGGCCGAGAGGCTCTCCACCAGCTCGCGCATGTCCTCGCCGCGGTCCAGGGCTCCGGTGAAGATCTCCTTGACCGCGTCGACGATCTCCTGGCGCCCGCCGTAGCCCACCGCGATGTTCAGATGCGGCCCGGGGTTGTCCTGCGTGATCGTGCGCAGTCTCTCCAGGCGGTCCCTCAGGGACTCCGGGAGCAGGTCCAGGGTGCCGACCGGCTGGACCTGGCAGATCCGTTCCTCCTGCAGCCGGCGGGTCAGACCGGTGATGATCTCCAGGAGCGGCTCGAGTTCCGCGGCGGGTCGCTTGAGGTTCTCGGTCGAGAGCACGTACAGGGTGACCACCGGGATCTCCAGATCCCGGCACCAGCCGAGGAACTCGATGATCTTCTCCGCACCGGCCCGGTGACCGTCCTCGGTCGATCCCCCGAACTGCTTGGCCCACCTCCGGTTGCCGTCCACCAGCACGCCGATGTGATGGGGCAGCCTCTCGACGTCGAGATCGGCGGTCAGGCGCTGCTCGTAGAGCCGGTAGATCGGCCCGATCTTGGCCATGCCGCTTCCTCTCCCTCTTAGGTACCCGCGAACCGGCCCAGGGCGCCGAGCACGACGATCCACCCGGCCGGGTCTCGTCATCGCGATCTCAGTCTCCTATGGCTTGGCCCAATCTATCGTGTGGCTCACGAAGGCGTTCACCGGCCCGGCGGGGGAACTAGAATTGTTCCCAGTTCCGGAGGTATCACATACTTTCGCCCGAGGAGGCACCCGTGACGCAGCCGCCCCAGCAGAAGAGACGCTCGGTCCCGGTCATCCCGGATGTCATGGAGACCGTGGCGCATTCACCGTTATTGCACAAACTGGGCTCCACGCTGGCCCACCCGCCGGTGCCCCGCAAACCGTCCTGGCGCGGTTGGATCCATGCGGCGTTCACCCCCGTCGCCTTCGTGATGGTGCTCGTCGCCGTGATCCTGGCGCCCACCTTCGAGCTGCGCGTCGGATGCGCGATCTTCGGCATCACCGGCCTCCTGCTCTTCGGCGTCTCGGGGATCTACCACCGCAGCTACTGGTCACCGCGGGTCACCGCGATGCTGCGCCGGATGGACCATTGCAACATCGCACTCCTGATCGCCGGGACGTACACCCCCACGGCCATCGCCCTGCTGGAGAATCCGGTGCCGCTGCTCAGCATCGTCTGGGGCTGCGCGCTCGGGCTGGTGATCTTCCGGCTGATGTGGATGTCCGCCCCGCGGTGGCTGTACACGCCCCTGTACGTGATCATGGGCTGCATCGCCGTGGGCTACCTGCCGCAGTTCTGGCCCGTGCAGCCGGTCGCAACCGTCATGCTGGCGGTCGGCGGGCTCGCCTACATCGCCGGTGCGATCACCTACGCCCTGAAATGGCCGATTCTCACGCCCCGCACCTTCGGCTTCCACGAGGTCTTCCACGCCTGGACCGTGGTGGGGTTCATCTGCCACTACATCGCGATCATGTTCGCCATGCTCGGTTCCGGCCCCGCCGCCTGAGCCCGGCCGTCGCCGTCGGCCGTCGGCACGCGCCAGGCCTGATCCGGTGCCCACGGGGCCGCCGGAGTCTCAGGAACGGCCGGGGTCCTCGCCCTTCTCCCGCTTCTCCTGCGCCTCGCGAGCCTCCTGCGCCTCCCGCTCGCGGGCGTAGTCCATGCGGTAGCGCAACCTGCGCTGGCGGCGCACGAAGTCCACGATCAGCAGTGCCAGTGCGACCACCACGAAGAACGTGGCCAGGAAGCCGATCACACCCGGGCTGACCTGCTCGGCCTCCAGCCCCGGCATGAGCTCGTTGGGATCGGCGGAGGGCGTGGCCTCCAGGAACAGCGTCAGCATGCGGGGAACAACTCGGCTTTCGAAGAGTACGGGGCTACGGATACAGACAGGTCGGGTCAGGCGCGGACCAGGGGTGGAGGCACGGGCTAGATCTGCCAGTCCGGCTGGGGCGCGTAGTCCGGCTCGGGACGGACCTCGTCCACGATTCCGGCGAACAGGCAGGTCTCCGGGGTCGGCGCATCCACTCGCGAACCGGCCAGGACGTAGTCCTCCCACGGCCAGGCGGCCGCCTGGAACTCCGGGGAGACCGCGAAGAACATGGAGTCCGGCGCCACCTGGGTCTCATGGCAGCGCAGGGCGTCCTCGCGGACCTCGAAGGACTCCGGGCAGAAGATCTTGGTCGTGGTGGGGTGCTTCCCCAGAGCCGCCTTGTTGCCCTCGGCGTCCTGGGATTCGAGCAGGTGCGCGATCCGTTCGGCGAACGGGGACTCGAGGCCGCGTTCGGTCAGCGCCTCGTGCAGGGCGATGAAACGCTCGGTGTTGAAGGCCTTGTCGTAGTAGATCTTCAGGGGCTGCCACGGCTCGCCCAGCCCGGGGTAGGCCTCGGGGTCGCCCGCGGTCTCCCAGGCGTGCATGGCCACGTTGTGGGTCTGGATATGGTCCGGGTGCGGATAGCCGCCGTTCTCGTCGTAGGTGAGGATCACGTGCGGACGGAACTCACGGACCAGCTGGACCAGGGGCGCCGCCGCGCGCTCGACGGGCTGGAGGGCGAAGCATCCCCAGGGCAGCGGGGGCAACGGGTCGCCTTCGGGCAGTCCCGAGTCCACGAACCCGATCCACCGGTGCTGGATGTCCAGGGCACGGGCGGCCCCGCTCATCTCGGACCGCCGGTACCCGGCGAGGTCGCGTTCGGCGTGCGGCACGCCCTCCATGGCCTTGTTCAGGATGTCGCCGCGCTCGCCCCCAGTGTTGGTGGCCACCATGACCTCCACGCCCATGGAGCGGTAGTGCGCCATGGTTCCGGCACCCTTGGACGATTCGTCGTCGGGGTGGGCGTGGACCGCCAGCAGGCGCAGGTCGGAGTACGAAGGCACGGACAGGCTCCTTCGGCATCGGCGCGAGGCCGATATCGGTTCGGGTGATGGTGCGGGCCGGGTGCCACCCGCGTGCTGCGGATTCCGGGCAGCCCGCCCCATACTACGCGCACTCGCCACCGCGCCCTTAGACTGGGAGGCATGCCCGACGTCGACTCCTCCAGCCCGCAGCATCCCGCAGCATCGTCGTCGTCAGCCAGCGCCGTCCCCCCCCGTCACGAGGCCGAGGCCGCTGCGCGCCTGCGCCAGCGCTACTCCCGCCGCCCCGCGCGCAGCTTCTCCAGGAGGCAGCTGACCGTGGGGGCGGTCGTGGTGGCGGTTCTCGTCTGCGCTTTCGTCATCTGGCTGGTGGTGACGGAGGCGGCCCGTCCAACGACCAAGGACGTGGGCTTCGAGCTGATCTCGTCCTCCCGGATCACCGCCGACTTCGAGGTCACCAAGGACCCCGACGACGTCGTCCGGTGCGGCGTCGAGGCCCTCAACGAGAACTACGCCGTGGTGGGCTACGCCGAGACCACGATCGCCGAGGTCGCACCCGAGCGGGTCGTGGGCCGGACGAGCGCGCATCGGGTGGAGATCCGCACCACCAATCAGGCCAACTCGGCGCAGGTCGTGAAGTGCTGGGTCGTCGACTGACCGGGGCCCGGATGGCCGAACGTGACGGCAACCGCCGGGCCGAGAAGCTCAGAGTGCTGGTGATCACGCCCCATCCGTTAAACTGGGGTGCCTGATCACACGGCCCCCGGGCTCGAGGCATCTGCGCGGAACACCTGCGGAGCCCCCCGTTGCGGCCGTGTTCGATCGGCCGAGGACCATCATCAGATAGAGAGAAGACGACTGTGCCCGAGACCCCCGAGAACCAGGGTGCCTGGCTGACCCAGGAGGCCTACGACCGCCTCAAGAAGGAGCTCGACTACATCTCCGGTCCGTATCGGCAGGAGATCGTCGACCGCATCGAGGCCGCCCGCGAAGAGGGCGACCTCAAGGAGAACGGCGGCTACCATGCGGCGCGCGAGGAGCAGGGCAAGAACGAGGGCCGTATCATCCAGCTGACCGCTCTGCTGGACACCGCCGTGGTGGGCGAGAAGGCCGCCGACGACGGCGTGGCCGAGTCCGGCATGGTGGTCACCGCCAAGGTCGCAGGCAACGAGATGACCTTCCTGCTGGGATCGCGCGAAGTGGCCGAGGACCTGGTGGGCGACTCCGACATGGAGGTGTTCTCCGATCACTCCCCCATCGGGGCCGCGATCAAGGGCCACAAGGCCGGCGAGAACGTGTCCTACCAGGCTCCCAACGGCAAGGAGATCGCCGTCGAGATCCTCGAGGTCAAGCCCTTCCACGGCTGAGACCATCGGCTGAGCCCTCTGCACGGCGGGCCAGGTGAACGACGACTGCTGAACGACGACTGCGGGGCCCGGCGTACGCCGGGCCCCGCAGTCGTCTCCTGTCCCCGTGGTCATCGGCCTGAGCCTGCTGCACGGACCGGCTCCGCCCGTCTAGTGGACGACGACGGGGCGGTAGCCTTCCGCCTCCAGCGCCTCCAGGACCTGCCGGGAGTGGGCGTGGCCCTTGGTCTCCATGTCGATCGTGATGGAGACGTCGCCCATCGCCAGGGAGCCGCCGATCCTGGTGTGGTCCACGCCGGTCACGTTGGCGTCCAGCCGGGAGATCACGCTGGAGATATGGGTCAGCTCACCGGGCCGGTCCACGAGCATCATCTTGATCGTCATGTACCGTCCCGCCGCGGCCAGGCCGCGCTGGATCACCTTGAGCATGAGCATGGGGTCGATATTGCCGCCGGAGAGCACCACGACCGTGGTGCCCAGATCCCCGTAGGTCTGCTGCAGCTTGCCGTCCAGCAGGGCGGCCACCCCCACGACGCCGGCCGGCTCGACCACCAGCTTGTTGCGCTCGAGCATGAAGATCAGCGACTCCGCCAGCCGGTCCTCGGAGACCGTGACGACGTCGTCGGCCAGTTCCTTGATGATCTGGAAGGGCAGCTGTCCCGGCTGGCCCACGGCGATGCCGTCCGCGATCGTGGACACCTTCTCGAGGGACACCAGGGCGTCACCGGCCAGCGAGGGAGGGTAGGCGGCGGCGTTCTCGGCCTGTACGCCGATCACCCGCACGGGGCGGCCTCCCTGCGCCTCACGCGCCTTCATGGCCACGGCCAGCCCGGCCAGCAGCCCTCCGCCGCCGACGCCGGTGAGGACGGTGTCGACGTTCGGCACCTGCTCCAGGACCTCGAGCCCCAGGGTGCCCTGGCCCGCGATGATATCCGCATGGTCGAAGGGGTGGACGAAGACCTTCCCGGTCTCCTCCGCGGCGATCCGGGCCGCGGCAAGAGCCTCGTCCACGTTGGCCCCGTGCAGTACGACCTCCGCGCCGTGGTCCTGGGTGGCCGCGACCTTGGGAAGAGCCGCACCGCGGGGCATGTAGATCGTGGCCTGGATCCCCAGCCTGCGCGCCGCCAGGGCCACGCCCTGAGCGTGGTTGCCAGCGGATGCGGCGACCACTCCCCGGGACTTGGCCTCCTCGGAGAGCTGGGCCATGCGGTTGTATGCGCCGCGCACCTTGAAGGAGCCGCTGCGCTGAAGGTTCTCCGCCTTGACCCACACCTCGGAGCCGATCATCCGGGACAGCGCCCGGGAGTGCGCGACGGGGGTCTTCTCCGTCACGCCTTCCAGGAGGGCTGCTGCGCGTTCGATGTCGGACAGCTGAACGGGGAGTTCTTCCAGGGTCATCTTCCTGCTTTCGGCACTCGCGTCGGACGAGAGCGCTGACACCTCGTGATCGAGCATCACGGACGCCCGTCGTCGTCGGACCTCGGCCCGTTGTCCGCCCCGTCCTCGCCCCCACGGCGCCCGGTCTCGGAGCCGGGACGCTCCTGGGGGAAGTCCTGGGGATCGATGTTGGGGTTGCCCACGATGCGCTCGTCGCTCTCCCGCCCGAGGTCCCGGCCCAGGCCGGTCGGCAGCCGGGCAGCCTCGGAGGTCTCCGCGCCCGTCGGCGGATGGGTCTGAGCGGAGCGCTCAGACTCCCGGAGATCGTCGACCTGCTCCTGGAGCAGTTCCTCCCGGCGCGGGTCGGAGTCCTGGATCGTCTCCGCGGCGGCGACGGCCAGCTCCTTCTCATGCTCTGCGGTGGCCTTCTCGACCTCCTTGTTGTGCTCGCTGGCCTCCTCGTTGTGCCGCGAACGGGAGAACCGCCGGAACTGCTGCAGCACCTGCTCGCGGGTGAGCTCCTGCTTCGAGGCCAGCTTCCGGATCTCCCACGGGAAGTAGTAGGGCTGCCAGGCGATGTCGGGGTCGTTGCGCCAGCCCTGGCCCGCCAGGTAGCGCACCACGGAATTGATGACGGCCAGCAGCGGGACGGAGAACAGCGCGCCCAGGATGCCCGCGGTCACCGAACCCGTGGCCACGGCCAGGAACACGGCCAAGGGATGCAGGGAGACCGCCTTGCCCATGATCAGCGGCTGGAGCACGTTGGACTCCACCTGCTGGACCAGCAGGACGACGCCCAGCATGGCCAGGGCGATCCACGGGCCGTTCGCGACGAGTGCGACCAGAACGGCGATCGCACCGGTCACGATCGCACCCACCAGCGGGATGAACGAACCCAGGAACACCAGGATGCCCAGCGGCACCGCCAGGGGCACGCCCAGGATGGCCGCACCCAGGCCGATGCCGATGGCGTCGATCATGGCCACGAAGCCCTGGATGCGCACGTACTGCACGAGCGAGAGCCATCCGCGGCGTCCGGCGCCGTTGATGGCGGGCTGAGAGGGGCGCGGGAAGAGCCTGACCAGGAAGAGCCAGATCTTCTCCCCGTCGGCCAGGAAGAAGAGCAGCGTGAACAGCATGATCACCATGCCGGTCACGATCGTCCCCGCGGTGGAACCGAAGGAGATCGCACCGGAGACGATGGTGGAGGAGTTGTTCTGCAGCGCGGCGAAGGCCTGGTCGACCCAGTCGTTGAGGGTGTCCGTCGAGATGTCGAACGGCAGATCCTCCAGCATGCCCACCAGCGTGTTGATGCCGCGCATCGCGGAGTCGCTGAGCTGGCTGAAGCCGAGGATGATCTGCTGGCCGGCCAGTGTCAGCAGGCCGAGGACCACCGCGATCAGCCCGAGTTCCACCACGGCGGCCGCCAGGAACGAGGGGAAGTGCTTGCTCCGCAGCCACTTGACCGCGGGAGACACCAGGCCGGCGAGCAGCGCCGCCAGCAGGACGGGGATCCAGACGGAGGTGAAGTAGCTCAGCAGCCACCCCGCCACGACGACCCCGGCGAGGATCGCGATCAGCCGCCAGGACCACGCCGCCGCGACGCGGACGGACACGGAGACGCCGCCTGCATCGGATTCAGAGCCGGCCGGCAATCCCGGTCCGGCGGTGAGCACTGGTTCCGGGCCGGCCTCCGGCCGAAGGTTCGTTGAGGACATGATGACCATTTTCGCATTGATTGATTCGGATGACGGACATCGTGTATGCCATCACGCACGAGTCGTCGAGGTGCCATGATGGATATATGTCCATCCACTTCTTGCGTATTCTCGCCCAGCGCCGCCGCGCCTCTGCCATAACGTCCGAGGCGCCTGCACGTGAGGAACTCGAGAAGATCGTAGCCGCAGCGGCCGGCCCCCAGGATACTGAGGAGCCCCTGACCTGGCGACTCGTCGGCACGTATCGTTCCGAGGCCGCCGAGCTGGCTGCCGCGTTGTCGGGCATGAAGAACACGCCCGATCCCAGTGAAAGCACTCCCCGGCTGAAGGGCAAGCACATGCGCCGGGTGGCGGCTTTCCGCGGATCGCTGGCGTTCGCCTCCAACGGCGGGATGGCCCTCGCGCTGATCTTCCAGCCGCAGCAGGACTTCGACCAGCCCAAGCGGGTCCAGCGGGGCCAGGCCTTCGCGGCGCGGACGCTCCTGGAGGCCGCCTTCTTCGCGAGCGGCTGGGGTACGCAGTGGTCGCCCCGCAAGAGCCCGGACGAAGAGCTCATCGCCGACTTCTACGGTCTCTCGGAGGACGAAGAGGTGCTCGGCTGGCTGTTCGTGGGGCGTCCCGACCACGAGCATCTCGATCGGCACACCGCAACGCTGCCCCCTGCCCCGGTGCCCCTGGAACTGCGCTGACTCTCCACGCCCTCCGGACCGGGCGCGGAAGGACGAAGACCCCCATCCGTGACGGATGGGGGTCTTCGTCCTAGCCGGCCGTCACGATACCGGGATCGTCACGGCACCGGCCGGAATCTCTCGTCAGTCCTGCTGGAGCAGGGACAGGATGCGCAGGATCTCGAGGTAGAGCCAGATCAGGGTCACGGTCAGGCCGAAGGCGGCCGACCAGGCGTACTTGCGGGCGATCCGGCCGATGCCGTGCTCGATGTTCTCGAAGTCCATGACCAGCGAGTAGGCGGCCAGCAGGATCGCGATACCGCCGATGACCACGCCCAGCGGCAGGCCGAAGATCTCGACATCGGAGCGGACGTTGAAGCCCGCGAACATGGACAGGCCCAGGTTGACCAGGCCGAAGACCAGGTATCCGATCATGGCCGCGACCACGATCTTGGTCAGGCGGGGGCTGGTGCGCAGGATGCGGAGCCGGTAGAGCACCAGCACGACGGCGAACACCCCGATGGTGCCGATCACGGCCTGCACCACGATGCCGGGGTAGATGCTCTGGAAGATCCCGGAGATACCGCCCACGAACAGGCCCTGCGCCACGGCGTAGGCCATGATCAGGACCGGGGAGGGCTCGCGCTTGAAGGCGTTGACCAGCCCGAGGACCAGGCCCACGATCATGGCGGGGAAAGCGAGCATGGGCACGGCCCAGCCGATGACGGCGAAGACGATCACCGTGCCCAGCGTGAGGCTGGTGCGCATGACGACGTCGTCGAGGGTCATCCGGCCGGTCTGCTCGGCGGAGGCCGCGGGGGCCTCGTACCAGCCCTGCATCTGCTCGGCGGAAGGAGCCTGTCCGTACTGCCCGCCCTGCTGACCGTACTGCGGGGCGGCGGGAGGCGTAGTGTGCTTGGAATTGAAGTCGCGGAGCAACGGGTTGCTCATGGGGGTGTCGTCCTTTCGGGCTGCTCCCACTGGAGCCCATATGTACATGGGTGGATCGCTGGAAGCAGGGCGGTGGGCGTACGGAAATTCCTGGACAACGCTACCAGGTGAACCCCCGCTGTCCCCCGGGCTATCCTGCAGGCGAACGGGGCTTCATCGTTTTGTCACCCGAAACCCTGATCCCCCTCTTGAAAGTTATACCCCGTACGGGTATATGTGATGACAGTAGTACGGGCATCGGACCTTTCGCCCGCACATGACCTGCCCAGGGTCTATCCAGGACCCGCCCAGAAACCCGCCCAGACATGAGGAGCACACCAGTGACTGACACCGTGGCGCCGGCTCAGGACACGCCGGCCTCGAGTTCGGGCTCCGACGAGGCAGCCCACGATCCGGCCGCCCATCACGGCTACCTCGGCGACAAGGCCAGGTATCTCGCCCGCCTCAAGCGCATTGAGGGCCAGGCCCGCGGGATCCACCGGATGGTCGACGAGGACAAGTACTGCATCGACATCCTCACCCAGATCTCAGCCCTCACCAGCGCCCTGGAGAACGTGGCCCTGGGGCTCCTGGACGACCACCTCAAGCACTGCGTGGTGGAAGCCGCGCAGCAGGGCGGGCCGGAGGCGGACGAGAAGATCGCCGAGGCCTCGGCGGCCATCGCGCGCCTCGTGAAGTCCTGACGCCCGTCAGTCCCTCCCGGCCCCCGGCCCCGGCTCCGGGGTATCCACCTCGGGGGTGGCCACGTCGCCCGTGAGGTAGCGCTGGACGGTCGGACCGACGAGCGCCGCGACCTCCTCGGCCGGCATCGACCGGATCGGCTCGACCCCCACGAGCTTGCGCGCCACCAGCAGCCCGGCCATCTGGGTGACCACCAGCGCGACACGGCGCCTGGTGTGACCGTAGCGGTCGATCCGCCCGGGCAGCTCCCGCAGGATCACCCCGAACAGGAGGTCCTGCACCACGGGCGCCCCCTCCGGGGAGGCGATGACGGTGCGAGCCGTCGAGATCAGCGCGTCGGAGACCTCCGAGTCCCACATCCGCACGGCGGCGGACACCAGGCCCTCCCCCAGCTGGTCGTCGGGAAGTCGCAGCACCCGCCCGACGGCCGCACCGAGCTCGGCGGGCAGCTCGGTGGCGGCGAGGAACAGCTCCTGCTTGGTTCCGAAGTACCGGTGCACCAGGGCCTGGTCCACGCCTGCCGCCACGGCGATCGAACGCACGGAGGCGCCGTCGTAGCCGCGTTCGGCGAAGGCCTGGCGGGCCGCCGACAGGATCCGGTCGCGCGTCCTCTGCGCCTTCACCGAGTGCTCCGCGGCATGGTCAGGGCCGCCAGGGCCAGTGCTCCGGCGGCGAAAGCCGCCAGTGCCACCACGTCCCAGGTGAAGTCCGAGCCCATGGCGGCATTCTCGCGGACGTGGGACAGGGCGTCCACGGCGTAGGTCAGCGGCAGGACGTCGGCCACCCATTGCAGCGCCCTGGGCATCAGGTCGGTGTCCACCAGCAGGCCGCACAGGAAGATCTGGGGGCCGATGAACAGCGGCATGAACTGCACCGCCTGGAACTCGGTGCGTGCGAAGGCGCTGGCCAGCAGTCCGCATGCGATCCCCACGGTGGAGGACAGGGCCGCCACCAGGATCACCCAGCCGGCCGCTCCCGCCGTCGTCACCCCGAGGAACCAGTAGGTGACGGCGCACAGGACCAGCGACTGGAGCACGGCCGTCCCGGCGAACGCCGTGGCGTAGCCCGCGATCAGGTCCACGCGGTGAAGCGGGGTGGTCCAGAGCCTCTCGAGGGTGCCCGTGGTGCGTTCGCGCAGCATGGCCACGGAGGTCACGGCGAACATCAGCAGCATCGGCAGGATCCCCAGCATCGTCACCGCGATTCGCGGGAAGGGCCCTTCCACGCCGGGTGGCACCGGGACATCCCGGAAAACGTAGTAGAGCAGGGTCAGAAGCAGCGCGGGCACCGCCAGGATGAGGGCCAGCGTGCGATGGTCGGCCAGGAGCTGCTGCACGATCCGCACCGTGCTGGCGGCGTAGGTCTGCGGGTTCATGCCGCCTCCCCGTGGGCGATGACGGCCAGGAAGGCCTGGTCGTAGGTTGCGGAACCGGTGGTCTCGAGCAGCGCTGCGGGAGTGGTCCTGCTCAGGATGGTGCCGTCGCGCATGAGCACCAGCCGGTCGCAGTGCCCGGCTTCGTCCATGACGTGACTGGAGACCATGATCGCGGTTCCCCCGCCGGCGATGGCCCGGAAATGACCCCACAGCTCCTCGCGGGTCACGGGATCCAGGCCGACGGTCGGCTCGTCGAGGATGAGCAGTTTCGGGCGGGCCACGAGCGCGCAGGCGAGGGAGGCGCGTGAGGCCTGACCGCCCGACATCGAGGAGACCTTCTGCCGGGCCTGCCCGGTCAGGCCGACGGTGCGGATGGTCTCCTGCACCTGATCGTCGCTCGCGCCGTAGAGCCGGGCGAAGTACCGCACGTTCTGCAGCAGGGTGAGGTCCTTGTAGACGGCGGCCGCCTGGGTCACGTACCCCACGTCGGACCGCAGCTCGCGGGAGCCCGGTCTGGCGCCGAGGACCACGACCCGCCCGCCGTGCGTCTTCTGCACCCCCACGATCGAACGCATCAGCGTGGTCTTCCCACACCCCGAGGGCCCGAAGAGCCCGGTGATGCTCCCGGCCGGGAGCCGGAGGTCGACGCCGCGCAGTATCTCCCGCCCGGCCTTGCGCACCACGAGACCCTCGATGGCCACGACGGCATCCGCCCCGCCCGTCGTTCCGCTTGCCGGCGTACCGGCTCCGGTATCGATGCCGGTATCGACGTCGGTATCGACGTCGGCGCGATGCCTGGGCCTGCGCTGCGGCGTCGCGAAGTCATCAGCTGATGATGTCATCATGTGATGACACTACGTCCGCGGAGGTCCGGGAGCAAGAGAAAGGCCCCGATCCGAAGGAGAGCTCGCCGAACCCTCGCTGATGTCCCGCTTCACCATCTGAAGCGGGACATCAGCGAGGGTTCGGCACCTGCCTGACGACGACGGAGGGCACCTGCGGCTGCGCCGTCGTCCGCATGTCCGGCGGGTTCCCTCTCTCCGCCCAGGCGAGGAACTCGTCGGCGGTGAACACGGGTTTGGCGAACCTCACGGCGTTCTGGGCCTTACGGGACTGGGAACCGGCCTCGGCGCAGATCAGGGCGTCGCAGCGCGTCTTGGTCACGGTGGCCACCGGGACCAGTCCCCGGGAGACGGCCAATTCCTCCATGTCGAGCCGGTCGAGAACGCGCCCCGCGGGGTCGATCGCCGTGCCCGTGAAGCACACCCGTGCCCCCGGGTGCAGGACGGTGCCGATGTCCTGGCTCTCCGCCTCCGCGGAGGATTCGTCGAGGATGGGCCGGCCCAGGCGGTGCTCGAGCACCCGCACGACCGCCTGCGCGACGGCGTCCAGGCGCGATCGACGCGAGGCCGCTCCCAGCATGCCGGCGAGCGCCTCCTCCGCCTCCCCGGCTGAACCTCCGCCCGACGGGCCTATCACTTGGAAGACCACTTCGCTCCCGGACCCGGCCCTGCGCGGCATCAGGTAGCCCGCCCTGCCCGCCGGCCCGGAGAACGCCTCGGCCCGGTGCCCATGACCTTCCGCGGATCGGGCGATCTCGCGCACGGTTCGCGCGCGTTCGAGCGCGGTCCGGGCGGCGAGCCCGCGGCGCTGGGCCGGGGTCGCGGAGGCCAGTGGGAGGTCGTGACCCAGGGGCATCGTGACCACGGACCCCATGCGCTTGAGCTCGTGGTCCAGCCAGCCGAGGTCGCGGTCGATCTGCGGGCCCACCGGCGTGCGGCCCTCCAGGTGCGGCTCCAGGGCGGCCCATGCCTCGGTCAGCAGCGGGGCCAGCTGGACGTCGGCCGCGGTGATGCCGTGCTCCCGGCGGGCCTCGCCCATGTCGCGGGTGGGGTTGACCAGGGTGGTGAGCTCGGTTCCGTCGTCGGTGACCAGCGCAATCTCCGCGGGACGGGGGCGCCACCGCTGGCCGACGTCCCCCACCGTGCACATCCCGATGTAGACCTCGCCCCGGGACGTCGCGTCCGCTCGACCCGCTGAGAGGAACCGCCGGACGCGCTGGTCGACCTTCAGGTCCTTGGCCAGTACATCCCGGCGCAGCACCAGCCCGTCCATGGAGGTGCAGCGGCTCAGCGCCACGTAGAGCTGACCGTCGGCGAAGGTCCCGCCGGTCAGGTCCACCACCACCCGGTCCAGGGTCTGGCCCTGGCTCTTGTGGATGGTGACCGCCCACGCCAACCGGAACGGCAGCTGGGTGTAGGTACCGACCAGATCGTGGTGCAGCACGCCGTCGTGGACCGCGGGGCGCGTGACCTCCCAGGTATGGGGGCGGACCTCGCCGTGCGAGCCGTCGGGCAGCTCCACCACGACCACCTGTTCGCCGTGCTCGCGGTAGTGGTCCACGATGCGCGCGATGGTCCCGTTGACCCATCGATCCCACGGGTCGTTGGTCAGCATCATGACCTGCGCCCCCGTCTTGAAGGTCAGCCGGTCCTCCGTGGGACGCTCGAAGCCGTCCAGGTCCCCGGTCTGCTCCGCGGGATACGTGCACTCGGGATCGGGCAGCTGCCCCAGCATGGCCCGGTTCCGGGAGGCGGCCATGCGGTTGGTCGTGGTCAGCGTCAGCCAGAACTCGTGCAGGGGCGGGACGAACTCCCGGTCGGTCCGCGTGTTGAGCACCTCGCGCGCCTCCTGCAGCAGCGCTCCCTCCCGCACCGCGTTGAGGATCTCCACCAGCCGGGGGTCCCCGACCTGCCGGAACACCCGGCTGAGCTCCACCATGGGGAAGGCGCCGAGGGCGTAGTGCTTGGCGGCGAAGAAATACGGGGAGGCGTAGACGGACTCGAAGTAGCCCCGTTCCCCCTCCGAGACGACCGGCGGGAGCTGGTACAGGTCACCCACCAGCACCATCTGCACTCCCCCGAACGGCTCGCCGGGCCTGGGCCCGAACCGTTCGAGGGCGATGGCCAGGCAGTCGAACAGATCGGCGCGCACCATCGACGCCTCGTCGATGATGAGCGTGTCCAGGTCCTTGAGGGTCGCCGCGAAGCGCCCGGGATAGTAGCCGTTACCGCGCACCGTCTCGGGGCTCATGGAGGCGGGGAACGAGAACAGCCGGTGGATGGTGTACCCGCCCACGTTCAGCGCGGCGATCCCCGTGGGAGCGGCGACGACGACATTGCGATCCGTGCCGCCTATGAACCGCCTGATCAACGTGGACTTTCCGGTACCGGCCTTTCCCGTGAGGAACAGGTTCTCCCCGCGTCTGAGGCGCGCGAGGGCATCCTCGAACTCGTCCGTGAGGACGAAACCTCTAGCCAACCGGAGCCTCGGCCACCGCGACGGTCAATCCCGCGTCCCCGGCCGTCACGGAGACGGCGGTCAGGTCGGCCACGACGGCGTCCGCGTCGGTCAGCTCTACGGCGTCGTGCGATGTGGCCACCGCCAGCACCCGCGCCCCGGAGGCGCGCCCGGCCTTCAGGCCCGCGGGAGCATCCTCGACGACCAGGCACCGGGCGGGGTCGACGCCCAGTATCTCCGCCGCCTTGCGATAGCCCTCCGGATCAGGTTTCCCGACGACGACGTCCTCCGCCGTCACCAGGGTCTCCGGGACCGGGATCCCGGCTGCGGCCAGACGTGCCTGCATCAGCCCGCGCGGACCGGAGGTCACCGCGGCCCAGCGAGACGGGGGAAGGGAAGCCAGGAGCTCGCCCGCCCGGGGAAGCGCGACCACGGAATCCAGCTCGGCCATCTCGAGGGCGTACACCTCCGCCGCAGCCTCCGCGACCTCGCCCTCCGGCAGCAGGTCCGACAGCGTATCGGTCGAGCGACGCCCGTGGCACACGGCCAGGACGGCATCGGCGTCGAATCCCCTGCTCTTGGCCCAGGTGGTCCAGGAGCGGTTGACGGCGGGCGTCGAATCGATCAGGGTCCCGTCGATGTCGAACAGGATCGCGTCCACTTCAAAGCGCATGGGCACCACGGTACGCGGTCGTCGGCACCGCGATGCCGACGACCGCGGCCGCGACGGCGACGGTGGACTCACTTCCCCGCCAGATGCTCCCCCAGGTAACGCCCCGTGATGCTGTGTTCGTCGGCCGCGACCTGCGCCGGAGTGCCGGCCGCCACGATGCGCCCGCCGTCCGCGCCGCCCGAGGGACCCATGTCGATGACGTGGTCGGCATTGGCGATCATGTCCAGGTCGTGCTCGATGACCACGACGGTGCCGCCCTGGTCGAGGAGCCGCTGCAGCACCGTGATCAGCACCCGCACGTCCAGGGGATGCAGCCCGACGGTGGGCTCGTCGAAGACGAACACCGCCCGCCCTTGCCCGCGATCGAGCTCGGAGACGAGCTTCAGCCGCTGCGCCTCGCCACCGGACAACGCCGGCGTGGCCTCCCCCAGCGTCAGGTAGCCGAGCCCGACGTCGCGCAGGGCCTCCAGCCGCGTGCGCACCTTCTTGAGGTCCGCCACGTGCTCGATCGCCTCGGCCGCCGTCAGCCGCAGCAGCGACGGAAGCGACCAGGCGCCGTCCCCCGTGGCCGAGGGCCGGAGGTGAGCGTCAGTCTCGGGCGCGTACCTGCCGCCGTCGCATTCGGGGCAGACGATGTCCACGTCGGGCAGGAACTGCACGTCCAGGGAGATCTCCCCCGTGCCCTGGCAGCGCGGGCAGCGCAGCGAGCCGGTGTTGTAGGAGAAGTCGCCCGCCGTGAGCCCCGCGGCTCGTGCGGAGGGCAACCTGGCGTACGCGCGGCGCAGTTCGTCGAGCACGCCGGAGTAGGTCCCGACGGTGGAGCGCACGTTGATCCCGATCGGCGTGGCGTCGACCACGTTCACCCGCTCGATGCCGCCGGCGTCGAGCTCGGCGACATGGGCCGGTCCCTTTTCGCCGGGAGCGGCCTTCAGCGCGGGGACCAGGCTGTCGAGCACGAGCGTGGTCTTGCCCGAGCCGGAGACCCCCGTCACCACGGTCAGTCTGCCGCGCGGGATCCGCACATCGAGCGCGTGCACGGTATGGACGGGGGCGGTGCGCATCCGGATCGTTCCCTCGGCGAAGGTCCTCTCCGCCGGGGCGGGTTCGCGGACCACGACCTCTTCGCGGCCCGTGAGGAAGCCGCCGACGAGGGAGCCCGGGTCCCGGCCTACCTCGGCAACGGTACCGGTGGCGACGATCGTGCCGCCTTCGTGTCCCGAGCCGGGCCCGATCTCGACGAGGTGGTCCGCCGCCCGCAGCACCTGCGGGTCGTGGTCGACCATCACGACGGAGTTCCCCTCGGCCAGCAGGTCCTCGATCACGCCGTGGAGCCCGCGGAGGTTGGCGGGATGCAGGCCGATGGAGGGTTCGTCCAGGACGTACAGCACGCCGGTGGTCTCGTTGCGCACGGCCCGGGCCAGTTGTACGCGCTGCCTCTCCCCGGTCGAGAGGGTCGCGCCCGGGCGGTCCAGGGCGAGATAGCCCAGTCCCAGGTCGAGCAGCCGCCTGCACATGCCGAGGAGGGCGGCGACCAGGCTGTCGCACATCGGCTGCATCTGCCCGGGGAGGGTGTCCGGGACGGCGCCCGCCCATCCGGTGATCGCCTCGAGCGTCAGGGCCGTCACCTCGGAGAGGTTCCTCCCTCCGATCGTGGGCGCCAGCGCTGCCGTCGACAGCCGTGTGCCGTGGCAGGCCGGGCAGGTGCGTTCGGTCAGGAAACGGCTGACCCTGGCCAGGCGCCGTTCGTCGGTGGCGCGCTTGAGCTCCTCCGTGACCGTCAGGCGGGCGTTGCGGAAGGTGAAGTCGAGTTCGTGGACGCCCTTCTTCGAGGTCACCGCGATGTGCTTCTTCTCCTCGGGGCCGCCGAGGACGATCTCCTTCTCCCATGCCGTCAGCTCGCGCCACGGCACGTCGGTCCGCACCCCGAACTCGCGGGCGATCTGCGGCTGGACGTTGAACCCGAACATCTGCCAGGGGATCACCGCGCCGTCGTCGATCGTCATGACCTCGTCGCGGATGAGCGCGGCGTCGTCGACCTCGCGCACCGTGCCCGTTCCCGCGCAGGAGGGGCAGGCCCCGGCCGAGTTGAAGGCGAGCGCCTCGGCCCCTGGGGCCTCGAAGGAGGCGCCGCACACCGGGCAGACGATCGGCACCTCCGCGGCGACCGCCAGGGTGGGCTCCTGACGGTGCCCGTTGGGGCAGACGTGCCGGGCCAGGCGGGAGAACATCAGCCGGATCACGTTGAGCAGCTCGGTCGAGGTGCCGAAGGTCGAGCGGACACCGGGCACGCCGGGCCGCTGACGCAGCGCCAGCGCGGCGGGCACGTGGGAGACACGGTCGACGTCGGCGCGCGCGGCCTGGCCCATCCTCCTGCGGGTGTAGGTCGACAGCGCCTCGATGTAGCGTCGCGACCCTTCCGCGTACAGCACGCCCATCGCGAGCGATGACTTGCCCGATCCCGAGACGCCGGCGATCCCCACGAGGGCTCCCAGGGGGATGTCGACGTCGATGTCCTTGAGGTTGTGCACGCGGGCGCCGCGCACCTCGATCACGGAGCTGCCGGGGTGCCGCCCGCCGGAGGGAGGGCCGCTCACTGCAGCGCCGAGGTGAGCCGCATGACGGATTCCGTGTAGCGCCTGACCACGGAGCGCTGAGCCCACCGGTCGGCGTCCAGGACCGAGCTGCGTGCCGCGTAGTCGGAGATGACCTGCTGAAGCTGCTGGACGATGTCGCCGCCGTAGGCGAGCAGGCTGATCTCGTAGTTGAGGCCGAAGGAGCGCATGTCCATGTTCGAGGACCCCATCACGGCGCAGACGTCGTCGACGATGAAGCCCTTGGTGTGCAGGACCTCGGGGGCGGGGTAGAGGTAGATCCGCACTCCCGCGTCGAGGAGGGCCTGGTAGTAGGAGGACTGGGCCCGGTCGACCATGAACTGATCGGCCTCCTCGCTCACGTAGAGCTCCACGTGCACACCGCGATGCGCGGCTGTGGTGACGGCGGCCAGAAGGGACTCGTCGGGAACGAAGTACGGGCTGACGATGGCCAGCCGCTCCCTGGCCATGTACATCAGGGAGGTGAAGGCGCGCAGATTGGGGTCGGTCCGGAATCCGGGACCGGAAGGGATCAGCTGCACGGCGTTGTCCGCGCCCCCCACCTCCGGGAGCCTGCCGTGCCGCGCGGGCAGCACATGGTCCTCGAGGCTCTCCTCGTCCCGGACGTGCCGGTAGGCGTGGATGTCGATCACCTCGCCGGTCTCGCTGTACCAGTCCACGGCGAACACGGCTTCGAGGGAGGAGACGATCTCGCCGGTCAGCTTGATCGTGATGTCGTTCCACCGCCTGCCGAGCTCGGCGTTCTTCTTCGATCCGTACGTCGCCTCGATGAGGTTCTGGGAGCCCATCACCGCGACACGACCGTCGACCGTGAGCAGCTTGCGGTGGTTGCGCAGGTCGATCCGGCGCATCTTGCCTCTCAGGGGCTGGAAGGGGAGCATGAGCTGCCACTCGATCCCGGCCTCCGTCATCCCCTTGAGGAAATCGCGGAAGCCCGGGTACTTCCTCGAGCCGATGTGGTCCAGCAGCACCCTGACTTTCACCCCGCGGACGACGGCGTCCTCGAGCGCCTGGAAGAAACCCTCCGTCGCCGGGTCCCTGGCCATGATGTAGATCTCGACGTTCACCGACTCCCGGGCCTCCTCCACGAGCCGGGTCATCCTGTCGATGCTCTCCTCGTAGTTCGACAGCACGCCGTGATTGGTGCCGGTCACCATCGGCAGTGCTGTCAGGGACCGGGACAGCCCCACGATGCCGCGCAGGTCGGGTGGGACGGTCACCGACTCGGGGATCGTGGGCAGGTCTGCCGCGCCTTTCTCCAGGAGCTCGTTCGCCTCCTTCTGGATCCGAGCGCGCCGTCTGTTGATGAAGGGGCTGCCCAGGAGCAGGAAGAGGGGCACGCCAACGACCGGCAGGAAGAGGATCAGCAGCAGCCATGCGGTCGAGGACGAGGGCCGTCGGTTCTCCGGGACCACCCCGATGGCGATGATCTTGATGATGTACTCCAGGGCCACGAACACCCCGGCGACCACTCCCCCGCTCAGCACGCCGGCACCCCGGGACGACTCCGCCGGTGTGCTGCTATATCACCTGCGGTACCAGCGGTGGCGCGCACCGGACTCACCGGGCCGCCCTGCAGCCGGTCGCACCCCTGCTGGACCCTGCCGTTCTCCTCGGATGGCTCGCGGTGGCGTGGTCGGTCATGGCGGCTCCTCGGTGGCTGGCGAAGGCTACGGCTCGGCGCACGGAATTCGTGGCACCGCATAACCGTATGCGCTGCGCTTCCTTTCGTCACCGGTGCGTCCGCCGATGACCGTCGGAACATGTCACCGGCCCGGAGAGGGCGGGCGCCGTCTTCACGAGTGCCCGGATGCGCTGCGGTAGGCATGCGGGGCGATGCCGAGGACACGCCGGAAGTCGGCGCTCAGGTGCGCGTGATCGGCGTAGCCGAGGTCGGCGGCCACCTGCGCGATGGTCAGGGAGGGATCCTCGCGCAGCCGCTGGGCGGCTTCCTGGAGCCGGTACCGGCGGATGACGGCCAGCGGTGTGAGGCCGACGTACCGCCGCGCGAGGCGCTGCACGCCGCGGACGGAGATACCGAGGCTGTCGGCCACCTGGTCGATGCGCACGATGGTGCGATCGCCGGCGATCAGATCCTCCATCGCGTTGGCCAGCGCCCCGCCTTCATCCGGCGGGGCAAGATGACGAGCCGCCCACTCCGAGTAGGCCCTGATGGCGCGGTCCCCGGTCTTCTCTGCATCAGGGCCGGTGCCAGAGTCCCCGTGCTCGTCATCGCCGTCGTCGCCGCGGCCTTCGCCGTTGTCCGCACGGCGCATCGCGGCGGTGACGGTCCGGTGCAACTCGGGCGCCTCGAACGGCGTCTCGGCGTCCCGGAGGGCGCCGGGGTCGCGCAGCAGCGAAGCGATCCCCGCCGGACGCAGAAGGGCGCCCAGCACCCAGCCGCTGCCCCGGAGATCACGATGCGACGCCCGGGTCGTGGGGCCGGACAGTGAGACCCCGTCCGGCCCGACGACGAGGTTGGACGCCGGGAACGGCAGCACCTCCTGCCGGGAGACCCGGCCCGGTGCGAGGTTCCAGCTGGGCAGCCAGAACCAGCGCACGAGCCCGGCCAGCTCGGCGGGCGCCTGCTCCCTGTGGAACGAGGGCAGCCTGGCGGGGTACAGCACCCCGCGTCCGTCGCTGGGACCGGCGGGACCGGCGGGACCGGCCATCGTGTCCTCCCCTCGCGGGCTCCTCACAGCCGTTGGACGGCCGTTCTCCGGCCCCGTCGCGAATCTTCAAGCCGCCGCAGGCGGGCCGTGCCTAGGCTCGGCCCATGAACGAGAACACCATGAACAACGCCACGAACGACAAGACGAATAACAACACCGCATCCCGTCGCGGGGTCTCGGGAGAGCACACCACCGACGGCGTCCCGCACGGGTCGACCAGCCTCACCCCGTTCCTCGCCGTGCGGGGTGCGGCGGATGCCATCGAATTCTACCGGTCGGTGTTCGGCGCCCGCCTGGTCGATGCCACGGAGATGGGCGGCGTCGTCGTCCACGCCGAGCTGGACTTCGGCCACGGCAGGCTGCAGATCGGCGAACCGAGCCCCGCGTTCGGGCTGGTGCCCGCACCGGAGGGCGACAGCGATTGCTATTCGATCGGGCTCTACTGCCCCGACGTCGACGCGACCGTGGAACGAGCCGAACGGGCGGGGGCGACGATCCGTGAGCCGCTGAGCGATTTCGTGTCCGGGGACCGTTTCGCCTCCATCCGGGACCCGTTCGGGGTGCGCTGGTCGATCATGTCCCGTATCGAAGATCTTTCCGAAGCCGAGAGCGCTCGCCGGGTCGCCGACTGGGCGGCCGCGCAGGAGGCCGGGGAGAGCTGAGCCGGGCTGCTGCCGGCCGGCGCTTCCTCCCCGGCCACCTGACGATCACGCCGTCCGCGACACCGCCGCTCCGAGGTCCCGGGGCAGGCGGTGCTTCGCGATCCGCTGGCTCGGGGTGAGCGGCATCTCGTCCACCACCCGGGCGTACCGGGGGACCTGGAACCTCGCGAGCCGGCTCTCCCCCCACGCCAGGATCGCCCGGGGATCGAGCTGCCTCCCCTCGGCGGCGGTGAGCACCAGGAGCATCTCCTGCTCGCCCACCTGCGCCTCGACGCCCACGACGGCGCAACGGTCGACGTCGGGGTGCAGGCCGAACACGCTCTCGATCTGCCAGGCGGAGACGTTCTCCCCGCGCACGCGGATGCTGTCGCTGCCCCGGCCGGCGAAGTGGAGCCTGCCCTGCCGGTCCAGGTAGCCGAGGTCGCCGGTGCGGAACCATTCGCCGTCCCGGGCCTTCTCGCTGGCGTCCGGATTGCCCAGATATCCCGCCGTCAAGAGGCCCGGCACCCTGCCTCGAACCCGTACCTCGCCGTTCACGGAGTCATTCTCCGCGCCGTCCCCGGCGGAGGACGCTCCGCCCGATGAGCCCGATGAGCCCGGGGATGCGCCGCTCTCCGCGGGGTCGGTGGCGATCTCCACCCAGGGCAAGGGCCGGCCGACTCCGCCGTCCACCTCGTTGCGGTTGACGGTGACGATGCTCGAGGTCTCGGTCATGCCGTAGCACTCGTGAAGCGCGAAGTCGTAGCGCTCGTGACAGGCGGCGCGCACCTCGGGGGTCGCTCCGGCTCCCCAGGCGATCCTGACCCGGTTGTCCAGCTCCTCCGCGGTCACCGGCAGTTGCAGCAGGATCTGCAGGACACCGCCGAGATAGTGGATATGGGTCACGCCGAAGTCGGCCACGTCCTGCCAGAACCGCGAGGCGCTGAACTTCGGCGCGAGCGCGAGCGTGACCTGCCTGAACAGCGGCAGGAACACCACCTGGGCACCGCCGATGTGGAACAGCGGCTCCCAGACGTAGAACACGTCCCCGGGCCGGGGAGTCGTGACCTCGATCGCGCCCAGCACCGCGGCCCGGAGCATCGTCTCGCTGACCAGGGCTCCTTTGGGCGGCCCGGTGGTACCGGAGGTGTACATGAGCAGGCAGGCGTCCTTGCGGTCGCCTGCCGGCTGCACCCTCGGGCTGTCGTCCCCTCTGGCGTCGTCCTCGCCGGTGAGCGAGAAGACCACCGGCACCTCACCGAGCTCTCCGGGCAGCGCCGGGCCGGCCACCGCATCGGCCCCGAGCTGCTCCGCGAGAGACCCGGAGGCCTCCGTCACGACGGCCGTGGCTCCGGAATCGCGCAGCTGGTGCCGCAGCGGCTCGCCGATGAGCTGCGGATTCAGCGGTATCCACAGGGCACCGAGCCGCAGGACGGCGAAGATGAGCACCACCTGCTCGGCCTCTGTGGGCAGCGCGATCGCGATCCGGGAGGACGCCTCCGCCCCCCGGCCGCGAAGCTGGGTCACCGCATCGTCCACGCGGCGATTCAGCTCACCGACGCTGACGACGCCCTGCCGGTCCTTCAGGTAGGGCCGCTGAGGATCCACGCGGGCCAGCTCCTCCAGGGCCTCGGAGAGGCCGGGACCGTGGATGAACCGCTCCGCCTCCGCCAGGCTCGTGCTGTGGCCGGTCACTTCGAACGCGCATCCTTCTTCGCCACGAAGCTGCCCGCCGTCCGCTGGGGCTCTCCATCGCCATAGGCGTGCTTGTCGGCCTCAAGCGCCGCCGCGAACGCGTCCTCCAGCCCGGGCATGAGCGTGGCGCGGATGCGCTGCTTCGTCAGCGCGAACGCCTGCTTCGGCAGCGACGCCAGCTCCCGTGCCAGCTCGATGCTCCGTGCCAGGACCTCCTCCTGGGGGCGGATCTCCGCGATCAGGCCGAGATCCGCCGCTTCCCGGGCGTCGAGAAGACGACCGGTGAGCATCATCTCGGCGGTCTTGCTGTACCCCAGGGACTGCCACGTCAGGTACATCCCCGTGATGCTGGGAATACCGGAGCGCACCTCCGGCTGCCCGATCCTCACCCCGGCGTGCGCAATCCGCAGGTCGCACAGCAGCGCCAGCTGATACCCGGATCCGGCGGTGACGCCGTTGAGCGCAGCGATCACCGGCTTGGAGTTCGAGAGCACGGCGTCGTAGACCTGACGGAAGTTCTCCAGCCACTCCTCGACGTGGTTCTCCGTGAAGCCGGCCACCTCGTTCAGGTCCTGGCCCGAGCAGAACGCCCGGTCGCCGGCACCGGTGATGACGATGCCGTCGACCTCCGGGTCGGCGTCCAGCTCGTCGAGCCTGACCCCCATGTCGCGCTGCATCTGCTGGGTCCACGCGTTCAGCGCCGCGGGATTGTTCAGCGTGATGATGCCGATGCGGTTGTCGATGGTCACGTCCAGTGTGGGCATTGCGCGCTCCTCGGTTGTTTCCCTGATGGGCTTCTGGGTGTTCGGTTCTTGCGGGTGTTCTGCGCCGTCGTCGTTCACGAGGTCTTGAGCAGGTCGAACTGGGCGGTGACGACTTCCTGCCGCTGCTTGGGACCGAGCCAGCTGCCCAGCCACAGGGCGAGCATCCCGGCGATGAATCCGGGGATGAGCTCGTAGAGGCCGATCGTGTCCACCATGCGGTAGATGATCACCGTGGAACCGCCGGCGATGATGCTCAGCAGGGCCCCGAACCAGGTGGCCTTACGCCAGTACAGCGCCGCGAACAGCGCCGGCCCGAAGCTCGCGCCGAATCCGGCCCAGGCGTATCCGACCAGGTCGAGAATGGTTCCGCCCTGCAGAGCCACGAACACTCCGATGCCGGTGCAGGCGAGGACGGCGATCCTGCTCAGCCAGACCAGGGTCTTAGCCGGGGCATCGCGGTTGATGAAGGCGCGGTAGAAGTCCTCCGTCAAGGTCGAGGAGGCGACGACCAGCTGGGAGTCCGCCGTGCTCATGACCGCGGAGAGCACGCCGGCCAGGAAGATGCCCGCCACCCAGCTGGGGAAGAGCTCGGCGACCAGCACCATATAGGCGTCCTCGGGGTTCTCCAGGCCGGGGCCGAAGATGCCGATGGCCGCGAAACCGACGACTCCCGCGCAGCCGAGGAGGGTGATGGAGAGGAACACGCCCAGGCGAGCGCCTCCGCGGGCGGACTCCGCGGTCCTCATCCCCATGAAGCGGGCGAGGATGTGCGGGGAGCCGAAATAGCCGAGCGCCCAGGCGAGCGCGGAGATCATGGCGATGAAGGGCACCGAGCTGGTCGTGACCCATTCGCCGCCCAGCAGTTCGACACCGGCGAACGGCGAACCGAGATCCGGGTTCTGAGCGCCCACGGTCTCCAGGAAGCTCCCCACTCCGCCGAGCTTCACGATGGCCGCGATGGAGACCGCCACCAGGCAGACCCACATCAGGACCCCCTGGACGACGTCGGTGTAGCTGCTGGCCAGGTAACCGCCGAGCGAGGAGTACACCATCACGACGACGGCCCCGATGATGGTGCCGACCACGACGGAACCGCCGAAGATCTGCTGGAAGATGACGCCGGTGGCGATGAAGGCGGAGCCGAGATAGATGATGTAGAAGATGATGATGAAGATCGCGGTCACGCTCCGCACCGAGTTGCTGCGGAAACGGTTGGCGAAGAAGCCGGGGAGCGTCACGGACTCCCCCGGGGCCGTCACGCGCCAGTCGCTGACCTTGGCCGAGTAGTCACGCAGGCGTCCGGCGAGGAGCTTCCAGCTGAGGTAGAAGCCGATCGTGAGGCCCACGATCAGCCAGATGTTGCGCATACCGCTGACGTAGAAGGCACCGGGCAGTCCGAAGAACACCCACTGGCTCGAGTCGGTCGCCTTGGCGCTCAGTGCCGTGACGAACGTTCCCAGGCGCCTGCCGCCGATGGCGAAGTCGCTCATGTCGTTGTTCTGGCGGTAGGCCCAGATCCCGATGGCCAGCACTGCGAGGAGATACAGGATGAAGACGATGCTCGTTGACGGGTCTGCTGTGTTCGTCATAGTGGTCTCCGTTGCTCTGCGTGCGCTGTCGTCGTTCGCGGTGATTCTCGGTAGAACGACCCAGCCGATGAGCATCAACTGTATGAATGCCTCCCCTCCCCGGATACCGGCAGGGAATAAGACTTGGGCAGGCTGAGCACCAGCTCTGCTTATGCTCTGGCCGGAGCGGACCGCCGTCGTCCGCGGCGTAGACTCGCGTCGTGGCTGTCGACATCAGAACCCTGCGGACGATGCGGGCGGTGATGCAGACCGGCTCGTTCGCGGCCGCGGGCCGGGAACTCGGCTATACGGCCTCGGCCGTCTCCCAGCAGATGGCCGGACTCGAACAGGCGCTCGGGATCCAGCTCTTCGAGCGGAGAGCGAGCCGCGTGGTGCCGACGGAGGCGGCCCAGTACCTGCTGCAGCGTTCCGAGGAAGTCTTCGAGCTCCTCGACCAGGTCGAGGTCGACATCGCCCGTCTCGGTGCTGGGCAGGCCGGGCGCCTGCGTGTCGGCACCTTCAACTCGGCCGGCGGATCGATTCTCGGACAGGCCATCGCCCGCTTCCTGATCAGGCGACGCGACGTCGAGATCACCCTCGACGAGGGAGAACCGTACGAGCTCTTCCCCCGGGTGTCCGACGGCAGCCTGGACGTCGCCCTCGGTTTCCAGTACGAACTCGTACCGCCCGCCTTCCCCGCGAACCTGCGGCTGACCAATGTGCTGACCGAAGAGCTCTTCGTGGTCGCCCCCAAGAAGCACCGGCTGGCGCGGAAGGACTCGGTGGATCTCAGCGATCTGCAATCCGAGACATGGGTGGCGCACCGGGAGGAGACGCCCTCCCATCGGTGCCTGCTGGCGCTGTGCGAACAGCACCGGTTCACACCGGACATCGCATTCCGCAGCAACAATCTGGGCACGGTGCTGGGGATCGTCGAAGCCGGGCTCGCCGTCGCCATGGTTCCGCGGATCTCGCTCACGGATCCCCACGAGGACATGGCCGTCCTCCCGATCTCCGGCCGGCTTCCGCGGCGTCAGATCGTAGCGGCGATCCGCGAAGGCCACGTGAACCCTCTGTCGGAGGCCTTCCTGGCGGCACTGCGTCAGGTGGCTGCCAAGACCTTGGACAAATCCGGTCATCGCAGCCTTGGATGACCATATTGGCGAGCCGAAGCCCTGGTGTTCTCCTGGCCGTTGATCGACGATGGATCTGAATGCAGATCCGGCGTATCGGATCGCACGGCCTGAGGGAGTGCATCATGAAGCAGGACACGGCCTATCACATCGTTCGGGTCTGGCACGGGGTCCCGTGATGGCCGCGCAAACGCTCCTGGTCCAACGTCTCCGCGAGCTCCTCGCGGACGAGCCGGTAACGCGCGAGGTCTCGATGTTCGGGGGGCGGTCCTTCATGGTCAACGAGAAGATGGTCGCCAGCGCCCTCAAGGGCGCCAACCTGCTGGTCCGGGTCCCCGCGGAACGCCACGAGGCCCTGCTCGAGGAGCCGGGAGCCGCCCAGGCGGAGATGGGCGCCGGGCGGGACATGGGGCCCGGCTGGATCGAGGTCGCCTCGGCGTCGATCAGCGACGACGACGCACTGGCGTTCTGGATCGACGTCGCCTTGGAGCACAACCGGGCCGTGACCGGTAGCGACGACTGAGCGCGCTGGGTTCAGAAGGGCGGTGGCAGATCTGCCCGTGCCTGGACGCGGCCGGATATCTTCACCGGTGACCGCGGCTCCAGCCAGCGGGTCGTCACCGGTGTTGCCGCCCCGGGAACGCTGCGGCGCACGACACCTGTCGGGGAGACCCACTCGAGCACGCCGGGAGAACGTTCACCGGCTGGGATCCGGCCGGTCTCGACGGCGGGATTCACGTGGCGGACCGCCCAGGACCCCAACGCCCCGGCGCTGTGCTTGACCCGGTGGTGGTGCCTGCACAAATGCTCCAGGTTTCCCGCATCGGTGGTGCCGCCGTTCTCCCAGGCCACCGTATGGTCGATGTCGCAGCCGGCGGCCTGGCGACGACAGCCGGGGAACCGGCAGGTCTCGTCCCTGACGGCGAGCAGGCGGCGCAGTCCCGCCGGCACCGGATAGGTGCTCCGGCCGTAACACGTGATCACGCCGGTGTCCGGGTCGGTGAGCACACGCTTCCAGCTCGGAGCCCCTGCGGCAATACGCAGGGCGTCCTCGACGGCGATCGGCCCGTATCCGACCAGGTGTGCTGGCTGGTCGCCGTAGCCGGGGTCTTCAATGCCTCCAGCCAACGCTTCATCGAGATCCGGGTCATGAGCGAGGACGCCGGTAGCCGGGACCATGATCGAGACCTGTCCTCTGATCCCGCGAGCGATGCCCGAGGATTCGGGCAGCTCACCGTCGAGCAGCAGATCGGCCAGTACATCGGCCCGCTTCTCACCCATCGAACGATGCTCCTCCATCCAGATGCCAGAGCCCGGACGGTCCTGGAGGTCTGGGTCGGAATGCCGATCCAGCTGTTGCCCTTCTCCTGGTGCGGCGTCGTCGAGGGTGCCGGCCAGGTGACGGATCCTGGCGCCGATCGCCGTGGCTGTCGGGGCATCCAGCAGGGCCGTCAGATACGCCAGCCCGTCGTCGTCCGGGGACACCCACACATCACGTCGGCGCCTGGCCGCGTTGCAGGCCCGCTGAGCCGCCGCGGCTCCGAGCCCGGCACGGCGCCGACGGGCGTAGTTGGACAGCTGTGCCGTGGTGACATGCGGGGCCCGGGCGAGAAGGTCTTCTACCAGGACGGTGGCCTTGTGCTCCAGATCCGCAGCCTCCTCCTGGGCCCTCTCCAAAACGTCTCCGGTCAAGGTCCGTAGAGCACGGCGAGTGGGGGCCTGCTCCGTCAGGGCTTGCCAATGAGCGAGGATCACTCGTGCCTGTCCCCAGGTGATCTCGCCGTCTTCCAAGGCGGCCAGGGCTACGGGGAGGTCACCGGCGAAAATGAGGGCCTCGGCGACGGTGGCCCTGGCGGTGCCGGCCGGCAGCATCAAGGCCACCGAGATCTCCGCGGCGACATCACGCAGGACCAGGTCCGACGATCCTTGAGCCAGCGTCGCAGCCGGCTCCTGCTGAGCCTGTTCCCCATGGCGGGCCCTGGCCTCCTCGTAGAGGCCTGCGATCAGCCGGAGCAGGCGGCCCCGGGCGGAGGCCTCCGCTCTGACCATCTGCTGGATCCCGGCCACCAGCTGCTCCGCCGGGGCTCCGTTCAGATACGTCAGTTCCGGTGGAGGAGAGTCACGATGAACGCCGTCGTGATGGGCCTGATCGCGAGAGAGGCGACCCCGGCTCGCGTTTCCACGAACCCCCGCACCGTAAGGCCCTCCCCCGCTCTGCTCCCCAGCAGCGGAAGGCTGATCGTCGAATGGGTCGAACCCCATCCCACCTGCCCCGTCCATAACTCAAGACTCCCACAGGGGTCAGACAGCACAAGGCGATTCAGACCCAGGCCGGCGGGGCGGAGAACATGGAATCTCACGCCCCTTGGAGGCAACGCCATCGTCCCCACCATCCGGTTCGCTCCCGGCAAGGAATCCGCGCGCTCACCCCTGACCCGCGGTTTCCTCGACGTCGCCGGCCGCTACGGCACCCGTGTACTCGTGGTCGGGGAATCAGTCCCGCTGCAGTCGCCGGGGAAGCCCGGGCGCCCGATACGCGGTGATCGGACCATGCCCTCGCCCGCAAGGCGGAATCGCCGGGCGAGAGAGGGCTTCTCTTTATTTATCACAGCTGTGATAATTTCGTTCCATGGCTTATCTCGACGTCGCCTCCGTGACCTACGCACTTCCAGACGGGCGTCCGCTGTTGGACGACCTGTCCCTCACCGTCGGCGCGGGAGAGCGCGTCGCGCTGATCGGCGCCAACGGGACGGGAAAGAGCACACTGCTGCGGATCATCACGAAGGAGGTCACCCCCGAACGGGGCGCCGTCGCCTGCACGGGAACGCTGGGGGTGATGAGGCAGTTCGTCGCCGGTGGGACCGTCCACGAACTGCTGCTGTCAGTCGCCTCTTCGGCGATCCGCCGGGCGGCCGAACACCTCTCGCGCTCCGAAAGGACCATGGCCGAGCAGGGCAGCACCGAATCGCAGATGGCCTTCGCCTCCGCGGTCACCGCGTGGGGCGACGCGGGAGGTTATGACACGGAAGTGATGTGGGATGCCTGCACGGTCGCCGCACTCGGACTGCCGTTCGAACAATGCCGCGGCCGGCCGCTCTCGGCGCTATCGGGCGGTGAGCAGAAACGGCTCGCGCTGGAAGCCCTGTTGCGGGGACCGGCAGACCTGCTCCTGCTGGACGAACCGGACAACTCCCTCGACGTGCCGGGAAAACAATGGCTCGAGGACCGGCTCCGGGCCAGCGACAAGGGCATCCTCTACGTCAGCCACGACCGCGAGCTCCTGGCCCGGACCGCGACGACGATCGTGACCCTGGAACGCGGCGCCGCGGGCAACCGCGCGTGGACGCACCCCGGAGGCTTCGATTCCTATCACGAGGCGCGCCGACGGCGTTTCGAGCGTCTGGAGGAACTGCGCCGTCGCTGGGACGAGGACCATGCGAAGCTGCGCGCCCTCACGCAGATGTACAAGCAGAAGGCCGCCTACAACTCCGACATGGCCTCCCGCTACCGGGCGGCGCAGACGCGCCTGGCCAGATTCGAACGGGAGGGGCCGCCCGAGGAACGGCCTCGTGAACAGCGCCTGACGATGCGCCTGCGGGGCGGGCGCACAGGCAAGCGTGCCCTCGTCTGCGCCCGGCTCGAGCTCACGGGCCTGATGCGTCCCTTCGATTTGGAGGCCCGGTACGGCGACCGGATCGCGATCCTCGGATCGAACGGTTCCGGGAAGTCGCATTTCCTCCGGCTGATCGCCGCCGGTGGCAGCGACCCGGAGCACGAGCGCGCATCCACCACGGGCGACATCGTGATCGAGCCCGTCCCCCATACGGGGACGGCGACCCTGGGCGCCCGCGTGAGCCCCGGGTGGTTCGTGCAGAACCGCGCACGCCCGGATCTGTCAGGGCGCACTCTCCTGGAGATCCTGCACCGAGGTGACGACCACCGGAACGGATTGGCAGAGGACGAGGCCTCCCGTGCCCTCGCACGATACGAACTCGTGCAAGCCGCCGAGCAGACATTCGACTCGCTCTCGGGAGGACAACAGGCCAGGCTTCAGATCCTGCTCCTCGAACTCAGCGGCGCGACCATGCTGCTCCTGGACGAGCCTACCGACAATCTCGATATCATCTCCGCCGAGGCCCTGCAGCACGCACTGGATGCGTACAGCGGAACCGTGATCGCCGTGACGCACGATCGCTGGTTCGCCCGTGACTTCGACCGGTTCGTCGTCTTCGGAGCCGACGGCAACGTCCGCGAGACCGCGCAGCCGGCATGGGACGAGAGCCGCGTCGAGCGAGAGAGGAGCTGAAGGGCATGCCTGCACGGATCGATCCCGCCCGCAGAAGGCAGCAAGTGGTGGAGGCGGCGTTCCGCCTGGTCGTGGCCGAAGGCATCGAGGGCCTGACCCTCAGGAGGGTCGCCGACGCATCGCACCTGAATATCGGCTCGGTCCGACACTACTTCGACGGCCATCAGGACCTGCTCGCGGCCGCGGCCCAGGAGGCCGGCGATCGTATGGGGCGCAGGCTGGCCAGGCACCCTCTCGAGCATCTGGACGGACTCGACGGCGAGGCCGCCGTCGACGCCCTGCAGGCACTGGTCGAGGAGGTACTGCCCGTTGACGAGGACCGGCGGGGCGAGGCCATCGTGGTGGTCGAGCTGATCATGGCCTCCCGCACCCGGCCCGTCTTCCAGGCGATGGCCGCACGCATGGCCTCGGACCTCTCGATGGTGGCCCATGACGCGCTGGCGACACTGGGCGTATCCGACCCCCGGATGCGCGCAGCCCAGCTCACAGCCACCATCGGCGGCCTCACCCTCGACGCCGTGACCCCGCACGGGGCGCTGACCGTCGGCCAGCTGCGCGCGACCCTGCGCGCACAGCTGCGGATGCTGCTCGGATCAGCCGGCATCGAAGGAGATCGCGGGGCACCGGTAGACCAGCCGGAGACCCGCTCCGATCAGTGCTCCTCGCCGCGATAGAAGGCGGTGGTGCGCAGTTCGGCGGCGCGTGCGTCCTCCTCGGGGGTTCCCGCATCGACGGAGGCCCGGGCCCACCGGTGGCTGGAGCCGGCCACGAACTCCCTGGCCTGGGGCGAGGTCTCCCAGCCCGAGGACTCGGGCGGCTTGGAGGCCCCGGTGGAGATGTGCAGGGCCAGCCCCAGCAGACCCAGCTCCCAGCCCACGCCCGTGGCGCCCGGACCGTAAGTTGC
Source organism: Kocuria coralli (assembly GCF_008831305.1). Classification (GTDB taxonomy): domain Bacteria; phylum Actinomycetota; class Actinomycetes; order Actinomycetales; family Micrococcaceae; genus Kocuria; species Kocuria coralli. Next base: position 66,191 of record NZ_ML708614.1, read on the forward strand.
CCAGAAGTCGTTCGGGGTGTCCGCGCGGTGGACGAGAGTGAGCCGTGCACCCTCTTCCGCACCGGTTACGGCCTCCACGCTGACCTCGATGCGGGAGACCGCTCCGCCGAACTCCCAGGTGGCGGCGAAATGCCGCGGGGGCTCGCAGCTCTCGACGGTGCCACCCGCATTGCCCTCCACCTGGTATCGGCCGCCGAGCTTCAGGTCGCCCGTGACCGGGGCGAACCACCGCGGCAGTCTCTCGGCATTGGTGCAGGCATCCCAGAGGTCATCGACGGTGGTCGCGTAGACCTGGCTGAGGCTGGACTGGACACGCGCGACCTCCTCCTTCTGCTCGATGGTCAGCCCGCGCTCGACGGCGTCGAGCTGTCCGGCGATATCGACGGGCAGCTCCCCGGTCTCGTCACTCATCTCTGTCTCCCTCTCCTGGTACCGGTGCTTCCGGTACTCCCGGTGCGTTTCGCTCCTGCTCCATGCGCCGCTCTCGACGCCCGCGAGCGATCTCGGTGTCCAGTGCCGCGAACTTGGGCACCCAGAACCGCCGGAAGGCCGCGATCCACTGGTCCGCCTCCTGCAGGGGTGCAGGGTCGACCGAATAGAGCCGCCTGGCCCCCTGGGGGCGAACGGTGGCGAACCCGCTGTCGCGCAGCACCTTCAGATGCTGGGACACAGCGGGCTGACTGATGCCGAACTCCCCTCCGACGATGTCCGAGAGCTCGCCGGCGGAACGTTCCCCGCTCGCCATGAGCTCCAGGATCCTTCTCCTGACGGGGTCCCCCAGGATGTCGAGTGCGTGCATGGCTCCATAGTTTCAGCTGTCGCTTATATAAGTCAATACTGAAGCTATCGATGCCGGGGCGCACAGAGAACCGCCCCCGGATCGGTACCGATCCGGGGGCGGTCAAGGACGGGCGTCCGTCAGGACTGCTGCGCCTTCTCGACGATCTTCACCATCTCCGTGCGCGGGAGCGGGAAGCCGTCCATCCTGCCCACGGGGAAGTTGGCCAGCATCTTGAGCATGCCTGCGTCGTCATCGCCCATGCTCTCGTCCAGCGCGGCCTGCAGAAGAGGGCCGGCATTGGGATCGGCCAGGACCTCGTCGAACGAGGACTCCAGGGTGATCGGCAGCTGGACCCGGTCACCGTCGATCTGCACCGTGGCGGACGTGCGCAGATCGCGACTGGAGGCCCCGACCTCGACCGTGTAGGTCCCGCTCTCGACGATCCAGCTGTCGACGCGGATGTCCCAGTAGGCCAGTTCCGCCCGGCTGAGGGTGAGGGTGACCTCCTTGGTCTCGTTCGGCTCCAGGGCGACGCTCCGGAACGCCTTGAGCTCGCGCGGCGGGCGCTGCACGGAGGAGCCGGGCAAGGAGGTGTAGGCCTGCACGACTTCGCGGCCGGCCACGGCACCGGTGTTGGTCACCGTGACCGTCACGACGACGTCGCCGTCCGCGTCCACCGAGGCCGAGGCGTCGCCGATGTCGAAAGTCGTGTAGGACAGGCCGTGGCCGAAGGGGAACCGGACATCCAGGCCCTTGGCGTCGTACCAGCGGTAACCGACCAGCAGCCCCTCGCCATAACGGGCGTGCCCGTTCTCACCGGGGAAGTTGCCGAAGGCAGGGGTATCGCTCAGGCGCAGCGGAATCGTCTCGGCGAGCTTGCCGGAGGGGTTGAGCACCCCGTAGAGGACGTCGGCCGTGCCACCGCCACCGGCCTGGCCGAGCAGCCAGCCCTCCAGGATCGCGGGCACCCGGTCGGCGAACGGGAGGTCGACGCCACCTCCATTGGAGAGAGTGACGACGACGTTGGGGTTGACCTCGAGCACCGCATCGAGGAGCTCCAGCTGAGCGGCGGGGAGGTCGATGTGCTCGCGGTCGTAGCCCTCCGACTCCTCGTGGGCGGGAACGCCCAGGAAGACCACGACCTTCTCCGCCTCGCCGGCGATGGCCACGGCCTCGGCCCGCAGAGCCTCGGCGTCCCCGGAGCCGTCGACCGTGTAGCCCTGGGCGAAGGCCACCTCGCCGTCGGCCAGGGCGCGGATCTCCTCCAGCCCCGTGTCGAGGCGGGTGGGGTTGATCTGGGACGAGCCGGCACCCTGGTAGCGCGGCGTCTCGGCGAACGTCCCGACCACCGCCACCTTCGTGCCACTGCTGAGCGGCAGGAAGCCATCGTCGTTCTTGAGCAGCACGATCGAACGGCCCGCGACCTCGCGGGCGAGGGTGTGATGCGCCTCGACGTCGAGGGGTCCGTCGACGGCCGGGCGGGTCAGGGACCTGCCGACGAGGTCGAGCACCCGCTGGACCACGGCGTCGAGCTCGGCCTCCTCGAGCTCACCGGCGCGAACCGCGGCCACGATCTCGGCGGGCGTGCGCCCGTTGCTGGAGGGCATCTCCAGGTCGAGACCGGCGCGAACACCGGCCACCCGGTTGGACACGGCTCCCCAGTCGGAGACGACGAGGCCCTCGAAGCCCCAGTCGTCCCGCAGCACCTCGGTCAGCAGGAAGGGATCCTCCGATGCGAGGACGCCGTTGACCCGGTTGTAGGAGCACATCACCGTCCAGGGCTGGGCGCTCTTGACGACTCGCTCGAAGCCCCGCAGGTAGATCTCGCGCAGCGGCCGGGGGTCGACGTCGCTGGAGACCCGGAGGCGGTCGGTCTCCTGGTTGTTGGCGGCGAAGTGCTTCAGCGACGAGCCCACGCCCTTGGACTGGATGCCCTGGACCAGGCCGGCCCCCATCGCCCCGGCGACGATCGGATCCTCCGACATGTATTCGAAGTTGCGGCCGCACAGGGGCGAGCGCTTGATGTTGATCCCGGGGCCGAGGATGACGGCGACGTCCTCGATGGCCGACTCGGTCCCCAGCGCCTCACCGACCCGTTCCGCCAGATCGGGGTCGAACGTGGCGCTGAGCCCGACGGCCGGAGGGAAGCAGGTGGCCGGGACGCTGGCCGAGAGCCCCAGGTGATCCGATCCGCCCGACTGCTTGCGCAGGCCGTGCGGCCCGTCGGTCATCATGATGGACGGGACACCGGCTCGCTCGACGCTCGCCGTGGTCCAGAAGTCGGCGCCGCTGGTCAGAGCGGCCTTCTCCTCGAGAGTGAGGTCGGAGACGTTCGGCAGTTGAGGCGATTCAGACATGGAAACTCCCGGAGGATGGACGGCGTCATTGCCGCATCCCAGGACGGGTGCGGTGCGAGAAACCGTAGCCGTTTGGATTTTGATCGACAAGGGCTTGCGAGCGGGCTACCAGCGGGTTACGCGTACCTTAACGAAACCTGAATCCTGCCTCTTGTGCTGAAAACCTAAACGGACTAGGTTTTCCTCGCATGAGGCGCAGTGTGGCGTCCGACACATTCGGATCCGTCATTCCCGCCGATCCCAAGATTGGCCATAGGAGGCAGGGATGACGTCAGTAAGTGGGTCAGCCGCTGGCAACCCTTCGGGGATGACCATGGCGGGCGAGGTGGTCCGTGAGCACCACTGGTTCAAGGAACCGACCGACCCGGCACCCAAGTCGTATATGTTCGCGCTGGTCATAGCGCAGTTCCTTCTTCGTCGCCCTGCTCGGTCCGGCGATCATCGGCGTCAGCCTGAAGATCGTCACGATCGTCGAGGACGTCGGGGTCGCCCGTGAGAACGCCGTCGCCGTCGTCGCCGGTGTGGGAGCCGCGGGCGCCCTCATCGCCAACGTCGTCTTCGGCCGGCTCTCGGACCGCACCACCTCGAAGCTCGGCCGCCGCCGGCCGTGGATCGTGGGCGGCACCCTGGGCATGAGCCTGGGCCTGATCATCATGGCGCTCGCACCGAACGTCGCCATGACCGCGGGCGGCTGGTTCATCGCGCAGCTGGGTGCCAACGCCACCCTGGCGCCGTTCATCGCGACCATCTCCGACCAGGTCCCGAAGTTCCAGCGCGGCGGCGTCTCGGCCCTGCTCGGCATGGCCCAGAACGTCGGCATCCTCGGCGGCACCTGGGTCGCGGAGCTGTTCCAGTCGAACATGTTCGTGATGCTCGTGGTCCCGTCCTTCGTGGCGATCGCGGCCATGCTGTTCTTCGCCTTCGTCCTCAAGGACCAGGTGCTGCCGGCCAAGCCGCCGTCCATGACCCTCAAGGAATGGGCGCAGACCTTCTGGGTGAGCCCCCTCAAGTACCCCGACTACGCCTTCGCGTGGTGGTCGCGGTTCCTGATCACGATGGCCTCGTTCATGTTCAGCACCTACCGGTTCTTCTTCCTGAACCGGCAGGTGGGCGTCCCCGAGGAGAACGTCGCCGGCGTCATCACGACCAGCGTGCTGATCTACACGGTCTGCCTGGTGGTCACCGCCTGGTTCGCGGGCAAGCTCTCGGACAAGCTCCAGCGGCGCAAGATCTTCGTCATCCTGTCGACCGTCCTGTACGCCGTCGGCACGGTCATGCTCGCCCACACCCACTCGGTGGACATGTTCTACCTGGTCGAGGCGGTGCTCGGTATCGCCTACGGCGTCTACATCGGCGTCGATCTCGCCCTGGTGGTCGACGTCCTCCCGAACCCGGACGATGCGGGCAAGGACCTGGGCGTGTTCAACATCGCCAACGCCCTGCCCCAGACGCTCTCGCCGATCCTCGCCGATCCTCGTCGGCTTCATCGTCGCCTGGACGGCGGTGACGGTAGACGGCCAAGAAGTCGCGAACTATCAACCGTTGCTGTATATCGCAGGCGCTCTAGCACTCATAGACGCAGCGGTGATCATACCCATCAAGAAAGTCAAGTAGCGCCAGGAAGGGGCGGGACGACGTTCGGATACGTCGTCCCGCCCCTTCCCTGTGCCCGCTCCCCTGCCGCTCCGTCAGGTCACCTGAACAGCTCCCGGGCCCGGGCCGCCTCGGCGACGGCGTCGAGGTCGCGACCGATCTGCGCGGCGACCGCGGCCGAGACCGCTCCCTCGACCAGCGGGCCCGGACAGAAGCGGACGTTGTCGTCGTCCATCACCTCCAGGATGGACTTCACGGTCATGTCGGCCGAGCCCAGGTCGGTCAACAGCGCCACCTGGTGGCCGAGCCCGGTGAGCTCCTCGACGGCGGCGTAGATCGCATCGAACGAGGTCCCGATGCCGCCGTCGTCGGTGCCGCGCGCAGCACGGAATTCCACGTCCCGACCCATCTGACTGGCGAGTTCGACCACTCCCTCGGCCAGCTTGGCCGAGTGCGAGACGACGACGAACGCAACCGACATGGTCAGCCCCTCGATTCTGCGGCATCCGCCGCGGTGGCGAGCAGGTAGGCGGTCGAGGTGGCCCCCGGGTCCTGATGCCCGATGGAGCGCTCGCCGAGGTACGAGGCGCGTCCCTTGGTCGCCTCCAGCGGGACCGTCGCGGCGGCCCCCGCCTCGGCCGAATCGGCGGCGGCGCGCAGCACCTCGGCGGGACTCCGGCCCGCGTCCGCGGCGGCCTGAGCCGCCTCGGTCGCAGGCGACCAGGCGTCCACCATGGTCTTCTCCCCTGTGGTCGCCTTGCCCCGGGCCACGACTCCCTCGAGCGCGGCAGCGCAGACGGCAACCACACCGGCGGCGTCCAGGTCGCCTTCGGTCGCCTTGGCGGCGCGCATGAAGGCGGTCCCGTAGAGCGGACCGGCCGCGCCGCCGACCTTCGACATCAGGGCCTGCGCCACCACTTTGAACACCCCGGTGACATCATCGGGCGGCGTGGCCCCGATCCGCTCCACGACGGCCGTGAAGCCACGGGCCATGTTCTCACCGTGGTCGCCGTCGCCGATCGCACGGTCGAGATCGTTGAGTTCCGCACGGTGCTCGGTGAGCGCGGCGGACGCGCGGCGCATCCATTCCAGGGCCCATTCCACGTCCAGGTTCGACATTCAGACTCCTCTTCTCAGAGCGACGGTGTTGACGGGTGCATCCCATAGCTCGGTGAGCTCGTCGTCGAGCACCAGAACCGTGATCGAGCATCCCTGCATCTCCAGCGAGGTGATGTAGTTGCCCACCAGCGAGCGGGCCACGGTCAGGCCCGCCTGCTCGAGGCGCTCCCGGGCGTGCCGGTAGACGATGTACAGCTCGGACTCGGGGGTGCCGCCCATGCCGTTGACGAACAGCAGCACGGACCCGGAGTCGACCTCGAGGTCGGCCAGGATCGGGTCGAGCAGCCGGTCTGTGATCTCATCGGCGCCGGCCATCGGGATCCGGTGCCGCCCAGGCTCGCCGTGGATGCCGATGCCGATCTCGATCTCGTCCTCGCCGAGGTCGAAGGACGGCTTGCCGGCGTGCGGTACGGTGCAGGCGGTCAGCGCGACGCCCATCGAACGCACCTGGCCGATCACCTTCTCTGCGACCGCGGTCACCGCGTCCAGATCGTCCCCGCGCTCGGCGGCGGCACCGGCGATCTTCTCCACCAGCACGGTACCGCCGACGCCCCGGCGCCCGGCCGTGAAGGTGGAGTCCTCGACGGCGACGTCGTCGTTGACCACGACGGACCGGACCGTGATCTCCTCCAGTTCGGCCATTTCCGCCGCGGTCTCGAAGTTGAGCACGTCGCCGGTGTAGTTCTTCACGATGTGCAGCACCCCGGCACCGCCGTCGACCGCTTTGGTCGCCTCCAGGATCGGGTCCGGCGTGGGCGAGGTGAAGACCGGCCCCGGCACGGCGGCGTCGAGCATGCCCAGGCCGACGAATCCCGCGTGCAGCGGTTCATGGCCCGAGCCACCCCCGGAGACCACCCCGACCTTGCCCTGCACGGGGGCATCGGCCCGGACGACGTAGTCGGGGTCGAGGTGCACGGTGACCAGATCGGCGTGGGCCGAGGAGAATCCCTCAAGCGTCTCGGTGACGACGTTCGCCGGATCGTTGATCAGCTTCTTCATGGAGCACTCCTTGTTCGTGCGGCCCGCGGACGCCCTCGGCCGCCGGCGGCGTCGGCTGTGACGCACCTCCAACTCTGCCGTGTAACCGCGCCGCACGAAAGGGGTCCGTGAACTTACGGGCAACACCTGGGAAGCGTGAATCGTCAGCGTCGAGAGTCAGCGCAGAGGGTCGGCGGCGTCAAAGCTGCGCGCGATGCGATGCGAGGCGAAGAATGCCTCATAGGGCCTGCTGCCGTACACGCCGATGCGCGAGAACGAGGCCGGTACGGATGCGTCCCGGTACCACCCGTCGGTAACGCCGGGACGCATGACGTCCAGGGTCGCCTGGTTCTCGCCGTTGATCTGAACCTCCTGCCATTGCCCATCGGTGTTGATCCACATCTCCACCCAGCCGCCGTTGCTCTCGTATGCGTACTTGTACGCCTGGATCACGCCCACCCAGCGCCCGGTGGGCACCCGCACGGTGTCGCCGAGCAGTTGCGGGTCATCGCCCATCCGTAGCATGAGCCCGCCCTCGGGATGCCGCACCAGCATGAGGCCCAGAAGCGAGGCGCCATTGGCCGGTGGACCGTAGCCACCGGTGAACACCGTGATCCAGGTGTCCTGTTCGAAGTCGTCGTCCAGGACATAGATGGAGAACCCGTTGAAGTACACGTCGTTGTCGTTACCGTGCGCGGCCGCCTTGATGATCGGCTCGGTTTCGACCATGGATCGCGGGAACTCGTTGCCCAGGGTCAATCCCGGCTGGGACGTGAACCGGACTACCTGCCGTCCGCCGCCCACGGGGTCGGGGACCAGGTGGTAGCCCAGGCCCTCCCTGTTGTCATCCGGTATCAGCTTGGCGTAGCCGCTCAGGCCGCGCTCGTTGATGTCGGCATCGAAGATCCGATCCGCGGCGAGGTCCTCGCCGGTCGGTTCGTCCTCGAGCCACTCGGGAATCCGGGTGGCGACTCCCACCGCGGCAGCGGTCGCGATCACGCCGGCGGCGGTCATGATCACCCGGCGCCGTGTCAGGCCACCGCGCCGTTGCTCACCGGACTCGGGATCGGTACTTCCAGGACTCTCCCCCACGTGGTGCTCCTACTAGTTCTAGTCGTTGGTCTGCAACCGAGGCGAGATACGCGAGCCGGACTGCAAGGAGGCCACCGGCGCCCTCTCGTCCACCGCGTCGCCCGGGAATGGAACGTCCAGGCCGATGTCCCCGGAATCGGCCGTCGCTAAAGAGTCGCACACCATGATTTATGGTGCCCCCAGCGGGACTCGAACCCGCACTGAGCGGATTTTAAGTCCGCTGCCTCTGCCAATTGGGCTATGGGGGCATGGGTCAGCCCCTCCCCGAATTCCGGTGAAGGGGCTGACCGATGGCAAGAAGATCAGAGCTTGATCTTGGTGCGCACCACTTCCTGGCCGGTGGCGCTCTGGAAGTTCAGGCGGGGGTCACGGACGTGACGGATCGGGGCGGTGTTGCGCCCGAAGATCATGTTGAGACCCCATTCGGTGAACACGCGTGCCTTGTGCTCGATCGTGGGAATGGCGGCGCCGTGGTACAGGCGGTGCATGGCCCACGCCGGGAACCCCTGGAACTCGATGCCCTTGATGTTGGCCACGCCCTTGTTGAGGCCGAAGCCCGCGACGGCCCCGATGTTCTCGTGGTAGTAGTCCTGCAGTTCCCTGCCCTCGCGAGCGGCCAGGATGTTCCTGGCCAGGACCTTGGCCTGGCGGACCGCGTGCTGGGCATTGGGAACGCAGAAGCCGCCCACGCCGCCGCCGGAGAGGTCCGGCACCGCGGCGTTGTCGCCGGCGGTCCAGGCCTTCTCGAGCGGGCCGTCGTCGCCGGTGATACGCAGATCGGCACCCGCGCGAACACGGCCGCGCTCGTCCAGCGGGAAGTCCGAGTTCTTGGCCAGCGGGTTGGCCGCCACGCCGGCGGTCCAGATCAGGGTGTCGGCGTCCATCTCACCGGCGGGGGACTTGTCCTGCATGTTCATCAGCTTGAGGTGGTTGTCCTCCGCCGAGGCCAGGGAGGTGTTCAGCAGCACCTCGATGCCGCGGGAGCGCAGGTGCGCCACGACCTTCTCGGCACGTTCCTTGGAGACCTCGGGCATGATGCGTCCCATGGCCTCGATCATCACGAAGCGAAGGTCGGAGACCTTCAGGCGAGGATCGCGTTCGACGGCCACACGGGCCATGTCCTCGAGCTCTGCGATGGTCTCGACGCCGGCGAATCCGCCGCCCACGACGGCGAAGGTCAAGGCACGGCGCCGCAGCTCCTCGTCCGTGGACTGGGATGCGGTATTGATGCGCTCGAGCACCCAGTTGCGGACGGCGACGGCCTCTTCGATGGACTTCATGCCGATAGCGGACTCGCCCAGGCCCGCGATGGGGAAGGCGCGGGTCACGGAGCCACCGGAGACGACGATCTCGTCGTACGGGATATCCAGGACAGGACCATCGGCGATGGTCTGCACAGTGGCGACCCGGTTGGCGTGATCGATCCCGGTCACGCGGCCCGAGACCAGCTCGCTGTCGCTCAGGTACTGCTGGTGGGCGACCACCGCGGAACGCGCCTCAATGCTGCCCGCTGCCACCTCCGGAAGGAAAGGCAGGTACATCATGTACGGGTTGGGGTCCACGACGGTCACGATTCCGCCGGATTCCTTGATCCGCTTCTGTAGTTGCTGCGCCACGGTGAAGCCTACGTAGCCACCGCCGACGATAAGGATCCGGTTCCGGCCCTTGGCCAAAAAAGTGTCAACCATGCGCACGAGTCTAAACGCTGTCCGGACAAGACCGCGCGCATCACCGGCGAACTTCTCCGCTTGTTTCTGCTCAGCCCGTCACGGATCGATGTGTTTCGGACCGAATGCGCGGCGAGCCCGGCGGAGTAAGGGTCTCAGGAGCCCTTGGAGTTCTTCCCGCCGCGCAGCAGCCAGCGGATATGCCAGGCAGCCGCTCCGGTGATGCCCGCGACCAGCACCCCGAAGCCGGCCAGGATGAACACCGGCAGAGCGCCCGTCGAGTTCAGCGGCGCCACGGGTTCGGGCGGGAGGGCCTCGGCGGTCACCTCCGAGGTCAGGGCCGATGCGCTGGCCGAGGGCGTGGCGGTCGGCGTGGAATCGTGACGACGGTGGATCTGGATCCACTCGGCCATGGATCCCAGGGGCCCGTCGCCCTCCATGGGCGCCATGTCCTGGGTGACGGCGGCCTCCACGTCCAGGATGCCGTAGCCGTACAGCGGGTCGCGTCCGCTGGCGCCGACGTCCCGTGCCGAGGCGGTGATCCGGTGGGCCACCTCCTGGGCCGAGAGGTCCGGGTACTTCTCCATGATCAGCGCCGCGGTGCCGGAGACGATCGGGGCCGCCGCCGACGTGCCCGCCCACTCGCCGTAGCCGCCGCCCGGTACCGCGCCCACCAGATCCTCCGACGGAGCCGCAACGGCGATCGAGATCCCCTGCGACGACGACTCCCACCCGGCCTGGTCGTTGCGGTCGACGCCGCCCACCGTCAGCACGCTCGGGATCGTGGCCGGAGCGCCCACCTGCGTGATGCCGTTGCCGCGGTTGCCCGCGGCGGCCACGACCAGGACGTCGTTCTCCTCGGCGTACTCGAAGGCGGAGTCCCAGGACTCGGGCCAGGTCTGATCCGGGGAGCCGACCGACATGTTGATGATGTCCGCGTCGTTGTCCACCGCCCAGCGCACGGCGTCGGGGATCTGCTGATCGGTCGACCGCACTCCCTCGCGGTCCGTGCCGAGCCAGGTGGAGACGGGCAGGATCTCGGCACCCGGTGCGACGCCGATGACACCTGTACCGCCTCCCGGCTCACCGCTGGCAGGGCTGCCGTGCCCTCGTCCGGCCGCCACGGAGGCCACCATGGTTCCGTGGGGCGGTTCCGCGCCCAGGCCTTCCTGCCCGTCGGACGCCCCGACGCCGGAGACGTCCGTTCCGGTGCCCACGGCACCCTCGAGGTCGGGATGGCCGCCGTCCACGCCGGTGTCGATCACCGCGATCTTCACGCCCTCGCCGGTCGCCTCGTCCCAGGCACCGCGGACACCGTATTCGTCCAGCCAGTACTCCCCCGCCCGGGCCTGCTGCGCGCTGATCGCCGGAGGTGAGCTCAGGTCCGGGACGTCCGTGGGATCCGTGATCGGCACGGACGGCGCCGGGCCGTCCGGTGCCGGCTGCCGGTTCAGCTGGGCCCCGGCGTTGGTCGCGTTCGCCGGAGTGGCCAGTCCGGTCCGGCCGTCGGCATCGACGACGACGGCCGTCACCGCGCCTCCGGCCACCAGGGCGCCGGCGATCCCGATCCCCAGGACGCGCCGGCCCGCTCGCCTGGCAGGCCCGGCGGGACGCCCGTCATGATGCGGCGCCCCGTCCCACGGGGTGCCCGGCTGGTCGGGGACTTGCTGGTGGCCTGGGGCGTTTGTCGGCATCTGGTATCCGCTTCAGCGATCGGTCAGGGACAGGGCGATTCCGTCCAAAATATCGTGCTCGCTGGTGGTCACGGAGTTCACCCGCCCGGATGTCGCCTCCATGACACGTTCGACGATCCTGCGCCAGATCAGCGCTCCCCCGCCGATGACGTCCACCCGTCCCGGATGCATGTACGGCAGCGCGGCGCGCTGTTCGCGTGTCATCCCGGTGAGCTCACGGCACGCCCGTCCGACGTCCTCCGCGCTCAGCACGCTGCCGTTGAGGCGTTCTGCGTCGTAGGTCTCCAGGCCCAGGGCCCGTGCGGTGATGGTGGTCACGGACCCGGCCACTCCCACGAGGCTGCGTGCCTGCGCCAATGGCACGGTCTGCAGGACCTTGTCGATGGCGCGGTCCACGTCGGTCAGGACGGCGGCCTGCTGCGTCTGCGACGGCGGGTTGGAGCCGAGGTGGCGTTCCGTCATCCGCACGCAGCCCACGTCGACGCTGCGGGCGGCGACGATCCCCTCGGAGGAGCCCAGGACGAACTCCGTGGAGCCGCCACCGAGGTCCACCACCAGGACCCGGTCCTCGGCGTCCGCGGCAGGGGCGACGAGGGAGGCCCCCGCGAAGGACAGGGCCGCCTCCTCCTGCCCGGAGATCACCTCGGGCTCCACCCCGAGACGTCGCTGGATGCCGTCGACGAACACGTGCCGGTTGCCCGCGTCGCGCGTGGCCGAAGTGGCCACGAACCGTACCGCGTCCACGTGGTGCTCGCCGAGCAGCCCGGCGTAGTCCTCCGTGGCCGCGAACGTGCGTTCCAGGGCGTCCTGGGCCAGCCAGCCGGTGGCGTCCACCCCCTGCCCCAGGCGCACGATGGTATTCAGCCGCACGACGTCGGTCAGGGTGGTGCCGTCTCCCCACGAGCCGTCGCGGCCCACATCGGCGATGAGAAGGCGGATCGAGTTGGTTCCGCAGTCGATGGCGCCAACGCGCATGATCAGGTCCTTCCTCAGGGGGATCCCGGCCGGCCCGCGGCCGGCCGGCGGTGGTTCCGCTCCAGACTCAAGCCCCGCGCCAGGCGGGGTCGCAGTGGCAGGTCTCGGTGTCCCAGGTCTGCGAGATCAGCTCCAGGGTCTCGTCCCCCAGGCGGTTCACTCCCGCACCGGCGGAGAGGGAGTGCCCGGCCAGGACGTGGAGGCACTTGACCCGCGTGGGCATGCCCCCGGCCGAGATGCCGTCGATCTCCGGGACCGGGCCGGTGCCGGACTTCAGCCGGATGCGCTCGCGTTCCGCCAGGAAGTCCTGGTGGGAGCGCCGGTAGGAGGCGGCGAGATCCTCGTCCGTGCTCAGCCGGTCGGTCATCTCGTACATCTTCCCCTCGGCCTCCAGGCGGGAGACCGCGGCCGTGATGACGGGGTGCGCCAGGTAGAAGACGGTGGGGAACGGCGAGCCGTTCGACAGTCGCGGCGCGGTGGCGGCCACCAGGGGATTGCCGCAGACGCAGCGGGCCGGGATCTCGACGACGTCGCGCACCTGCCGACCCAGCTGACGGGACAGCACCTGCAGGTCCAGGTCGCTGGGATCCAGCGTGTCGGCGGTCGAATGCAGGCCGCGCGCGGTGCGCTCCTGGGGGGATTCAGTCACGTGGGTTCCTCATGGGGCGGCGGGATCGGTGGTGGCGTCCGCGCCCGGTTCGCTGGTTTCGGTCGGCTGGGCTGCGTCCCCCAGCTGGGGGAAGTTCTCGGCTTGGCTGGGCGATGTCCGCTGCTCCGGCCACCCGGAGTCCAGGACGGAGCCCCACAGGGCATCCGCCCAGGCGGGACGGTCGGCCTCCTCCTGCACCGCCGACGATTCGGGGGCCTCGTCGCCCAGGCTGTCGGCCCCCACCACCAGGTAGGAGCGTTCCCCCGGTTCGACCATCAGGAGACGGTTGCGGGCCTGCTGCCGGACGTAGGCGGGGTCGTCCCACAGGGAGACCTCGTGCTGGAGATCGTCGCGGGCGGTCTGGTTCTCCGAGATGCTCTGTTCCAGGGAACGGATCTCCGCCCGCTGATCGAGGTAGATCTTGGTCGTCGGCGCCGCGAGGAAGACCATGAGCAGCACCGTGGCGATCAGCAGCAGCATGCGCCGTCGTGCACCGAATCCGCGGGCCAGGGCCGCAGCCGAGAACGGTTCGTGGGCGCCCTGGTCCGTCCGCTCGTCGTGAGAGTCGCGCTGGGGCACCTGGTCACTCCTGCTGGTCGTCGTCCGCCCGGGCGAGCGGACGTTCACATGGTCCGGGACGCGACCACGACTGCGAGGTCATGGATCCGGGATCGCTGCGCAACCGCGTCCGATGCGAGAGTCTAATGGCCCGGCCTCCATGCCGGGTCCGAAAACACCGTGGCCGCCCGGGAGCCCCGGGCGGCCACGACGAGTCTCAGCGCTGTCAGGCGGTGAAGCGCGGGAAGGCGGAGGCCCCCGCGTACACGGCGGACTCGCCCAGGGCTTCCTCGATGCGCAGGAGCTGGTTGTACTTGGCCACGCGCTCCGAGCGAGCCGGCGCGCCGGTCTTGATCTGGCCGGCGTTGGTGGCCACCGCGATGTCCGCGATGGTCGTGTCCTCGGTCTCACCCGAGCGGTGCGAGACCATGCAGCGGAAGCTGCTGGTCTGGGCCAGGGTGATGGCCTCGAGGGTCTCGGTCAGCGAGCCGATCTGGTTGACCTTGACCAGCAGGGCGTTGGCGACGTCCTCGCGGATGCCCCGGGCCAGGAACTCGGGGTTGGTCACGAACAGGTCGTCGCCCACCAGCTGGACCTTCTGACCGACCGAGGCGGTGAGCTTGGCCCAGCCCTCCCAGTCGTTCTCGTCCAGCGGGTCCTCGATGGAGACCAGCGGGTAGTCGGCGACCAGCTGCTCGTAGTAGGCGGCCATGTCCTCGGCCGACTTCTGCTCGCCTTCGAAGGTGTAGGAGCCGTTCTCGAAGAACTCCGAGGAGGCGACGTCCAGGGCCAGGGCGATGTCCTTGCCCGGCTCGTAGCCCGCCTTCTGGATGGCTTCGAGGATCAGGTCCAGCGCCGCCCGGTTGGACTCGAGGTTCGGCGCGAAGCCGCCCTCGTCGCCCAGGCCGGTGTTCAGGCCGCGGTCCTTGAGCACGGACTTCAGCGCGTGGTAGACCTCGGCGCCCGAGCGCAGGGCCTCGGAGAAGGTCGAGGCACCGATCGGGGCGATCATGAACTCCTGGATGTCCACGTTGGAGTCGGCGTGGGAGCCGCCGTTCAGGATGTTCATCATCGGAACGGGCAGGACGTGCGCGTTGGGGCCACCCAGGTACTTGTAGAGCGGCAGCTCGGCTTCGTCGGCGGAGGCGCGGGCCACGGCGAGGGAGACGCCCAGGATGGCGTTGGCGCCCAGCTTGCCCTTGTTGGGGGTGCCGTCGAGCTCGAGCATGGTGCGGTCGATCAGGCGCTGATCGGTGGACTCCAGGCCGATGACGGCCTCCGAGATCTCCTCGTTGACGGCCTCGACCGCGCCCAGGACGCCCTTGCCGAGGTAGACGGACTTATCGCCGTCGCGACGCTCGACCGCCTCGTGCTCACCGGTGGAGGCGCCCGAGGGAACCGCTGCGCGGCCGAAGGAGCCGTCCTCCAGGCGCACCTCGCATTCGACGGTCGGGTTACCACGGGAATCCAGGATCTGGCGGGCGTGAACATCGATGATCATTGCCATGGGACGTGCTCCTCTACTGGTACGTCGGCTCAATATATCCGCCCCGAGAGATCGGCGGGCGCGAGGCTTGAGCACGCGTTGAACCGCCGCCTCCGCTTGAACGGGGTGGCCTGGGTCTCAGCCTAGCGACCGGAGGCCCCCGTCACAGCATTGTTGCCTGCCGTTCGCTGGGAGGTGAGGGATCCCACACGCCGCCGGCTCATCGGGCGCTCTCCCGTTCCCGGTCGCCGGCCCATCGGCGGGCCGTGGCACGCAGGGCGCGTTCGGGGTCGAGCCCTGCGACGGAGGCCTGCCGGACCAGGTGGAAGAGGCGTTCGCCGAGCTCCTCCTCGCTCGCCGGGGCTCCCGGCTCGGACCCGGATTCCGGTATCCCGCCCGGCTGCTCTCCGCCGGGTGCGGGCTCGAGGCCGTGGCGGCGGGCCTTGGCCAGGATCTTCTCCGCGTACTGCAGCGCCGGGAGCCCGGGCGGCACGCCGTCGAACGGGCCCTTCCGCTCGGGTTTCTCCTGCTTCTTGAGCTCCTCCCACCGGGAGTGCAGCGCCTCCTCGGAAGCCTGCGTTCCCAGGGTGTCGCGGTACTCGGCCGCGAAGACCTGGGGATGACGCCGGATCAGCTTGGCGGTGACCGCCTCGAGGATGTCGGAGACCGTGAACCCGCCGTCCTGCTCGCGGCGCTCCTGGGCCACCCGGGCGTGGAAGACCACCTGGAGCAGGAGGTCGCCGAGCTCCTCGACCAGCTCCTGCCGGTGGGCCGCCGGACCGCCGTCCGACTCGATGGCCTCGATGACCTCGTAGGACTCCTCGATCAGGTACTTCACGAGGGACTCGTGGGTCTGCCGGGCGTCCCAGGCGCAGCCGCCCGGCGAACGGAGCCGGTCCATGACCTCGAGCAGCCCGGTGAATCCCCGGGCCGCCGACTCCGGGTCGAGCGGCTGGACAGCCGAGGTGGCGGGCGGGTCGGCCGGGGCGCCGGCCGACGGGGCCGCCCCGTTCACTGCCCGGCCCCGTCCTCCGCGGCCAGCAGGTCGCCCAGGCCCAGCTGCGCGCCCGCGGCGCGCAGGGCGTCGAACTCCTCGGTGATCCGCGCCTCGAGCATCACGCGGTGGTCCAGGGGCGCGAAGGCCGCCTGGGCGCCGTTGCGCTGCAGCGTCTCGACGTCGTCCAGGGTCAGGCCGTGCAGGTTGACCAGGCGGCCCAGTTCGGCGGAGATGTCCGTTCCGGAGATCAGCCGGTTGTCGGGTCCGATCACCACGCGGAAACCGGCACGGTGCAGGAACCCCACGGGATGCTGGGCGGTACCGGGGCCCAGGACCCTCACCAGGTTGGACGGCGGATCCCACCGGGGGGTCGCGTGCGTCTGGCGGTTGGACTCGGGGCAGATCTCCAGGGCGATGGAGCGGTCGCGGACCCAGGTGGCCACCGGACCCATGTCGATGGTGACATCGCCATCGGGAGCATCCGTCAGGGTGATGTCCTCGGCGATCCGCACGCCGTGCCCGAGCCGCAGAGCCCTACCGTTGACGACGGCGTCCCGGATCGAGTCGACCCCGTCAGCCTCCCCTGCGTGAAGGGTCACGGGGATCAGGTTCTCGGCCAGCAGGTCCAGTGCGGCCCGGTGCGATGAGACCGGGTAACCGGCTTCCGGGCCGGCCAGGTCGAAGCCGAGGATCCCGCCGGCGCTGACGGGATCGTAGCGGGTCACCACCAGGCGGGCGATCTCCTCGGAACGGTCGTTCTGGCGCATGGCGCACAGCAGCTGCCCCACGGAGATCTCGTAGCCCTCCGTGGCGGCGGCCTCCACCCCCGCGGCCAGCCCCTCCTGGACGGCCTCGACGGCCCCTTCCAGGGTGAGGCCCCGGCGCACATGCAGCTCCGGCGCCCAGCGGACCTCGGCGTGGATCACGCCGTCGTCGACGTAGTCCTCCACGGCCTCCCGGGCGACCCGGCGCAGCGCGTCCGCGGTCTGCAGCACGGCCAGCGTGTGCTCGAAGGTCTCCAGGTAGGACACGAGAGACCCGGAGTCACCCGCGCGGGTCATCCATCGGGCCAGCTCGGCGCCGGTCGAGGCGGGCAGGTCATGTCCGGCCAGGGCGGCCAGCTCCACCACCGTGTCCGGCCGGAGACTGCCGTCCAGGTGATCGTGCAGGCTGATCTTGGGCAGGGCGCGCAGGACCCCGCCGGAGGCACCGGCGGGGTCCTGGCTCCCGGTCCCGTGGTCCAGGGAAGTCGGGATATCCGTCATGGATCAGTAGTTCCAGTCCTGCAGAGCGTCGTTGACGTGGGCCGGGATATTGGCGCCGGTACGCGGGTACATCCGCAGCTCCTCCACGTAGTTCTGCGAGGGCAGGCGCTCGGGGTAACGGACGAACGCCTCCTCGTCGGCGTAGTCGAAGGACACCTCGGGAGGGATGCCCGGCCGGAAGCGGAACATCATGGCCAGCGGCGCGCCCTGGCCCTCGACGTAGGAGTCCTCCTTGAGCTCCTGGACCTTCAGCTCCTCCTCGGGCACCAGGTCGAACGAGGGGCGCTGGTCCCAGAAGCCGCCCTGGCGCACGTGGGTCAGGGCGTCGTAGTAGGTGCCGAGGGTGCGGACGCGGATCAGGACGGTGGAGACGTCCAGGGCCGTGCCCTCGGCGCCGAACAGGCGGCGCTGCGCGCCGGCCAGGCGGCCGAGCACATCCGCTTCGGTCAGGACCTTGTTGCCCTCGGCCAGCTTGTCCTTGGAGGGAGCCCTTCCGCTCACCTCGCCGGCCCTGTAGGAGGGGGCGACATCCGCGGTCTGGGCCATCGACGGGGCATCGCCCTCACCCGACCCGGCGGAGGCACGCGCCCCGGCACCCGAGGCCGCACCTGCAGCCGCGGCGCCGGTGGCCTGCGCGCCGGAACGGCCGGCGTCGTCATCGCGCCACTCCTCGTGGTCGACGTGCTGGGGCACGTCGTCCTGCGAGCCGGGGCCCGGCTCGACGGCGTCAGTGACCGTGGGCGGCACCGGTGCCGGCTCGGACGCCGGCTCCTCGCCGCGGTCGGCCTCAGCGGCCGGGGCCTGGGGCGCAGGCACCGGCTGCGGTGCTTCCGGCCGGGGCTGCGCTTCCGGCTCGGCGGTCCCCGAGGCCTCCTCGGCGGCCTCTCCACGGCCCTCGGCGGCAGCCGCGGCCAGGGCTCCCGACCCCACGCCGGCGGCGGTGCCGGTGCCGGAGTCAGCCCCTGAATCAGCACTGTCGGCGGGAACGCGGGATTCCGGGGCGCTCTCGCGCCCTTCGGCGGTTCCAGTGGTTCCAGTGGTTCCGGGGGTCTCCGCGGTTCCGGCGGTTCCGGGGGCTTCACTGCCCTGACCGGCGGTTCCAGCGGCCGGAGCACCGGGGGCCGCGGCCGCAGCGTCTCCAGCACCGCCGCCGAGCTGATAGCGCTCGGTGGAGTGCGGTGCAGCCGGGAAGTCGTAGTCGACCTGGACCAGACGGCCGCGACCGGAGTCGGGGCCGACCTCGATCACGGCGGTCTGCCAGGCCCCGGTGTCACGGGACATGGCCTCGGTGTAGAGAGCGGCGACGTCCTCGAACAGCGGGTGGGCCTGGTCGACCGTGCCGCCGTCGGTGGTCGGGTTGCCGCCCACGGAGCGTTCGGTCTGCTGGCTCATGGTGTTGCCGCGCTGGACCAGGGTCAGCTTGCCCCGGTCCGCGCCATCGGCCACCAGGCCGGCGACCAGGTTCCGCAAGGGGCCTTCGGCCGGCAAGGGCTGAGCCGCCGGGGCGGCCTCAGCGTTCGGGGCCCCGGCAGTCTGCTGCTCGGTATTCGACTTCCTGGAAAAAAGTCCCACGGTGTTGGTCCTCCCGCGTCAAGAGCGTGCTGGATCTGTCTGGGACCAGACTACAAGTCCTCGGCAGCAACTCGACCGAGCAGCACGTTCGCTCGCGGCGTGCTGCGGTCGCCCGGTTCCCTTGCGCCGGCGGCGGCCGCGGCCCCGTGGAGACTCTCGATGCCGTAGGCGGACCGGATCCGGTCGGCGGCTGCGGTGACGGCCGACGCGCTGTCGGTGTGCATGGTGGCCAGGATCTGCCCTCGTCGCACGGTGTCACCGGGCTTTGCCCGCAGCACCACACCCGCCGCCGGCTGGACGGGATCCTCACGACGGGCCCTGCCCGCCCCGAGGCCCCAGGAGGCCAGTCCGATGCCCATGGCGTCCAGGCTCGTGACCACGCCGTCCGAATCGGCGCTCACGGTCTCGGAGATCCGCGCCTGCGGCAAGGGAGCCTTCGGGTCACCGCCCTGCGCGGCGATCATCGCCCGCCAGGCGTCCATCGCCCGCCCGTCACGGAGCGCGTCGGCGGGATCCGCCTCCACTCCGGCCGCCCGGAGCATCTCCCCGGCGAGCGCGAGGGTCAGGCCGACGACGTCGGACGGGCCTCCCCCGGCCAGGACCTCCACGGACTCCGCGACCTCGCACGCGTTGCCGACCGCATGGCCCAGTGGCGCGGACATGTCGGTGAGCAGGGCGATCGTCGTCAGGCCGGCATCCGTGCCGAGGCCCACCATGGTCTCCGCCAGCTCTCCGGCCGACCGCGCGTCCTTCATGAAGGCGCCCGCGCCGACCTTGACGTCCAGGACCAGCGCCTCGGCGCCCTCGGCGATCTTCTTGGACATGATCGAGGAGGCGATCAGGGGGATGGACTCGACCGTTCCGGTCACGTCGCGCAGGGCGTAGAGCTTCTTGTCCGCCGGGGCCAGGTCGCCGCCGGCGGCGCACACCACGGCTCCCACCGACTCCAGCTGACGGACGATCTGATCGTGGTCCAGATCGGCGCGCCAGCCCGGGATGGCCTCGAGCTTGTCCAGCGTGCCCCCGGTGTGGCCGAGCCCGCGGCCGGACAGCTGCGGCACGGCCACGCCGTGCGCGGCCACCAGCGGGGCCAGGGGCAGGGTGATCTTGTCCCCCACTCCCCCGGTCGAGTGCTTGTCGACGGTGGGCAGGCGCCGTCCATGGCGGGTGAGCCCGGAGAAGTCCATCCGCCGGCCCGAGTCGATCATCGCCCGCGTCCACCGGGCGATCTCCTGCCGGTCCATGCCGTTGAGCACGATCGCCATGGCCAGTGCGGCCATCTGCTCCTCGGCCACCTCGCCGCGCACGTAGGCGTCGATCACCCAGTCGATCTGGGCCGGGTTCAGGGCGAGGCCGTCCCGCTTGGCCCGGATGATGTCGACGGCGGCGAAGGCCGTCTCGGAGGAAGCGCTCATGGACATCCCGTCGGTCAGGGGTTCTGGTCAGGAACTCCGGTCAGAGGTTCTCGGGGCCGAAGGCGTCCGGCAGCACCTGGTCCATGCTCTTCACCCCGGACACCGTCATCAGCACCATATCCGGGGCACGGTGCTCGTAGAGCAGCTGGCGGCACCGGCCGCACGGCATCAGGATCCGTCCCTTCCCGTCGACGCACACGAAATGGGTCAGGCGTCCGCCGCCCGTGGCGTGGAGGGAACTGACCAGGCCGCATTCGGCGCACAGGGTCACGCCGTAGCTCGCGTTCTCCACGTTGCATCCGGAGACCGTCCGTCCGTCCTCGACCAGGGCGGCGGCCCCCACCGGGAAGTCGGAGTAGGGCACGTAGGCGCGGGTCATGACCCTGCGCGCCTCGGCCAGCAGGGCGTCCCATACGGGTGCCTCCGCGTCCTGGGGGGCGGCTCGGGGATCCGTCGTCATCTCGGACACGACCCTCTCATTCCTTGACGTACGGCTGCCCGGCGGAGGCGGGACCGCGGGAGGCGCCCACCAGGCCGGCCACGGCCAGGATGGTGATCACGTAGGGCAGCATCGCCAGGAACTGGCTGGGCATCGAGGTGCCCAGGAAGGACAGCACGGACTGCAGGTTGGAGGCGACGCCGAACAGCAGGGCGGCCAGGAAAGCGCCGATCGGATTCCACCGGCCGAAGATCAACGCCGCAAGGGCGATATAGCCGGCACCCGAGGTCATATCCCTGGTGAAGGAGGTCACCGACACCAGCGTGTAGAACGACCCGCCGATACCGGCGATCAGTCCGCCCAGCAGGACGTTGACGAACCGCATCCGGTTGACGTTGATGCCCAGGGTGTCCGCGGCCTTGGGATGCTCGCCGATGGCGCGGGTGCGCAGCCCCCAGCGGGTGCGGTAGACGGCGAACCACACGATCGGGATGGCCAGCCACATGAAGTAGCCCACGATCGACTGGTCGAAGAGGATCCGCCCGACCAGGGGCAGCTCGCTGAGCACCGGGATCGCGAAGGACGGAAGACGGGGCGGGGAGTTGAAGCGGCCGGCGTCGGACTCCAGCAGGGTGGCGAACAGGAAGCCGGTGAGGCCCGAGACCAGCACGTTGAGCACCACGCCTACGATCATCTGGTTGACCCGGTAGGTGATCGAGAAGACGGCAAGGACCAGGGAGACCAGGGCCGCGCCGATCATGGCGGCCAGCAGGCCGACCCACGCGCTGCCGGACACGGAGCCCGCGATGGCGGCCGAGAACGCCCCGAAGAGCAGCTGACCCTCGATCGCGATGTTGACCACGCCGGAACGCTCGCACATGAGTCCGCTCAGCGAGCCGAAGACCAGGGGCACGGCGAGGGCGACCCCGCCTGCCAGCAGACCGGTCAGGGACACGGAGGGGTTGTTGGCCGAGCCCACCACCCAGACCAGGAACCCGGCGACGAACAGTGCGCCGTAGAGCACCACGGACCACGTCGGGGTGAGCCGGCCGGACCGCACGCGCAAGAAGGCGAAGACGGTCAGCGCGGCGAGCGCGATGGTGATCACCCAACCCGTGACCAGGCCGGGAACCACCACGTTCGGAACCTGGAACAGGTCGCCGTCGCCGCTGATCCGGAAGGTCACGCTCTGGTCCGGGCCGTTGAAGGCGAAGACGATCAGGGAGACCAGGGCCAGGACGCCGAAACCCAGCGGGGCGCGGCGGGCGCTCGCGGGCAGGGCAGCGGGGTCCACGTGCTCGGCGCCCTCGTGGGCCTCTCCCTGCGTCCCGTGCCCGGGAGCGGGGGTCTGCGTTGCGGTGCTCATGCTCGAGCCTCCTTGGTTCCGCCCGGGGTGGTACTGGCCGGGCCTTCGGCGCCGGTGCCCTCCTGGGCCGTGTCGGCAGCGTCGGCGGAGGTCCCGTCGGAGGTCGCGCCCTCGGCGGACGCGGACGGCGACGGCGCGGCGCCCTTGGCGCCGGAGGACCTCTTCCGCCGGGCCGCGGAGAACAGCGGCGGCAGCGCGATGAACAGCACGATCAGCGACTGGACCACCAGCACGATGTCCACGTTGGTCCCGGTCATGGTCTGCATGGTCACCGCGCCCGCACGGAAGCCGCCGTAGAGCAGCCCCGCCAGGAACGTGCCCAGCGGCGTGGAGCGGCCCAGCAGCGCCACGGTGATCGCATCGAACCCGAACGACGCCGCCACACCGGCCGACAGCGACCCCTCGGTCCCGGATATCTGCGCCACGCCCGCCAGGCCGGCGAAGCCGCCCGCCATGACCATCACGACGACGAAGCCCTTGGTGACATTGATGCCGGCGGTCTTGGCGGCCCTGGGGTTGGAGCCCACGGCGCGAATCTCGAAGCCGATCGTGGAGCGGTTGAGCACCCACCACATGAAAACGGTGGCGGCGATGGCCAGCAGGAAGCCCCAGTGCAGCCGGAAGGGCGGTCCCAGCAGCAACGGGAACTGCGCCGTCTCCGCCACCGGAGGGCTGAGGGGGTTGGTGGACCCCTCGCGCAGGAACGCGGGCCGGGTCAGCAGATAGGCCAGGAGGTTGGCCGCGATGTAGTTGAGCATGATCGTCACGATCACCTCGTGAGCGCCCGTGCGAGCCTTGAGCAGGCCGACGAAGCCTCCCCAGATGCCGCCGCCGATCACGCCGGCCACGATCACGAGCAGCAGGTGCAGCGGCAACGGCATGGACCAGGCGAAGCCCACATAGGCCGCGAGGGTGGCGCCGATCAGGATCTGCCCCTGGGCGCCGATGTTGAACAGGCCCGCGCGGAAGGCGATGGCCACGCCGAGACCGGCGAAGATGAGCGGGGTGGCCACCGTCAGGGTCTCGGTCAGGGGGTAGATCTGCCGCGTGAAGGTATCGCCGCTGGGGTTGAACACGGCCCCGTAGAACATGGCCTCGTAGGCCGAGGACGCGGCGCGCCAGGCCGCCGCGAAAGTATCCGTGGGGCGGCTGAAGAAATAGCCGGTCGCCCGCATGACCCGCTCGTCGGTGGCGGCGATCAGGACGCCGCCCAGCAGCAGCGCCGCGATGATCGCCAGCACCGGCTGGAGGGCGGAGCCGATCCACCGCGGGCCGTCGGTCTCCAGGTCCTCGGCCGCGTTGACGGTCGGGGTGTCTGTGGTGGGGGTGGTCATGCCTGCTCCTCCCACGGTGCGTTCGGGACGGCCCGGCCGTCGTGATGGATGGGGTCGTCGCCGGAGGGGCCGGCGTCCCGCTGCGACGCTGCGGGCGGCTGGGGCCCGCCGTCGCCGTCCGGCGGAGGTGTCGCGCGCACCTCGTCCTCGGTGGCCCCGGCCATCATCTGGCCCAGGATCTCCCGGGGGGTGTCCGGGCCCACGATGCCCATGAGCCGGCCGTGGAAGAAGACCGCGATCCGGTCCGCCAGGGCGTAGACCTCGTCCAGCTCGGTGGACACGATGATCACGGGGACGCCCGAGTCGCGCTCGGCCACGATGCGCTCGTGGATGAACTCGACCGACCCCACGTCGACGCCGCGGGTGGGCTGGGAGGCCAGGAACAGCTTCAGGGGCCGGGACAGCTCCCGCGCGATGACGATCTTCTGCTGGTTGCCGCCCGACAGGGTCGCGGCGTGAGCGTTCGCCGACCCCGTGCGGATGTCGAACTCGGCGATCCGTTCCTCGGCGTTGGCCGCGATGGCGCGCTTCCTGAGGGACAACCCCGAGCGGAACCGAGGATCCTTGTAGAGGTCCAGGACCAGGTTCTCCGCGACGGAGAACGGGCCCACCAGGCCGTCGGTCGAGCGGTCCTCGGGGACGAAGCCCACACCGGCCTCCAGGACCTGGCGCACCGAACGGCCGACGAGCTCCTTGCCCTCCAGGCGGATGGAACCGGAGGCCTTGCGCAGCCCCAGGAGAGCCTCGGCGAACTCCACCTGCCCGTTGCCCTGCACCCCGGCCACGGCGAGGATCTCGCCCTTGGCAACGGACAGGTTGAGGTTCTCCAGCAGGGTCACGCCGTTGGACCCCACCACGGTGAGGTCCGAGACCACCAGGGCCTCCTCGCCGGCCTGCGCCTCCGCCTTGGTCACGGACAGCGAGACCTCGCGGCCGACCATCATGGCGGCCAGTTCACCGGGCGTGGCCTGCGGCGACACCGACCCCACCACTTCACCGCGGCGGATCACCGTAATCACGTCGGAGACCTCGCGCACCTCGCGCAGCTTGTGGGAGATGAACACGATGGAGGTGCCGTTCTCCTTGAGCTGGCGCATGATCGCCAGAAGCTCATCGGTCTCCTTGGGGGTGAGCACCGCGGTGGGCTCGTCCAGGATGAGCAGCTCGGCGTCGCGCACCAGGGCCTTGATGATCTCCACGCGCTGCTGCACACCCACCGGCAGGTCCTCCACGACGGCGTCGGGGTCCACCGCGAAGCCGTACTGGTCGGAGATCTCGCGGATTTTGCTCCGCGTGGTCTCCAGATCCAGGCTGGCCCCCTTGAGCGACTCCGAGCCCAGCGCGACGTTCTCCGCGACCGTGAAGACGGGCACCAGCATGAAGTGCTGGTGCACCATCCCGATGCCGCAGTCCAGGGCGTCCGACGGGCCGTTGAACTCCACGGCCAGGTCGTCGACCAGGATCTCCCCCGACGTGGGCTGGTAGAGGCCGTAGAGAACGTTCATCAAGGTGGACTTGCCCGCGCCGTTCTCGCCGAGCAGGCAGTGGATCTCCCCCGGCTCGACGGTCAGGGAGACATTCCGGTTGGCGGCGAAGGACCCGAATTTCTTCGTGATCTCCCGAAGTTCGAGCTTCATGGGTTCGTATTCCTCTGAGCTGACGGGATGTGGGATCGGTCGGGCCCGCCCGCCGTCCGGGCCCGGCGAAGGGCACGGGACGACGGGCGAGCCCGGGTTCCAGACCGGCGGACCGCGGCCGTGGAACCCGCGGATGCCCCGGCCTCAGGGTCGGGGCATCGGGGTCACTCGGGGGAGCTCTCGGACTCCACGGTGATCTCCCCGTCCACGATCTGCTGGCGGATCTGCTCGACCTCGCCGGCGAGCTCCTCGCCCACACGATCCTCCTGATCGTGGAACGGGGCGATGCCCACGCCCTCGTTGGACAGGTCCCCCACGTAGGGCTCGCTGTCGAAGTTGCCCTCCGCGGCGGTGGTCACCACGTCCTCGACCGAGGTGGACAGTTCCTTCAGCACCGAGGTCAGCTGATAGGGCTTCTGGTCCTCGGAGAGGGTGTCGTAACCGTCGGCGTCCACCCAGACGAAGGTGACCTCGTCCTCGCCACCGCCGGAGTTGGCTTCGACGACGGCGTCAGGGGTGCCCGTCGCGGCCTGGCCGGCGACCGGCATGATCACGTCGGCGCCTTCGTTGATGAAGTTCTGCGTGGTGGTCTTGGCCGCGGCGGCATCGCTGAAGTTGCCGACGAACGTGCCGTCCTGGGTCTCCTTGTTCCAGCCCAGCAGCTCGACGTCATCCGACTTCTGCTCGTTCCAGTAGTCCACGCCGTCGGCAAAGCCGTCCATGAACACGGTCACGGTGGGGATGTCCAGGCCGCCGTAGGTGGCGACGGTGCCCGTCTCGGAGGAGCCCGCGGCGACGTAGCCCGCCAGGAACGCGGCTTCGGCGGTGTTGTAGGTGATCGGCTTGACGTTGTCCAGGTCGATCGAGTGGTCGTCCACGATCGCGAAGTGCGCATCGGGGTTGGCCTCGGCGGCCTCCCGCGTGGCGTCGGCCAGGAGGAAGCCCACGGAGACCGTCAGGTCGCAGCCGTTCTGGATCATGGAGTTCAGGTTCGGGATGAAGTCGGTCTCCGCCTGGGACTCGGCCTCCTGGACATCGATGCCGAGGTCGGACTCGGCCGCCTTCAGCCCTTCGTAGGAGTTCTGGTTGAACGAGCGGTCCTGGAAGCCGCCCTCGTCGGAGACGATGCAGCCCGTGAAGTCGGACGCGTCCGCGGCGCCCTCGCTGTCTTCCGGTGCTTCGCCGCAGGCCGTCACGGCCAGAGCAGTCAGTCCGAGAAACGCAGACGCCTTCATGGTGCGGGAACGGAAGGTCATGTTTCCTCCGGTGGAGAGTGTGCCGGAGCCGGGCAGAGGAGTCCCGGCGAGGACCGGGAATGGTGAGTGCGCGCCGACGGGCCGGAACTGAACGGGTGGTGGTGGCGTTCAGTGTACTCAGGAGTATGTCCTGGATGTTGCGCACGGTACGAACATGGTGATCCGTGCAATGTCCTACCCGGCGAGCTCCCGAACGTGCAGCATGACGGCCCGCAGCGCGGTGTTGGTCATCACCTGGACGCCGCACCCGATGGCCTCCTCGTCCGCGATGTAGTCGGCCTGGTGGAGGTCGTAGGTCCGCCCGCCCGGCGTCCTGGTGCCCAGGCGCATCATGGAACCCGGCACCTCCTGCAGGTACCAGGCGAAATCCTCCCCGCCCATGGACTGCTCGACCAGCAGCACGGCGTCCTCGCCGAGCTCGTCGCGGGCGGCGTTCTCCAGCAGGGTGGTCTCGACCTCGCCGTTGACGACGGGCGGGACGCCGCGGATGTGCTCGACCTCCACCGTCACCCCGTACGGGGAGGCCACCTGGCCCACCACCTCGTCCAGGAGGGTGCCCGCGCGATGCCAGGCATCGGCGTCCAGGCAGCGCATGGTCCCGGCCAGGGTGCCCTGCGACGGGATGGCGTTGGGGGCGATCCCGGCGTTGATCTCGCCCCACACGACGGAGACGCCCGAGCGCACGTCCACCCGGCGGGACATCACCGCCGGGACGTTGACCGCGATCTGCGCCATGGCGAAGACCAGGTCCTGGGTCAGGTGCGGGCGGGACGTATGCCCGCCGTCGCCCGATACGTGCACCCGTACGGTGTCCGAGGCGGAGGTGATGGCGCCGATCCGCGTCCCGACGTGACCGACGTCGACCTTGGGCTCGCAGTGCAGGGCGAACATGCGGGGCACGCCCTCCAGCACCCCCTGGTCGATGACGGTGAGCGCCCCTCCGGGCAGCTTCTCCTCGGCGGGCTGGAACAGGACCCTCACCCGGCCGGCCAGCGGCGAGGACCGGTCGATGTCGGACAGGACCTTTGCCACGCCCAGCATCACGGTGGTGTGGACGTCGTGCCCGCAGGAGTGGGCCACGCCGTCGTTCACCGAGGAGAACGGCAGGCCCGTGGCCTCCTGGATCGGCAGCGCGTCGATATCGGCGCGCAGGCCGACCGCGATCGGACCCTGCCCGATGTCCACGTAGCAGCCCGACCCCTTGAGGCGCACGGGACTGAGGCCCGCCGCCTCCAACGCCTCCACGATGCGGCTAGTGGTACGGAACTCCTGGTAGGACAGCTCCGGGTGCTGGTGGATGTCACGGCGGAACTCGATCAGCTCGGGCAGCCACCGACGTATGAACGCGCCGACGGACGGCACCTGTCCGGCCTCGCCCGACCAGGCGGTCAGGGTCTGAATCTCGTTCTGAGCGGGGGTGACGAGGGGATCCGTGGATGGGGACATTGGCACAGAATACGCCGGGACTCCCATCATCAGGATTCCCTCGTTCACATAGTGACCCACATACCTGCTCTCAATGCGACGGCCGCCGCCCGGCGGCCGGGGCACTGATCACAGGACGTCCAGGTCCCCCGAGGCCTTGAGGGAGTTCACCGTCTCCTTGACGCTCTGGGCGTGTTCGCGCGTGGTCACCAGCAGGGCGTCGGGGGTGTCGACGACGACGATGTCCTCGACCCCGATCAGCGCCACGACCCTGCCCGTATCGGAGACCACGATGCCGGAGGAGTTGTCCACGAGCACCCGGGTGTTCTCCCCCAGGACGGCGACGTCGTCGGACTCCCCCACGTGGTTGAGCCGGGACATCGCGGCGAAGTCCCCGACGTCGTCCCAGTTGAAGGTGCCCGGCACCACGGCGACGTCGCCGGCGGCCGCGGCGGGCTCGGCCACGGCGTAGTCGATCGCGGTCTTGGGCAGGGACTCCCACACCCTGGACATGACCTGGTCCTGGCGCACGGTCCCCCAGGCGTCGGCGATGGTGCGCAGCCCCTGGAAGAGCTCGGGCTCGTTGGCCTCCAGGTGCTCGAGCATCAGGCTGGCCGGCGCGACGAACATCCCGGCGTTCCAGAGGTAGTCGCCACTGGCCACATAGGCTCGGGCCGTGTCCTCGTCCGGCTTCTCCACGAACTGCTCGACCCCGCGGACCGAGGAGGCGCCCTCGATGCCGAGGTCGCCGTCCGCCTTGATGTAACCGAAACCGGTGGACGGGGAGGACGGCTGGATGCCGATGGTCACGATCTTGCCCGTCCGCGCCGCCGTGACCGCCTGGACGACGGCCTCCTGGAAGACGCTGGCGGGTTCGATCACGTGGTCGGCGGCGAACGACCCGACCACGCACCCCGGGTCCCTGCGCTCGAGCAGCATGCAGGCGAGGCCGATCGCCGCTGCGGAATCGCGCGGGGAGGGCTCCAGGACGAGGTCCTTGGCCGAGAGCTCCGGCAGCTGCTGGCTCACGGCACCGGCGTGACCGCGCCCGGTCACCACCATCACGGGATCCTTGGTCAGCGGGGCCAGCCGCTCGTACGTCGCACGCAGCAGGGAGGACCCGGACCCGGTGAGGTCCAGCAAGAACTTCGGCGCATCGGCACGGGACAGCGGCCACAGCCGGGAGCCCACGCCGCCGGCGGGGATGAAGGGGTGAAAGTGCTCAAGTGGTTGGGTCACGTTCGCGATCCTAACCCGCGGGGGCTGCCGGGCAGCACCTGACGGGGCCCGGGTGCCGCCGCGGGCAGGACACCCCGCCGGCACGAGGCCCGGGGTCACGGGCCAGCTGTGCGGCGCCCGAGCGCTGACACCCTGTCGCCAAGTGGCGCTTCCGCCGCCCTGCGGCTGATATGGTGAGCTGCGAGTTCACTAGAGATCTTGACGTGAGCCACAGGCTCCGCCAAGGGTGCAATGCACGCAAAAACGCCAGGGCGAGCCAACGCACCCGCAGGCGATACAGGGAGGTATCAATCGTGGCCGCGACAACCACGGAGACCCGAACTGGACCCAAATCCGGCACCCTCTACCGGGGCGAGTACGGAATGTGGTCCTGGGTCGCGCACCGGATCAGCGGTGTGGGCATTTTCTTTTTCCTTCTGGTCCACGTCATGGATACGGCCATGGTGCGCGTGGATCCGGAGGCGTACAACGCCGTCATGGAGACCTACAAGAACCCCATCATGGGCCTCGGCGAGGCCGGCCTGGTGGCGGGCATCGTCTATCACGCCTTCAACGGGATCCGGATCATCCTGATCGACTTCTGGTCCTCGGGCGCCAAGCATCAGAAGAAGCTGTTCTGGGGTGTGATCGTGGCCTGGCTCGTAGTGATGGTGCCGTTCGCGATCCGTCACTTGTCCAACGTCTTCTTCCACTGATCGCGAGGGAACACAAGCATGAGCACTCCGCTGAAACCCCAGATTGCCGTTCCTCGCAGCAATGACCGCGTCGTCAACGGTGTCAAGTACAACCGCTCGGGATCCGGGCGCAGCAAGTTCGAGATGCTGGCCTGGCTCTACATGCGCCTGTCCGGGATCCTGCTGCTGGTCCTCGTCTTCGGGCACCTGATCGCCAACCTGATCGTCCCTGAGGGCGGCGTCCACGCCATCGACTTCGGCTTCGTGGGCGGCAAATGGGCCAACCCGTTCTGGCAGGTCTGGGACCTCGCCCTGCTGTGGCTGGCCATGCTGCACGGTGCCAACGGCATGCGCACGATCATCGACGACTACGCCGAGCGCGACGGTGCCCGCTTCTGGCTGAAGCTGGCGCTCTTCCTCGCCACCGGCTTCGTGATCCTCCTGGGCACGCTGGTCATCTTCACGTTCGAGCCCTGCCCCGCCGGTGCCGATCCCGAGCTGCTCGCATCCTTCTGCCCGGGTGCCTGAGCGAGGCCGTGCCCGCTAGTTTCCGAACTGTTCGGGTGAATGACGGCCCCGGCCTCCGCCCGCCGCTCGCCCACTGAATCTCGAGAAGAAAGAATATTTCAGAATGCAGGTTCACAAATACGATGTGGTCATCGTAGGAGCCGGCGGCGCGGGCATGCGCGCCGCTATCGAATCCGGTCAGCGCGCCAAGACCGCGGTGCTGACCAAGCTCTACCCCACCCGCTCCCACACGGGTGCGGCGCAGGGCGGTATGTGCGCGGCACTCGCCAATGTCGAAGAGGACAGCTGGGAGTGGCACACGTTCGACACCATCAAGGGCGGTGACTACCTCGTCGACCAGGACGCCGCGGAGATCATGGCCAAGGAGGCCATCGAAGCCGTCCTGGACCTCGAGAAGATGGGGCTTCCGTTCAACCGGACCCCCGAGGGCAAGATCGATCAGCGCCGGTTCGGCGGCCACACCCGCGATCACGGCAAGTCCCCGGTCCGCCGCGCGTGCTACGCCGCCGACCGCACCGGTCACATGATCCTGCAGACGCTCTACCAGGCCTGCATCAAGCACAACGTGGAGTTCTACAACGAGTTCTACGTCTTCGACCTGATCCTCGTGGACACCCCCGAGGGCCGCCGTCCGTCGGGCGTCGTCGCCTACGAACTGGCCACGGGCGAGCTGCACGTCTTCCAGGCGAAGTCCGTGGTCTTCGCCACCGGCGGCAACGGCAAGGTCTTCAAGACCACCTCGAACGCCCACACCCTCACGGGGGACGGCATGGCCATCGCCTTCCGCAACGGCCTGCCGCTCGAGGACATGGAGTTCGTGCAGTTCCACCCGACCGGACTGGCCGGGCTGGGCATCCTGGTCTCCGAGGCCGCCCGCGGTGAGGGCGGCATCCTCCGCAACTCCGACGGCGAGCGGTTCATGGAACGCTACGCCCCCACCATCAAGGACCTCGCCCCGCGTGACATCGTGGCCCGCTCGATGGCCAACGAGGTTCGCGAAGGCCGTGGCTGCGGCCCCAACAAGGACTACGTGCTCCTGGACCTCACCCACCTGGAGCCGGCGCACATCGACGCCAAGCTGCCGGACATCACCGAGTTCGCCCGCACCTATCTGGGCGTGGAGCCCTACACCGAGCCGGTGCCGGTGTTCCCCACCGCGCACTACACCATGGGCGGGATCCCCACCGACATCAAGGGCGAGGTCTTCGAGAACTCCGAGAAGACCATCCCCGGGCTCTACGCCGCCGGAGAGGTGGCCTGCGTCTCCGTGCACGGGTCCAACCGCCTGGGCACCAACTCCCTGCTGGACATCAACGTGTTCGGCAAGCGGGCGGGCGTCAACGCCGCCGAGTACTCCCAGCGAGCCGAGTTCCTGCCCATCCCGGACGATGCCATGGAGGCGACCGAGGCGCTGCTGCAGAACGCCCTCTCGGCGCACGGCTCCGAGAAGGTCGGGGCGATCCGCAAGGATCTGCAGGACACCATGGACCTGAACATGCAGGTGTTCCGCACCGAGGAGTCCATCAACCAGGCGCTCTCCGACATCTCGGCCCTGGAGGAGCGGTACGCGAACATCGCGATCCAGGACCACGGCAAGCGGTACAACCTGGACCTGCTCGAGGCGGTGGAGCTGGGCTTCCTGCTGCAGCTGGCCAAGGTCATGTCCGTCGCGGCGCTGCACCGTCAGGAGTCCCGCGGCGGCCACGCCCGCGAGGACTTCCCCAAGCGCGACGACGAGAACTTCATGGTGCACTCCATGGTGTACGAAGACCCCTCGTCGGAGACCGCGGGCATCCGCCAGGAGACCAAACCCGTCATCTTCACCCATTACGAGCCGATGGAGCGTAAGTACTGATGTCGACCGCTACCGCCGAGAACACTCAAGATCAGACCGCGTCCGAGGCCATTCCGTCGTTCGATGTCACCGTCCGGGTGCGCCGCTACAACCCCGAGGTCTCCGAGGACGCCCACTGGGACGAGTTCCAGCTGACGATGTACGGCACCGACCGCGTGCTGGACTGCCTGCACAAGATCAAGTGGGAGATCGACGGCTCGCTGTCCTTCCGCCGGTCCTGCGCCCACGGCGTGTGCGGCTCCGATGCGATGCGCATCAACGGCCGCAACCGCCTGGCCTGCAAGGTGCTGCTCAAGGACCTGGACCTGTCCAAGCCGCTGACCGTGGAGCCCATCAAGGGCCTCCCGTGCGAGAAAGACCTGATCGTGGACATGGAGCCCTTCTTCCAGTCCTACCGCGAGATCATGCCGTTCCTGGTCAACGTCGACAACGAGCCGGAGCGCGAGCGCTACCAGTCCGCCGAGGACCGCGCCCGCTTCGACGACACCACCAAGTGCATCCTCTGCGCCGCGTGCACCTCCTCGTGCCCCGTGTTCTGGACCGACGGCCAGTACTTCGGTCCGGCCGCGATCGTGAACGCGCACCGGTTCATCTTCGACTCGCGGGATCAGGCCGGTGACATGCGCCTGGAGATCCTGAACGACAAGGAAGGCGTGTGGCGCTGCCGCACCACGTTCAACTGCACCGAGGCCTGCCCTCGCGGGATCCAGATCACCAAGGCGATCGCGGAGGTCAAGAAGGCCGCGCTCTCCCGCGCCATGTGAGTTCTCGTTCCGCGCGCCCTTAGACGACGACTGGCCGTTCTGGTCGCCTATCCGAGCTGATGGCGACCAGAACGGCCAGTCGTCGTCTATACCTCTATACCTCACGTTCGTAGGAACGGATCCGGTCGAGCAGCCCGGCGTCGATGGGCGTGACGGCGCGGTCCTCCCCCGCCGGCTGGGCGTGCCCGCCGTTGAGGTCGGCCTGGACCAGGGCGCCGAAGGCCGTGGCCACCAGGATGATCTGGCTGAAGAAGTAGAACCAGAACAGCACGCCGACGATGATGCCCACGGACAGCAGGTACGGGTTGGCGGCCATGGTCTGCACCAGCGCGCCCCCGAGCTCACGCAGGGCGAAGTTCCCGACGACGCCCAGGATCAGGATGCAGGTCATGGGCCACCAGCCCGGCTTGAGCTGGGCGACCCCGCGGATCATCAGGAACAGCATCAGCGCGTCCGCGGCGAAGCCCAGGGTGGTGGCCGCCCCGTAGAAGAACTCGCCGCCCAGGAACTGGACGATCGCGTGGAGCCATCCGACGTCCTCCGTGGCTCCCTCGAACAGGCGCAGGGCGCCGGCGGCCTCCGCGTTGAGCACCAGGGAGACGGCGACGACCGTGACCAGCAGGATCAGCCCCAGGATGTCGCGCGGAATGGCGGCGATGGGGGCGCCCCGGGCCGGCGGAACCTCGAACATCCGGCGGCAGGACAGCCTGATGCCCGCGGCCCAGCGCCATGCCACGAAGCACAGCACCAGGGAGGCGATGACGGTGGTCAGGGTGAAGGGCTGCGGGTTCTCCAGCACGGAGGCAGGGATCACTCCCCCGTCGCCGGTGTTGATCAGCCCCGGGATGGTCTCGTCCACCGCGTCGACGACCAGGGCTCGCAGCTCGGAGTCGTTGCCCAGCACCCGGCCGCCGACGGAGGCGCCGATCACCAGGACGGCGGTGGAGGCGAAGAGCATGTTGTAGGACAGACCCGCGGCCATGAGCGGCCCGCCGTGGAAGAAGTAGTGCATGATGAGCCGCCCCGGCAGCAGGGTCCACACGAAGGCCAGCGCGGCGTTGAACGCCTGCCCCGCCACCTGCGGGAAGCCCGCGCCGGTCCGGCGCTTGTGCCGGAGGATCGAGGCCTGTCTGCGGAACTCGCGCTTCAGACCGGCCTTGTCCACGGCGGACGGCGGCACGCTGGGTGCGGTGATGACCCCGGTGTCGGTCGCCCTCTCCGGGGATTCAGCGGGTTTCGTCGTCTGCGCCACGGCAACCCTTTCAGCTGGAGGTCGGGCTCGGGCTCAGACGCTGGGCGGCAGGAAGCCGACCTTCTCGTGCACGTCGGCCAGGGTGCCGGCGGCGATCTCGCGCCCCTTCTCCGCCCCGCGGGCGAGGATCCGGTCCAGTTCCGCCGGATCGTCGAGCAGTTCCTGGGCGCGCTTCTGGATGGGGCCGAGGGTCTCGTTGACCACTTCGGCCAGGTCCACCTTGAGGTGGCCGTACATCCTGCCTTCGTAGTCGGCCACGATCTGCGGGATCGGGCGGTCCGTGATCGCCGAGTAGATGGTCAGCAGGTTGGCGATACCCGGTTTCGCCTGCCGGTCGAACCGGATCTCCGTACCGTCGTCCGTGACCGCCGACTTGATCTTCTTGGCGTTCCTCTTGGCGGGGTCCAGCAGGCGGATGAGCCCGTTGTCGGAGTCCGCCGACTTGGACATCTTGGCGGTGGGCCGCTGCAGATCGTAGATCTTCGCGGTCTCCTTCATGATCTTGGCCTCCGGGACCGTGAAGGTCTCGCCGAAGCGCGAGTTGAAGCGCTGCGCGAGGTTCCGGGTCAGCTCCAGGTGCTGCCGCTGATCCTCGCCGACGGGCACCAGATCGCTCTGGTAGACCAGGATGTCGGCGGCCATCAGCACGGGGTAGGTGAACAGGCCCACGGTGGCGGCGTCCACGCCCTGCTTGGCCGACTTGTCCTTGAACTGGGTCATGCGCGCCGCCTCCCCGTACCCGGTGATGCAGTTGAGCACCCACGCGAGCTGCGCATGCTCGGGCATGTGCGACTGGACGAGCATGGTGGACTTCTCGGGGTCGATCCCGGCGGCGATGTACTGGGCGACCGTCACGCGGGTCCGCTCACGCAGCCCGGCGGGGTCCTGGGGCACCGTGATCGAGTGCAGGTCCGCCACGAAGAAGATGCACTCGTTCTCGTCCTGCATCCTGACCCAGTTGCGCAGCGCGCCGAGGTAGTTGCCCAGGTGGAGCGAGTCCGCGGAGGGCTGCACGCCGGAGAGCACACGGGGCCTGCCCGGCGAGGCGGGCTGCGATGCGTCCGGAACGGTTTCTGTGGATGCGGCGGTCACGGTGAGGCTTCTTTCGTGTCTTCGGTCGGAAGGGCGCGGCGAGCCGCTGTCAGAGACGGTAGTCCACGACCAGCGGGGCGTGGTCGGAGAAACGGGTGTCGTAGGTCGCGGCGCGGTCGACGAATGCGGAGACGGCCTTCTGCGCCAGGGCGGGGGTGGCCATGTGGTAGTCGATGCGCCATCCGGCGTCGTTGTCGAAGGCCTGCCCGCGGTAGGACCACCAGGTGTAGGGGCCCGGCACCTCACCGGCCAGGCTCCGGGCGACGTCCACGTAGCCGAGGTCGCCGAAGTAGCGGTCGAAGTAGGCCCGTTCCTCGGGCAGGAAGCCCGAGTTCTTGACGTTGCCCTTCCAGTTCTTGATGTCGAGCTCGGTGTGGCCGACGTTGAGGTCGCCCACGATCAGGACATGGTCCGCGTGCTGCTTCAAGGCGGGCAGCCGCTGGAGCATGGCGTCCAGGAAGGCGTACTTGTCCACCTGCCGCGGGGTCTCGACCTCCCCGGAGTGGACGTAGGTGGACACCACGGTCAGCGTGGAGCCGTCCGGCAGGGCGATATCGTCCTCGATCCACCGGCCGGAGTCGTTGGTGCCCTCGGCCAGACCGACGCGCTGGGCGGTGGGCAGCAGCGAACCGCCGTGGGCGTCGCGGCGCACCGCCGTCAGCACGCCCGCGCGGCCTTTGGCCAGGGCTTCGTGGTGATGGATCTCCCAGGTCTCCCCGTCCAGCAGGTCGCGCACGATCTTGTCCGGAGCCCGGACCTCCTGGAGGCACAGGACGTCGACGTCGCGTCCCTCGAGCCAGTCGGCCATGCCTCGTTTGTAGGCGGCGCGGATGCCGTTGACATTGACGGTCGCGATCCGCAGCACCTGGTCGCGGGGGATCTCCGTGGACTGCGTGCTCATGCGCGCGTCTCCTTTCGAGCGGAACTGCAGCTTCTGGACGGGGTCGGAGTCGTCAGCGATCGTCGTCGTCGATGACTTCGCCGCTCAACGGCTCCGAGGCATCCTTGACCATACCCATTCCGTTGGAGGCGGTCACGGCCAGGGTGTCCAGGGCGCGGTCGACCTGCTCGCGGTCGCCCTCCGTGGAGCCGTCCGGGGCGGGCAGGTTCGCCGCGATGACGCGTGCCTGCACCATGATGATCTGGAAGGAGTGCTCGAGCTTCTGGTCCAGGATCGAGCGGTCCGCGGCAGGGGTCGTGGACGGCGAGGTCATGGGCGCCCGCCCGAAGCGCCGGTTGGCCTCCTGCTGGGCCTGCTCGATCTGCCGGGCTCCGAACTTGGCCGCCTTGCGCACCATCCACAGCACGAAGCACGCGATCAGCAGCCAGCCCAGGGCGATCGCCGCCAGCACCCAGCCCAGGACCGAGTTCTGGTTGGCAGCCTGCAGCAACGCCACCACGAAGATGACCACCAGGGCCGTCATGCCGATCAGGGTGATCCAGATCGAGGCCCTTCCTGAACTGGAGCCGGACGGGTTGGTGCGCGTGGAGCCTATCTGCTGCATGGGCATATTCTCCCGTACTCGCTGCCACCGGTGAAATGCAGCGGAGACGGAATCGCCCTGGGCGCAACGCCCAGGGCGATTCCGTCGTACTCGGGTCGACGCCGCCTAGCGAATCCCGGCCGCCCTCTCCGCGGCCTCGACCACGTTGACCAGCAGCATGGCGCGGGTCATGGGGCCGACCCCGCCGGGGTTGGGCGAGAGCCAGGAGGCGCGCTCGGCCGCGGCGGGATCGATATCTCCGGTGAGCCGCTTCCGGCCGGTCGCGGGATCCTCGACCCGGGAGACGCCCACGTCCAGCAGGACCGCGCCCTCCTTGATCTGCCCGGCCGTGACCATATGCGGCTGTCCCGCGGCCGCCACGACGACGTCCGCCGTGGCCAGCAGCGCCTCGAGGTCCCTGGTTCCCGTGTGGGCCAGCGTGACCGTGGAGTTGATCGACTTGCGGGTGAGCAGGAGGCCGATGGGCCGCCCCACGGTCACGCCCCGGCCGATCACCAGGACGTGCTTGCCCTTCAGGTCGATGTCGTGGCGCAGCAGCAGCTCCACGATCCCGTGCGGTGTGCACGGCAGCGGGGATGTCATGGGCTCGCCGACGTTGAGCACCAGGCGACCCAGGTTCGTGGGGTGCAGGCCATCGGCGTCCTTGGCCGGATCGATCTTCTCGAGGATCCGGTGGGTGTCGATGTGGTCGGGCAGCGGCAGCTGGACGATGTACCCCGTGCATGCCGGGTCCTCGTTGAGCGCTTCGATCTCCTGCTCCAGCTCCTCCTGGGAGATCGAGGCGGGGAGGTCACGGCGGATGGAGGTGATCCCCACCTCCTCGCAGTCCCTGTGCTTGCCCGAGACATAGGAGTGGGAGGCGGGGTCGTCGCCGACCAGCACCGTTCCCAGCCCGGGTACCACCCCCGCCGCGCCCAGGGCCGCGACGCGTTCGCGCAGTTCGGCTTTGATCGAGGCCGCCGTGGCCTTCCCGTCGAGTATCCCCGCGGTCATCACCACTCCTCGAGGCCGCTGTAGAGCGGGAAGTCCTCGGCCAGCTTGTCCACGCGGGCCCGCAGTGCGGCCACGTCGGGCTGCGGCTTGAGGGAGGTCGCGATGATGTCGGCGACCTCCTCGAACTCCTTCGCCCCGAAACCGCGGGTGGCCAGGGCCGGGGTACCGATCCGCAGCCCCGAGGTGACCATGGGCGGGCGGGGGTCGAACGGCACGGCGTTGCGGTTGACCGTGATGCCGACCTCGTGCAGCAGGTCCTCGCCCTGCTTGCCGTCGATCTCGGAGTTGCGCAGGTCGACCAGCACCAGGTGCACGTCGGTGCCCCCGGTCAGCACCGAGACGCCGGCCTCGGCGACGTCGGCCGCGGACAGCCGCTCCGCGATGATCCGGGCGCCTTCGATGGTGCGCTCCTGACGGTTCTTGAACTCCTCGGTGCCCGCGATCTTGAACGCGACGGCCTTGCCCGCGATCGCGTGCATGAGCGGCCCGCCCTGGTGCCCCGGGAAGACGTTGGAGTCGATCTTCTTCTTCCACTCCTCGGTGCACAGGATCACGCCGGAGCGCGGGCCGGCCAGCGTCTTGTGCACGGTCGAGCTGACCACGTCGGAATGCGGCACCGGGTTGGGGTGCAGCCCTGCGGCCACCAGGCCGGCGAAGTGGGCCATGTCCACCCACAGCTTCGCGCCGACCTCGTCGGCGATGGAGCGGAACGCCTCGAAGTCCAGGTGCCGGGAGTAGGCGGACCAGCCGGCCACGATCACCTTGGGGCGGCTGCCGAGAGCCACCTCGCGCACCTGGTCCATGTCCAGCCGGTGCGTCTCCGGATCGACCTCGTAGGCCGCGATGTTGTAGAGCTTGCCGGAGATATTGAGCTTCATGCCGTGCGTCAGATGCCCGCCGTGGGCCAGCGAGAGCCCCATCAGGGTGTCGCCCGGCTCCATGAGCGCGGTCATCACGGCGCTGTTGGCCTGGGCGCCCGAGTGGGGCTGAACGTTGGCGTGGAAGGCGCCGAACAGCTCGGTGGCCCGGTCACGGGCCAGGTTCTCCACCACGTCCACGTGCTCGCAACCGCCGTAGTACCGGCGTCCCGGGTAACCCTCCGCGTACTTGTTGGTCAGCACGGAACCCTGTGCCTCCAGGACGGCGCGCGGGGCGAAGTTCTCGGAGGCGATCATCTCCAGGGTGCCCCGCTGCCGGCCGACCTCAGCGGTGATCGCGGCGGCGACCTCCGGGTCCACCTCGGACAAGGGACGGTCGGTGACATCGGCGAAAGGCGTTGGGCTCATGCGATTCCTCCTGGGCTCCGAAGGCGCTGCTCCGGAGGTTCTGGCCACGTTCTGGCGGGGTTCTGCACTGCCGGCGCTGCCGGCAGCCGGTCGAAACGGCGCTGCCCATTGTAGGACCCCCGGCAGCGGCGGCAGCCACGCGGGGGTAATATGCCCAAGCCCACACCGAGCTTTCCCTGTCACGTACCTGACCTATTCGCCCGCTTGAACTACTCTTGAGTCACACCTGATCCGGAAAATGGTGCCCTCCACCTCATTCCTCCCAGGCCATCCACGCACAGTCGTGCCCAAACCCATGCTGACCAGCGGCTTCATGCCGTGGTCACACCCTTGGGGCAAGGGCTCGAAACTACAGGAGCACCTGTGAACGCAATGCCGACAGCGCCCTTCACCGCCTCGATCCCTCAGATCCGAGGAGATCAGGTTCCCGAGAAGCCCTCGGAGAGCCTGCGGACCCCTTACTCGGCCGTGATCTTCGACATGGACGGCGTGATCACCGACACCGCTGCCGTGCACGCCACTGCATGGAAGCTGCTGTTCGACGCCCTCCTCCAGGACGAGCGGCTCGAGCCCCTGAGCGATGACGACGAGATCGACCGCCGCGAGTTCGACGTCATGACGGACTACCGCGACTTCGTGGACGGCCGCCGCCGCGAGGACGGCATCAGGACCCTGCTGGCCTCCCGCGGTGCCGCCCTCCCGGAGGGCGCTGCGAACGACGAGTCCGGAGCCTGGACCGTCCAGGGCCAGGCCGGTCTGAAGAACGCCTACTTCACCGAGGCCCTCGAGGAGCAGGGCGTCCGGGTCTTCGACGGCACCGTCCGGCTGGCCGAGCGCCTGCGTGAGGCCAGGATCCCCGTGGGGCTGGTGACCGCCTCCCGCAACTCGACCAACGTCCTGGAGCGCGCGGGCCTGAGCAACCTGTTCGACCACATCGTCGACGGCGCCACCGCCGCGGAACTCGGCCTGCCGGGCAAGCCCGCCCCGGACACGTTCCTGCGCTGCGCCCAGGAACTGGGCGTGGACCCGGTCGAAGCGGTCGTCATCGAGGACGCCGTGGCCGGCGTGGAGGCCGGCGTGGCCGGCGGTTTCGGCCTGGTGGTCGGCATCGCCCGGCACGGCGACCGGCAGGCGCTGTACAACGGCGGTGCCCACATGGTCCTCAACGACGCCGGCGAGCTGGATCTGGGGGCGCGCCGCGAGGATTGCTGGAAGCTGGTCTACGAGGGCTACGATCCCTCCGTCCAGGCCCGCCGCGAGTCGCTGCTGACCCTGTCCAACGGCTACATGGGCGTCCGCGGCTCTCATTCGGAGCGCTCCGCCGACGGCATCCACTACCCCGGCAACTACCTGGCCGGCGTGTTCAACCGCGTCGTCAGCCATATCAACGGCCGCGACATCGAGCACGAGTCCATGGTCAACGCCCCCAACTGGACCCACCTCGACCTCCGGGTCTCGGGGGGTACCTGGCTCTCAGAGGGCGGACTGGAGTACTCGGACGAGCGCACCGAGCTCGATCTGCGCACCGGCGTCCTGACCCGCACGATGGTGCTGACCGACCTCAACGGCGATCCCACCGACGGCGGGGACCGCCCGCGCCTGCAGGTGGTCCAGCGCCGGCTCGTCTCGCTGCGCCTGCGCCACATCGGCGCCCAGGAGACCTCCATCACCGCGCTGAACTTCACCGGCCGCGTCCACGTGCGTACGGGCATCGATCCCGCCGTGACCAACGACGGGGTCAAGGAGTACAGGGAGCTCAACCCCCACCATCTGGTCACCACCGAGTCGACCACGCTGCCGGACGAGCAGGAGACCCTGCTGAGCCTGGTGACCACCAACCAGTCGCAGATCCAGATCGCCACCGCGCAGCGCACGGAGGTCTACGGCGGGGCCGCCATCCGCGCCCGTCGTGAGATCCGCCCGGGCGGCACCGAGTTCCGGCGCCACCAGGTCGGCGTCCGCCAGGGCGAGCCGGTGACCGTGGACACCGTCACCGCCGTCGTGACCAGCCGCGATGCCGCCATCGGGTCCCCGCGCGACGGCGCGCTGTCGCAGCTCGACCGCAGCCCGCACGACTTCAAGGGGCTCCTGAAGGGCCACGAGCTGGCCTGGGAGCGCCTCTGGGACCGCTACGACGTCGATCTGGAGCCGGACGACGCCCCCGAGGAGCTGCTGACCCAGCTGGCGCTGCGGACCCACGTGTTCCACACCGCCCAGACGCTCGCACCGCACCTGTCCCTGCGTGATGCCGGGGTGCCCGCGCGCGGTCTGCACGGCGAGGGCTACCGCGGCCACATCTTCTGGGACGACGTCTACATCCTGCCGATGGTCTCCCTGCACGAGCCCCAGGTGACGCGTTCGCTGCTGTCCTACCGGTGGCGCAGGCTGCCCATGGCCTACTACCGCGCCCAGGAGTTCGGCCTCAAGGGTGCGGCCTTCCCCTGGCAGTCCGGTTCGGACGGCCGCGAGGAGACTCCGCCGGAGCTCTACAACCACCATTCCCAGCGCTGGCTGCCGGACAACTCCTGGCGCCAGTTCCACGTGGGCCTGGCCATCGCCTACAACGCGTGGCACTACTACGAGACCACGGGCGACATCGACTGGCTCTCCGGCCAGGGCGCCGAGCTGATCATCGGCATCACCCGTCTGTTCGCCTCCCTCACGGAGTTCGACGAGGCCGACGGCCGCTACCACATCAGCGGTGTCATGGGCCCCGACGAATACCACGACGGCCCGCGCGGCCAGCACGGCGGCGGCCTGAAGGACAATGCGTACACCAACGTGCTCGCCGCCTGGCTGTTCCGCCACTCCGCGTACATCTTCAACGACATGGTGGACCACCAGCGCGAGGAGCTGATCTCCCGCTTCGGCGTCACGGAGGACGAGCCCGCCCGCTGGCTGGACATGTCCCAGAAGATGTCCATCGCCTTCAACTCGGACGGCACGATCTCCCAGTACGACGGCTACAACGAACTCGCGGAGCTCGACTGGGAGTACTACCGGAAGAAGTACCGCAACATCGGCCGCCTGGATCTCCTGCTGGAGAACGAGGGCGACATGACCAACAACTACAAGCTGTCCAAGCAGGCGGACACCATCATGCTGGTCTACCTGCTGGGCCCCGAGGGCCTGGTCGAGGAGCTCGGCCGCATGGGCTACGAGATCGATCACGACGTCGTCCAGCGCACCGTGGACTTCTACATCGCGCGATCCTCGCACGGGTCGTCGCTGTCCAAGGTGGTCAACGCCGCCGTGCTGGCGTGGCTGGCCCCGGACCGCTCCTGGGCGTCGTTCCAGGACGCGCTGGTGGTCGACATGGACGACACCCAGGGGGGCACCACCGGCGAGGGCATCCACATGGGCGCCATGTCGGGGTCGGTCGACGTGGTCACCCGCGCCTACGCGGGGATGCGCGTGCGCGGGGACTGGCTCGAGTTCAGCCCGCACCTGCCCCGGCAGCTGGACAACGTGAACTTCACGGTCCTCTACCGCGGCCAGGTCATCCGGGTGTGCATCGACCACGAAGTCCTGGAGCTCGAGGGAGGCTCCAAGCAGGCCGCGCCCGTGACCATCCACGTCCACGGTGCGGAGTACGTGCTCAAGGGCGGCCAGAAGATCGCCGTCGCCATCCGCCGGCACAAGCGCGGTCGTTCCTGACGAGTCGGTGAGGTCGAGGGCGGCTAGCGGTTCAGATCCCGGTGCCGGGCGCTGAGTTCGCGATAAGTAACGGCGTTGCCCTCGACCTTCTGCCGCTCCTCCTCCGTGAGCTCGCGCCGGACCTTCGCGGGCACCCCGGCCACGAGCGAACCCGGCGGGATCTCGGTGCCCTCCAATACCACCGCGCCCGCCGCCACGAGCGAGCCCGCTCCGATCACGGCTCCGTTGAGCACCGTGGCGGACATGCCGATCAGGACGTCGTCGTGGACGGTGCAGCCGTGCAGGACCGCCGCGTGGCCCACCGAGACGCCGTCGCCGATGGTGCACGGGAAGTCCGGGTCGGAGTGGACGGTGCAGTTGTCCTGGAGGTTCGAGCCGGCGCCCAGCCGGACCGGGGACCGGTCGGCGCGGATCACCGTCCCGTAGAACACGCCGCTGCCCGCGCCGATGCGGACATCCCCGATGAGGGTGGCGGTGGGCGCTATGAAGGCGTCCTCGGCGATCCGCGGTTCGTGTCCTTCCCATGCTGCGATGACGGGTTCCACGCTTTCCTCCAAATGCTCTGAATCAAATGCTCGGGATCGAATGCTCGGGGTCATGTCTTC
Organism: Kocuria coralli; assembly: GCF_008831305.1. Taxonomy (GTDB): domain Bacteria; phylum Actinomycetota; class Actinomycetes; order Actinomycetales; family Micrococcaceae; genus Kocuria; species Kocuria coralli. Next base: position 109,296 of record NZ_ML708614.1, read on the forward strand.
GGGACAGGTATCCGGGACCGGGCTCATTCCCCCACGGCGGCGATGGTACGGGCGTAGTCGAGATAGGCCTCGTGGGCGAACCCTGGAAGCAGCTGGGACTGCACGACCCATCCCTGCAGCACCGACAGCACCGCCTGCGAGAACATGCCCACCCAGTCAGCCGCCTCCCGGTCGCTCAGCCCCAGCTGCTCGACGGCCCATGCGGAGAAACGGTCGTCGATCAGCCCCCGCAGGGCCTCCAGGTGCGATCCGAGGGCGCCGTGGACCTCCGGGTCGACGGCGGCTTCGCCCCACGTGACCAGAAGGAGACGGGCCAGCCTGGGCTGGGCGGCCAGCGACTCGAGCACCCCCACCAGCCAGCTCTCCGGATCGAAGGGGGCGCTCGCGGTCTGCGCGGCCAGATCGAAGACCTGGTCCAGGGCGGTCCGTGCGCAGGCCACCACGAGTTCGGACTTACCGCCCGGGAAGTGGTTGTAGATCGCCCCGGCGGACAATCCCGTGGCGGCGATGATCTCGTGCATCGACGCGCCGCGGTAGCCCTCGGTCAGGAAGCAGCCGGTGGCGGCATCGACCACCGAACGTCGTCGGTTCCGGCGATACTCCTCGCTGACTTTGGGCATAGCCCGATCCTACGCAGTCCGATTTGCCGCGTTCCGCCTGAGGCGATTTGCGACGATGCCTGACATCCTGGGTGATGTGACTGATTCGCACGCACCCACCGAAGACCTGTCCGCTGAGAACCACCTGGCCGATTTCGCCGCGGCCGGCCTGACCGCCCCGCACCTGGATTCGCCCCTCGAGCCCACGGTGGCCGACGCCGAGCCCCTGTGCTGGGGAGTCGTCGGACCGGGCGCCATCGCCGGCCGCGTGGTTCCCGATATCGCCCGTCTCCCGGATGCCCGCCTGGGTGCCGTCTCCTCGCGCTCCCTAGAGCGCGCCCAGGCCTTCGCCGCCGAGCACGGTATCGAGCGCAGCTACGGGGACGACGACGATCGCAGCGGTCTGGCCGCGCTGGCAGCCGATCCCGAGATCGACATCGTCTACGTGGCGAGCCCCCACGGCTACCACCACGAGCACGTCTCGGCGCTCCTGAAGGCCGGCAAGCACGTGCTGTGCGAGAAGGCCCTGGCGGTCACCGCCGCCGAGGTGGCCGATCTGATCGCGACGGCACGGGCGCAGGGCGTCCTGCTCATGGAAGCCGTCTGGACGGCCATGACCCCTGGCTTCCGCAGGGTCATGCGGCTGATCGCCGACGGCGCCATCGGGACGGTCCACGGCGTCTCCGGAGCCATCGGCTCCCATGTGCCGGCCGACGGCTCCAACAGGCTGTTCGCCCCGGCCGACGGAGGCGGCGTCACGCTCGACATGCTCGTCTACCCGCTGCTGTGGTCGGATGCCCTGCAGGGCGAGGTGCGGCGCCGGACCGAGGTGGCGCACCTGGGGCCGACGGGCGTGGACGACGACCTGGCCCTGCAACTGGACCGGCAGTACGGATGGGCGCAGCTGTCGGCCACGCTCAGGCGGGAGCCCGTCACGGGCGTCAGCATCTCCGGCACCGACGGCTGGCTACGGGTGGACGGCCGGATCACCAACCCGGTCCGGATCGAGGTGATGACCGCCCGGAGCCGTGAGGCCGGGGAGGACCCCCACGTCGAGGAGTTCGAGACCCTCGGCGCGGGCTACGTCCCCCAGATGCGCGAGGCCACCCGGTGCGTCCGGGAGGGACTCACGGAGTCGCCGTTAGTCCCGTGGAGCCTCTCCCTGTCGCGCGCCGAGCTCTTCGATGCGATCCGCGCAGCGATCGGACTGCACCTGCCGAACGACGACCGCCGGTTCAGCTGAGGGCGCTGGCGGCGCGGAACCGGCCCTGGATGTCGCTGGACTGCCGCACCACGAGCTTGGTCGGCAGGACCAGCGGCCGGCTGGAGGTGGGCGAGGCGCCCTTGATCATCGCCACCAGGTTCTTGGCGGCCGTCGAGCCCACCGCGTTCAAGGGCGCCGCGATGGTGGACATGCTCGGATTGAGGAACGACAGGGACATGATGTTGTCGTAGCCGATCACCGCGACGTCGTCGGGGACCTGCAGTCCCATCTCGTGCACGGTGCGCACGAAGCCCATGGCCACGAGGTCGTTGTAGCAGATCACCCCCGGAATACGGTTCTCGGCCCAGGCCAGGGCCGCGGCGCGGCCGCCGGCGACCGTGGGGGTGGCCGGACCGATCCGGTGGATCCGCAGACGGTGCTCGACCCCCGCCTCCCGGACGGCGCGCCACCGGATGCCGTCGGCCCAGGAGGCCTCCGGGCCGGCGACGTAGGTGATGTCCTTGCACCCCTGGGCCGCCAGGTGCTCCACGGCGCGCCGGGTACCGGTGGCGTTGTCCGTGACCACGGAGACGACCCCGGACACCGCCCGGTTCATGATGATGGTCGGCTTCTGCTTGGCCGTCATGCGAACGGCGGAGTCGGACATCCGCGACGACGCCAGGAGCACCCCGTCGACCAGCGGCAGGACGCGTTCCAGCGCCTCTCGCTCGCGCCGGTCGGATTCGTGGGAACTGGCCAGCAGCAGTGTGTAGCCCGCTTCTGCGGCCGCTTCTTCCGCTCCACGGATGAGGTCGAAGAAAGCAGGGTTGGAGATGTCCGTGACCACCAGGGCGATCATCTGGCTTCCGCTGCGGCCATCGGCGTTACGGGAGATGGTTCGCGCACGGTAGCCCAGCTCGTCGGCGGCCTCCCGGATGCGTTCCGCGGTCTCGTACGAGACCCGCCCCGGACGGGCGAACGCCCGCGAGACGGTCGAGGGTGCTACGCCCGCCAGTTTCGCGACGTCGTAGATCGTGGGCGCGCTCCCGCGCGACCGACGACGTGGTTGCGTCTGACTTGCTGTGCTGTCAACAGGATCCGCCCCATTGCCATTCTGTTGCTGCTTCACGCTTTCATTTTCACGCACAGGGGCGACATGACCAAGCCAAGACGTGAGCTGAGACGCGGGGAGGTAACGCTCAGGCAACGTCCGGAGCCGGCCGGCGCCCCGAACTCCCCGGTAGGGCGCAATAGCACGCCCCCATAATTGGTGACAGATCATCATTTATCGGTGTGCCAAACCTGCGAATACATATTTTTGGGGCGATTGAGGCTCCATGAAAGGGGACGCAGGGCCGCTCACGGCGGTGTCACACTAACGGGAGAGAACGCGACTCAGCAGGTCGGATCGGTTCCGGGCCTCTATCACCAGCCCGGCCGCCCCGTCCAACTACTGAAGGAGTGGCTCTTGCCCCCTGCTCAGACCCACCGTGCCTGGCGCGACGCGGAGAGGAAGAGATCCGGTATACCGCGTGCGGTCCTCGGCGCGGCAGCACTCCTCCTCGTCGGAGGCAGCGGTCGCTTCCTGGTCGACCGGGGCGGGGAGGACCCTCCCCGCCTTCCCGAGGCCTGCGAGAGCACGCAGCGGGTCTCGCTGGCCACGGAACAGGCCATGGCGGATGCGCTGGGGAGCAAGCCCGTCGATGCAGCTTCGTGCATCCAGCTGGAGATCACCGTTGAGCCCAGCGCCAGGACCGCGGGGCGGGCAGCCGCCGGGGAACTGCCCCAACTGCTGTGGATCCCGGATTCCATCCGGCGGGTTCCCGCCACGCCCAACGGCGACAGCATGGTCATCTACGCCCGGTCGCTGGCCTCCTCCCCCGCCGCCATGGTGGGGGAGGACCCGAGGCGCACGCCGGCCTGCAATACCGCGCTGCTCGACTACCCCTTGATGGCATCCCGCGATGCCGTCGAGAACAACGACGCGGTCCGCGCGGCGGCCCATGAGATCACCGAATGGCTGCAGACGGAGGAGGGCCGCGACGCCCTGAGTGCGGCGCACCTGGGCGCGGCCCGGCCGGGTGGCTGCTGACCGACCGGGCTAAGCCGGCCGGGCTCAGCCGAACGGGCTCAGTGGAAGAAGTGCCGTGCACCCGTGAAGTACATGCTCACGCCCGCTTCCTGGGCCGCGGCGATGACCTCGTCGTCCCGGATGGAGCCGCCGGGCTGGACCACGGCCCGCACCCCGGCTTCCAGAAGCACCTGCAGGCCGTCCGCGAACGGGAAGAACGCGTCCGAGGCCGCCACGGATCCCTCGGCCCGGATCGAGCCGCCCTCGGAGAGGGTGTTGGCGCGTTCGATGGCCAGCCGGCAGGAATCCACCCGGTTGACCTGGCCCATGCCGATGCCGACGGTGGCGCCGTCCTTGGCGAGCAGGATCGCGTTGGACTTCACGGGCCGCAGGGCGGTCCAGGCGAAGGCCAGGTCCGCCAGGGTCGCCTCGTCCGCGCTCTCGCCGGCCACGAGCTGCCAGTTGGCGGGATCGTCCCCGTCGGCCTGGACCCGGTCGGTCACCTGCATGAGCGCGCCGCCCGAGATCTGGCGGTACTCCAGGGGATCGCGGCCGAAGCCCTCGGGCAGCTGCAGCAGGCGCAGGTTCTTCTTGGCGGTCAGGATCTCGAGTGCCTCGGGGTCGAACCCCGGAGCCACGACCACCTCGGTGAAGATGGGCTTGACGCTCGCGGCCATCCCCGCGGTCACGGGGCGGTTGACCGCGATCACGCCGCCGTAGGCGGACAGGGGGTCGCACGCGTGCGCCTTGACATGGGCGCTGGCCACGGGGTCCTCGGCGCCGGGATCGGCCACCGCCAGTCCGCAGGGATTGTTGTGCTTGACCACGGCCACCGCGGGCTCGTCGAAGTCGTAGACGGCACGCAGCGCGGCATCGGCGTCCACGTAGTTGTTGTAGGACATCGCCTTGCCGTGCAGTTGCTCCGCCTGGGCGATCCCGGGGGAAGCGGCGTGATCGACGTACAGCGCTGCGTCCTGGTGCGGGTTCTCCCCGTACCGCAGGGTCTCGGCCCGTTCGAAGGCCAGCCCGGCGTAGGGCGGGAAGGTCACGGCGGACGCGATGGCGTCCTCGGAGCCGGCGGCGACCTCGGGGAACTGCTCCTGATACCAGGTGGCCACTGCGGTGTCATAGGCCGCGGTGTGCGCGAAGGCGGCTGCTGCCAGACGACGACGGGCGGCGAGGTCGAACCCGCCGTCCTGCGCGGCCTCGACGACCTCTCCGTAACGGGCCGGGTCGACGACGACGGCGACCGAGGGATGGTTCTTCGCCGCCGCGCGGACCATCGACGGCCCGCCGATGTCGACCTGCTCGATCACGGCGTCCCTGTCCGCCCCGGACTTCACCGTTTCCACGAACGGGTAGAGGTTCACGACGACCAGATCGAAGGGCTCGATCTCCAGCTCGGCCAGTTGCCGCACGTGGTCTTCCTTGCGGCGATCGGCCAGGATCCCCGCGTGCACGCGGGGATGCAGAGTCTTGACGCGGCCCTCCAGGCACTCCGGGAAACCGGTCAGGTCGGCCACCTCGGTGACCGGCACGCCGGAGCCGGCGATGCGCTGGGCCGTGGAGCCGGTCGAGACGATCGATACCCCGGCTCGGTGCAGCCCGCCCGCGAGCTCCTCCAATCCGGTCTTGTCGTATACGGAAATCAGGGCACGCTTGATGGGTGCACGGACCTGTTCGTTCGTCACTTGAGTTAGCTCCCGAGGTGGACGACGGTACGAATGGACGCTGCGCTGGGACAGCAGGGCCGCCGGACGTGGGCGGACTGGGCCAGTCTACGGCTCCCGCCGACTCGCCCCCGCCGCCCGGCCGCTAAGAGAGCGACCTGGCATGCCTATCACCGCTCGGGCCGTGGTGCGCCGGCGGCCACCAGCTCAGCCACGGTCTCGACGTAGAGTTCCCGCTCCGCGGCCTTGATGCGCTCGTGGAGGCTGGTCTCGTCGTCGTCGTCGAGGACGGGCACGGCGACCTGGGCGAGGATCTGGCCGGCGTCCACCTCTGGGACCACGCGGTGCACGGTCGCCCCGGTGATCTTGACACCGTGCTCCAGTGCGTCGCGCACCCCGTGGGCTCCGGGGAAGGACGGGAGCAGGGCCGGGTGCGTGTTGACCAGGGCCGGCGCGAAGGCGGCGACGAACTCCGCGTCCAGGATCCTCATGAACCCCGCCAGGAGCACCAGGTCCGGCCGGTGCGCCGTCACGGCGGCCTGCAGCGCGCGGTTCCAGGCGGGCCGGTCCGGATGGTCCCCGGGTTCGACGACGAAGGTCCGGGCTCCGGCGGCCTCCGCCCGGTCCAGGCCCTCGCAGGGCTTGTCCGCACCGACGGCCACGATCTCGGCCTCGATGCGGCCGCTCCCGGCAGCATCGAGGAGTGCTTGCAACGTGGTTCCGGACCCGGAGACAAGGGCAACTATGCGCATGTGCGCGATCCTAACCAGTGCTCGCGCCGTGCGGCGATCCTCGTCCGGCGCCCCGCCGTCGTGTCCCCGGCTCACGACCGGCGGGGGCACCAGGCTCGCATAGAGTGGTGGCATGAGCTCCGCACCGTCCAGACCCCCGTCACCGCCCAGCGCTCCGCCGCAGGGGTCCGGTGGCTCCCACGACGTGGAGCCCTCCGACGGTCCCGCCGAGCCCAAGGGCGCCCGGCGTCCGATGGGCAGGGCGCTGCTCGCTCTCATAGCGGCAGGCGCGGCGATGCTCATGACCTCCGGACCGCTGTGGCTCACCGTCGCCGGCATGGTCGCGGGCCTGGCGGCCCTGGTCTTCGCCATCTCGGCCGTGATCCATCTCCGCAAGGCCCAGCGCCGCGGCTTGATCCTGTTCTCGGCCCTGATAGCCGTGACCGTGGCCGGTTTCGCCCTGGTGAGCGGAGGCGTCCGTCTGGCCTTCTGGGACACCGTCTCCGCCTACGAGACCTGCGCCGCCCAGTCCGTGACCATCTCCGGTGAGGCCGCGTGCCGGGAGCAGATGGAGGACGGTCTGCGCGGGGTCATCCTGCCGGGCCTGAACTAGGTTCCCGGATCCACGTCCGCACGAGACCGCGGTCGGGGAAGCCCTCCGGGCTCGCTGAGCTCGCTCGCGGCGCGGTCAGCGGTCCCGGGCGGCCTTGCGCCGGGCACGTCGCTTCTCGGCCGCCGCGTAACGCTTCTGCGCCTTGAGATCCGCGTTGTGCGCCCGCTGCCGGTGCTTGTCCGCGATCTCCCGGCGGCGCTCCGCCTCCCGGTCTCGTTCCCTGGCCCCGCGCGATGTCCGTGATGCCCCGGCCGCGTCCCGGCCGCGCCTGAAGAGCCCTCCGGCCTCCTCCGATGTCCCGCCCTGCGCATCCGGCCGGACCCGGTCCCGCCCATGCCGCTCGCCAGCAGACCCAGCGTCTGTCGATGCCGTGCCGGTCGAAGCCGTGCCCGCTGAAGCCGTCTCCTCAGCGCCGGAGGCGGGGCCGCTGCCGGGCCCGGCCTCCGCGGGGAAGGCGCCGCGCTCAGCGGCCGGCCCGCCCGCCTCGGATCGGTCCTGACGACCGGGCGATGCCGGAGCGCCCGGACCGGACATGGCCGCTGCGTCCTCCCCGGGGTGGTAGGTCCGCACCGCACGGCCGTGCTCCACCCAGGGTCCGACGGCGGCCCCGATGGCCGCCCCGATCGCGATCTCCAGTCCCACGACCAGCGCGGTCTCCCACACCTGCGGACCCACCAGGTCCATCCGTCCCACGCCCAGGGAGCCGGAGGCCGCCGCGGCCAGGACCGCGACGAGCAAGGCCGAGACGGCACCGATGATCGCACCGGAGACCACCACGACCACCGGAGCGGCGACGGGCCGCCAGGGGATCCGGATGGAGATCCACTCGCCCAGGTGGTTCTCCCCCTCGCGGACGAACCACCAGCCCGCCAGCACACCGCACAGCACGAGGAGCCCGGGGGCCGCCGCCAGAACCGGGGAGGCGTCCTGCGGCGGGAGGGCACCGAAAAGAGGAAGGAGCGGGACGGTCTCCACCTGGGTCCCGGCGGGCGAGACCAGGGCGCCGTCGCCCAGATAGAAGCCCGCTCCGGAAGCCCATGAGACCGCCCAGACCAGGAAGTTGGGCAGCAGGGCGAAATGGAGGATGGCGAAGACCGTATCGCCCGCGGCGTCGGAGCCCAGCTGCTGCTGGATGGCGACCACCTGCTGCCAGCCCAGGACCAGGGCGGCCGTCACGATCACCGCGCCCACGAACAGGGCCGCCACCGTAGCCACCACGGCGGCGCGCAGCACGGCCCAGAGGAACGAACCCGTCCAGCGCATGTCCTGCCCGGTCTTGCGGGCGCGCTCCACGACCCACGTTCCCAGCAGGGCCGCCGGCGTCCCGCCTCCCCTCAGGGCACCGGCCGCCGTCGCGGCCAGGACGATCAGGCCACCGACCAGCAGAGCTCTCCCCGGTGTGGCATGGACGCTTCCGGAGGCGGTCAGGAAGGCGGCACCGGCGGCCACCAGCGCGTGGGTCACCGCCGTCGTGAGCACCGCCGCGGCCAGTCCGGCGCCCGAAGGCGCCCGCCGGGCCAGGTTCCGGCCCATGACGAACCCGAGCGCCGCCGTCAGCAGGCTCAGCCCCAGGGGGATCAGGCTGACCGTGCCCTGGACCGCCGCGGCGCCGGTGACCGGGGCCACCGACACCCCGAGCGGGACTCCCAGGGAGAGCAGCCACAGCTGCATGCCCAGCACTAGCCCCGTGGCCGAGGAGAGCTCTGCGAAGCCTCCGGCCATCACGGACAGCAGCACCACGATCTCCACGGCGGCCAGCGCGACCAAGGCGATGGTCACACCGGGCACGAGCCCTTTGGTCCAGGACACCCGCGGCGCCCTGGCAGGCCCCTCCGGCCGCTTCCCGGGGCTCTCACGCGCTGAGGACCCCACAGGTCTCTCGTCCGGGTTCCCAGAATCGTCGCGCTGGCGGGCCCACGGGCTGAGATCCGGGGCGGGCGGGGAAGGGGGCGGTGTGTTCGGCATCGTCCCTATGGTCGCACGCTCACCCGGGTGCTCACCCTGAACGCGACGCCACCGGGGTCATGACCGCGGGCCGCCCGATCCCCTGCCACCTGCACGCCGATGCCGGCCACCGCGACCGGCCTCAGTGCCGGCGCGAGACCGCCCCGTGACGGCCCGCCACGATCCACGCCTTCTCGTAGTGGCGCACGAGCTGGTCGCCTACGGCGGACCAGGTGCGGTCCTCGACGGTCTCCCGGGCGCAACGAGCGAATGCGGCCCTCTTGGCCGCATCCCCCAGGAGATCCTCGACCTGCCCTCGCAGCTGCCTCAGATCCCCCGGCCGGTAGAGCCATCCGTTGCGCGACTGATCGATCAGGTCGAGAGGGCCGCCGCGGCCGGTCGCCACGACGGGGACCCCGGAGGCCATGGCCTCCTGGAGGGTCTGGCCGAAGGTCTCGGATTCCCCCGGGTGCACGAAGACGTCGAAGGAGGCCATCGTGCGGGCCAGCTCCTCCCCCGACTGGAAGCCCGTGAAATGCGCGTTCGGCAGCTGCCTCTCGAGTGCCTCGCGTTCCGGACCCGACCCGACGACGACCAGGCGCGTACCCGGCAGGGCGTCCAGGACCGCGAGATCCTGGACCTGTTTCTCCGGCGCCAGCCGTCCCGCGTAACCGATGAGCAGGTCTCCGTTCCCGATTTCCCGCCGCCAGGCCTCGTCCCGTTTGGCGGGGTGGAACCGGACGCCATCCACCCCGCGGCGCCACAGGTGCACCCGGTCGACGCCGTGCCGTCGCAGCTGGTCCACGGCCGCCGTCGACGGGGCCAGGGTCGTGGTGGCCAGGTTGTGCATGGTGTTCACATGGGACCACAGCACCTCCTCCAGGAACGCCGCCCCGTACCGCGCGGCGTAACCGGGAACCTCCGTCTGGTAGACCGCGACCGACGGCAGCGACATCTGATGGGCGGCCTGGATGCCCCTCCAGCCCAGCACGAACGGGGAGGCCAGGTGCACGACGTCGGCGCCGAAATGGGCCAGAATCCGCCGGAGCCTCAGGACCGATCCGTACGCCAGGCGGACCTCGGGGTAGCGGGCCAGGGGCAGCGCCGGAAGGCGATGCACGGCGATGCCGTCGAGCACGGGTGCCCCGGCGGCCTCGCCGTCGAACGACTCCACGCTGTGCGTGAGCTGAAGGGGATCCCCCGCTGGGGCGACGACCATGACCTCGTGTCCACGGGCACGCAGGTGCTCGAGGACCCGGATCACGGAGTGCGTCACCCCGTTCATGTGGGGGAGGAACTGCTCGGCGATCACGGCGATTCTCATGGTGCCGATGCTGGCGCGGGCAGTTCTCCGGCGTCCCGCCGGCCCATGGACCGGGTGTGAAAGCCTCGTGAACAAATACCTCAGAGACCCGGATCACTATGCTCTAGTGAAAACAGGGCGCGACGACCGCCCTGTCCGGGAGCACCGCTCGAGGGGGCACACCTTGTCCACACCTGCCGATGAACCAGCCGGAACGGCCGGCCCGCCGCCGTCGCCGGGCGCACTGCCCCCTCCCTCCGGAGTCCCGACTCCCGGTGACCGACCCACGGTGAACTGGCTGGTCCTGGGCGTCACCGGGGCCATCGTCATCGCGCTGTCGGTGTGGGCGATCGTCGCCCCCGCCCAGGCGGAGACCAGCATCGTCGCTATCGTGAGCTGGGTCTCCGCCAATCTGGGATGGTTCTACGTCCTGACCGCGACCGTCGTGGTCGTGTTCGTCGTCATCGTGGCCTTCAGCCGCGCGGGAAAGACGAAGATGGGCCCGGATCATTCCACCCCGCAGTTCAGTCTTTTCACCTGGACGGCCATGCTCTTCGCGGCCGGCATCGGCATCGACCTGATGTTCTTCTCCGTCTCCGAGCCCGTGAGCCAGTACTACGCCCCGCCCTCGGGCGACGGGCAGTCCCTCGAGGCCACCCGGCAGGCCGTCGTCTGGACCCTGTTCCACTACGGCATCACCGGCTGGGCCATGTACGCGCTCATGGGCATGGCCTTCGGCTATTTCGCCTTCCGGCACGGCCTGCCCCTGAGCATCCGCTCCGCGCTCTACCCCCTGATCGGACGGCGCGTCTACGGGCGTGCCGGGGATGCGGTGGACATCGCTGCCCTGCTCGGCACGATCTTCGGCGTGGCGACCTCCCTCGGCATCGGGGTGGCCCAGCTCAACTACGGGCTCTACCTGATGTTCGGCGTCCCGGAATCGACGGCGGCCCAGGCCGCGCTGATCGCGATCGCCGTCATCATGGCCACCATCTCGTGCGTATCCGGCGTCGACAAGGGCATCCGCCGGCTCTCGGAGCTCAACATCATCCTGGCGATCGCCCTGCTGGTGTTCTGCCTGGCCACCGGCCAGACGGCCTTCATCCTGGACGCCCTGGTCAACAACCTGGGCGACTTCGTGGCCGGTTTCGGCGGCATGACCCTGAACACCTTCGCCTATGACGACGCCAGTGACTGGATGTCCGGCTGGACGCTGTTCTTCTGGGCCTGGTGGATCGCGTGGGCGCCCTTCGTGGGGCTGTTCCTGGCGCGGATCTCCCGCGGCCGCACGCTGCGCGAGTTCGTGATCGCCACCATGACCGTGCCGTTCGCCTTCATCCTGATCATGATCTCGGTGTTCGGCAACAGCGCCCTGGCGCTCGTGACCGGCGGCAACGACGCCTTCGGCGAGGTCGCCCTGAACCAGCCGGAACGGGCCTTCTACTCGCTGCTCGAGCAGTTCCCGGCGGCCCCGGCCGTGATCGCGGTAGCCACCGTGACGGGCATGCTCTTCTACGTCACCTCCGCCGACTCCGGGGCGCTGGTGATGTCCAACTTCACCTCGACCATCGGTGACCCCAAACAGGACGGTCCGCCGTGGCTGCGGATCTTCTGGTCGGTCGCCACCGGCGTGCTGACCCTGGCCATGCTGATCGTCGGCGGCATCACCACGCTGCAGAACGCCACCCTGATCATCGGCCTGCCCTTCGCCGTCGTGATGTACCTGATCATGGTCAGTCTCTGGAAGGCGCTCAGGGTCGAGGTGTCGCAAGCCCAGAGCTCCGACTCCGTACGCCCGGCAATGGCGGCCGGGCGTTCGGATCGCATGACGGACGGGCACTGGCGGCGCCGCCTGCGCCGGGCGACCACGTATCCCAGCGCCGCGCACGCCACGCGCTACCTCGACAAGGTGGCGGAGCCCGCACTGCGTGAGGTCCTGGACGAGGTCCAGTCCGATGGATCCCAGGCCGTCCTGGAGCGCACCCCCGTGGAGGGCACGGGCACCGACTGCATGACCCTGCGGGTCGACCTGGCCCCGGAACGGGACTTCCTCTACCAGCTCTACCCGGTGGCCGCACCCGTCCCCTCGTTCGGCCGCATGGACGCCCGGCCCATCCAGGACGCCTACGTGCGCCTGGAGATCTTCTCCCACACCGGCTCCCACGCCTACGACATCCTGGGCTACACCCGGGAGCAGATCATCGACGACGTCCTCGACCACTACGAACGCCACCTGGAGTTCCTGCGCCTGAGCGCCACGCAGAACGGCGCCACCCAGCTGTCCCTGGACCCGCACGCCGTGCCCACCTGGACCACGGAGGACTTCGACGCGGACCTGCGGACCGGCGCCCTGCCCGTGGTGGGGACCGACGGCGCGGAGCCCGGCGCCACCGACGGCACCGGGCCCTCTCCGACCACCGACACGAAAGGACACCGCCCATGAGCCGGACGCTGTACATCGACGGGCAGTGGACGGGCGCCGCCCACGGCGGCACCCGGGACATCCGCTGCCCGGCCGACGGAACGTTCGTGGCCACCGTGGCCGAAGCGGATGCGACGGACACGCAGCTCGCCATCGACGCCGCGCGCAGGGCCTTCGACGGCGGCGGGTGGAGCGCTGTTCCCGCCGCCGCACGAGGGGACCTCCTCCTGCGGGTGGCCTCGGCGATCCGCGAGCGCAAGGAGGAGTTCGCCCGGGCCGAGTCCCTGGACACCGGCAAACGTCTGGTCGAGTCCCGGACCGACATGGACGACATCGCCGCGTGCTTCGACTTCTTCGGCAAGATCGCGGCCGAACAGGCGGGGCGGGTGGTCGACCCGGGCATGCCGGACGTGGTGTCCAGGGTCGTGACCGAGCCCGTCGGCGTCTGCGGCCTGATCACGCCCTGGAACTACCCCTTGCTGCAGGTCGCCTGGAAGGTCGCGCCGTGCCTGGCCGCGGGGAACACGTTCGTGCTCAAGCCGGCCGAGCTGACCCCGCACACCGCGATCCTCCTGATGGACGTGCTGGAGAAGGCAGGAGTCCCGGCGGGTGCGGCCAACCTGGTCCTCGGGGCGGGTGCGGACGCCGGCGCCCTGCTGTCCTCCAGCCCGGAGGTCGACATGGTCTCCTTCACGGGCGGGCTCGCGACCGGTTCGCTGATCGCGCAGGAGGCCGCCAGGACCGTGAAGAAGGTCGCCCTGGAACTCGGGGGCAAGAACCCGAACGTGGTCTTCGCGGACGCCGATTTCGACGCCGCCGTGGACAACGCCCTGAACGCGGCGTTCGTGCACTCCGGGCAGGTGTGCTCGGCAGGGGCCCGCCTGGTGATCGAGGAGTCCATCGCCGGGCCCTTCGTGGACGAGCTGGTCCGCCGGGCGGGGCAGATCACGCTGGGCGGCCCGTTCGACGAGCGGGCCGAGACGGGCGCACTGATCTCCGAGGCGCACCGGGAGAAGGTGTCCGCCTACGTGCAACGCGCCCGGGAGCAGGGGGCCCGGGTGCGCTGCGGGGGCGCGTTCGCCGAAGGACCCTCCGCGGACGGCGCCCTGGAGCTGTCCGAGGGCTTCTTCTATCTGCCCACGGTCATCGACCGGTGCACCCGGGAGATGGAGTGCGTGCACGAGGAGGCCTTCGGCCCCACCCTGACGGTGGAGACCTTCACCACCGAGGACGAGGCCGTGGCGATCGCCAACGACACCCACTACGGGCTGGCGGGCGCGGTGTGGTCCCAGGACGCGGGGCGCGCCCAGCGGATCGCGGGCCGCCTGCGGCACGGCACCGTCTGGATCAACGACTTCCATCCGTACCTGCCCCAGGCCGAATGGGGCGGGATGAAGCGCTCGGGGATCGGCCGCGAACTCGGCCCCCACGGTCTGGCCGAGTACCAGGAGCTCAAGCACGTCTATCAGAACACCCGCCCCGGTGTGACCGGCTGGTTCGCCGACCGCAGCTCCTGACCGGGTCCGGCGCAGTTCCGATCCCGGACCTCCCCTGCCCCGCTCACCCGCCGTCCGGCGGAAACCACCCGACAGGAAGAGACCCATGAACCCCAGCGCACCCGGCCCGGCCGGTGCCCAGTCCCCCGCCGAGTTCGACTACATCGTGGTGGGAGCCGGTTCCGCGGGCTCCGTGGTCGCCGCGCGGCTGTCGGAGGATCCCGGCGCGACCGTGGCCCTGATCGAGGCCGGCCCGCACGACAAGGACATCCCGGAGGTCACCACCCTCAGCCGCTGGATGGAACTGCTGGAGTCCGGATACGACTGGGACTACCAGGTCGAACCCCAGGAGAACGGCAACTCGTTCATGCGGATGGCCCGCGCCAAGGTCCTGGGCGGGTGCTCCTCCCACAACTCGTGCATCGCCTTCTGGGCGCCGGCCGAGGACCTCGACGAATGGGAGGAGAGGTTCGGCGCCCAGGGCTGGAACGCCGAGACGGCCTTCCGCCTGTACCAGAAGCTGGAGGACAACGAGGACGACGGCGCCCACCACGGCCACGACGGGCCCGTCCGGCTGCGCAGCATCCCGCCGCGGGACCCCTGCGGCGTCGCCGTCCTGGAGGCCGCCGAGCAGGCCGGCATGCCGCGGGCGGAGTTCAACACGGGCAAGACCGTGCTCAACGGCGCCGGTTTCTTCCAGATCAACGCACGGGAGGACGGCACCCGGTCGTCGTCGTCGGTGTCCTACCTCCATCCGATCGAGGCCGAGCGCACCAACCTGACCGTGCTGCCCGGCACCCAGGTGAAGGAGCTGATCTTCGACGGCGATCGGTGCACGGGCGTCTCGGTGGTGGACAACGCCTTCGGCACCTCCCAACCCGTCCGTGCCCGCAAGGAGGTCGTGGTCAGCGCCGGGGCGATCGACTCCCCCAAGCTGCTCATGCTCTCGGGCATCGGGCCGGCCGGCCACCTGCGCGAGATGGGCGTCGAGGTCCGCGTCGACGCCCCGGGGGTGGGTGAGAACGTCCAGGACCACCCCGAAGGGGTGATCCAGTGGGAGGCGAAACGGCCCATGGTCACCGAATCGACCCAGTGGTGGGAGATCGGGCTCTTCGCGCAGGTGGATCCCGGGACCGACCGGCCGGATCTGATGATGCACTACGGGTCGGTCACCTTCGACATGCACACCGTCCGGCAGGGCTACCCGACCTCGGACAACGCCTTCTGCCTGACGCCCAACGTCACGCACGCGCGCTCCCGCGGGACCGTGCGGCTGCGCTCCAGGGACTTCCGCGACAAGCCCCGGTACGATCCCCGGTACTTCACCGACCCCGAGGGTTACGACCTGCGGATCATGACCGCCGGTTTCCGCAAGGCCCGCGAGATCGTGGCGCAGGGGCCGATGTCCGGATGGGCGGGCGAGGAGCTGTTCCCGGGCGAGGACGTTCAGACGGACGAGCAGTTCGCGGACTACATCCGCCGCACCCACAACACCGTGTACCACCCCGCCGGCTCGGTCCGCATGGGCGCCGTCGACGACCCCATGTCCCCCCTCGATCCGCAGCTGCGGGTCAAGGGCGTACGGGGCCTGAGGGTCGCCGACGCCTCCGTGATGCCCGAGCTGGTGACGGTGAACCCGAACATCACGGTGTTCATGATCGGCGAGCGCGCTGCGGAGCTCATCGCGCAGGACGGCTGAGCTCCGGCGGGCGTCAGCCCATCAGCTTGGCGACCAGGATCCGGGCGAAGTCCTCCGTGATGTCCCCGTAGTTCAGGGAGAAGTCCTCGTCCACGCGCGTGGGCAGCACGCCCGAGCACAGCACCGTCGCACGGGCGTAGAGCCCGGGCAGCTCGGCGCCGATGGGCACGGACAGCAGCTGCAGCTCCTCGTCCCAGGACACCAGCGGCCGGCCCGCCTGGCGTGCCGCCAGGTGCTTGCCCAGCCCGGAGTTCACGAGGCGGCCGTGACCGGACTCGACGTCGGCCTCCGTGCGGAAGACGTAACGGGTGCGGTGATGATGGTTGATCCGGTACATCCCCGGCTGCTCGCGGTCCGTCGTGGCACGCCAGGTGGCGTCGCCGGCCTCGAACCGCTCCGCCACGCCGTTGTACTGCATCTCGACCCGCGGCAGGCCCGCCTCCACGGTGGACAGCGGTGCCAGGGTGTCGAGCATGACCGGGCCTGCCTCGTACACCACGTCGCACAGCCCGTCCGGCAGGGCCTCCTGCAGGCGTTCGAGGTCGACGTCCTGGACCAGCGAGGAGGAGTGGTCCTCCGGGGACAGCGTCACCAGGGCGCCGCCCTGCGCCGCGGCGGCCTCGGACACCACGGTCTCCTTGTCCGGGGTCCAACCACCGGTCAGCAGGATCGAACCGTCCACGAGCTGCGTCAGCGCGGGCGAGCAGACCTGCCAGCGGCGCACCATCCAGTTCTCATCCCGGACGACCTCCAGGAACCCGAGAGCGAGCAGATGGCCCACGAACCACTCCTCGAACCGTTCGGTGTCCACCAGCTGGCGCGCCACGATGGACAACGACGAGCGCTTCCCGCCGCCCAGGAAGGTCAGCACGTCCCGGAACGGCGCCCACGAGGTGGGGTGCTCGCCCTGCTCCGGGCCGATGAACTGCAGGGCCTCGACCGAGCCCGCCTCCGACACGGCGGAGAGCTTGGTCAGCCGGCCCGGGTAGCGCTTCTCCAGCCCGCAGTCGCGGCAGCGGCCGAACACCCACGGCGCCTTGGCCTTGGGGTCCATGGGAGGGAGCACGATCCGGTGCTTGCCGGTGGCCAGGCACGACGGCCCTTCGTGCTCCGGCAGCTCGTTCTCCCGGGAGACCCACAACTGGCCCTCGGCGGAGTGCCAGCCCGCGACGGTGGGCAGCTCGACCGCCGAAAGCTCGGCCGGCGGAGCCTCGATCGGGTCCAGGTTGTTGAACGCGCCCTGCACGTACTCGTCCGGCAGCTCCGCGACGGTTGCCGCGGTGACGGGCCACAGGGCGTCGTCGCCGGTGTGCACCATCTCCCCCTCGTAGCCGAGGGAACGCTGGGTCATGTAGAACGAGCAGTCGCGCACCGAGTAGTGCACCCGCTGCTTGACCGTGCGCCCGGCCTTGAGTACCAGGACGTAGTCGTTGGGCTTGACGCCCCCGGCGGGCGCAGCCATCGGGGTGCCCCCGGTCGAGATCTGGAACGGGGGCACGACTCCTTCGGCGAGCTTGTGCCGCTGCAACCGGAACGTCTCCTGGTGCCGCCACTCGACCTCCAGCGTCAGGGGGTCGTCCGAGTCCGAGACCACGGTGATCTGAGGCGGGTTCTGCGCCGACCAGCGCACCACATCGCCCGGGATGCGCAGCCCCCCGGACAGCCGCACGGTGGGCGCCAGGCGCGGCACCAGCCCGGAGAAGTTGTCGTTGACGGTCAGCTCGGGGTTGCCGGCGCGCAGCACCTGGACGTCGTCGAACATGGCCCAGCCCTCGGGCAGGCCGGCGGTCCCCGCCGGGACGAACGTGTAGTCGGGTGAGGCCGAATCGTTCAGGATCGACCGCATCTGGGCGAGCATGGGTTCCTCGTCGCGCACCAGGACGCGGCACGGCCAGGCCGCGGGGATGTGGTCCACGGAGATGAACGTGTCCGAGAACGCGTCCTTGGCGAAGACGACGACGGGCCGCGCGGTGCGCTCGAACCGGTGCGCCCCCGCGGACAGCTTGAGTTCGCCGGCGAGCAGGGACGACGGCTCGATCCTGGCCGTCAGTGCGGAGATCCCCAGGTAGGCGTCCCCGATGTAGGACAGGAACAGGGTGCGGGGCCCGGCTGTGGTCTCCAGCTCCACCTCGCGGTCCATCATGAACCGCTTGGGCACCACGAAACCGAACTCGAAGACCGTATTTCCGATGTAGTCCATCGAGTCGACCAGGGCCAGGGATGCCGAGTGCTGCCCCGGTTTGCTCGAGACCGACCGGGTGACGGGCGTCGGCCCTCCCGCTTCCGCCCGGGACTTCTCCCAGCGCGCCAGCTCGGCGCGGGCGACCTCCAGGCCCGGGTATCGGGTCACGGAGGTCGACCAGATCTGGCGCATGGACTTGGAGACGTCCGTGTCCGCCACGTCCAGCCAGAAGTCCACGTAGACGCCCAGCTCCTCGGGCGAGAGCCCCTGGGCGGTGGTCAGCTGCATGTCCGCGAACATCTGGTGCAGCTGCCGGCGTTCGGAGTCCCCCAGCAGGCTCTGGGTCAGGGCCAGGCCGACCGGTCGCTGATTGAGGGCGTCGCCCACCGGCAGCCCGACCTCGCCGTCGCGCAGTTCGAGCCAGTAGCGCAGCGCGTCCCAGTAGGCCTCGGTGTCCTTCTTGAACGAGGACTCCAGTGCCTTGGCGTTGTCCTGGCCGGCGTGCAGCAGCACGGCCAGCGGGAGGTAGAACGCCGAGGCCGACTTGTTCCCGGTCTGCGATGCCAGCCTGGACGTGTGCCGCCCGGCCAGGGCGAACAGGGCGAGCAGGGCGATGATCGGCGGCGGGGCCAGCTCGGAGAGCGTGTCCAGCTGCCGGCGGGAGTCGCGGTACCAGAACGTGGTCAGCCGGGTGAAGGTCTCGAAGACCGGGGTCCGCGAGCCGTCCAGCACCAGCAGCGGGGTCACGGAGTCCGCGATGGCGCGCAACGTCGCGGGTCCGTCGAGCCCGTACGGCTCCCCGATGCGGGCCAGCGCCTTCTCGTCCAGGTCCAGGAACACCAGTTCCCCGGCTTTGTCCTCCCCGTAGAACGCCGCGCACACGGCGTCGTTCCATTTGAGGTACTCGGTCTCGGCCTCGTTTCGCGCGATGCGATGCTGGCCCAGTGCGAGCGTTTGGGTTTCGGACACTGCCCCTCCGTCTGCGGCTGCGCGGCCGCCGTCATGCTTGGTGAGAACCTCGGTAGAACAACTCGTTACAACAACACCGTCCCCGGGACTGCAGCCGCTGGGAGGGCCGAGGTACGAACGGGGACGGATACCGAGTATAGGCGCGCGGCACCGGGGCGATCACCGCTTCTGCCTGTCCTCCCCCGCAACTAGAATGTCCTGAATGACCACTTCTGCCACCGCGCCTGCGACAGGAACCGGCTCGTCCCCATGGCAGCGCGCGCTGGCCTCGGTGCTCGACGACGACGTCCTGGCGGACGAGGTCGAGGGCTCCTCCCGGGAGACCCCCTCCATCGGCCTGGAGTTCGACCTGCAGCTGCCGGTGCTGCGCAGGGTTCGCCGGGAGTCCGCCGGCGCGCCGTACACGCTGGGGATGCGGCCGGTGCGCCGCGGCCGCAGGGGGGAATGGATCCGCGGCGGGCTGGACTGGGAGAAAGTGGCCGATGCGGGTGTCTCGGGGCTGCTGACCCCGGAGCAGGCCGACTGGTTCGACGAGATCCGGGCCCTGGCCAACGTGCGTTCCCGGCACGTGGTGCACGATCGCCACTGGGTCTACCTGGAGCACTACGAATCCCCCGTGCTGTGGTCCCTCCTGGGCCGGGCGGGTGAGCTGAACGTCGAGTTCGTCAGCAAGGACCGCGGACAGCCCGTGCGCGTGGCCCCGCCGGGGAGGTTCCAGATCGACCTGGTGCACGACGAGGACGAGGATCTCCTGCTGCATCCCGAAGTGGTCACGGGCGAGGGCCGGGACGCCGAGCGCAGACCCCTGGACTCGGCCGGGATCGTGGGCGCCCCGGGGCACGGCGTGTTCTTCCCGGAGGCCACCCCGGACCAGTTGCGCGGCGCCGAGGACCTCAACGCCTTCCCCCTGACCCTGGTTCCGCTGAGCACCCGGCTGACCCGCGAGCAGCGCCAGTTCCTGGAGTCCACGCCCAAGGTCACGGTTCCGCGCGAGGAGATCCAGGAGTTCCTGGACCGGTGGTTCCCGCGCCTGCATCAGCGCATCGGCCTGACCAACGACGACGGCTCCATCGAACTGCCGGAGGTCGCCGCACCGGAGATGGTGCTGACGGTCACCCATGACGATCTGACCGTCCGGCTGGAATGGGAATGGGAATACAGCCAGGGGGGACAGCGCGTCCGGCTGCCGTTCCGCCCGCTCGATCCCCTCGGTACGGAACCGGTCAAACGCGAGTCCACGTGGGAGACCGCCATGACCAAGGCCGTCACCCGCCGGATCCCCGACCTGGAGTTCCGCCGCTCGGCCTACGTGGGCTACGACGCCGTGGTCCTGCTGCGCGACTGGCTGCCCGAGCTGGAGAAGGTCCACGACCTGCGGGTCGCCGTCACCGGAACCGCCCCCGCCTACCGGCCCGCCCAGCAGCCGCCGGAGATCACGGTCTCCACGCTGCCCAGCGATCGGCGGGACTGGTTCGACCTGGGGGTCACGGTGCGCGTGGGCGACTTCTACGTTCCCTTCGCGGACGTCTTCCGCGCCCTGGCTCAGGGCCAGGACGTGATGATGCTGCCGGACGGCTCCTGGTTCGCCCTGGACGCCCCGCGGTTCGAACAGCTGCGCGAGCTGCTGCGCGAGGCCAGGTCCCTGCAGGAGACCCCCGGCGACGAGCTGCGGATCTCCAAGCACCAGCTGGGCCTGTGGCAGGAACTGGAGGAGCTGTCCGACCGCAGCGAGACCGTGAGCCAGTGGAAGCAGGCCGTCGCCCGGCTGGCCGAGCGCGAACCCGCCGACCCGATCCCCGTGCCGGATGCCCTGACGGCGGATCTGCGCCCCTACCAGGTCGAGGGCTACCGCTGGCTGTGCGCCCTGCGGGAGCTGGACCTGGGCGGGATCCTCGCCGATGACATGGGCCTGGGCAAGACCGTCCAGGTCATCGCCATGTTCGTGCGCACCCTGGCCGAGGCGCCCGCCACCACCCGGCCCTTCCTGGTGGTGGCCCCGACCTCCGTCGTGCCCAACTGGGTCTCCGAGATCCGGAAGTTCGCTCCCGGCCTGCGCGTGTCCGCAGCCTCCGGCACGGCCCAGGGGTCCGGTGAGTCGCCCGAGACGCTGGCCGCGGGCAACGACGTCGTGATCACCTCCTATACCCTGCTCCGCCTGGACGAGGCGCTGTGGACCCGGCCCGACTGGGAGTCGGTGATCCTGGACGAGGCGCAGTTCCTCAAGAACCCGCGGACCCAGGCTCACAAGGCCGCCCGGGACCTGAGGACCAGGACCACGATCGCCGTCACGGGCACGCCCCTGGAGAACGGCCTGACCGACCTGTGGGCCCTGCTGAGCCTGACCGCCCCCGGGCTGTTCCCCTCGAGACGGGAGTTCGTGGAGACCTACCAGCGGCCCATCGAGGTCTCCTCCGACCGCCAGGCGCTCGCGCGGATGCGGCGCCGGATCTCCCCCTTCATGCTGCGGCGCACCAAGGACGCCGTGGACCTCCAGCTGCCGCCGAAGCTCGAGCAGACCCTGAACATCGAGCTGAGCGAGGAGCATCGCAAGCTCTACGACCTCCACCTGCAGCGCGAACGGTCCAAGGTTCTCCGGCTGCTGCCCGAGCTCAACCGAAACCGTTTCACGATCTTCAGCTCCCTGACCAAGCTGCGGCTCATGGCCCTGGACCCGTCGCTGGTCGACCCCGAGCTGGAGATCAGCTCCTCGAAGCTCGAGGCGCTGTTCGAGCATCTGCCGGAGATCGTGGCCGAGGGCCACCGGCCACTGGTCTTCTCCCAGTTCACCGGCTTCCTGAAACTGGCGGCGGCCCGCCTCAAGCGGCTGGGCATCCCGTATTCCTATCTGGACGGCTCGACCCGTGACCGCGGCGGTGCGATCGGACGGTACCGGGAGGGGACGTCGCACGTGTTCCTGATCTCGCTCAAGGCCGGCGGCACCGGCCTGAACCTCACCGAGGCCGACTACTGCTTCCTCCTGGATCCCTGGTGGAACCCCATGGCGGAGAACCAGGCCGTGGACCGCGCGCATCGCATCGGGCAGGACCGGAAGGTCATGGTGTACCGCCTGGTGGCGAGCGGGACCATCGAGGAGAAGGTGATGGAGCTCAAGCACCGCAAGGCCCGGCTCTTCGACAGCGTCATGGACGACGACGGGACCTTCTCCTCAGCTCTCACGGAGCAGGACGTCATGGATCTTTTTGCGGGATGAATCACCTTGACTCGCCGGTAATCTCCGGAGCGAGATGTCACGTCAACAAAGTGCGAGAGTGTCACATTGCGGATGTTTCCCGGTTCCCATGGGATCCGGTATTGCAGTGCAATAGCGTGAAGATGAATTCCTCAGGAGGTGTTTCCGGTAGTGTCCACATCACCATCCGGCCTCCCGCGCTTCGCTGACCAGCACGGCCCTCTCATCGCCGACATGGTCGACAGCGGGCTGCGCCCGGATCAGATCCGCCACCGTTTCCTCCTCCTGCACCCCGACGAGTCACCGGGAGTGCTCGACGAGTTCCTGAACCGGATCAGCTCCAGGTACTCCGCCGAAGAGGCCACCCGATTCACCGCCTCCTACTCGGAGGTGCAGATCCGCTCGGGCGTCGAGCTGGCCATCTCCGAGCAGCAGGGCCTGACCGGGGACTGGGTCGCGGCGTGCATGCTCGACGAACCCACCTTCAGCTCCGTCGAACGGCTCACCAGCATCTGCGACCCGTCGGGCGAGACCACCCGCGTGGTGCTCGGAAGGATCGCCGCCACGCGCCAGGCCATCGACGACGGCCGCAAGTTCTCGCTGTCTCCCGACGCCTACGAGCGGGTACGCCACGACATCGGCTCGCAGTCCGGGCTGGAGGATCCTCCGGCCTGGCCCGTTCCCTGGACCGAGGTGGCCTACCGGCTGGGCGGCGGCCTCTGGTACTGCGCCATGAAGTCCATCGGCCTGGAGGTCGGCTCCTCGGCCCGCGGCAGGCGCAACTGCCTGGACACGATGAAGTCCCGGAGCTCGCCGGATGCCGCCCTCGAGGTCCAGAAGCTCGACGATCCGGGCATCGGCGTGATCACCCCCGCCATGTCCTCCGCCGACCAGGTCCCCGAATCCGTGTGGGACCACCTCCGCGACCTGGTGGCCGAGGACCTGGAGGCCCTGCCCTGGAAGAGCCAGCTGGTGCTCAAGTACCACTGTCCCGGCCGGGTCACCCCGCCGTCGGCCTGGGCCGGCAACGGCCCCGAGGGGGTGACCTGCGCCATGTCGACCACCATCACGGTCCCGGCTGCCCTCTGGCCCTTGGACGAGGCCTACTTCGCGGAAGGTCACTGGCAGGAGCCCGCCACCTGGAGCCTGCCCTGGACGGCCGGTCCCCTGGAGCCCGTCACGGCCGCCGAGCGGATGATCGACGGCCTGCGGTTCGGGCGGCTGTGCACCAATCCCTACAGCTTCCGCTGGGGCACCGCCTCGATTCCGCAGCCCTCGGCCGACGACGGAGCGGACCAGCAGGACACTCCGGGTGACGTGATCCCGCTCCGCGCCCAGTAAGGCGACCGCGCTGCGGCCAGGCCCCGTTACGAACGTCACGGAGCACCGGAGCGCGGATCCCGTAGACTGTTCCGGTCGAGTCGAAGGGGAGTAGTTCCACGCGCCGGTGAGGCGCAGCGGCCAGTCGACATACCGGATCTCTTGGAGGAGTCCCGGCTGGCCACCCGGCAACGGGCGAACGAGACCTTCGGCAGGGCGCACGCCCGTTCACCCGATATCGCCGCGCATGATTCGCGCGTCGAGGACAAGGACTCCTCCATGACTGATTCCGCAAGCCCGCAGCACGCCGCCTCCGCCGAGCCGAGCCCGGCCCAGATCAGGCGGTGGAACCGCTATCTGGCCGAGGAACGCGCCGAGGCCGAGATCTACCGCCGGCTGGGCGAGTCCAGCTCCGGGCGGCACAAGGAGATCCTGCTCCAGGTCGCCGAGGCCGAGGGGCGGCACTCCCAGTACTGGGAGGACAAGCTCGGCCCCCACACCCGGCCGTCGCCCCGGCCGTCGCTGGGCTCCCGGCTGCTCATCTTCCTCGCGGAGCACTTCGGTTCCGTGTTCGTCCTGGCACTGATCCAGCGCGCCGAATCCCGCTCCCCCTACGACAAGGACGAGGACGCCTCACCCGCGATGGCCGCCGACGAGGCCATTCACGAGGAGATCGTGCGCGCCCTGGCCAACGACGGAAGGCAGCGGCTGTCCGGGAACTTCCGCGCCGCCGTCTTCGGCGCCAACGACGGCCTGGTCTCCAACCTGGCCCTGGTCATGGGCGCAGGGGCCACCGGCATGTCCTCGACCATGGTGCTGTTCACCGGCATCGCGGGCCTGCTGGCAGGTGCGCTGTCCATGGGGGCGGGTGAATTCGTCTCCGTGCGCTCGCAGCGAGAGCTCCTGGACGCGTCCTCCCCCACGCAGATCACGCTGTCCGCGGCACCGCACCTGGACCTGGAGGCCAACGAGCTGGAGCTGATCTACCAGGCCCGCGGCATGACCCCGGAGGCGGCAGCGCACCGCGCCCAGGAGCGCCTGGGTCACCTCGACTGCGACTGCGACCCGTCCCTGTCGTTCAAGGACCCCGATCCGGACGACGATACGGCGGAGCCCGACAATGTGGCCCTCGGCACCGACCTCGGCGCGGCGGCATCGAGCTTCTGCTTCTTCGCCTCCGGCGCCGTGATCCCCATCCTCCCCTACCTGTTCGGCATGGGCGGCGGCTGGGCGCTCGTGCTCGCCATGACGCTGGTGGGCGTCGCGCTCCTGGTGACGGGCGGCCTGGTCGGTCTGCTGTCCGGGGCTTCCCCCCTGCTGCGCGGGCTGCGGCAGCTGGCCATCGGCTACGGCGCGGCCATCGCCACCTACTTCCTGGGCCTGCTGTTCAACGTGGCCGTGCTGTAACAGCGCCGGGAACTGCTGGTCATACTGTCCCCTCTTAGGGTGACGTACCCCCTGGAATCACGACAGACGGGCTTGTCAACAAACGTCACCCACCTGTCAATGCACTCATCGCGATAAAGACTCGATAACATGGTAAGCGTGGTCACTGGCCACATACGGCAGCAAGGGGACGCTGCAGATCCGGCCGATTCGCCAGCGCTGGGGGGTGCTGCGTCTACGGCACCTGCGGCGCTTAGCCGCTCAGCCCACGGTTGCCCCTTGCTGAGACGCAGGACGTCTGCCGACGGTCGCGGGCTCTCTTCCGATTCTGGAGGCGCATCTCTCCCCGCGCTGGGTGCATTAGAGCATCCGTGCTCGCGACCGTTGGTCCTCATCCCGCTCTCCGTATCTTTTCCAGCAACGAACCCTCGCGGGTGTCCCGCTTCAACGCATGAAGCGGGACACCCGCGAGGGTTCGTTGCTGCCGCTGTCCCGAGCAGGGGCGGCCGCCGTTGTTCGGCGTCCCGGGTCTCAGCGACCGGACATGAGCTCGCGCATGAGATCGGCGGTCTCCGTCGGGGTCTTGCCGACCTTCACGCCGGCGGCCTCGAGGGCCTCCTTCTTCGCCTGGGCCGTTCCCGAGGAACCCGAGACGATGGCGCCCGCGTGGCCCATGGTCTTGCCCTCGGGGGCCGTGAAGCCCGCCACGTAGCCGACGACCGGCTTGGTCACGTTGTCCTTGATGAAGTCGGCGGCACGCTCCTCGGCGTCGCCGCCGATCTCGCCGATCATCACGATGCCCTCGGTCTCCGGGTCGGCCTCGAAGGCCTCCAGGGCGTCGATGTGGGTGGTGCCGATCACCGGGTCGCCACCGATGCCGATGGCCGTGGTGAAGCCCAGATCGCGCAGCTCGTACATCATCTGGTAGGTCAGGGTGCCGGACTTGGAGACCAGCCCCAGCTTGCCCTTGCCCGTGATGTTGGCCGGGGTGATGCCCAGCAGGGACTCCTCGGGGGAGATGATGCCCGGGCAGTTGGGGCCGATGATGCGGGTCTTCGGCTTGCCGTCCTCACCGGTCTTGGACTTGGAGTAGGCCCAGAACTCGGCCGAGTCCTGCACGGGGATGCCCTCGGTGATCACGACGACCAGCGGGACCTCGGCGTCGATGGCCTCGATCACGGCGTCCTTGCAGAACTTCGGCGGCACGAACACGATCGAGGCGTTGGCCCCGGTCTGCTCCACGGCCTCGGCCACGGAGGCGAAGACGGGGAGCTCGACGTCAGCGCCGTCCTTGTCCTTGTGCGCGACGGTGGTCCCCGCCTTGCGGGCGTTGACGCCGCCGAGGACGTTGGAACCTGCTGCGAGCATCCGGGCGGTGTGCTTGGTACCCTCGCCGCCGGTGATGCCCTGAACGATGACCTTGGAGTCCTTGTTCAAGAAGATGGACATGAGTGTTTCCTCTGCTTTGTCTCTGAAGTGCGGCGGGGATCAGTTGGCGGCGGCCAGTTCGGCGGCCTTGTCGGCGCCACCGTCCATGGTGTCGACGGCGGTCACCAGCGGGTGGTTGGCCTCCTCCAGAATGCGGCGGCCCTCCTCCACGTTGTTGCCGTCCAGGCGCACGACCAGGGGCTTGGTGGCGGTGTCGCCGAGGATCTCAAGTGCCTGCACGATGCCGTGGGCCACCTGATCGCATGCGGTGATGCCGCCGAAGACGTTGACGAAGACCGACTTGACGTCCTGGTCACCCAGGATGACGTCCAGGCCGGCCGCCATGACCTCGGCGGACGCGCCGCCGCCGATGTCCAGGAAGTTGGCGGGCTTGACGCCACCGTGCGCCTCACCGGCGTAGGCGACCACGTCCAGGGTGGACATCACGAGACCGGCGCCGTTGCCGATGATGCCGACCTGGCCGTCGAGCTTGACGTAGTTGAGGTCCTTCTCCTTGGCCTTGGCCTCGAGCGGGTTCTCCGCGGCCTTGTCGACCAGCTCCGCATGGCCGGGCTGGCGGAAATCGGCGTTCTCGTCCAGGGAGACCTTGCCGTCCAGCGCGAGGATCTGGCCGTCGCCGGACTTGACCAGCGGGTTGACCTCCACCAGGGTGGCGTCTTCCTTGGCGTAGACCTCGCCGAGCTTGACCAGCACCGGGACGATCTTCTCCGCGGTCTCGGCGTCGAACCTGGCCTCGGTCACGATCTGGCGGGCCTTGTCCTCGGTGATGCCCTCGATCGGGTCCACCTCGACGCGGGCCAGGGCCTCGGGACGCTCCACGGCCAGCTGCTCGATCTCCATGCCGCCCTCGACCGAGCACATGGCCAGGTAGGCCCGGTTCGCGCGGTCCAGCAGCAGGGAGAAGTAGTACTCCTCGGCGATGTCGGCGCCCTGGGCGATCATCACGCGGTGGACGGTGTGACCCTTGATGTCCATGCCGAGGATCTGCTGGGCGTACTCGTATGCCTCGTCTGCGGTCTTGGCGACCTTCACGCCACCGGCTTTGCCACGGCCGCCCACCTTGACCTGTGCCTTGACGACGGTGACACCGCCGATCTTCTCTGCGGCTTCCTTGGCTTCTTCTGCGGTGGTGGCCACGTACCCCTGGAGCACGGGAACGCCGTGCTTCTCGAAGAGATCACGTGCCTGGTATTCGAACAGGTCCACGGGTGAGAGTCCTTCTTCGTCGAAGTGTCGTCGGCCGCACCTCTTCGCACTGGTGCGACCGTGTCCTGGAAGAGCAGGTCGTGCGCGGAAGCCCGCACAACGACACGCCGCCGCGTTCTTGGGCGCGACCGCCGCACTCCTCTCAATGCAACAGTAACGGAATGCCGCGTGCGACGTGACACTGGCCGGGCCCGACGTCGCGTCATCCAGCGGCGGCAGTGCTCGTCCGGCCCTGGTTCCGGGCCGCCGCGTCGCCTTTTCTCCGGACAGCCGCAGGAAGGTTCCGCGGAAAGTTGATTGACTGTCCCTATGCACTCATCCGGCCGTCGGACGGACTCCACCCCTCGCGGGGGCTCGGGAGCGGAGCGCGGCCGTACGCGAAGCCGGCTCCGGGCCGGTCTCCTGGGCTCTGCGCGGGGGCTCTCCGCGCCCGCGGCGGGATCCGGGGCGGGCGGCCGGACCGGGCCGTCGCGCCCGCTCCTGGGCCTCGTGCTGGCGGCGTGCGCGGTGCTGGCCGCCATCCAGCTGCCGCTGGCGGGCATCCCGGATCTGATGTACCCGCCCGGCCGGCTTCTCCCCCTGTGGCCGCAGACCCTGATCTGGGCGGCGGCGGGCCTGATCTGGGGCCTGGCGGTGCGGCGGATCTACCTTGGGCTCAAGCGCTCCGCGCACCGGCGGAACGTCTTCGGCGGCTCCATCGCGCCACCGTCGGTCTCGGATGATCACCGGCACGTCGCGGTCGCCCTGTGGCTGTGCGTCGCCGCGGTCCTCTGCGCGGTCATCCTGCCGCCCATGCTGGTCGGCCAGTGGACCCTGCAGCCCGTGCAGATGTGGCACGGGCTCTACACCACCTACGGGATGGCGGGAATCCTCGCCTCGGCGGGCTGGCTGGTCCATCTCTGCGGTTTCGCGATGGTGACCTCCCTGGCCCTGGCGGCATGCCAGTCGCTGGTGGAGACCTTCCTCCCACGGCCCTGGGCCACCCGGGTGCCCTGGGGCGGGCTGCTGATCGGCCTGGTCGGCGGGCTGCAGCAAGCCGTTTCGGGTGGTCTTCCCGCCTTCGTCACCGCGCTGGTCGCCCTGACGCTGCTGGGGGCCGTCCACCTGCTCACCGGGCGTCTCCTGCGCTGGACGGCCCCGGCCGCAGCACTCGTGCTGATCTTCCTCTGAAGCTCCACTGTCGCCCCGGCCCCCGGCCAGGGTGTGCGCGAGAGCGCGGAGGATTCGCTGCACGGCAAGCGGTCGCTCGACCGCGGCCTCTTCTACAAGACCCCGTCAGGTGGTGAGCCGCCCATGCGGTGACTCACCCGCGCCGCGGCGGCTACGGCGGCGATCGCGTGCTCCTCAAAAACTGCTGTAGAAGTCCGGTAGCTGGGAGCCGAGACCATCAGGGCTGCGCACAAACCGTGTGAATCCCAGATGGGCGCGGCCACGCTGGTCTCCTGCTCGGAAGTCTCCGAGGCATTGACCGCCCAGCCGCGCTGCCGAACGGTGGCGAGCCTTCCGAGATAGCTCTCTACGGACTCTGCTCCGCGGCCGGAGCCGACCCGTTTCACCCTCCCGTCGCGCAAAAGTTCACGGACGTGCTGTTGTTCAGAGTGAGCCAAGAACATCTGCACGGATGCCGACTCCGCGGTATTGAACCGTTCACCGAGGGCGCAGCTGTGCTTGACTGGCTGCGCGCTGACGACCTGCTCTACGCACACCGCCTCACTGTGGTTCCACACCATAACGGAGCTGGACTCCCCGGTCCGTTCGACCAGGGACTCCAGCTCCTGACGCGCCGCTACGATGACATCGGCCTGCGCCAGCAAAGGTGCCGCGAGAGCCAGGAGCCCCAGACCAAGGCGGTAGCGGGAGGTCCGCTCATCCCAGTCAACGATCTGCTCCTCCCGAAGGCTGCTGAGCAGCCGGGACACGGAGGATTTATGCAGACCGACCTCCGCCGCCAGTTGCGTGATCGAAACGGCCGGGTTGCGCCCCAGAATGCGCAAGACCTCCCAGACCGCCGGGGACGTGACACCGCGTCCGCTGATACCTGTGCCAGCCGATCGTGGTCTTCCACCAGCCGCTTCTGCCATGGCCCTCCTCGAGTTCTACGGCTCGATGATATTGAAATCCGGCCCATATGGATAAGCGGTGATGTTCTCGGCTCCATCCTGGCCCACGACCAGGATGTCGTGCTCCCGATAGCCGCCAGCCCCCGGCGCATCTTCCTGGACCATAATCATGGGTTCCATCGAAACCACCATCCCCGGTTCCAGGACGGTCTCCACGTCCTCGCGCAACTCCAGTCGGCCCTCACGGCCGTAGTAGTGACCGATCACCCCGAAAGAATGTCCGTAGCCGAAGGACCGGTTGGCGAATAGCCCGTGCTTCACGTAGATCTCATTGAGGGCATGGGCGATGTCGCCGCAGCGGGCTCCCGGCTTGATCAGGCTCAGCCCCGCTTCGTGTACGGCCAGGTTGATCTCCCAGAGTTCACTGGCTCTCTTGCCGGGATCCCCCATGAACATGGTGCGTTCCAGCGCGGTGTAGTAGCCGGACGGCATGGCGAAGCAGTTCATGGACAGCACATCGCCCCTACGCAGCCGACGCGTGGTGGCCCAGTTGTGCGCGCCGTCCGTGTTGACACCGGATTGGAACCATACCCAGGTGTCCCTGATCTCGGAGTCGGGGAAAGATCGGGCGATCTCTTGAGTCATCGCCTCCGTCCCGATCAGCGACAATTCGTACTCGCGCACACCCTCCGCGATGGCATCGTGGATCGCATAGCCGCCTATATCGGCGATGCGAGCCGACTCTCGGATGACGGCGATCTCCTCCTCCGATTTGATCATGCGCTGACTCATGGCGGTGCCAGAAACATCGACGAGTTCCGCAGCGGGAAAGGTGGCCTGATACTGCTCTTTGTCGACGACCGGAATCCAGTCGGCTTCGATACCGATCCGGTGCGCATCAACACCGTCATCGGCGATAACTTTGGCGACGGCGTGCCAGAAGTTGTCCCGCTGCCAGTCCGTGTAGACCAGATTCTCGCCGTAAGAACGTCGCCAGGGCATGCCACCGTCGATATTGGCGGTAATGCTCACCAGGGAATCCGCCGTGACCACCAGCCCGTATCTGCGCCCGAAAGAGGTGAAGAGAAAATCCGAATAGTACTTGATGTTGTGGTACGAGTTCAGAATGACGGAATCGATGCCCTGGGCTTCCATGGCCGCTCTCAACCCCTCAAGACGTCGTTTCATCTCCGCGTCGCTAAAAGTCAACCGCACCTTCTCCCCGTTGTGCAGGACTTTGGTCCGATCCAGGAGATCTATGTCCGCTCTGGTGGCCGGAAGTCCGGTGGAAGTCACGAGGCTCATGGATTATCTCTCCTTGGTTAGAAATGCCATCGTTTTCAAGAGGTGCAACCAGACGATCGACCTCATCGGGTGAGTCAGTAGGCGATGTCTCGCTTGGAGTTGTCCCGCGACCACAGCACGGCGCCAAGCGCGATGGCTGCTGCCCCCATCAAGATGTAAGCGGGCCACATGGTGTTGCCCGTGCTGTTGATCAGCCAGGTGTTGACGGCGCTCATCGGACCGCCGAAGAAGGCGTTGCCCACGTTGAACACCAACGCGAATCCCGTGAAGCGCACGGCCGTGGGGTAGAGCTCGCAGATCGCCGACGGCAGGGCACCGTCGTTCAAGGACAGGAAACCTCCCATCACGATCAGAACGACGACCGCTAACCAGTAGTGCCCCGTGTTCATGACCATGAAAGCGGGCAGGCTCAGCAGAATAAATGTTGCCGAGGCCAGGATCAGGGTGTTGCGCCGACCGATCTTGTCCGCGATAAATCCCGTCAGGAAGATGAAACTGATGTAGGTGAGCAAGGACAGCGTGGTGGCGAACTGCGCTGCGGCCGTGTCATATCCCAATTGCTCGGACATATACGTCGGCATGAAGGTCAGCACCACGTAGAAGCCGACCGCATTGAGCAGTACGATGCCGAAGCCCTGGAGCAACTGTTTGGGCTGGCCGATGATGAGCTGCCTGAAGGGAAAGACCGGTTTTCCGGCCCTGCCGGCTGGCATTTCCCGACGATCCAGATTTTTCCGGAAGGCGGGGGTGTCGGCGATCTGCCGGCGGATGTAGAGGCCGATGAGCCCGAGCGGTGCCGCCAGGAGGAAGGGCACCCGCCACCCCCATGCCTCCATCGCCTCGTTCGAGAGCGTGCCATAGAGAACGGTGGCGAACAAGGAACCCATCAGCAGCCCGGTCGCTGTGGAGCCCGGTACCACCGCCGCGTAGATCCCACGCTTTTCGCGCGGCGCGTACTCGGTGAGCAGAGCGGAGGCACCGGCGTACTCGCCGGCTGCAGAGAATCCCTGCACCATCCTGAACAACAACAGCAGCAATGGGGCCGCGATACCGATGCTCTGGGATCCAGGGAGGATACCAATGCAGAAGGTGGCACCGGACATCAGCAGGATCGACCACGCGAGAGTCCTGGTCCGACCGTGCTTGTCGCCCCAGTACCCCCAGAAGAATGCGCCAAACGGACGAACCAAGAAGCTCATCGCGAAGAGCACAAAGGCCATGAACGTACTGTTCTCGACGTCGCCGTGGAAGAAGGCGAGGCCGATCGTGACGGCCAGGTAGCTGTAGGCCCCGTAGTCGAACCATTCGACGAAGTTCCCGATGAAGCTGGAGACGACGGCCTTCCGCCGCTCACCCTGGCTGGGTTCAGTGGTACCGGAGCCAGGCTCGGCGCTTACTTGTACGTGCGTCACAACGGTTCCCATCGGCTCGGAGCTTGCCGCTCATGTTGCGTGATATGCAATAGCGTTGCGCCTCATGCATCATGATGGGAAGGTCTGGAACCGAAAAACACGGAATCTTAACATCGAAGTTCGCCCCCATTAACGCCCCCAGCCCGGTGAGTCCAGGGCGTTAACTCACCTTGGACAGCGGCGCCGAGCGGACCAGGAGCCGCTTCTCCTCGGTGCCGAACCGCACCTTGGCGATGACCTTGTCCCCGGAGCCTTCGAGCTGGATCACGGTTCCACGGCCGAAGGTCCTGTGGTCCACCTGCTCCCCCACGGACAGCGCGAGCACTTCCTTCTCCTGGTCGATGCGCCCGGCCCTGGCAGGCCGGTTCGCCCCCTGGCCGATGCGCTGGAACCCGCCCGAGGAGCCTGCACCCGCCCCCCACCACGACCCGGAGTCACCGCCGCGCCGGGCACCCCCGCCGTACACGCCCGACCCGCCGTAGGCGCCGGAGCCATAGGCCCCCGAACCCCAGCCGGCGGGAGCAGAACTGCCCTCGCGCTCCCAGGAGATCAAGGAGGACGGGATCTCGTCCAGGAAGGGGCTGGGCGGGTTGTACTGGGACTGGCCCCACTGCTGACGGTTCTCCGCACGGGTCAGGTACAGCCGCTGGCGAGCGCGGGTGATCCCCACGTAGGCCAGGCGGCGCTCCTCCTGCATCTCCTTCTCGTCGGTCATGGAGCGCTGATGGGGGAAGATCCCGTGCTCCATGCCGGTCAGGAACACCACCGGGAACTCCAGTCCCTTGGCGGTGTGCAGGGTCATGAGGGTCACCATGCCCTGGTCGTCGGTACGGTCCGGGATCTGATCCGCATCCGCGACCAGCGCCACGTGCTCGAGGAACTCGGGCAGGCCGGCGTCGGGGTGCTCCCGTTCGTATTCGCGGACCACGGCGACCAGCTCGGCCAGGTTCTCGACCCGTGATTCGTCCTGGGGGTCATCGGAGGTCCTCAGGGCCTCGAGGTATCCGGACTGCTCCAGCACGGCCTCGAGGACGGCTGCGGGCCCGTTGCCCTCGGCCACGGTGGACAGGTCGTCGATCAGCTGCACGAAGGCCCTGACCGCCTTGACCGACCGGGTGGCCATGCCGGGAGCGTCATCGGCCCGGCGCAGCGCCGCCATGAAGGAGAGGCGGTCCCGCTCCGCGAGCGCGCTGACCGCACCCTGGGCCCGGTCCCCGATCCCCCGTTTGGGCTCGTTGAGGATGCGCCGGACGGTGATCTCGTCGTCGGGGTTGATCAACGTCCGCAGGTAGGCCAGGGCGTCCTTGATCTCCTTGCGCTCGTAGAAGCGCGTACCGCCCACCACCCGGTAGGGCAGGCCGACGCGCATCAGGATCTCCTCGAGCGACCGCGACTGGGCGTTGGTGCGGTAGAAGACGGCGACGTCGCCGGGGCGGACGCCGTGCTCGTCCTGCAGCCGGTCGATCTCCTCGACGATCCACCGCGCCTCCTCGTGCGCGGACTCCGCCGCGTACCCGACGATCTGCACGCCGTCCCCGGAGGAGGTCCACAGCCTCTTGTCCTGGCGTCCCGAGTTCTTGGAGATCACCGCGTTGGCGGCCGAGAGGATGGTCTGGGTGGAACGGTAGTTCTGTTCCAGCAGCACCGTGCGGGCACTGGGATAGTCCTTCCCGAAGTCCACGATGTTGCGGATGTCGGCGCCGCGGAAAGCGTAGATGGATTGATCGGAGTCGCCCACGACAGTCAGCTCCCCCGGCGGCACGGCCGGGGCCTGCTCGCCGTCGCCCCCGCCCACGATCTCCCGGACCAGCGCGTACTGGGCGTGGTTGGTGTCCTGGTACTCGTCGATCAGCACATGGCGGTAGCGGCGGCGGTAGTACTCGGCGATCGCCGGGAAGGCGCGCAGCATGTAGACGGTCTGGGCGATGAGGTCGTCGAAGTCCAGGGCGTTGGCCGCTCGCAGGCGCTCGGTGTAACCGCGGTAGACCTGGGCCACGGCGCTCTCCCACGGGTCGCCGCCGGAAGCCCGGCTCAGATACGTCTCGTCGTCGACCAGCTCGTTCTTCAGCCCGGAGATCGCGTGCTGTATCGCCTTGGGCGCGAATCGTTTGGGGTCCAGCTCGTGCTGCTTGGCGACGGCGGTGATCACCCGCAGGGAGTCCGCGGAGTCGTAGATCGAGAACGTGGACTTCAGCCCGATGGAGGTGGCCTCGCGCCGCAGCACCCGTACGCAGAAGGAGTGGAAGGTGGAGATCGTCATGGACCTGGCGCTCGGACCCACCAGGTCCACCACGCGTTCGCGCATCTCCGCGGCCGCCTTGTTGGTGAAGGTGATGGCCAGGATCTCACCCGGGTGCGCTCTCCCGGTGGCCAGGAGATAGGCGATACGGTGGGTCAGCACCCGGGTCTTGCCGGAGCCCGCCCCCGCCACGATGAGCAACGGGGAACCGGAGTGCTCCACCGCCTGGCGCTGGGGATCGTTCAGGCCGTCGAGCAGCGCGGCGGGGTCTGCGGCAGCGGGTTCGCCTCCGGGGCCGTCCGTCCGGGGAGCGGCCGCCGCGGCCGAGAGCAGGGGGTTGTCCGTGAGGAAATCCATGATCCCCCCAGTTTAAGCCGGGACGCCGACACCATCCGGGCCGGATCCCCTCATGGGTCCGATGCCGGTCCTCGGCACCGGCGGGCTCACACGGGGGCGACCTCCACGTGGTGCCTGCCGTTGTCGTCCACGACCCACAGCTCGCCGTCGGCGACGTCGACCGTGTGCGGCCGGTCCAGCACGATGTTCTCGGTGAAGTCGGCCTCGTCCTCGTCGATCTCCGGTCCGCCCAGGACGGTGCGCAGTTCCTGAGTCTCCCTGTCCAGGACCCGAACCGCGTTGTTGCCGGTATCGGCGATCACGATGGAGCCGTCGTAGAGGATGTTGACCGATTCGGGGGTGCGCAGCTTGGCCTCCTCGGCGGGGCCGTCCTGCCAGCCGGCCCCGTGCCGGCCGACCAGGGTGACCACCTGGGGATCGCCGTCGCCCTTGTCCATGTCGAATTCCAGGTACCGCAGAGACGACGAATCACGGTCCACGATCCAGATGCGGCCGTCCGGGTCCTCGATGCTGCCGCTGGTCGCGGCGAACTTCGCATGGGAGACCTTGCCGTCACGACGCCCGGACTCCCCCGTACCGGCGAACTCGACGAGGGCCTGCGTGTAGGCGTCCCAGCGGAAGAGCTGATTGCGCTCGGGGACGGAGACGACGGCCGCCCACAGCTTATGGGACCAGGTCACGTCCGCGATCCGGGCGCCGTCGAGGATGGAGAGGTCGATCTGGCGCCGTACGGTCTTCCAGTCGTTCTCGAAGAGGGTCAGTTCCCCGTGGGACAGCCTCAACAACAGGCCCTCCGGGAGGCCGATCGACAACTCCACAGTGCACCTCCAAAGCGCTGGATGCGAGCGCGATGCCCGCCCTGTCCCGCCCGGGGTGATCCCGTTCGGGATGTGATCCAGCCTACTCGCTCGGGTGCCCCGATGCCGCCGGTGCCACGGCTTCCGGGAAACGGTTCGGGAGGCCTGCGCGATAATGGGCGCATGGGCTTGACGCGCGCGCAGAAGATCAAGAAATACGGGGACAGGGCC
Source organism: Kocuria coralli (assembly GCF_008831305.1). Classification (GTDB taxonomy): domain Bacteria; phylum Actinomycetota; class Actinomycetes; order Actinomycetales; family Micrococcaceae; genus Kocuria; species Kocuria coralli. Next base: position 145,151 of record NZ_ML708614.1, read on the forward strand.
GGTGAGGTACCGGCCGGCGGGCCGGGCCGCCGCGAGCGATCCGCAGCTGCGGCTCCCGCGCGCAGGAACACGGAGCTTCCGGCACCCGAACCGACCAAGGTCAAGCGGCAGCCCGGAGTCCTGATCGCCGTGATCATGGTCATCGGGGCGCTGCTGATGTTCTACGTGAACGTGCTGATCATGCCCGAGTTCTCCGCCATGGTCGCCGAGGACCACGGTGTACCGGAGTTGCAGGTCATCGGCTACGACCAGGCCTGGTTCGAGCAGTTCGCCCGCACCATCGGCGACGACGGCGCCCAGCTCTACGCCTCGGTCCACTGGGGCATCGGCCTGCTGGCACCGCTGGTCATGGCGGCGGGCTGGGCGCTCTTCATGGTGATCTACGCCAAACGCGGCTACGAGCGGTGGAGCGGCCTGATCGTGACGGTGCTCTTCCTGGTGGTCTACCTGGTCGGCAACGCCGTGGTCCAGCAGGCCGTCGCGGACGCGGGCAACGGCGCACTGGTCACCTTCTCCTCGGTCCTGATCTCCACGCGCTGGGTGCTGCTGGTCGTGCTCATGGCGGTGACCTTCGGGATCTTCTTCCGCAAGATGCGCGAACGCCTGCAGAACTTCGACCCGGTCGCCGCCAACGAGGAGCGCAAGCGCAGGTTCGGGCGCTGAGCGCCGCGAACCCGCTCACAGCGTCGGGACGTTGCTGAGCAGCTGCCGGGTGTAGTCGTGCGTGGGGTGCTCGAGGACCTCGTCCACCGGCCCGGCGTCGACGATCACACCCTGATTGAGCACCACGATCTGGTCGGCGATGTGCCGGGCCAGCGTGATGTTGTGCGTGACGAACAGCAGCGCCAGCCCGCGCTCGGCGCGCAGGTGGTTGAGCAGCGCGATGATCGAGGCCTGCACCGACACGTCCAGGGCGGAGGTGATCTCGTCGCACACCAGGATGCTCGGCGCATTGACCAGCGCCCTGGCGATCGCCGCCCGCTGGCGCTCGCCACCGGACAGGTCCCCGGGGCGCCGGTCGTAGAAGCTGCGGCTGAGCCGGACCGAGTCGAGGGCCTCCTCGACCACACCCCGCCGCTCACGGGGCGGCAGCTTCTGGCTCATCTCCAGGGGAACCGTGAGCGACTGCCCGATCGTCCGCCGCGGATTGAGCGAGGAGAACGGCGACTGGAAGATGTACTGCACGTCCTGCCGCTGGTCCCCGGTGCGCTGCCGAGTGGAGTTCGCCAGCTCCTTGCCGCGCAGGGCCACGACGCCCTGGTAGTCGTCCACCAGCCCGGCCACGCACCGGGACAGGGTGGTCTTGCCCGAACCCGACTCGCCGAGCACCATGGCGGACTGGCCGGGCTCCAGCGTGAACTCGACGCCCTTGAGCACCTCGGTACTGCCGTAGGACTTCCTCAGATCCCTGACCGTCAGCAGCGGGGACCTGTTCGGCTCCTCGGCGGTCTCCGCCGGGAGACCCGGGGTCCGGGAGACCGTGGGCAGCTCGTTGGTGGCCGTCAGCACCTTCTTCCCCGCCAGGTCCGGCACCGCTTCGAGCAGGCGCCGGGTGTACGGGTGCTCCGGTGCGGCCAGGAGCTGCCCGACCGGCCCCTCCTCCACCAGTTCACCGCGCAGCATCACCGCGACCCGGTCGGCCAGTTCCGCCACCACGGCGAGGTCGTGGGTGATGTACAGGCTGGCGACGTCGTGCTGCTGGGTCATCATCCGGATGGTGTCCAGCACGTGGGACTGGGTGGAGACGTCCAGGCCGGTCGTGGGCTCGTCCAGGATCAGCACGTCGGGGGTCATGGCGAATGCCATGGCGATGCCGATGCGCTGCTGCTGCCCGCCCGAGAGCTGATGGGGCCAGCGCCGCTGGTAGGCGGGCGTGCTCGGCAGCCCGACCTCCTCGAGCACCTGGGCCACCCGGGCGCTGCGCTCCTTGTCCGAGGAGCCGTACCCGTGGATGTCGAGGACCTCGCGGATCTGCTCCCCCACCCTGATCGCCGGGTTCAGGCTCAGCGCCGGGTCCTGCGGGATATAGGCGACCCGGCTGCCCCGGAGCCGCCGCATCCGTTCCTCCGGGAGTTCCAGGAGCTGCACGTCCTCGCCCTCGCGGGAGCACAGGGTGATGCTGCCGGAGCCGTAGGCCAGTCCCGCCCGGTAGTGGCCCAGGCAGGCCAGGCCCGCGGTGGTCTTGCCCGATCCGGACTCCCCGACCAGGCCCAGGATCTCCCCCCGGAAGAGCGTCAGGCTCACGCCGTGCAGGATCTCCGTGCCGTCGTGCGTGACCACCCGCAGGTCCTCCATCCACAGGGCGGTATCGGTCGCGGTGGCGGTGCCGCTCATCGTCGAGGAGGTCATGAGGTCTCCACATTCGTCGAGGCGGTGGCCCGGGCGATGGCGTCCGCCAGCAGGTTCGTGCCGATGGTCAGGATGGCGATGGCGATGACCGGCAGGATCACGCCCCACGGCTGGATGCTCAGGGCGATGCGGTTCTCGTTGATCATCAGGCCCCAGTCGGCGGTGGGCGGCTGCATCCCGAGCCCCAGGAAGGACAGCGAGGCGATCGCGCCGATGGAGTAGGTCAGCCGCAGGCCCGCCTCCACGCACAGCGGCCCGGTGATGTTCGGGAAGATCTCCCGGCTCAGGATCCGCGCGCGCGGCATGGCGTACATCTCCGCGGCGCGGATGTAGTCCTCACTGGTCACGCCGAGGGTCGCGGCCCTGGCCACGCGGGCCACGCGCGGCGCATGGGTAAGGCCGATCACGGTCACCAGCACCCAGCCCTGGGGGCCCAGCACCACGATGGCCAGCAGGGCCAGCACCAGCTGCGGGAAGGCCAGGACGACGTCGTTGAGGCGCATGATGATCGAGTCGGTCTTCCCCCCGGCATAGCCGGCGACCATGCCGATCACGCAGCCGACCACCAATCCCAGGGCCGTGGCCAGTACCGAATAGGCGAGCAGGAGCAGCCCGCCCGCCAGGAACCGGGAGGCCACGGAACGCCCGAGGTTGTCGGTGCCGAAGATCCCGGTCGTCTGGAACGGCCGGTCCGCGAACTCCGTGGGCGAGTAGCCGGTGACCAGGGGGGCGAGCAACGGCCCCGCCAATGCGAGGATCACGATGAACGCCGTCAGGATCACCCCGACCTTGCCCTGCTTCTGCGCCCAGATCCGCGCGACCAGCCGGGAGGGACGTGTTGCGGATTCCTTGAGGTCGTCTCCGACGGAGCCGGGGTTCAGGTCCACGGTGCTCATGATGCGCTCCGGAGCTTCGGGTTGGCGAGGATGCCGGCGATGTCCGCCAGCAGGTTCACCACGACGTAGACGGCCGCGATGATGATGGAGATGGCCTGCACCACCTGCACGTCCCGGAAGGTCACGGCGTCGATCAGCGCCTGCCCGATCCCGGGATACCGGAACAGATACTCGACCACGACGACGCCTCCGGCCAGCCAGGCCAGCTGGATGGCGACCACCTGGGCCACGGGCCCGATGGCATGCGGCAGTGCGTGCCGGAAGATCACCTGGCGTTCCGAGACGCCCTTGAGCCGCGCCATCTCCACGAACCCGGAATCCATGACCTCGGCCATGGTGGCCCGCATCATCCGGATGATGTAGGGGATGACCACGAGGGCCAGCGTAAGGGTGGGCAGGATCAGCTGAGCCGGTAGCTCCCACACCTGCTGCCCCGGCGGGCTCATGGTGACCGCCGGCAGGATCCGGAAGACCGAGGTGGCGAAGAGGGTCACCAGGGCGATGCCGATGACGAACTCGGGCAGTGCCGCCAGGGTCAAGGTGGACCAGGTCACCACCTGGTCCCGGCGCTTCCCGCGGTGCAGGGCGGAGAAGATGCCGATCGCGATGCCCACCGGCACCGCGATCACGGCGGCGCACAGCATGAGCACGAGCGAGGAGCTGATCCGGTCCCCCAGCAGCTCGATGACCGGCCCGCCCGTCGTCGTCGAGGTCCCGAAATCCCCGACGAACAACCCGCCGAGCCACAGGAAATAGCGCTCGAAGGGGGAACGGTCCAGGTGCAGCTCCGCGTTCAGGGCGGCGATGCGCTCCTCCGTGGCCTGCTGGCCGAGGATCGCCCGTGCGGGGTCACCGGGCAGCAGCAGCGTGGCCGCGAAGACCACCACCGACACGGCGAGCAGGATGAATATGCTCACCAGCAGTCGTCTGAGGATGAGTTTGCCGATCATGAGACCTCCCCGAGCCAGACACGACGGAATGTGTAGCCGGACAGCGGCAGCCCGGTGGCGTTCTCCTGCAGGCCCAGGACGTAGCGCTGATAGGCGTCGACCTGATTGGCGAAGCCCCAGATGATGTACCCGCCCTCGTCGAACAGCTGCTGCTGCGCCTGGCGGACCAGCTCGTTCCTGCGGGTCTCGTCGAGCTCGGCCTGGGCCTCGTCGAGCAGGGCGGTGAAGTCCTCGTTCACCCAGCCCGTCTCGTTGAAGGGGGAGTCCGCGGTCGCGCAGTTGCGCGCCTGGGGCAGGAAGTTCCTGGTGTACCAGAAGCTCTGGGCGAAGTCCCACTGCAGGTACTGCTCGCCGAAGAAGGTCGTGGTGTCCACCCTGCGGATCTCCACGGTGATCCCGGCGTCGGCGGCCTGCTGGGCGAAGACCTGGGCGGCCTCGACCACGCCGGACTGGATGGGCGCCGTCACCAGCTCCACGGTGATCCCGTCCGGGTAGCCGGCCTCATCGAGCAGGCGTCGCGCCTCGGCGACGTCCTGTTCCCGCTGCGGGAAGTCCGACGGATAGGACGAGTCGTAGGGGGAGAACATGTCGTTGCCCAGGTCCCCGTATCCGGAGAGCACCTGCTCGATCATCTGCTGGCGGTCCACCGCGAGCCGGAAGGCCTGGCGGACGCGGACGTCATCGAAGGGCTCGACATCGACGCGCATGGTGAAGGGCAGCCACATGCCGGTGGCGGAGTTCAGCACCGCCATGCGCTCGTCGCTCTCGATGACCTCCACCAGGGCCAGCGGGATCTGCCCCACGCAGTCCACCTGGCTGGACAGCAGGGCGTTGATCAGCGCGTCGGTGTCGTTGAAGTTCAGCAGTTCCACCTCGTCGAGGTGGGGCGCCTGGTCCCAGTAGTGCGGGTTGCGCTCCAGCACCGTCGACATCCCCGCGGAGAACGACTTCAGCCGGAAGGGCCCGGCCCCCACGGGGACAGCGGGATCGTAGTCCCGGGGGACGATGCCCATGGAGTACTGCGCCAGGGCGTCGTCGAGCACCGCGTTCGGCGCCGAGAGATGGATCTCCACCGTGCGGTCGTCCACGGCGACTGCACGCTCGAACATGGCCAGGTTGGCCGCATTGGTCTTGGGGTCCTCGGGGTCGGTGACCCGCTCGAAGGTGAAGACCACGTCGTCGGCGGTCAGGTCCGAGCCGTCGGAGAACAGGAGGTTCTCCCGCAGTCGCAGAGTCCACACGGAACCATCGGCGTCGGGCTCCAGGGACTCGGCCAGCCGGTAGGCGATCTCGTAGTCGTCGTCGCGCTCCACGAGGGGTTCGTACAGGTTGATCACCCGGGCCGAATCCCCGGAGTTGACCGGGATGTGGGCGTCCAGGGTGTCCGCCGTGGAGCCCCCGGTGAGGCCCACGCGCAGCACTCCCCCGGACGACGGCGGGGCGGAGGTGTCCACCTCGAAAGCGGTCTGGCTGCCGCATGCCGTGAGGGCGCCGACCGAGCCGAGGACGAGCGCTCCGGAGAGCAGCTGTCGGCGGGCGAGGGAGTGCTGTGCCCAGCGCCCCGTGGTGAACCGGTCAGTCATGGAAGACTCCCTTCGACGCTGAGGTGTCGTGCTCGTCGCGGACGTCGCGCTCCGTGGCATCCGGCCCGTGGTCACGACGGCGGATCAGCACGGTATCGACGTGATGCTCGAGGACCCGGGTCATCTGCTCGGCATCGATCAGGCCGGTGAGCACTCGCAGCCCGACCCCGTCGACCAGGCCGATCAGGGAGTCCACCATCGGCCGGGCGGGGCCTTCGATGAAGACCCCTTGCCGCTGTCCGTCCAGGACCACGGCCGTCACGGTCCGGTGCCAGCAATGGTAGGCCTCGGCATGGAGGGACCTGCAGTCCTCGTCCAGGCTGCTCGTGCCCCAGAACTGGGCCCAGATGGACCACTCCGCGCGGGTCTGCCTGTCCGCCGGGACCTGGCTCCCGAGCAGGCCCTTGAGCTGAGCGACCGGCTCGGCGAGCTCCGAGAGCAGGGCCACCTGGCGGTCGTACTCCAGCTTGATGGTGTAGTGGAGGGTCTCCAGGAAGACCGCCTTCTTGCCTGCGAAGTGATAGTGGATCGCCGCATTCGAGACGCCCGCGGCCGCGGCGATGTCCGCCACGCGGACCGCCTGATAACCACGCTGGGAGAAGAGCCACCAGGCCGCCTCCACGATGCTTCGCTTGCGCGCCGCATGATCCGTTGCGCTGCCGGGCAGATCGGAGTGGACCTGCAGCGGGGCGGCGGCGCTGGAGGCATCCGTGCTGTCGGCTCCGGTGAGCAGCCACGAGACGGTCACCCCGGTATGGGTGGCCAGGCTGAAGAGCTCGTGCGGCGTGAACCGGCGCGTACCGGTCAGTGCTTTGGAGAGTTTCGTCTCATCCAGCCCGATCCTGAGCGACAGCTCCCGCTGGGCCAGACCGGAGGCGCGAATCGCCTCCCGGGCACGTGAAGCCGCCGTATCGGGAGTCACCACGGGCGGAGTCATGTGATGTATCTAACAGCGTGGTTGCGCTAATCGCAAATGCCTGACTCAGCATCAGCGATGATCGCAAGCCCGTGCCCACGGGATCTCAGGCACCGCACGGCGGAGAGGTCTCCGGTACGCACGCGAACGCCCGGCTACCGACCCAGCAGTGCCCTCAGCCCCGCGCTGACGATGGCCTCGGGATCCACCCGGTACCCCGCATGCAGCGATGCGTACAGCGGGGCGATGCCGTCGTCGACGACCGCTTCCCGCTCGTGACCGGCCATAGGCGTCGTCGCAGCGCTTCCGATGACGAAGTTCGACAGGGCGTACGCGTCGCCGAGCGGATCGACGGCACCCTCCTCGGCGAGCAGGACGCACATGCGCTCCGAGAGCCGCAGATAGTTCGGCCCCCTGGGTGCCCTCATGGCGATGACCTGGCACGCCCAGGGGTGATCCACGAGATGCCGGTAGTAGGCGAGCATCAGCTCATAGAGGCTTGCCTCACGCCCGGCTCGCCGCATAGCGGCATCCAGCCCCAGGGCCTCGTCGAGCGCCAGGTCGAAGAGGTCGTCGACCGAAGTCACCCGGGAGTACAAGCTCGCCGGGGCGACACCCACGCGCAGCGCCACCGCTCGCACCGTGAGGGCCCGCAGGCCGCCCTCGTCCAGCAGCTCTACGGCCACCCCGGCGATCTGGTGGACGTCCACCGCCCGGGATCTGAGGGTCGGCTTGCGATGGTCCCAGTAGCTCATGCCGGTCACCCTATCCGAACTATGTTAGTTTTAGGTTCATGCTGGATTCCAGGCTCCTCCCGCTCCGTCGTCGTCGTGCGTCATTGCGCGCCATGCGACCCGAAGACGCGAACGGCTACGCATCAGGTGCAGCCGATCCCGCAGTCCGCGAATACGCGCACCTGCCGGAACCCGGATACACCGAGGCATCGGTGATCACGCTGATCCAGGGCGAGATACATGAGGGACTGGAACGCGGCGACCTCGCGGTCCTGACCATCGCCGACCCCGGGACCGACGCCTTCGCGGGCAGCCTGGTGCTGTTCGGCGCGTCGGCGGGCTCGGTCGAGGTGGGGTTCTGGGTACATCCCGACCACCGGGGCCGGGGAGTAGCCTCGGAGGCACTCGCTCTGGCGGTCGAATTCGCGCGACGCAGCGGATTCACCCGACTCACGGCCCGCTCCGTGCCCGGCAACCAGGCCTCCCAGCTCGTTCTCGATCGATCGGGCTTCGTCCAGGACATGCCTGCCAACGGCACCGCTCCCTCAGGGCGCACGGTCGCCCTGGTGCATCACCACCGCGAGATCGGTCCACTCCTGCCGCTCCCCCTGAAGACCGGGCGGCTGCGACTACGACTGCACGAACACGCCGATGCACGCGCGCTGCAGCGGATCTACAGCCGCCCCGATGTCACCCGGTACCTTCTCGATGACCCGTGGACCGAAGCCGACGCCGGACGGAACGTCGAGGAGCGCATGGCGAAGACCGGCCTCGACGACACGAGCGGGGCGCTGGCACTGGTCGTCGAGCACGAGGGCACGGTCGTCGGGGACGTCCAGCTCTGGCTGACCGATACGGAACGGGGCCTCGCCGAGATCGGCTGGGTGCTCGACCCCGCGCACGGCGGCCGGGGGCTGGCGACGGAGGCCGTGCGAGCCGTGCTCGAGCTGGCGTTCGATCGGTTCGGACTCCACCGGGTCGCCGCGCAGATGGATGCCCGCAATGCGGCCTCCGCCCGGCTCGCACGCCGCGCCGGGATGCAGCTCGAGGGGCACCTGCGCCAGGACTGGTGGAGCAAGGGCGAATGGACCGACACGCTCGTCTTCGGCGCCCTCTCCACCGATTCACCCGCCGTGGACGACTAGCCGCGAGGTTCGGCGTCGTTGACGTGCTGATGACCGTCGATCGGCGGCATGGACGGTCATCAGCACGTCACGGCCGTGGAATATGCAGAGTGCCCCCGAATGGATTCGAACCATCGACACCGGCTTTAGGAGAGCCGTGCTCTATCCCCTGAGCTACGGGGGCAACGCGGACCATCATACGGGGTTGCGGAGGCGCACTGGTCAAGGTCCGTCTCCTGCGCGATAGATTGACGGCCATGCCCGTCTACATCGATCCGCCCCGCTGGCCCGCGCACGGCACCGAGTTCTCGCACCTGGTCTCGGACACCTCGCTGGACGAGCTCCATGAGGCCGCGCAGCGCATCGGTGTGTCGCGCAGGGCCTTCGATCGGGACCACTACGACCTTCCGCGCGAGCGCTACGACGACGCCGTGGCCGCCGGTGCCATTCCCGTCGACGGCAAGGAACTGGTCAGGGTGCTCGTGGCCTCCGGCCTGCGCATCCCCGCGGTCAGGCGCAACGACAAGGTGCTCACCGCGCTCCGCCGTCGGTGGGACCGGGCGTTCGGCGAGACGGAGGCGCTGGCGAGGCTCCGGGAGGTCCTTCTGCAGGCCTGGGGCGAGGAGCACCGGCGGTACCACGACCGGACGCACCTGCTCGCGGTGCTCAGGTCCCTTGACGTCCTCACGGAGGGAGCGGCCCCGACGGAGGTCACGCTGGCCGCGTGGTTCCACGATGCCGTCCACCTCGGCCAGGCGGGGGACGAAGAGGCCTCAGCCCTGATGGCCGAGGCGATGCTCCCCGTCATGGGCTTCAGCCAGGAGGTCACCCGGGAGGTCGGGCGCCTGGTCCGGCTGACGACCGACCACCAGACGTCGGAGGACGACGACGCCGGCGGGCTGCTCAGCGACGCCGACCTGGCGGTACTCGGAGGGACGCCCGCCGAGTACGCGGCCTACGTGCGGCGGGTGCGTGAGGAGTACGCGGAGGTACCTGACACGTACTTCGCCCGCGCCAGGCTGTCGGTCCTCGGCTCGATGGACCCCTCCGGGCTCTACAGGACCGGGAAGGCTCGTGAACTCTGGGGCGCTCAGGCCCGGGAGAACCTGGCAACGGAGATCGACGAGCTGGCACTCGGCGCCTCGGTACATGCCGCGGTGCCGGACGGGTCCGCCCTGCTCTCCATCGTGGGGGTCTGCTTCGTCCGCGACGGCAAGCTCCTGACGGTGCGCAAGCGCGATACCGGGATGTTCATGCTGGTCGGGGGCAAGCGCGAAGAGGGCGAGTCCGCGGAGGCCGCTGCCGTTCGCGAGATCGCGGAGGAGGTCGGCCTGACCGTCGCACCCGACGACCTGGAGCTGCTGGGGCATTTCGTGGCACCGGCCGCCAATGAGGCGCAGACCTGGGTCGATTCCACCGTGTTCGTCGTCGCCCCCGAGTACGTGGATGCGGACGACGGCGCCCGGCCATCACCGCAGGCGGAGATCGAGGAACTGCGCTACCTGGATCTGTCCCCCGCCGCTGTCGAGACCGCGGAGGCCGCGCTCGCCCCGCTGGTCAGACGACAGGTCCTTCCCATGCTGCGCCGCAGGGACCGGCGCTTCTGGCCGGCTTTCACCGGGCTCGACGGCCCCTACCTCCTGGAGGGGCGCTGAGGCGTGCCGGCTACTTCAGCTTGCCGTCACGTTTCCTGCGCCGGTAGACCATCGCGGCTGCCACCAGGCCGAGCAGGATGCCGACGCCGCCGGTGACCGAGACCCACATGGCCGCGTGCCCCAGGGGAATCGACATCAGCAGTCCCACGATCACGCCGGGAACGGCCCCGGCCACCATGCCGATGGCCAGGTAGGTGTACTCCTGGTCGGCTCCCGTACGGGACGAGGCGCTGTAGTCGTGCGGGGGCTGAGGGGATCGTCGGTTGCTGGACGGCATGGTTCAAGCCTATCCGCGTGCCAGACCATGGACGACTCACCGGCCTGCTCCGGAGCTGCCCGAGCCGCGCCTCATCGGAAGGTGTAATAACCGTCCAGGTCCATGGCATGCACGGAGTGGACGATCGTGCCCTGCTCGGGGTTCAGCGCCGAGATCATCTGGTCCCCGCCGAGGTAGATGCCCACATGGGATCCGTCGTTCTGGGATACCAGGTCCCCGGGCCGCGGCGCGCTGGTGGGCGTTCCCGCGGCGAACTGCTCCCAGGTCACCCGGGGGATCTCGATGCCGTGCTGCGCGTACACCCACTGGACGTACCCGGAGCAGTCCCATGCCATGAACTCGGTGCCGCCCCAGATGTACGCCCCTCCCAGCCCCAGGTGGGCGGTGTCCAGGATGGCCCGGTCGGAGACAGCCGCGGCCGGGGCGGGTGCTTCACGGCCGGACTCTGCGGAGACCTCGGCCGGCTCCCCGCCGAACGGCGCCGAGACGACCGCAGCGAGATCCTCGATCCCCCGGTCGTGTGCCGGGGAGCCCGGATCCTCCGTACCACCGTTGGCGGCCCACAGGGCTGACGGCGTGGACTGGGCGGTCAGCTCCCCGCCCGGATACGCACCCGCGTCCGAGGCGGATATCTCTCCGGCAGGCGCATCCGATGCCGAGGACGTTCCATCAGCGTACACGAACGTGACCGTGCCATCGGCGTCCGTGGACCACGAGAACGTCCAGGCGTTGGCCTCGGCGGCCTCGCGGTCGAAACCGGCGTCGTCGGGGATCGTGCCGGTCACGGTGGCCCAGCCGGGGAACTCGACCGGCGCGGCGTGACTGCCCGTGGCGCTCAGAGCCGCCGCGCCGACGGCGCCGATCCCCGCGGCTCCGCCCAGGAGCCAGGAACGCCGGAGGAAGGATCCCGTTGCGGGCGAGACGTCAGGGGCGAGGAAGGGAGTCGTGGACGGCATGGCGGATCCTCACGGGCTGGGTCGAATGACAGGCCGCTGCACGGGAGTTGGCATCCCGAGGATGGACGGCGGCCTGACGCGTGGCCCGAACGCTACGCCGTGGTCCGGGCGCCCCTTCCGGAAGATCACGGACCACGATGCGCATTGATCACGAATCAGGGATCTAAAGCGGGCTATTCATACCTGAACATCACCTGATCGATGCGTCGGTCCGGCCTGTGGAGCCTCCAACGTCACGAGACCGGGTGCGGGTCAGTCCGTCGAAACGCACAGGGCCTGGGCCACCTTCGGGGCGACCCGGACCTCTTCGGCCTCCGAGGAGGCTTCGACACGGCGGATGACCACCCAGCCGTCCTCGTCGAGCTCAGCGGTGAAGGCAGCGCCCGTGAGCACTCCTGCACCGGCCAGGGCGGGCACGGAGGAACCGTCGGCCTGGACCCCTTCGGGGACGCCGATCAGCTTGAACGGTCCGGTGGACCCGTCCTTGACCAGGGTCAGCAGCCGCGGGAGGTCAGCCAGGGTCCCCTTGGGGGCTGCCAGGAGGGCCGCGTTGGCGGCCTCCTCATCCGGTGCGCTCAGCCCGGCGAGACCCGGGATGGGCATTCCGTACGGGGAGATCTCAGGAGCGTGGAGGAGCACCATCAGCCGCTTCTCCACCTCTTCGCTCATGACGTGCTCCCAGCGGCAGGCCTCGTCGTGGACGTCGGCCAGCTCCATGCCGATCACGTCGGCCAGCAGCCGCTCGGCCAGCCGGTGCTTGCGCATGACCCTGACCGCGGCCTCCCGGCCTTCGTCGGTCAAGGCGATCTGACGATCGGGCAGGACCTTCAGCAGGCCGTCGCGCTCCATGCGCGACACCGTCTGGGAGACCGTCGGCCCCGAGTGCTCCAGGCGCTCCACGATGCGGGCGCGCATGGGCGGGATCCCCTCCTCCTCGAGGTCGAGCACGGTGCGCAGGTACATCTCAGTGGTGTCGATCAAATCAGTCACGAACATCTCCTGCACTCTTCGGGAGGGTTGACGCATGTGGGGCAGAGGTCGCGCGGGCATGCGCGGGAACATACCGGCGTGCGTTTCATCGTTGAATCGCTGAGGTCATCCTAGTCGGTCACACCCCCGGGACCGGGGCATCCTCCGGCTCTCGGGCATGGCTGTCAAGGTATGTGGGGCACAATGGCCACCGTCGCTGTGCATCCACGACTGCGCAGGACGTGAACCGAATCAAAGATCTGCGTGCTTTGGAGGCCTTCCGTGTCGCGACCCGTCTCGATCCCCGATCACCTGCTGCCCGCCGACGGCCGGTTCGGCTCGGGGCCCTCCAAGGTGCGCGAGGATCAGGTGGGCGCGCTCGCCCGCGCCGGCCGCGGCCTCCTGGGCACGTCGCATCGGCAGGCCCCCGTCAAGGACGCGGTGGGGCGGATCCGAGAGGGGCTGGGTGATTTCCTGCAGCTCCCGGAGGGTTACGAGATCCTGCTCGGCATGGGCGGCGCCACGGCGTTCTGGGACAGCGCGGCCTTCGGCCTGGTGCGGGAGAAGGCCCAGCACGCGGCCTTCGGCGAGTTCGGCGCCAAGTTCGCCTCGGTCACGGACGGCGCCCCGTTCCTGGCGCCCTCCACGATCCGTACCGCCGAGCCGGGGACTCGGACGCAGGTCCTGGCCGAGGAGGGCGTGGACGTGTACGCCTGGCCTCAGAACGAGACCTCGACGGGTGTGATGGCTCCCGTGCGCCGCCCCGACGGCGTCGAACGCGCCGTGCCGGGATCCCGCGGTCCGCTGGTCGTCGTGGATGCGACGTCGGCCGCCGGAGGGGCCGCCGTCGACCTCCAGGAGACGGACGTCTACTACTTCTCCCCCCAGAAGAACTTCGCCTCCGACGGCGGCCTGTGGTTCGGGGCCTTCTCCCCCGCCGCGATCGAGCGGATCGAGGAGATCTCCGCCTCGGGACGCTGGATCCCGGACTTCCTGTCCTTGCACTCGGCCCTGGAGAACTCCCGCAAGAACCAGACCTACAACACGCCGGGCCTGGCGGGGCTGGTCATGCTCGACGACCAGGTCCGCTGGCTCAACGAGCAGGGCGGTATGGCGTGGGCAGCGGCCCGCACCAAGGATTCCTCGGACCGCGTCTACACGTGGGCGGAGGCCAGCGACCTGGCCACTCCTTTCGTCACCCGTCCCGAGGACCGGTCGACCGTGGTGACCACCGTCGATTTCCACGACGACGTCGACGCGGCGGCCATCAGCGCGGCCCTCCGGGCGCACGGTGTCGTGGACGTGGAGCCCTACCGCAAACTGGGGCGCAACCAGCTGCGTATCGCGACGTTCACGGCCGTGGAGCCGGATGACGTCTCCGCCTTGCTGGCCTGCATCGACGTGGTGGCGGAGCAGCTCTGACCCGCGGCTTCCGTCCTCACACCTTCCGGCCCGTGGACGGCCTGTCGCCGGGGTGCCGCGAGTACCACCACAGCAGCGCCGCCCCGATCGCCAGCCCCGCGACTCCCGCCGCGACGGCCGGGGCCATGCCCCAGCGGGGCCCGAAGGCGGCCGTGATCCAGCCGACCAGCGGCGCCCCGATCGGGGTCCCGCCCATGAAGATCGCGGTGTAGAGGCTCATCACCCGTCCGCGCATGGCGGGATCGGTGGTGGTCTGGACGTAGGCGTTCGCCGTCGTGGTCACGGTGAGCACGGCCAGGCCCGTGGGCACCAGCCACAGGGCGAACATCACCACGTTGGGGGCGGTTGCGGCCAGCACGGTCGAGAGCGCGAAACCCGCCGCACCCAGGAACATCGTGCGCAGGCGCGCCCGGGGCCGCTGGGCTGAGAGGAGGGCGCCGGCCAGGGTTCCGAGCGCGAGCGCGGAGTTCAGGATGCCGAAGGCCTCCGAGCCCTGCCCGTACTCGGTACCGGCCATGGCCGCCAGGTAGACCGCGAAGTTCAGGCCGAAGGTGCCGATGATGAAGATGGTCAGCAGCACGCCCAGCAGATCCGGTCGTCCCGCCACATAACGGAACCCCTCCAGGATCTGCCCGCGCCCCCGCGGCGCCCGAGGGGAAGGACGCAGCCGAGCACGATCCAGCGACCAGAGGGCGGCGAGCATGGCCGCGAAGCTGGGGCTGTTGAGCAGGAACACCCATCCCGACCCGACCGCCGCCACCAGCAACCCGGCGACGGCGGGCCCCACCAGCCGGGCCAGGTTGAAGGAGGTCGAGTTCAGCGCCACCGCGTTGGAGAGGTCCTCATCCTCGACCAGCTGACTCACGAAGGTCTGGCGGGCGGGGGCATCGAAGGTCGTCGCCATACCCAGGGCCAGGGCGAAGACCATGACCAGGCCCAGGGTGACCAGGCCGGTCACGATCAGCAGGCCGAGGATCAGGGCCAGGGCGGCCATGACCGCCTGGGTCACCACGAGCAGCTGGCGCCGGTCGGAGCGGTCGACGATCACTCCCGCATACGGGGCCAGCACCATCTGCGGTGCGAACTGCAGGGCCATGACCACGCCCATCGCGCGGGTGTCCTGGTCGGTCAGCTCGGCGAACACCAGCCACGACTGGGCCGTCCGCTGCATCCACGTGCCCACGTTGGACACGACCGCGCCCGTGTACCACCGGCGGTAGTTCGGGTATCGGAACGACCGGAAAGCTCCCGACGACGTTGCGGCCACCTAGGCGGTCTGGTCGTCAGCGCCCGCGGTGCCGTCAACGCCGCCGTCCCCTGCAGGGTCCGCCGGAGCCCCGTCCGCGGCACCGGCCTCCGCTTCGGCCTCGCTGTCTGTCCCCGCGTCTGTTTCCGCGCCGTCTGTTTCCGCGCCGTCCGTCTCAGCGCCGTCCTCGGCGTCCGCATGTCTCTCGTCGTCGCTGAGCCGGTCGGACCAGGGCACCCAGTGCGGGGCGAGGAGGGCGCCCTCGGCCGGCAGCAGGCCCGACTCGCACACGGTCGGTACGGACTGCCGCGGGGCACGGGCAATGGTCACGTACCACTCCCAGTCCAGGTAGCCGCGTCGGTTCGAGGTGAAGTAGTGGGTGACCAGGCGCTCGTCGTCGGCCACGACGCGATGGCCCTCCCCGATCTCCTCGGGGTCGGCCAGCTCCTTCAGCGCGGACAGCGCGAACTCCCGGGCCTCGGCGAGCTTCCGGTCGAGCACCGGCTTGCGACGGCGTGCAGGTGCCGGAGGAGTGACCCCGTCGGCCTTGGAGGACGCGGCGGTCCCGGCCGGGACGGACGCGCCCTCGGGCCGGACGTCGGTCACATCCTTCGTGCTCTCTGGCTCTGTGCTCTCTGACATGGGAAACGCCTCACACGTCCAGGTTGTCCGCCACGGTGCGCAGGATCGTGGCGATCTTCTTGCCATGCGCACGGTCCGGGTACTTGCCGCGCTGCAGCCCACCCGAGATGTCGTCGAGCAGCCTGATGAGATCCTCGTTGATCACGGCCATCCGCTGAGCCGGCATGCGGGTGTTCTTGGCCACCGACGGAGTGCGTTCGATCACCGTGGCGGACAGCGCCGACGGGCCGCGGCGACCGTCGGCGATTCCGAATTCCATGCGGGTGCCGGGGGCCACGGAATCCAGCCCGGCGGGCAGCGCGCTGGCATGGAGGAAGACCTCACCGCCGTCGTCGCTTGCGAGGAAGCCGAATCCCTTGTCGGCGTCGAACCACTTGACCTTGCCAGTGGGCACTTTTCCTGACCTCAGTTCGTATCGTGCGATCCGCCAGTGTCCTGGCGTCACAGGCCGTCGGCCCCCGGTCGAGCCGGCCTGCGCGATTCATGAATGACTCTATGCGAAACAGCTGAGCTTACCGTGTTGTTCCGTATTCCGCTGCGGGCATGTGCCCCGGACGGGCCTGTATTCTGTAGGCCATGTCTGCCAGCAACCCAGCCCCCGCGGCACAGGCCGACGACGCCTCGCACACCTCCCCTCAGCGACCCGGTTCCGGGTTGAACCCGTGGGGCTGGCTCGCCCTGTTCCTCTTCATCACCTCCGGCATCGCCATCGTGACCATGCTGATCCTCAAGTGGACGACGGGCGGCGGAGAGGTGTGGCCGTGGTTCACGCGCTACTCGTACTTCGCGTTCCCGGCTGCTTTCCTGTGCCTGATCCTCTCGCTGCTGCACACCCTGCTCCAGAGGCGCCGGGCCTGAGCGCCTTGCCTTCGGCCTTCCTCGCAGATCTCGGGGCCCGCACCCCGCAGCAGCTCGAACGGCTCCTGACGGCTCGGCCCGACCTGGCGGCGGCCACCCCCACCTCGATCGGCGAGCTGGCGGAGCTGGCGACCGCCCGCGTCTCCCTTCAGCACGCGATCCAGTCCTTGAATCGCGTCCAGCTGGATTCCCTCGAACGGGCAGTGCTCCTGGGTCCCCAGAGCCTCCGCGACGACGACGCCCTCCGGGCTCTCGCACTGATCCATCCCGCCGGCCCAGGTGAGTCCGGCGCCCACCCCTGGGTGCTTTCACCCGGCGTGGCCGAGGCCCTCGGGCGCTACCCTGCCGGAATGGGACGCCCCGCAGCCGTCCTCCGCGCGTTGAAGTCCGCCGTGGTCCCAGCCGACTCCCGGACCTCGGAGGGTTCCGGTCCCGCGATCGACCTGGACGCCATCCCTCCCCGGCCCGCCGAGGTCCTGGCCGATTTCCGCAGGCATCCCCTGGGCTCGATCCGGGACGCGCGGCGGAAGCCCGTGCCGGATCAGCCCGAGGCACGCCCCATCGACTGGCTCCTGGCGCGCGAGGTCTTGATAGCGGTGGACTCCCGGCATGTGGAGCTGCCCCGTGAGCTCGGGCTGGCTCTGCATCACGGCGACCCGTGGGCCGGAACCGAGTCGCATCCTCCGGCACCCGCCGGCCGGCCCGTCAGCCCCCGGGTCCGCGACAATGCGGCGATGGCAGCGGTCCCCGAACTGATCCGCGACCTCTCCGGACTGCGGAGCGAACTGGGGCAGCGGCCCCTCGAGGTGCTGCGGGCCGGTGGCGTCGGGGTGCGCGAGCGCCGCCGGCTGGCCGCCGCTCTCGACCTCGGCCAGGACCGTGCGGACCGGCTCCTGGGCTACGCGCAGCTCGGCGGCCTGGTCGAACAGGACGACCGGTCCGGAGCCTGGCGGCCCACGACGGCGCCCTGGGAGGCGCTGGAGGTTCCCACGGCCCACGGCATCCTGCTGACCGCCTGGCTGACCGCGGACTCGATCCCCGCCTCGGTGGGAGGGCACCGTGCCGACGGTTCGGTGATCACGCCGTTGACCGACCGGACCTCGGTCCCCGACGCCGCCCCGCTGCGCCGCGCGGTGCTGACCGCCCTGCTGCACTCGGGGGACGTCGCTCCGGATCCCGCCTGGTGGGACCGCACCCTGGCGTGGCTCCGGCCGCGGCTGGCGGGCGCCCTGGCCCGGTACGGCGCCGCGCTGGTCCAGGAATGCGCGGATCTCGGCCTGACCGGTGCGGGGGCCGCCACCGACCTCGTGCGGCTCCTGCTCGACGACGGTCCCGCCGCGGTCACCGCGGCCTTGCGGGACAGGCTCCCCGCGGCGGTCGAGACGGTCGTCGTGCAGAGCGACTACACGGCCGTCGCCCACGGGACGCTGTCCCCGCAGGCCGCCGCAGACCTCCGGCTGGTGGCCGAGCCCGAGGGCCGGGGTGCAGCGGCGACGTACCGCTTCGGCGTCGCCTCGCTGCACCGTGCCCTGGACGCCGGCCACGACGCGGCATCGCTGCGGTCGCTGCTGGAGGCACGGACCGACGGCGAGCTGCCCGGCGCCCTCGAGCATCTCCTCGATGAAGCCCTCCGCACGCACGGCAACCTGCGGGTACTGGACGCCGAGCAGGTCGTGACGGGGCGGGCGGACCTCGTGGAGGCGATCGCCGGCTCGGCGGCGCTGCGCGGTTTCGAGGTGCTCAGGGCCGCTCCCGAGGTCCTGATCGTGAGGCACCGCGACGCGAAGCCCGCACCGGGCGCGCGCAAGGACCCCCTCCGATCCGCCGTTCTGCGGGCCGCTCAGCAGACGGGCGTGGCACCCTCCACGGACGTCACGACCCATGAGATGCACGAACCGATCGGGGAACTCGGCGGCGGCCCGCAGGAGCTCATCGGCCTGTTCCCCCTCCCCCGCTCGTCGCGCCCGGAGGTGGACGCCGAGCACATCCGCACCGTGGCATCCCGTCTCGCGGAGACCGCCCGTACCGACCTGGAGGCATCGCATGGCTGATGGACCCATCGTGGTGCAATCGGACCGCACCGTCCTGCTCGAGGTGGAGCATGAGCGGGCGGAAGCCGCCCGCCGCGAGCTCGCCGTCTTCGCCGACCTCGAACGAGCACCGGAACACGTCCACACCTACCGGCTGACACCGCTGGGCCTGTGGAACGCCCGGGCCGCCGGCGTCGATGCGGAGTCCGTGATCGACACCCTGCTCGAGTACTCGCGTTACCCCGTGCCGCATTCCCTGCTCATGGACATCGACGAGACCATGGCCCGGTGGGGACGCCTGGCCCTCGAAAAGGATCCGGTCCACGGCCTGGTACTGCGCTGCGACGACTTCCCGGTCTACGAGGAGATCGCCCGGGCGAAGAAGATCGCCCCGCTGCTGGGACCGCGCATCGATCCCCGCACCACCGTGGTCCACGGCAGCAGCCGCGGAGAGCTGAAGCAGAACCTGCTCAAGCTCGGCTGGCCCGCCGACGACCGGGCCGGGTACGTGGACGGCACGCCCTATCCCATCGCGCTGTCGGAGACCGACCGGCGGACCGGTCGTCCCTGGACCCTGCGGCCGTATCAGGCCGCCGCAGCAGAGGCCTTCTGGTCCACCGGAGCCGGCACCGTGGTCCTGCCGTGCGGTGCCGGGAAGACCGTCGTGGGAGCGTCGGTGCTCGCCTCCTCCTCGACCACGGCCCTCATCCTCTGCACGTCGGCGGTCGCCGCCCGGCAGTGGCGCGACGAGCTCATGGCCCGCACCAGCCTCTCCGAGAACGAGGTCGGCGAGTACACGTCACGGACCAAGGAGATCCGGCCCGTGACCATCGCCACCTACCAGATGCTGGCCACCCGTCGCGGCGAGCTCTGGCCCCACCTCGAACTGCTCGACGGCCAGGACTGGGGCCTGATCGTCTACGACGAGGTCCATCTGCTCCCCGCCCCCGTGTTCCGCCGCACCGCGGACATCCAGGCCCGCCGTCGCCTCGGGCTGACGGCCACCCTGGTCCGTGAGGACGGGAAGGAGGGCGAGGTCTTCTCGCTCATCGGGCCCAAGCGCTACGAGGCCTCGTGGAAGGAGATGGAAGGGCAGGGCTGGATCGCTCCGGCCGAGTGCCTGGAGGTCAGGGTGGACCTCCCCGAATCCGACCGTCTCGCCTATGCCACGGCAGAGGACGCGGACCGGTACCGGCTGGCGGCGTCCTCCCCGCTCAAGAACCAGGTCGTCAGGCGGCTCCTGCACCAGCACCCCGGCGAACAGGCCCTGGTCATCGGCCAGTTCGTCGATCAGCTCGAGGAGCTCGGCGAGCTCCTCGACGCCCCCGTGCTGACCGGCAAGACGCCCGCCAGGAAGCGGCAGGCCCTCTACGACCGGTTCCGCGCCGGTGAGATACCCGTGCTGGTGGTCTCGAAGGTGGCCAACTTCTCCGTGGACCTGCCCTCCGCCACCGTGGCCGTGCAGGTCTCGGGCACCTTCGGCTCCCGGCAGGAGGAGGCCCAGCGCCTGGGCCGGCTCCTGCGACCGTCCCCCGGCGGCCGGCAGGCCACCTTCTACACCGTGGTGGCCCGGGACACCGTGGACATCACGTTCGCCGCCAAGCGGCAGCGCTTCCTCGCGGAGCAGGGCTATGCGTACCGGATCATCGATGCCGGGAATGTGCCGCCCTCTGCCCCGGACCGGCGGAGCGCCCCGGAAAGGGAATCCGGGCCGGCAACCGCAGGATCCGCTGAGAATACCCCTGAAGAATCCGAGGAGAACTGACCGGTGGCGAAACTGTATTTCCGCCATGGAGCCATGAACTCCGGAAAGTCCACGGCCCTTCTGCAGGCGGCCTTCAACTACGAAGAACGCGGGCAGAGAGTGCTGCTGGCCAAGGCGCGGACCGATACCAAGGGCGACGCCGATGTGGTCTCACGACTGGGGATTTCACGCACGGTGGAACTGCTGGTCTCCCCCGAGGACGACGTGCGGCAGCGCTTCCACCGGCTGGCCTCGGGCACGGAGCCCGAGGCCCTCGTGGGGAACCTGGACCTGCCGCCCGTCGCCTGCCTGCTCGTGGACGAGGCGCAGTTCCTGACCCCCGCCCAGGTGGAGGATCTCCTGCGCATCGCGGTGCTGGACGGGGTCCCGGTACTGGCCTACGGCATCCGCACCGACTTCCGCACCCGGTCCTTCCCCGGATCGGCGCGACTGCTGGAGCTCGCCCATTCCCTGGAGGAGCTCAAGACCATCTGCCGGTGCGGACGAAAGGCGATGTTCAATGCCCGCAAGGTGGACGGCCATTTCGTCTTCGCCGGCGACCAGGTCGCCATTGACGGTGACGTGAACTACGAATCCCTCTGCGCCGCTTGCTATCTTCGCTACTCGGACGGCACATTGGGATGACCATGGAGCGAACACCCTAAGCGGGCATCGAGTCGCCGCACAGTATCGGCAACGAATCATCACAGTTGGCTCACAGAAAACGTGGAGAGAATCGATTTCGTGAATACCAAGACCCCTGAAGCCAAGCTCCTGGTCGTCGACGACGAGCCCAACATCCTCGAGCTACTGGCCACCTCCCTGCGTTTCGCCGGGTTCGAGGTGGTCACCGCCGCCAACGGCCGCGACGCCATCGCCAAGGCCGAGCAGGAAAGCCCGGACCTGGCCGTGCTCGACGTCATGCTCCCGGATCTTGACGGCTTCGCCGTCACCCGCAAGCTGCGCGCCGAGGGCCGGTCGTTCCCCATCGTCTTCCTGACCGCCAAGGACGACACCGATGACAAGGTCCAGGGCCTGACCGTGGGCGGCGACGACTACGTCACCAAGCCGTTCAGCCTGGACGAGGTCGTCGCCCGCATCCGAGCCGTGCTGCGCCGCACCCAGCCGGCCGAGCACGACGATTCGCGGCTGCGCGTGGACGACCTGGTCCTCGACGACGACGCCCATGAGGTCTTCCGCGGCGAACGCGAGATCGACCTCTCCCCCACCGAGTTCAAGCTGCTGCGCTACCTGATGCTCAACCCGAACCGGGTGCTGTCCAAGGCGCAGATCCTGGATCACGTGTGGGAGTACGACTTCAACGGCGACGCCTCGATCGTGGAGTCCTACATCTCCTACCTGCGCCGGAAGATCGACAACGACCCCGACCTCCCGCCCTTGATCCACACCAAGCGCGGCGTGGGCTACCTGTTGCGCACGGCCAGCAAGCACTCCTGAGCCGCGGCACAGGCACCGTCAAGCCCTCGTGGAGACCCTGGCAGCCCGCTGGAGAGCGTCATCCCTGCGCACGCAGCTGATGGCGCTCACAGGCATGCTCCTGGCGGTCAGCATCCTGGTCACGAGCTTCGTGGCGATCTCGGTGCTGCGCGACTCGATGATCAACTCGATCGATGGAAGCCTGAAAGGGTCGCTTCCCTCGATCTCCGCGGCCTTGATGGCCGAGATGACCGGCAGCCCCACGGAGTCGGTGCCCCATCGGGGTTACCTGCTCTCCGAGGACGGCCAGGTGATCCTCAGGATGGATGCCAGTAACAATTCCGCCGACAGCGCTTCGTCGGACGTGGACGCCGAACCCGACCTGTCACGTTTCAACCGGGAGATGGTGGCCCAATCCGGCCAGGTGGGCATGACGGTCCCCTCCGCCGACGGCGCCGACGGATCCTGGCGAGTGACAGCGGGGGTCCAGTTAAAGACCCCGTACAGCGTGGTCGTCGCCGAGCCGCTGGGCGAGACCAACCGGCTGGTCTCCGCGATCGCCCTCCTGACCCTGAGCTTCGGCGCCGCGACGCTGATCGCGGCGCTCGTGGTGGGCTGGGTCCTGATCACCCGTGCGTTCCAGCCGTTGAAGAAGGTCGAGCAGACCGCCGCGAAGATCGCCGAGGGCGACCTGTCCCGGCGTATGGCCGGGTACAACTCGGAGACCGAGGTCGGGCAGCTCTCGATGTCCCTGAACCGGATGCTGGGCCATATCGAGGACGCCTTCGACGCCCGAACCCGCTCCGAGGCCAAACTCCGGCAGTTCGTCGCCGACGCCTCCCACGAGCTGCGCACCCCCCTGGTCTCGATTCGCGGCTACTCGGAGCTCTACCGCCATGGTGCGCTGCACGACGAGGAGCAGGTCGCCCAGGCCATGGGACGCATCGAGTCCGAGTCCACGCGCATGACGCAGCTGGTCGAGGACCTGCTCTCACTCGCCCGCCTGGACAGCAAGCGGGAGCTGAAGACCTCCGATGTCGACCTCCTGGTCCTCGCCCACGACACCGCCGCGGACTTCGCCGCCTCCAGCCCCGACCGCAAGATCACCGTGACCGACCTCGACGACGGCCCCGCTTCTCCGGTCCGGACCCGCGGGGACGAGGCCAAGCTCCGGCAGGTCCTGGCCAACCTGATGACCAACGCAGTGCGCTACACGCCGCAGGGCAGCGACCTGGAGATCCTCATCGGCTCGGTCTCCGTGGCGGGCGCGCCGCACGACCAGCGGGTCGCAGTCGCCTCCGGGGACTCGCTCCCGGAGCGCATGGCCCAGATCAAGGTCCGTGACCACGGAGCGGGGATCAAGGGAGACGACCGGGCGAAGATCTTCGAACGCTTCTACCGCGCGGACAGTTCGCGGACCCGGGAGACGGGCGGGACCGGCCTGGGGCTGTCCATCGTCTCGGCGGTGGTCGACCAGCACGGCGGCACCGTGGCCCTCGAGGACACCCCCGGCGGCGGCGCGACCTTCGTGGTGTCCCTGCCCAGCGTCTCCACTCCCGACTCGCCCCAGCGGACCACGGGGGAGATCCCCGTGCCCGCGCCTGGCAGCGTCCCGGAGAACCCCGCAGCCTCCACGGAGCCCGCACCCCCGGAGGACGTGGTGGATGCGACCGATGGCGCTCTTGAGGGGCGGCCCGGTACCCGCGCAGCCGAGCCCTGGGGCTCCGACACCTCCTCGACGGAGACGGCACCCGCGGACGACGGCCTTCCCCCGATCCCGGAGATCGACGACGACGATCCGGACATCATCGACGAGACCGACCAGGACCCCCGTTCCTGACGGCACCGGCGATCCGTCCGCCCGGCCGCTGCGGGCGCCCGAGGTGAACCGGCACCGGGGAAAAGCAGCAGGAGGCGCCTGGACGGGCGTCCCGCCGGCTCAGGCCTCGGCCGTCACCTGGTGATGGCGCAGCAGCCAGTCCCCGAGTTCGTTGCGGGAGTCCTCGCGGGCCCACAGCGCTGCGTGGACGGTCACGGCGCTGCCCTCCCGGCCTCCGACCACGTGGGTCGAGACCAGCACGGCGTTGCGGCCGAGCGGCAGGACATCGACCACGTGGATATCCGCGTCGGCATCGCCCTGGTCGAGCCGGTCCGGTTCCACGGGGCGGCCGTCGGCTCCGATCAGGACGGCACCGGGATGGACCTGGGCCGCGGGCAGGCCGTGGCGCAGTCGATGGGTCTCCATCCCCAGCACCTCCTGCTCCGGGGTGGAGCCCCGGGCCAGTGACTCCTCCTGTGCGCCCAACGCCACGAGCAGGTCCGGGTCCTGGTCCCGGGCTTCCTCAGCGGGGTCGTAGGGGTCGGGATCGTGGGTGCCGAGGCCCGGGCCGGCGTCGACCGGGGCGCCCGCCTGGAAGGCCCGCGCTGCGGCATTGGCGCGGGCGTCGGCTGCCTCGTTCATCTCGTGCCCGGCATGGCCCTTGACCCACTCGAAGCTGACGTCCCGTCCTTTCATGGCGGTGTCCAGGGCCTTCATGAGCTCGACGTTGCCCACGGGCTTGCCGTCGGCCTTCTTCCAGCCCTTCTTCTTCCATCCCGGCATCCATTTGGTGATGGAGTTGATCACGTACTGGCTGTCGCACAGCACCTTGAGGGGCTCCCTGACATCCGCGGTGGCCTCCAGCAGGTCCAGGACGGCCTTGAGCTCGCCCATGTTGTTGGTGCCGTGGGCCCAGCCCCCCGCGTGCCAGCGGTCGTCGTCGATGTACCAGGCCCACCCCGCGGGTCCGGGATTGCCCAGGGCCGAGCCGTCAGCTGCTGCGATGATCGTCATGGCATCACTTTCCCACGAACCTCGGACACGCCTCGCAGATGTCGGATGGTGGAGGCACCACGCACCACGAGGGGCCGTCCGCCCTCTCGGACGAACGGCCCCTCGCGCATGCTCGGACCGGGCGGTGCCGGTCGAGCGGCGATGATCAGCCGAGCGGCTGGATCACATCATGCCGCCCATGCCACCCATGGGATCCTCGCCGCCGCCACCGGCGGCCGCGGGCTCGGGCTTGTCGGCCACGACGGCCTCGGTGGTCAGGAACAGACCGGCGATCGAGCCGGCGTTCTGCAGCGCCGAACGGGTCACCTTGACCGGGTCGTTGATGCCCGCGGCCATGAGGTCCTCGTACTCACCGGTCGCGGCGTTGAGGCCGAAGCCCTTCTCGAGGCCGCGGACCTTGTCCACGACGACGCCCGGCTCGAGGCCCGCGTTCAGCGCGATCTGCTTGAGCGGCGCGTCGACGGCGACCTTGACGATGTTGGCGCCGGTGGCCTCGTCGCCGGAGAGCTCCAGCTTCTCGAAGGCGGTCTTGCCGGCCTGGATCAGGGCCACGCCACCACCGGCGACGATGCCCTCCTCCACGGCGGCCTTGGCGTTGCGCACGGCATCCTCGATGCGGTGCTTGCGCTCCTTGAGCTCGACCTCGGTCGCGGCACCGGCCCGGAGGACGGCCACGCCGCCGGCCAGCTTGGCCAGGCGCTCCTGCAGCTTCTCGCGGTCGTAGTCCGAGTCGGAGTTCTCGATCTCGGCGCGGATCTGGGCCACGCGACCCTCGATCTCCTCGGCCGAGCCGCCGCCGTCGACGATCGTGGTCTCGTCCTTGGTCACGACGACCTTGCGGGCGGTGCCCAGCTCGTCCAGGGTGGCGGTCTCCAGGGAGAGGCCGACCTCCTCGGTGATGACCTGGCCACCGGTCAGGATGGCGATGTCGGCCAGCTGGGCCTTACGGCGGTCGCCGAAGCCGGGAGCCTTGACGGCCACGGACTTCACGGCGCCGCGGATCTTGTTGAGCACCAGCATGGCCAGCGCCTCGCCCTCGACGTCCTCGGCGATGATCAGCAGCGGCTTGCCGGCCTGCATGACCTTCTCCAGCACGGGGACCAGGTCCTTGACGGCGGAGACCTTCGAGTTGACGATCAGGACGTAGGGGTCCTCGAGCACGACTTCCTGACGGTCCGCGTCGGTGACGAAGTAGCCGGACAGGTAGCCCTTGTCGAAGCGCATGCCCTCGGTCAGCTCGAGGTCCAGCCCGAAGGTGTTGGACTCCTCGACGGTGATGACGCCTTCCTTGCCGACCTTCTCCATGGCCTCGGCGATCAGGCGGCCGATCTCCGGATCGGCGGCGGAGATCGAAGCGGTGGCGGCGATCTCGTCCTCGGTCTCGACCTCCTTGGCGGAGGCGAGCAGCTCCTCGGTCACCGCGGCGACGGCCTTCTCGATGCCGCGCTTGAGCGACAGCGGGTCGGCGCCGGCGGCCACGTTGCGCAGGCCCTCGCGGACCAGTGCCTGGGCCAGGACGGTCGCGGTGGTCGTACCGTCACCGGCGACGTCGTCAGTCTTCTTGGCGACCTCCTTGACGAGCTCGGCGCCGATCTTCTCGTACGGGTCCTCGAGCTCGATCTCCTTGGCGATGGAGACGCCGTCGTTGGTGATGGTGGGAGCGCCCCACGACTTCTCCAGCACGACGTTGCGGCCGCGCGGGCCGAGGGTGACCTTGACGGCGTCGGCCAGGGTGTTCAGGCCGCGCTCGAGGCCGCGACGGGCCTCTTCATCGAATGCGATCAACTTTGCCATGTGTTTCGTCCCTCCTGGACGGTCAACAGACTGGGCGCTGCACCCGATGCCCGCGACGGACGAGGCACGCGCACGGGATGGCCCGCGCAGCCTTGCCTCTCACCGGATGCAGCTGAGTTCACTCACCGTGCCGGGGGCCCGCTCCGCGGCCGCAGCATGGCCACTTAGCAGTCCACTCGACTGAGTGCTAACAGACATTATTGGCACTCTGCCCAGGTGAGTGCAAACTATCCGCGCCGTTGCCCCGGGGTGTTCACCGCGGGCTCAGCGCTGCCGCTCCCACTCCTCGCGCAGGATGCCGTAGATCATGCGGTCGTAGAGCTCGCCGCGGACCATCCGCGCCCGCCGGATCCGCGCCTCCTCCGTGAAACCGAGCTTCTCGGCCACCCGGCACATCCCCGCGTTGCCGCTCCAGGTCTCCAGGTCGAGACGGTGGGAGTCGGAGTGGTCGAAGAGGTAGCCCACCCACAGTTTCAGGGCCTCGGTGCCGTAGCCCCCGGACCAGTACCGCGGCGGGTAGATCGAGACCCCCAGCGAGCGCAGCGCCATGACGCGGCTGCCCTGCCCGTCGTCCTCCGAGGGCGGTTCCCAGTGATACCAGGAGACCTGGCCGATGAAGCTGTCGTCGGCCGCGTCGGCGATGACGGCGGTCTGGCGCGGCACGGGCCAGTCGCCGGATTGCACGTCGGCCCGCAGCTTGCCGAGCCAGTTCTGCGCCCCCTCCGCGGTGAAGTTCGGGTAGAAGGGCCCGTCCGTGCGCTGCCACTCGTGCTCCCCGCCGTGTTCGGGCGGCATGATCCACGACTCGTACAGCGGCAGGTCGCCGGGAGTCCAGTCCCGCAGCCTGACCCGGCTGCCCTCGATGGGCCAGCCGTGCCCGGCGTCGGTGCGCCGCACCTCGGCTGCATCGCCCTTCCCTGATGCGCTCACCATGCCGCCCCACCCGCTCCCGGCACGACCTCTTCGGGGGCCGGCGGGAGGTAATCCTCCGCCGGGGGTACGTAGTCCTGGACGGGCGGCTCGACCGGCGCCACCTCTGCGGG
This sequence comes from Kocuria coralli, assembly GCF_008831305.1. Classification (GTDB taxonomy): domain Bacteria; phylum Actinomycetota; class Actinomycetes; order Actinomycetales; family Micrococcaceae; genus Kocuria; species Kocuria coralli. The sequence continues at coordinate 172,609 of NZ_ML708614.1, forward strand.
AGCCTGCTCGGCGGCCGCCGCCGGCGCGGGCGCCTCCTCCACGGTCACCGGCTCCGCCGTGGGGCCGCCTGCGATGTCCGTGCCCACGACGACGACGATCGGGTACGACACGGCGTCCTCGGCCACCACCTGCTCGATCCCGAGCTCCTCGGCCAGCGCCTCGGCCTGCTCCCGCTCGTCCTCGTAGTACACGACGCTCTCGTTGACGCCGACGCCCCAGTTGTCGATCGAGGCGACCGTCCAGCCCGCCTCGCCGAGCTGCCCGGCCGCCGTTCCCGCTGCGCCGTCGACCAGAGCCGCGTTGTAGACGCCGACCTGAACGGTCGCATCGGGCTCCACGGCCGCCTCGGTCTCCTCGGTGGCCTGCGGCGACGCGGAGGTCTGGCTGGCCGACGGGGTCGCGGTGGCCCCGGCCGGGCCGGCTTCGGCCGTGGCGTCGCCGCTCACGTAGGCCACCGCACCGATCGCCAGCGCGACCGCTCCCGCCAGCAGCACGGGCAGGATCTGCCTGGTGGCATGCGGCGCGGAGGCACCCGCGGCGCGGTGGGCACCCGCGCGCGTGCCGTCTTCGGGAACGTCGTCGAACCAGTCCCCGGCGGTCCAGGGCGGGGTGCCCCCGGACTCTGCGTCCGGGGTCTCGTCGGCGACGTCGTCGGGCTCATGGGACGGACTCATGAGCACCATCCTCCCACCGACTGCGGGTACAGCCGTAGTCCCGTGCCGTGACGGTGCCGCCTCGTTACCCGGAGACGACGTCCCGCTGCTCCCGGAGCCGGCGCATGAGGGCCGGGGCGGCCTCGCAGGCCGCCGGGGTGTCGATCAGGACGTTGAGCCGCTGGTAGTAGGCAGTGACGGGGATATCGAGTTCGCTGCGGATCGTGCGCTCCTTGGCACCCTGGTACTTGAAACGCCGGGACTCCATGTCGAGGATCGCCCGTTCCATGTCGTCCAGGCCGGGTGATGCCTCGGCGCCCGGGCGGTCCTCCGCCCCCTCCACGAGCTCCCCCTCCGCCTCGGGTTCGCCCCGCTGCTCGGTCATCTCGCTCAGCCCTTCTGCTCGGCCCGCGGGCGGACGGACACGGTGGTGAGCTGGACGTCGTCGGTGGCGTCCACGACCGTACGGACGGCGCTCGCGACCGAGGAGGGCTGGATGTACTCCTCCGCCGCGTACTCCTTGCCCGCCGACTCGCGGATGCCCCGCAGCATCGCGGTGTCCGTGGGTCCTGGATGGACGGACGAGACCCGGATGCCGTCGGGTTCGACCTCTTGGCGCAGGGCGTCGCCGAAAGCACGCAACGCGAATTTGGAGGCGGCGTAGATCGCATTGCCGCCGCTGGCCGTGAAACCGGCCCCGGAGTTGATCAGCACCACCGTTCCCCGCACTGCCCGCAGGGCGGGCAATGCGGCCCGGGTGATCTCCGCGGGCACCATGACGTTGAGCTCCAGCTGCGCCCGCCAGGCCTGCGGGGTGGCCTCCGCGATGGGGAACCGATCGGCGATCGCCGCGGCGTGCACCAGGACGTCCAGGTCCTCCAGCCCTTCGACGAGGCGGGGCAGGGCGTCGAAATCCAGGAGGTCGGCCTCCACCGGCCGGACGTTCGAGCTGATCTCGGCCAGCTCCCGCAGCTTCCCCGTGTTCCGGCCCACCGCGATCACCCGGTGGTCCCGGGCCAGGTCCTCCACCACGGCACGTCCTATACCGCCCGTCGCGCCGGTCACCAGCGCGATCGGCAGTCCGGCGGAGGTCGTCTCGGTCGTCCAGGTGGTCTCGACGGCGTCGTAGCTCATGCTGCCACTCTAGGACGACGGCGCCGGGGTCCGGCAACATCGCCCGGGTCGCGGGCAGCAGCCGCCCCGTACCGCCTGCCACCGCCTGCCACCGGCCGGGGGCACCCGCACGGTCGCCGTAGAGTGGGCACCATGACCAAGGGTGAGCTAGCAGACATCATGGCCCCTGACTGGGCGGAGGCCCTGCAGCCGGTGGAGGGCGTGATCCGCGAACTCGGCGATTTCCTGCGCGCCGAGCACGCCGCCGGGTACCGGACCTTCCCTCCGGGGCCGGAGATCTTCCGCGCGTTCCAGGAGCCGATGGCGGAGGTCAAGGTCCTGGTGGTGGGACAGGACCCCTATCCCACGCCGGGGCATGCGATGGGCCTGTCCTTCTCCGTGCGTCCCGACGTCCGCCCGCTCCCGCGTTCGCTGCAGAACATCTACCAGGAGCTTCAGGACGACCTGGGGATCCCGCCGGCCTCCCACGGCGACCTCAGCGCCTGGACCCGGCAGGGCGTCATGCTGCTCAACAGGTGCCTGACGGTCCGCCAGGGCGCGCCCGCGTCGCATCACGGCAAGGGCTGGGAGACCGTGACGGAATGCGCCATCAAGGCGCTGGCCACCCGCGGTCGGCCGTTGGTCGGCCTCCTGTGGGGCCGGCCCGCCCGTTCCACCGCTCCGTGGCTGGGCGGGGCTCCCCGGGTCGAATCCGCGCACCCCTCTCCCCTGTCCGCCTCCAAGGGCTTCTTCGGGTCGAGGCCCTTCTCGCGGGTCAACGAGCTGCTGGAGGAGCAGGGTGTCGAACCGGTGGACTGGCGCGTAGGCTGAATTACGTGACACCTACAATGCCTAATTCCCCAGTCAGTCCGACCAACGACACCGCAGCCGGCAAGCCGGCGGCGGCCAGGCCCCGGAAGGCCCAGATCAACCTGACGGTCCGGCAACGGCTCGAGCTGTCGCCGACCATGGTGCGCGTGGTGGCGGGCATCGGTGAGCCGGAGTCCTTCGAGGACATCGCCGCCCCGGAGAAGTACGTCAAGCTCGTGTTCTTCGACCCCGCCCTCGGCCTCGGCGAGCATCCCGACTACTGGGAGCTCAAGGAGAGCCTGCCTCCCGAGCAGCAGCCCGTCACCCGGCACATGACCCTGCGCAAGGTGGATCTCGATCGCGCGGAGGTGTGGATCGACGTCGCCACCCACGGGGACACCGGCTACGCGGGCCCCTGGGCGGCGAACGCCCAGCCGGGCGACACGATCGTCGCCGTGGGCCCCGGCGGGCGCTGGATCCCCCGCGACGACGCCGCGTGGAGCCTGTTCGTGGGCGACGACACCGCCATCCCGGCGATCGCCGCGAACCTGGAGACGCTGCCCGCCCACGCCGTCGGCGAGGTGATCCTCGAGGTCGAGGGCCCTGAGCACGAGCAGGAGGTTCCCGTGCCTCCCGGAATGACGCTCCGCTGGTGCCACCGCAGCACCCAGGACCCTGGCACCCGGGCGCTCGTCGAGGCCGTCAAGACGGCCGGGTGGCCGGGGTCGCCGGAAGGTCTCCAGGTCTTCGCCCACGGCGAGCGCGAGACGATCAAGATGCTGCGCCCCGTGCTGTTCGACCAGCACGAACTGAGCCGGGACCAGGTCTCGATCTCCGGGTACTGGGCGCAGGGCCGTACGGAAGAGGTCTTCCAGGCCGAGAAGCGCACCCCTATCGGGCAGATCTGAATCGGGCAGTCCCGGCCCTCCGGCACCAGGCCGGGGGCTCGGGCACTGGTCCGGCCCGTGCGCCCGGCCTGTCGGCTCAGCGCCGCCGGTTGCGGCCAAGGCCCACCCGGTACTCCTGCTTCATGAGCGGGCGGGTGAGGTACTGCCCCAGGACCAGGCCGGCGGCCATGGTCAGGATGGTGGTCATCGCGGTCACCAGCGAGACCACCCCGTCTCCGGTCGTCTGACCCTCGATCGTCACCGCGTACATGCCGCGGAAGATCGACAGGCCGGGCAGGAGGAAGGTCATGGCGGGAACGGCGATCACCAGGGACGGGATGCGCATGCGGCCCGCGTACAGGGCCGCCAGACAGCCTGCGGTCACAGCGCCGAACACCGCCTGGAGACGGACGTCGAGCCCCAGGTACCCGGCTGCGTGGTACAGCACCAGGCCGCCGAAGGCCGAGACGCTCGCCGGGAACAGGAACTTGAGCGAGGCCTGCAGGGTGATGGCGATCAAGGCCGCTGCCAGGGTCATGCAGATCGTGTTGACCAGGAAACCCGGCGGATCGAACTGGACCTGGGCCGGGTCCAGCGCGGTGATCCCGACCGCCCGCGCCATCACGATGCCCGCGTAGATGCCCGCTACGATGCCCGCGAAGGCCATCCCCGTCGAGACCAGGCGTCCGGCGGCGGTGACGGGGAACCCGCTGATGGCGTCGTGCATCGTGGACATGAAGCGCGTGGTCGGCATGAGCATGATCAGGCCCGCCGCGATCACGCGCGGAGGGGATATCTCGAAGTCGACCCAGTAGAACGCCATCGCCAGGATCGTGATCACGAAGCTGGAGACGACCATGACGAAGAACTCCGGGTAGCGGCGCTTGCCCATCCACATCCCGATCCTGGCCACCAGGAACCCGGACAGGGCGGAGATGCCCGCTCCGACCGCCCCTCCCCCGATGCCCAGGGTGATCGTGAACGCCGCAGTCATCATGCACACGGTGACCACCCAGTTGGGGAAGGTCTTGGGCCGCGCGTTGATCGCCCGGAGCCGGGAGCTGGCCTCCCCCCGCGACATGTCCCCTTCGATGATCTCCGTGACCAGCTGGTGGGTGTCCGCGAGCCCGGCGTAGTTGTCGGTCCAGGACCGCACGACCCGCATCACGGTGTGGCTGGTCATGTTGTTGTCGCTGAAGATGTCCTCCCGCGTACGGGACGCGGTATCCGTGGTCTCCGGGACGTAGTTGATCATCACCGCCTGGTTGGTGATGTCCACCTCGATGTTCTCGACCCCGTAGGTGGCGCACACCGCGACGATCGCGTTCTCCACCTCAAGGGCGTCGGCGCCGTAGTGGAACATGGTCTCGGCCAGGCGGAGGGTGAAGTTCAGCGTCCGCCGGGCCTCCTTCTCCCCGGCGTCGGCGTGGCGCCGCAGGTGCGCGAAGGGGCTGGCCGCGAGCCGGTCCACCAGCGCCATGGGCGCGGTCATCCCGGTGTCGCGTTTCATCAGCGAGCGCAGCACCCGCTTGGACCGCGGCTGGGAGGTGGTGTTCGTCGACGCCGATGCGGGGTAGGCGGCCGGCAGGATCGTCGTGGACGAGCTCTGATCGCGCGGAGCCGACTTCATGGCCGACGTGTCGGGTCTGACCACCGAACTCGTGGTGGTGGCGGCCCGGCGCCGTCCGACCGCCGTCGCCGGCCTCGTCTGGGACGGGGACTTCCGGCGCAGGCGGTCGCGTTCGATCTCCTCCGGGGTCAGGACCCTCATGGGATTGGCAGCCGCCGCGAGCACCTCGGTGCGGGTGCCGTCGTGGCGGGCACGGGCTCGTTCCGCCTGTGCCTCCGTGGGCACGGGCCGGGTGAGCAGCCCCCCGGTCAGACGGTCATCCAGCTGCAGATCGGCGTCCGGCCCGAAGGGCTGCAGGGAGGCGGGCTCGGGATCGGTCCACCCTGAGACCGGGTAGCGCCGGTCGCCGTCCAAGGACCGCGCGACCGCTTGCAACCCGCCGGACGCCTCCGTGGGCCCCCGGCTCATACCCGCACCTCTACTACCAACACGTCTGTTCCTTCCGCAGGTCCGAGTTCACCATCGAAGCTCATGCGCCTGGGGAACGCCTCTGCCCGGCCTTGGCCGACGCAGTGCGGTTCCTGACCTTCCGGCGCCTGGACGGGCGAGCGCCCGCTCAGTAGAACGGCTCGTTGCGGGAACGCACCCAGAGCTGGCGCATGACCTTCTCGGCGGCGCGGTTCCAGATCGCGACCTTCGCCGAGCTGATCTCCTGGTCCCAGACACCCACGTAGTCGATCGCGCTCCTGGTGAAGGAGGTCTTGAACATCCCCATCCCGTGGAAGGGATGCTCCTTGTCCTTGAGCTGATCCGCCGGAGGGGTGCCGCACAGGTCGTAGTCGGTGATCCCGTAGTCGTTCTTGAGGTCGTTGATCGCCGTCCACTGCACCAGGTGGGCGTCGCCCGGCTGCTTGCGCCGGGGCTTGGAGCCGCCGTCCTTGTACGTGCCGTGCTTGCCGTAGTTCACCACGAAGGCGCCGACGGAGGCCTCGCCGTCCTCGTAGGCGAAGTACAGCCGTCCCTGCCCCGCCTGGGCGAAGTTGGACCAGAACCGGCGGTAGTATTCGTAAGGACGCAGGGTGATGTTGGCCTGGCCCTGGCGCACGGTGTGCATGAGGGAGTACATGGTCTTCATGCCCTCCTCGTCGACCGGCACTCGTTCCACGCGGGCCTCGTCGCGGATGGCGCGGCGCAGCTTGTTCCGCCCGTTGCTCTGCATCCCCTTGAGGATGGCCTCGGAATCGCGATCGGTGTCCAGCAGCGCGGTGTGGTCGTTCGGCTGGATGATGGAGGACTGGACCAGCCCCGCCGCCTCGAACGTCTGCCGGGCCTCCTCGGAGGCTTCGAAGACGGGCTCGTACTTGACCAGGAAGACGTTCCTGGCGTTGTCCCGGACGAAGGACTCCATGGCCCGGGCGAAACCCACCATGTCGTTGACCGTCTCCACGGACGGCCCCTTCACCACGTACCAGACCCGGCCCAGGGCCGGCACCGACTTCTCCAGGACCAGGCTGTAGACGGCCTGAGAACCGTCCGCGGGCTCATGCACCAGGTGGACCGGCCGCCAGCCGTGGTGCTTCTTGACATCGGCGAAGGACGCCGACTGCAGCATGTCCCCACCGCGCGGGTTCGCGATGACGTGTGTATCCCAGTCTGCGACTTCCTGCGTCGTCGCAAAGCGCGCTGTGAACTCTCGCAAAGTCTTCTCTCTCGGATTCTCGGAAAGGTTGGATCGGATGGGCCGGGCCCGCACCGGAGTGCGGTGATCTCAGTACCAGTTCTCGCCGTGGCGCTTGAGGTGCACGCGCAAGAGCGCGCCTTCGCCGCCCGCGGTCCAGGCCTTGTATTTCAGCCTGTTCAGCGGGAGGTCCCAGCAGCCCACGAAGTCCGTGACGTGGTCGTTGAAACCGGTCTTGAACTGCCCCACACCGTACAACGGGTGGTCGGTGTCCTTCAGCCGGTCCGAAGGAGGCGAGGAGCACAGGTCGTACTCGGTGGCGCCGTGCTCCTTGAGCCAGCGGATGGATTCCACGACCGACAGGGCCGGTACCCCGCGGACGGGCTGCTTGCGCAGGGACGCGGCGTCCTTGCGGGAGCCCTTATGCCCCAGCAGCATCACGAAGTCGCAGCACACCACCTTCCACGAGGAACCGTCGTCGCCGGGGGCGGGGGTAGTTCCAGAGGGGGCCTCAGCGCCGGCCTCGGGGGCGTAGCCGAAGACGAAGCATCCCTGCCCGGCCTCGGCATGGCGCTTCCACATGGATTTGTAGTACTCGCGGTTGCGCAGGCTGAACCGCCCTTCGGCGGTCTGGGCGAAGAGGTCGAGGAAGATCTCGCAGTTCTCCTCGTCGACCGGGACCACCTTGGCCACGGCCCCGCCCTTCCGCGCCCTGCGGATGTTGTAGCGGGTCCCCCGGCTGAAGCCCGCCTCGATCGTGTCGAGGTCCTCGGTGATGTCCAGGATCACGGTGGAGCCGTTGGGCTGCACGTTCCAGGTCTCCTCGAGCCCCGCGTGGGTCAGCGCAGCGCGGTTGGCCACGGTGTCCTCGATCTCCGGCTCGACCTTGAGCAGGAACGCCCCGTGACGGGAGGCCAGCTCACCGATCGCATGGGCCACGTCGACCGTGTCGGCCACCGATGTGGTGCCAGGCCCCTTGGGCGCATACCAGACGGCACCGACCCCGGGGACGGTCCTGCTCAGCACGGTCACGGCGACCTCGCCCCGTGGGGTGTCGACGACGACGAACAACGGGTCCCACCCGAATGCGCCCTTGTGCTCGGCGAACGCCGGCCCCTGGAACACGTTCCCGCCGTCGGGGTTGCCGATCAGGCGATCCGTCCACTCCCCGGCCGAGGCCTCGACCACGCGCGCCGTGGCCGTCATGGGGCCGGAGCGCCCCGGGGTGTTCCGGCCCAGGGGGTGACGGCTGCCCGGCAGGACGCGCGGGATTCTGGGCAGTGGCATCGAAGATCTCACCTCGTGGATAGACAGCTTCTCTGTGCGTAACCGTACCGGGTCGCATGCTTCCCCGGCGGTCGCGGAACGCCGCTCTGATCATGCGACGATCACCTCGACCCCGCCGTCCTCCAGCGCCCTCGCAAGGCGCCCCGCCGGGGCTGCGTCGGTGATCAGCACATCCACCTGGGCGAAGGTGGCGAAGCGGGCGAAGTTCTCGTGATCGTGCTTCTCGGCGTCGCAGAGCACCACCACCTTGCGGGCCGAGTTGACGATCGCCGTTTTCACAGCCGCCTCCGGAAGCTCGGGCGTGGAGAAACCGAAGCCCGCCGCCACGCCGTTGCAGCCCAGGAAGGCGATGTCGCAACGGTAGCGGGAGTACTGCTCGGCCGTGAACACTCCGGAGGCGGCCCAGGTCAGGGTGCGCACACGACCGCCCACCAGTTCGAGCAGGATCTCCGGCTGGTCCGCCAGACGACCCGCGACGTGCAGGGCGTGGGTCATCACCAGGAGCTGCTGGTCCGCTGGATTCGCCTGCCGACTGGCCAGGGCGTCGGCCAGGGTCTCGACGGTGGACCCGGCGTCGAGCGCGACGCTCGTCGCCTCCATGAACTCGAGGTACTCCAGCGCCGCCGCGGCGATGCGCCGCTTGGCGGGGGTCTTGAGCGTCTCCCGGGTGTCCAGCGACTGCTCGACCGAGTCCGTGCGCGCCAGGGACACCGCGCCGCCGTGAACACGGCGCAGGACGCCTTCGGATTCCAGGGCGGCCAGATCGCGCCTGATGGTCTCCATCGTCACCGCGAAACGCCGCGCCAGATCCGCACCGCTGACCCGGCGGGTTGCTCCCACGAGCCGCGCGATCTCCGCCTGACGTTCCTCGGCAAACATTGAGCCCCTCTCCTGTTCCGGCATCCTCTCATTCTGCCGCCACCGGGCCCCTGGGCGGGTACCGACAGCCTGCAATGCACTCGTACCGCTCAAGGCGTAGAGTTCTACCGCTTCAAGCATCTTCCAATATCACCTGCGCAGTCAGCGACTCTCCTCCACTTGTTGTCACTTGCGGTCAGGTTCTGTCCGCTCGTCGCCATACCGTGAGCGTCGTTCCCAGAATTCCGGAGTCAGTTGTGCTGCTACGCCTCATCCGCACCTATACCGGCAGGTACCTGCCGTGGGTCGTCGCCGTCGTGGCCCTGCAGCTCGTCGCGTCGTTGGCCATCCTGGTGCTGCCCGCGCTCAACGCCCGGATCATCGACCAGGGCATCGCCCGCGGGAACACGGAGGTCATCGCCACCACCGGCATGCTCATGCTCGGTGTCACCCTGCTGCAGGCGATGGCCGCGATCTCCGCCGTCTACTGCGGTGCACGAGCCGCCATGGGCACCGGCCGCGATCTCCGCCGCGCCGTCCAGCGCTCGGTGGCCGGCTTCTCCGACCTCGAGGTCGAGAAGTTCGGGGCGCCCTCGCTGATCACCCGCGGCACCAACGACGTCCAGCAGGTGCAGATGCTGGTCCTCATGGGCCTGAACCTCATGGTGGCCGCCCCCTTGATGAGCGTCGGCGGCATCATCATGGCCGTGCGGGAGGACCCCGGACTGTCCTGGCTGCTATGGGTCTCCGTCCCCCTCCTGGCCGCGCTGATCGGCGTGATCGTAGTGCGCCTGATGCCCATGTTCCGCAAGATGCAGGCCCGGATCGACGACATCAACGGGGTGCTGCGTGAGCAGGTGGTCGGCCTGCGCGTCGTCCGCGCCTTCGTACGGGAGGACTACGAGAAGAAGCGCTTCGCCACCTCGAACGACGCCCTGGCCGGCATCTCGCTGCGCATCGGCGAGCTGTTCGTGCTGATGTTCCCCCTGATCATGATGATCCTGCACCTGGCCACCGCGGCCGTGGTCTGGTTCGGGGCCCAGCGCATCGAGGCCGGCCAGCTGGAGGTCGGCGGGATGACCGCTTTCATCCAGTACCTGCTGCAGATCCTGATGGCCGTCATGATGGGCGTGTTCATGCTCATGATGGCCCCGCGGGCGATCGTGTCGGCCGAGCGCATCGGGGAGGTCCTCAAGACCCGGACCACCCTGCACGAGCCCACGGCTCCGGTGACCCCGGAGCACGCACGGGGCGTCGTGGAGTTCCGGGACCTGAGCTACCGCTACCCGGGGGCGGAGAAACCCGTCCTGGCCGGCATCGACTTCACGGCCTCCCCCGGCACCACCACTGCGATCATCGGCTCCACCGGATCCGGCAAGTCCACCCTGCTCAACCTGGTACCCCGGCTCTACGATCCCACCGGGGGTCAGGTGCTCCTGGACGGGGTCGCCCTGACCGACCTGGAGCGCGAGCAGATCGTGAGCCGGGTGGCGGCAGTGCCGCAGAAGCCGTACCTGTTCTCCGGGACGGTCGCCTCCAACCTCCGTTTCGGCAATCCGGAGGCCACCGACGACGAGCTCTGGGCCGCCCTCGAGACCGCCCAGGCCGCGGACTTCGTGCGCGCCATGCCCGAGGCCCTGGAGAGCAACATCTCCCAGGGCGGCACCTCCGTGTCCGGCGGGCAGCGCCAGCGGCTCTGCATCGCCCGGGCCCTGGTGGCCAAGCCGCTGGTCTACCTGTTCGACGACTCCTTCTCGGCCCTGGACGTCGCCACGGACGCCCGGCTGCGCACCGCGCTGAAGCCCGTGACCGCCGAGGCGACCATGATCATCGTGGCCCAGCGCGTGTCCACCGTGGTGGACGCGGACCAGATCCTCGTGCTCGAGCACGGCCGGATCCAGGCACGGGGCACGCATCACGAGCTGCTGGAGCGCTCGTCCACCTATCGCGAGATCGTGCAGTCCCAGCTCAACCCCGAGGACTCGCCCCTGGAGGCCAGCTCGGCGCACGGAACCGACCGCGCCGGAAACACCCCATCACCGGAGGCACGCTCATGAGCCACCCAGACCAGAGCACCGGGGCAGAGGCCGGCGACCGCCGCGAGCTTCCGGACGGGCCCGACGGCGAGTTCGAGGGCAACGACGACATCGAGGTCCTCGGCGAAGGCGTGGCCCCGGGCAAGAAGGCCAAGCACTTCTGGCCCACGGTCCGCCGGATGGCCGGGCTCTTCGCCGGGCACAGGTTCGGCATGATCCTGGTGACCACATTCATCACGGTCTCGGTGGTCCTGGCCGTCCTGGCGCCGCAATACGTCGGCCGGGCCACCGACGTCGTGTTCGCCGGCGTGCTCCAGCGGGACCTGCCGACGGACTCCACCCAGGCCGACGTGGTGAGCGGCCTGCGCGCGGAGGGGAACGACTCCCTGGCGGACGTCTTCGCCGCCATGGACCTGGTGCCCGGCCAGGGCATCGACTTCCATCGCCTCGGCATGCTCATCATCCTGGTGCTGGCCATGTACGCGGGGGCCTCGATCCTGCAGTGGGCCCAGGGATGGGTGCTGAACAAGATCTCCGTGGTGATCATCCGGGACCTGCGCGAGAACGTGGAGACCAAGCTGCACCGCCTGCCGTTGAGCTATTTCGACACCCGTCGCCGCGGTGAGGTCATGTCCCGCGTGACCAACGACGTCGACAACGTCCAGACCACGTTGCAGCAGACCTTCTCGTCGCTCCTGGAGTCGACCATGAGGGTGCTGGGCATCGTGATCATGATGTTCATCCTCTCGTGGCAGCTCGCGCTGGTCGCATTGATCGCGCTGCCCCTCTCCGCCGTGGCCGCGGGCGTGGTGGGGTCACGGGCCCAGAAGCACTTCGGGCGGCAGTGGGCGGCCACCGGGGCCCTGAACGGCCAGATCGAGGAGGACTTCTCCGGGCACCGTCTGGTGACCATCTTCGGCCGGGAGGAGTCCATGGCCGACGCATTCGACGAGCGCAACGACCACCTGTACGAGGCATCCTTCAAGGCGCAGTTCGTCTCCGGCACCATCATGCCGATCATGCAGTTCGTCAGCTGGTTGTCCTACGTGGGGATCGCCGTCGTCGGCGGACTGCGCGTGATCTCCGGCCAGATGACCCTCGGGGCGGCGACGGCTTTCATCCAGTACTCGCGCGAGTTCACCCAGCCCCTGTCCCAGGTGGCGGGGATGGCCACCCAGCTGCAGTCCGGCGTGGCCTCCGCCGAACGGGTCTTCGAGCTGCTGGACGCCGACGAGCAGGAGCCCGACCCCGCGGTGGCACAGCTTCCGGCGGAGACGGAGGGCCGCGTGCGCTTCGAGGACGTCAGCTTCTCCTACACCCCCGGGGTGCCGCTGATCGAGGAACTCTCCTTCGAGGCGCACCCGGGCCACACGGTGGCCATCGTCGGGCCCACGGGCGCCGGCAAGACCACGCTGGTGAACCTGGTGATGCGCTTCTACGAGCTCGACGCCGGCCGGATCACCCTGGACGGCACGGACATCACCGCCATGACCCGCGGGCAGCTGCGCTCCCGCGTGGGCATGGTGCTCCAGGACGCCTGGCTCTTCGAGGGCACCATCCGGGAGAACATCCGCTACGGGCGGCTGGACGCGACGGACGAGGAGATCGAGGCCGCCGCCGTCGCCACCTCTGTGGATCGTTTCGTGAGGTCCCTGCCGGACGGCTACGAGACGGTCATCGAGGACGACGGCGGGAACATCTCCGCGGGCGAGCGCCAGCTCATCACCATCGCCCGGGCCTTCCTGGCGGCCCCGGCCCTGCTGATCCTGGACGAGGCCACGTCCTCCGTGGACACCCGGACCGAGGTCGCCGTGCAGAAGGCGATGGCGGCGCTGCGCGAAGGCCGGACGTCGTTCGTCATCGCCCACCGACTGTCCACCATCCGGGATGCGGACACGATCCTGGTGATGAACGAGGGCCGCATCGTGGAGCAGGGCGACCACGAGACCCTGCTGGAGCAGCGCGGAGCCTACTGGGATCTCTATCGCAGTCAGTTCCAGGAGGGCAAGGTCTAGGGACGGCCCCGAACAGGGCGCGGCTAGTGTCCATCCGGCGATGGGGCTAACGTGGAGACCACGAGCCAGGCACGACGCCCCGGCGCGTCCTGGCTACCCCTATCGGCCCTGATCGGGCAGAGGAGTAACCGTGACCAATTTCGCCGTCGTTGAACGCCGCCATCTGGCCGCCCTGTTGCGGCGGGTGGGCCCGGATGCCCCTACCCACTGCGAGGGCTGGAACACCCATGATCTGGCCGTTCATCTCGTGGAACGCGACTCGCGGCCGGACATCGTCGTGGGCAAGAAGGTTCCCAAGCTGCCGTTCCTGGGCAAGCGGGCGGAGGCCGGCGACAGCGCCCTGTACGCCCTGCCGTGGAACGAGCTCGTGGCCAAGGTCGAGAAGCCGGCACTGCTCTCCCCTGCCCGCGTAGGCCCCGTGGACAAGAGGATGAACACCGCGGAGTTCTTCGTCCACCACGAGGACGTCCGCCGGGCCCAGGAGACGTGGCACCGGCGGCAGCTCCTGCACGATGAAGAGAAGGACCTCTGGAGCGCTTTGCAGCTGCTGGGCAAGCCCCTGCTGCGCAACGAGGAGGATTCGATTCTGCTGGTGGCCTCCGGATACGGATCCATCAGCGGCGGCAAGGGCAGGTCCAAGCGCGTGAAGCTGGTGCGCGGCAACCCGTCGGAGCTCCTGCTGTGGACCTACGGCCGGCGTGAGGCCGCGGAAGTGGTCATCACCGAGGAGTGAGCCGCCGCCCCCGGCCGGCCCTGGCCGGGGCCAGAGCCGCACCATGAGGGCAAGAAAAGGCCGGACCCACCATCGTGGGTCCGGCCTTTCCCGTGCCTTCTCGCCGGTCATGCCTCCGGCGGCTTCTCCGGAGTTCCTGGAGCCCCCTACCGGATTCGAACCGATGACCTGCTGTTTACAAGGCAGCTGCTCTACCAACTGAGCTAAGGAGGCGTGTCCCGCATATGGAACCCGCCCATGATAGCCGCTGGGCTACCGGGGTTCACATCCGCGGGACGTCCGATGGCGCTGCCGGCGGAGCGGTCCGCCCGGCAGCGCCATCGCCGGATCAGCCTTCGCCGTCCTGGGCGGCTTCGACGGCGTCCTTGATGCCCTGCTCCTGATCCCACACGGTGCCGTCGATCATCACGGTCGGGGTGCCGCCGATCCCGTTGGCCTGCGACAACGCGGTGGTGTAGTTGACCATGGTCCGCCATTCCCCGGAGTCCACGGCCTCGGAGATGTCGGCACCGTGGTTGCTGGCGATGTCGACGATCTGCTGGTCGTCCAGGCCCCCGGTGCCCTGGTGCTCGAACAGCTCGAGCTGGAAGTCCATGGCCTCCTGGACGCCCGCCTGATCCGCGACGGCGTAGAACGCGTTGGCCGCCCGCGACGAGTAGTTGGTGGCGTTGTCCAGGAAGTTCACGGTCCGATACTCGATCGTGGCGTCACCGGAGTCGACCAGGTCCGTGATCTCGTCCCCGTACTGGTGCTCGAAGTCCGCGCAGTGCACGCAGTCGAAGTCCTGCCACACCACGATCTGCACCGGATCGCCGGAGTCGGCGGCGGTGCCCGGCTCCACGACACCATCGGCGTCGGGTTCGGCCGGCGGGGTCTCGGGTGCCGACGGCACGCTGGTGACATCCACCTCCTGGACGTCGGAAGTGTCCTTCTCGATGCCGTCAGCGGTCATCACGATGCCGCCGTACTGGTTGGAGCTCGAGGGGACGGGGCCGGAGTCCGCCACGCGCTGGGATCGCACCTGCCAGACCACCAGAAGGGCGATCACCAGGACGATGACCACCAGCAGGGCGATGCCGCCGATGAGCAGCTTGCGCTGCCGGGCATCCGATCTGGCATGCCTATCCGCGATCTGGCGGGCTTGCGCCCGGAAGTCGTTGGGGTCGGTCTTGTTCGCCATGAGTCCTCTTCAAGAATCTGCGGGGATCGGGCCGGGCGGCCGGGGCCGAGCGGCGCACAGTACATAGGTCGCGTGGTGCTGGGGGAAGAATATCGGTCTTCGTCGTTCAGGCGGTGCCCAGAAACCGTGGTTGCCGCCGCCGCAGACGGCAGCGTCGCTGCGCCGTCGTCCGGATCCCCCGGGCCGACGGGCTCGCCGAGGATATGGCCAGTAGACTGATCAGTGAACAAGCCCACGGTTGCACGAGGAGTTTGTAATGAGCCCGTCCGACACCCAGCAGCATTCCGAAGGATCCCAGTACGACTTCGTGGTGGTCTCCAACCGCCTCCCGGTGGATCGCGTCACCGACGACGACGGGTCGAGCACGTGGCGTCGCTCCCCGGGCGGTCTGGTCTCCGCGATGGCCCCGGTCATGGCCAGCAACGACGGCGCCTGGGTGGGCTGGTCCGGTGGCGCCGACGAGCACCTGGACCCCTTCGACCACGATGTCTTCCACCTGGTACCCGTCCCCCTCTCCGCGCAGGAGGTCGAGCGGTTCTACGAAGGCTTCTCGAATGCCACGCTGTGGCCCCTGTACCACGATGTGATCGCTCCCCCGGAGTTCCACCGCACGTGGTGGAACGCCTACAAGGAGGTCAACCGGCGCTTCGCGGAGGCGGCCGCGGCCACGGCCGCCGACAGCGCCACGGTATGGGTCCAGGACTACCAGCTGCAGCTGGTCCCGCGCATGCTGCGGCAGCTGCGCCCGGATCTGACCATCGGGTTCTTCGACCACATCCCGTTCCCGCCGCTGGAGATCTTCGCCCAGCTGCCGTGGCGCCGCTCCGTGCTGGAAGGACTGACCGGCGCCGATCTGGTCGGCTTCCAGCGCCCGGGCGACGCCCAGAACTTCATGCGGTGCGTCAGGCGCTACATGGGGGTGAACTTCCGTCATGGTCAGGCCGTCGTCGGCCCGGAGGTCACCTCGACGGCCTTCACGCAGCCCGATCCCGCCGTGGACCCGGACAAGCCCGCCGCGGACACGCCGGAGGAGACGGCCTCATCCGCGGAGGACGCCGGCAGCTGGACGCTGAAGGTCGCCTCCTACCCCATCTCCATCGACGTCGAGGCCATCCGGAGCATGGCCGCCAAGCCTGAGACCAGGAAACGGGCCGAGGAGATCCGGCGCGAGCTGGGCAATCCGGACACCGTGTTCCTGGGCGTGGACCGGCTGGACTACACCAAGGGGATCGTGCACAGGATCAAGGCCTACGGGGAGCTCCTGGAGGATGGGTCGCTGGAGGTGGGCCAGGACGTCCTGATCCAGGTGGCCTCGCCGTCGCGGGAGCGCGTGGACTCCTACAAGCTGCTGCGCGAGCAGGTGGAAGGCACGGTGGGCCGGCTCAACGGCCAGTTCGACACCATGGAGCACACCGCCATCAGGTACCTGCACCACGGCTATCCCTTCGCGGAGATGGTCGCGCTGTACCTGGCCACCGACATCATGCTCGTGACCTCGCTGCGCGACGGCATGAACCTGGTGGCCAAGGAGTACGTGGCGGCCAAGCACGACGGCTCCGGTGCGCTGGTGCTCTCCGAGTTCACGGGTGCGGCCGAACAGCTCAAGCAGGCCATCCTGGTCAACCCGCACGATATCGACGAGCTCAAAGAGCTGATCATGTACGCCAAGAACATGCCCGAGGACCAGGGCCGTCGCCGGATGCGGGCCATGCGGCGCCAGGTGCTGACCCACGACGTGAACGACTGGCAGCACAAGTTCCTCACGGACCTTGCGGGTCTGCGCGGCGACGGCGATGATCCTCACGTGGGAGACGAGAGCACCGGACCCGCCGAGGGCTCATCGAGTACGGAGGTGTGATGACTCAGGACAACGCAGCGCTGTCGGCCGAGGACCCGGCCTTCCAGGAGAGGTTCACGGCGGCTCTGGAACGTGCGGCCGGCGCCCCCAGACTGCTGGTGGCCCTGGACTTCGACGGCACCCTGGCGCATTTCACCACCGACATCGCCGCCTCCCGGGCGGTCCCCCGGGCCGAGGAGGCCCTGCAGAGGCTCGCCAGGCTCGACGACACCTGGGTGGGGGTCATCTCCGGACGCACCATGGACTTCCTGCACAGCGCCGTGGACCCCGACCACCGCATGCTGCTGTCCGGATCCCACGGCGGGGAGTACGACCTCAGCGTGCTGGGCGATGGCGCGGCGAGTTCCGGCATCGAACTCGACACGGATCAGGCCGGTCTCCTGCAGAAGGCCCAGGAGGCCACGGCGGCCATGGTCGAGCGCTACCCCGGTTCCACCGCGGAATTGAAGCCCGCAGGGGTGGCGTTCCATACCCGCACCATGCACCGGCCCGAGCTGTCCGACGAGGCGCTCGCCGCCATGCTCTCCGCCTACTCCGGCATGGAGGGCCTGCGGATCACCCCGGGCTCGATGGTGATGGAATGCTCCGTGCTGACCTCGGACAAGGGCGAGGCCGTGGCCGCCCTGGTCGAGGCCGTGGAGCCCGATGTCACGATCTTCGCCGGCGACGACGTCACGGACGAGCATGGCCTGGAGGTCCTCCGGGAAGACGACCTGGGCATCAAGGTCGGCCCCAAGGACACGGTGGCCCCGTTCCGGGTGGCCGACCCGGATGCCATGGGAGAGGTCCTCCTGCAGCTCGCGGCATTGAGGGAGAACCACCTCGGCGGCGGGTGAACCCTTCCGTGTACGCTGATCAATCATGCAGAGCTCGAACTCAGGCTCCCCGGCCCGGTTGCCCTGGGAGACCTCCCGCACCGCGGACGCGCCCGCGGTTCCCGCGCCCATGAGCGAGGACGCCGGCGCCCCGGACGAGGCTGCGGGCCCCCACCGGGAGGCGCCGGCGAGCGCGCCCTTACGCCGGGTCAAGATCCAGACCGGCTTCCCCCAGCCCGAGCTGCTCGATCTGCCCTGGTCCGTTCCCCTGGCCGAGTGGCCCGACGACGTCCTGGTGGCCTACCCCCGGGGCATCAGCCGTCACGTGGTGCGTTTCGCCCAGGTGGGCGACCGGGTGCTGGCGGCCAAGGAGACCACGGCACGCAATGCCGCCCGCGAGTACGACCTCCTGCGCCGGCTGCGTCAGCTCGGCACCCCGGGCGTGGTTCCCGTCGCGGTGGTCACCGACCGGCACACGGCCGACGGCGAGGAGCTGCCGGCCGTCCTGCTGACCAAGCACATGGACTTCTCGCTGCCCTACCGGGTGCTGTTCTCGGAGCATCCGGACGCGGTGATCGCCGACAAGCTGGTGGACGCCCTGGCCCTGCTCCTGGTCCAGCTGCATCTGGCGGGCTTCTACTGGGGAGATGTCTCCCTGTCCAACACCCTCTTCCTGCGCGATGCCGGCCGGTTCGCCGCCTGCCTGGTCGACGCCGAGACGGGCGAGATCCACCCGCAGCTGACCTCCGGCCAGCGCAGCTACGACCTTGAACTGGCCCGCACCAATGTGGCGGGAGAGTTGATGGATCTGCTGGCAGGGTTCGAGGACGAATCCCACGACGGCCCCCCGCTGGACCCGTCCATGACCACCGGGGAGAAGTCGCATTACGAACCCGCGGCCGCGACTTCGGCGCTGCCGCAGATCATGTCCTCCTCCGCCCCCGTCCCGGTGGATCCTTTCGCCACGTCCGAGCGGATCGTGGAGACCTACGAGAAGCTGTGGGAGGCGCTGACCGGCGAGGAGGAGTTCCCCCACGAGCAGAAGTGGCGCGTGGCCGAGCGGGTCAAGCACCTCAACGATCTGGGGTTCGATGTGGAGGAAGCCTCCCTGGACACCGACGACGAGGGTCATGTCCACCTGATCCCGCGTGTGGTCGAACCGGGCCACCACTCCAGGCATCTGCACAACATCACGGGGATGAACGCCCGCGAGAACCAGGCCCGGCGGATCCTCACCGACATCGCCCAGTTCGGGCGCGCCCTCTACCCCGGGCTGCCCGAGGACATGACCGGGTCGCTGTGGATGCAGGAGGTCTACTCCAAGATCATGTCCGCGGTCCCGGACGACCTGCGCGCCAAGCGGGAGCCAGCCGAGATCATCCACGAGGTCCTGGAGCACCGCTGGTTCCTCTCCGAGCGCCTCCGGGAGGACGTCCCCACCTCGCAGGCGGTCGAGGACTACGTCGAGTCGCAGCTGCGCGCCCGCCCCGACGAGCAGATGATGCTCTGACGGCGGTTCGCTGCCCGAGGTCCTAGCGGAGTTCGAGTTCCTGGAGGGCTTCGAAGAGCTCCGTGGCCCGGTCCACGCGCTCCGCCGCGGGTTCCCCGCCGTCACGCAGTACGGCATCAGCCAGCCAGGCCACCAGCGAGAACGCCGTGGCATAGGAGTCGAAGGCACCGGCCCGGTCGACGGGGCATTCCAGCCAGTACCGTACCGAGCCCGCCAGTGCGCGGGCGGTGCCGTCGGCGATCAGCAGCACGGGTACCCCGGCCAGCCCGCATCCGTGCAGTGCCGCCTCGAATACCCGGGGACGACGGCGGAACCCCACTGCCACCACCAGGTCCTCCGGTCCCACGTCCATGAGCTCCTCGCTCAGGGTCTGACCGGGTGCCGGTGCCATGCGGACGCCGGGCCGGGCCTGCTGCAGCTGCGTACGCAGGTGCAGCGCGACCGGATAGGAATTGCGCCAGCCGATCACGAGGATCTGCCGGGCACGCAGAATCGCCTGGGCGGCCTCCTCCAGACGATCCGTGCGCTCCGGGGTGAAGACCGCCTCCAGATTGCGGCGCTCGTCGGCCACGTGCTCGGTGGCGCCGGCTTCGGTTCCTGCGGCTACGGCGGCCGGCACCGGGACGCCCTGGTAGCGGCGCATCCGCGCCAGTTCCTTGACCTCGCTGGATGATTCGAAGCCCAGATGGCGGTACAGCCGGGAGAACGTCGCCCGGGACACCCCGGCGACCTCGGCCAGCTCGGCGGAGGAGTACACGGCGAGGTCGTCCAGGTGGGCCAGGACGACGTCGGCCGCACGCTGCTCCTGCGGTGTCAGCCGCGCGTACCCGGCGGTGATGCGGTCCGCGATCTGCTGTTTCATGGCCGGCCGTCCGCCGGTGCTCTCCCGGCACGAACCCGCTCGGCCAGGGACCACACGGTGGCCTCCAGCGCATCCAGGCCGGCGGCGACGTCCTCCACCAGAACCGACTCGTTCGGGTGGTGGCTGATCCCGTCCTCGCAGCGGACGAAGATCATCCCGATGTCCGTCACGGCGGCCATGGCCATGGCGTCGTGCCCGGCTCGCGACCACAGGCGCATGGGGGCATCGTCCCCGGTGGCCGCGATGCCGTCCACGACCGCGTCCATGACCCAGGGCGCGCACGTGACGGTCGGGGCGGAGTGGATCTGCTCCCAGGTCAGGGTCAGCCCGCGGGAGGCGCAGGTCGACTCGATCTCCTGCAGGATCCTGGTCCAGGTGCGAGCCTGCAGGGCGTCGTCCGCGGCGCGCAGGTCCAGGGAGAAGTCCACCCGCCCGGGTACCACGTTGACCGCGCCCGGGTGGGCCTCCAGCTGGCCCACCGTGGCGATCACACCGGTCTCCCGGCCGATCCGCTCGATGGCCTGGACCGCGATGGCCGCCCCCACCAGGGCGTCCTTGCGCCGGGCGTACGGTGTGCCCCCCGCATGGCGGGCGTCGCCGTGGATCTGCAGGGCGAGCCGGCGGGCTCCGGCGATCGCGGTCACCACGCCGAGGCTCTGATCGGCCGCCTCCAGGAACGGGCCCTGCTCGATGTGGATCTCCAGATAGGCCACCACGTCCTCGGCGCGCTTGGCCGCCGTCGCCACCTGTGAGGGGTCCAGGCCGAAGTCGCGGAACGCCTGTTCCAGGGTGACGCCGTGCTCGTCCTCCAGGTCCATCCACCCTTCGTTCCAGCTGCCCGCCATGGCGCGGGAGCCGAGCAAGGTGGCCCCGAAACGCACCCCTTCCTCGTCCCCGTAGGCGCACACCTCGACGGCGAACGGCAGCTCTCCGGCACGGTCCCTGAGCCGCCGGGCCACGGCGATGCCGCTGAGCACGCCGAGGATGCCGTCGTAGCGCCCGGCGTTGGGCACGGTGTCCAGGTGGGAGGCGATGACCACCGCCGGCAGCCCCGGCTCCGAGCCCTCCATCCGTCCGATCAGCGTCCCCGCGGGATCCACCCGCACCTGCATGCCGGCTTCCTTCATCCACTCCGCGGCCAGTGCGTTGTGCTTGGCGTGCTCCGGGGTCAGGTAGGTCCGCTCGATGCCGTGGCGCAGGAAGGAGATGGCGGCCAGCTCATCGCAGCGATCCATCACCTCCTGGGCGTCGGGGCGCGCACCGGAGGGCGGGGGGAAGGATTTCTCCGGGCTCATGCCGCGTCCTGATAGTGCTCGAGCGCGGTAGCCGTACCCGCCCCGGCCACCACGGACACCCCGGCGGCCCTCAGGACGGACTCCATCACGGACAGGGTGGTCATCACCGCGTCCCGCCGAGCGTTGTATCCCATGGTCCCGATGCGCCAGACCCGGCCGTGCAACGGCCCGAACGAGGTGCCGATCTCGATGCCGTAGTCGGAGAGGATCGATGCCCGGACGGCATCCCCGTTGATTCCCTCGGGGATGAGAACGGCCACCACGTTGTTCATCCGGTGCTCCTGGTCCCCGAAGAGCTCCAGCCCCAGCGCCGCGAGGCCCGAGGCCATCGCGTGGCCGTGCAGCGCGTGCCGGGCCACCGCCCTGTCCATTCCCTCCTGGGTCAGAAGGCGCGCGCATTCGCGGGCACCGTAGAGCATGGAGGTGGCCTCCGTGTGGTGGTTCAGCCGCTGCGGGCCCCAGTAGTCCATGATCTGGGCCAGGTCGAAGTAGTTGGAGCGGATGACGGGCCCCGGGCCGGCGGTGGAGCCGTCCGCGATCCCGGCCTCGACGTGACGTCGCGTGCGGATCTTCTCCACGGCACGGTCCGACAACGTGATCGGGGAGGAACCGGACGGGCCCGCAAGGCATTTCTGCAGGCCGGCGGTGACCGCGTCCAGACCCCAGTCATCCGTGCGCAGCTCGTTGCCTGCCACGGAGGCGGTCACATCGGTGTAGAGCAGCACGCCGTGGCGGCGGCAGATCTCGCCCAGATCCTCCAGCGGCTGGTTCATGGTGGTCGAGGTGTCCCCTTGGACCACGGCGAGAACCGAGGGACGTTCGGCCACGATGGCCTGTTCGATCTGCTCCGGTGTGAAGACCTGGCCCCACTCGGTCTCGATCGTGACCACATCCGCGCCGATGCGCTCGCCGATCTCCTTCAGGAGCAGGCCGAACCGCCCGAAGACCGGGACCAGGACCTTCTCACCGGGCTCGACCAGGGATACCAGCGCCGCCTCGATACCGGCTCTGGAGGTGCCATCGATCAAGAACGTCCATTCGTTCTCGGTCTGGAAGACATCACGGTAGAGGGCCATCGTCTCGTTCATGGTCTCCGTCATCCAGGGGTCGTACTGTCCCACCAGTGCAGCGGACATGGCCCGTGTGACCCGTGGGTCGGCGTTGATGGGCCCGGGGCCCATGAGGAGACGGTGCGGTGGATTCACGGGTGCTTGAATCGGCGTGTGCATTGGGGTCCCTCCTGAGGGTTGCGAGATGGGCCCGGGTTTCCGGGGGCCGTGGGTCAGTGTGCGAGCAGGATCTCCCGGCCGCTCGGCGGCGCCAGCCGGACATGGTCCGCTCCGTCGGGGCCGGCCTCGCGGACGGCGACGATCTGGCCCCGGAGCACGGTGAGGACGGGGGCGCCGGTGACCTGCAGACCGTCGTAGGCGCTGATCGGGTTCTTGTGCTGCAGATCCCGGGCGTGGACCGCCCAGGCGTGGGACGGGTCCCAGACGGTCAGATCGGCGAAGGCGCCGGGCTCGATGCGGCCCCTGTATCGCAGCCCCACCAGGTCGGCGGGATTCCGCGAGGTCCACCGGGAGACGTCCTCGAGGGTGTATCCGCGGCTGAGCGCGCCGGCGATGGTGGCCGTCATCCCCACCTGGAGGCCGGAGATCCCGCCCCATGCCCGCATCAGGTCGCCGTTGCCCGCGAACTTCTCCTCCGCGGTGGCCGGTGAGTGATCGGAGACCACCATGTCGATCAGCCCCTCCCCCAGGGCCTGCCACAGCGCCTCGCGGTTGCCGGAGTCGCGTACCGGCGGGCAGCACTTGAACTGGGGCGCAGCATCCGGGATGCTCTCGGCCGCGAGCGTGAGGTAATGCGGGCAGGTCTCGACCGTCAGGGGCAGGCCCTCGTCCCTGGCGTCGGCGATGAGCTCGAGGGCCGTGGCCGCCGAGAGGTGCAGGACATGCGTGCGGCATCCCGTCTCCCGCACGCCGTCGATGAGGGCCCTGATCGCCTCCTCCTCCGCCCGTTCCGGCCGGGTGAGCAGGAAGTCCGCGAACTTCGACGACGGCGGGGGGTTGTCCACGAGGTGCTGGGGCGCCTCGGCGTGCACGACCAGCAGTCCGCCGAATCCGGCGATCTCCCGCATGGCCCGCAGCACCTGATCCTCGTCGAGAGGGGGGAACTCCTCCACCCCCGAGGGCGAGGTGAAGCACTTGAAGCCCGCGGCCCCGGCTTCCCACAGCTCCTCCAGGCGGCCCAGGGAGGAAGGGATCGCCCCGCCCCAGAAGCCCGTGTCGACCGAGAGCTGCCCCAGGGAGGCGTCGAGCTTCACGTCCAGCGCCCTGACGGAGACCGTGGGCGGGATCGAGTTCAGCGGCATGTCGATCACGGAGGTGATCCCTCCGGCCGCAGCCGCCCGGGTACCGGTCGCGAACCCCTCCCAGTGGGTGCGCCCCGGTTCGTTCAGGTGCACATGGGTGTCCACGCCGCCGGGGAGCAAGGTCCTCCCGGCGGGTATCACCAGGTCCGCCTCGGCCCGGTCGGCCGCGGTCAGCTCGTTCGACGGGGTGACCGACCCGATGCGCCCGTCCCCGTCGATCAGCAGCTTGACGGCACTGATACCACCGGGAAGCACCGCGGCCTCGGCCACGATCGTGCGCGGAAGGCCCCCTATGGCCGGCTCCGGCCAGGATCCGGTCCTCGTGTTCATGCGTGTTCTGTTCCAGTCTCTGCGCTCTCGGTCCGCTCCGATCCCAGGGCACGATCATCGACCTTGTGCGCCGAGGCCGGCATCACGTGGTGGAAGAGCATGTTGAGGATGAAGGCGGTGATCGCCGCCGCCGAGATCCCGGAGTCGAACACCGTTGCCACGGCCTCCGGGAACTCGTCGTAGAAGGTCGGAACGGCGATCGGTATCACGCCCATGGCGATCGACGTGGCCACGATCAGCTGGTTGGAGTTCTTGGACCAGTCGATATTGGTCAGGGTGCGGATGCCGGAGGCGGCGACGGAGCCGAAGAGTACGATACCGACTCCGCCCAGCACCGGGAACGGGACGGAGGCGATCACCCGGCCCAGTACGGGCAGCAGCCCCAGGACCACCAGCATCGCGCCACCGGCCACCACCACGAAACGCGACTTGATGCCGGTCATGGCGATCACCCCGACGTTCTGGGCGAACGCGGTGGCCGGGAAGGTGTTGAACACCGGCGCGAGGGTGGAGGCGAGCATGTCGGCGCGCAGCCCGTCCGCTACGCGGCGTGAGTCGACCTTGGTACCCACGATCTCGCCGACCGCCAGCACGTCCGCGGTGGTCTCGGTCATGATCACCAGGATCACGATGATCATCGAGATGATCGCACCGGCCTGGAAGGTCGGCATCCCGAAGGCCAGGGGTTCGGGCAGGGCGAAGATGTTCCCCTCGAGGACCCCGGAGAAGTCGGCCAGTCCGAACGGCACCGCGGCGAGAGAGCCCACCACGATCCCCACCAGCACCGCCATCCGGGAGATGGCCGGGACTCTCGAGCAGATCAGGGTCACCACCAGGGTGAAACCGCCCAGCAGGATGAACTCGACGGAGCCGAAATCGGGGCTTTCGGCGTCGTTGCCCATCAGCCAGCGCACGGCCACCGGCAGCAGGGAGATGCCGATCACCGTGATGATGGTGCCCGTGACCACGGACGGGAAGAACCGCACCACCCTGGAGAACACGGGGGCGATGACCAGTCCGAACAGCCCGGCGACGATGATCGCCCCGAACACCGCCTGGATGCCTCCGCCGGTGGACACCACGGCGGTCATGGTGGACACCGCTGCGAAGGAGATGCCCTGTACCAGCGGAAGGCGCGATCCGAAGAACGGGATGCCCCATGCCTGCAGCATGGTGGCCGCCCCGGAGACGAAGAGCGCGGAGGCCACCAGGAGGCCGACCTCCGCGGTGGACATCCCCGCCGCTCCGCCCACGATCAGCGGCACGGAGACGACACCGCCGTACATGGTCAGGATGTGCTGCAGTCCGTAGAGGAGCGTCCGCCCCAGGGGCAGCCGCTCGTCCTCGGGGGAGACGGGCGGGGCTTCGTTCTGAATCGATGTGCTCATTGGCGCTGATTTCCAGTGGAAGGAGGTGCAGGAGCGGGGCTCTGGGGCCGCGGCAGCCGGGGCTTGCCGGAGCTGGAACAGGTGTTTCAGCCGCTGTGCGTTTCACGGTATGGGCCGATGCGTTCACGGCGATTGCCTGGAGGTAACCGCCGTGTTTCAAGGGCCCATCCACGCGAAACCAGCATTTCAGCTAGTCAGAGCGGAAACTCGTGCTAGTCGCGCTTCGTAGGACGACCGGATCCTGCGCTATCGGGGTTTACCGCAACGCCTGTCACCCCCGGATGGAGGCGGCACGCCGCACGAGGGCCAGGTCGGAGCCGGGCGGTCCGATCAGGCACATGCCCGCGGGAAGCCCCGCCTCCGTGGCCAGGGGGACGGAGACCGCGGGAAGTCCCGCCAGCCCGGCCAGGCTGGTGAGCGCCATGGTCGCCGCCCGGGCGGCTTCGATCACCGGGCCGCCCGCAGCCGCCTCCGTGCTCATGGGTGCGACGGAGGAGGCCGAGGGGATCACCACCACCCGGTCGCCGATGAGTTCCCTCAGGTGCTGTTTGAGGGCCTTCGCCCGCGCCCCGGCTTCCCGCAGCTCGTCGGCCCTCCGCTCACTGGCCGCCTGGAAGCGTCCCGAGACGTCGGGCGCGAGCCGGTCCCAGTGCTGGGAGACCCAGGCGCCGTGATTGGCCCAGGCCTCCCCCGCCTGCACGGCCTGCAGGACCTTCCGCAGCGTCTGGGCCTCTTCCGGCCGCACTCCGGTCTCCTCGATCGCGCCGGCTTCCCGGGCGGCCTCGCGCACGGCCACGGCGACGTCGTCGTCGGCCAGTGCCAGCATGCCGTCGAACACGACCAGCGGCCCGGCGGCCGCGGCCTCGACCGGCCCGGAATAGGCCTCGTCCAGCGCCCGGGCCGCCATGACCCGGGTGACCTCGGTCAGCAGCTCGGGCCCACGGGTCATCCACCCCACCGTGTCGAAGGACTGGGCCAGGGGAAGCAGTCCCTCCCTGGAGATCATGCCGTGCGTGGTGCGCAGTCCCCACAGCCCCTGGTAGGCGGAGGGCACCCGGATCGATCCTCCCGTGTCCGTCCCCAGCCCGATATCCGCATGCCCTGATGACACGGCGGATGCAGAGCCCGACGAGGATCCGCCGGAGATCCGGTAGGGCGCCTCGGGATTGGGCGGTGTCCCGTAGTGGGTATTGGTGCCCGCCAGCGAATAGGCGAACTCGTCGGTGCGGGCGATGCCCTTCACCTGCGCGCCCGCGTCCAGGAGGGCCTCCACCGCGGCGGCGTGCGCCGGTTCTGCCTCCGCCTCCTCGAGCCACGCCGGTGAACCCGCGCCGATCCGCTGACCGGCGACGGCGAAGAGGTCCTTGACGGCCACGGTCCTCCCGGCGAGTGGAGCTTCATCCGCCAGGTGTGGTAATTCACCGGATCCGTCGTCGGGCACGGCCGGGTTCGTGGGAACCAGGGGGTCGCCCACGAGGCGCCATATCCGGGTGTCCAGCGGGGCGGCGGGGATCGCCACGTGCGCGGCGGTGACCCGCCAGATCCCGCCGGAACGCTGCCAGACCTGGGTCTGCTGGCCGCGCCCGCCCTTGGCGGGACGCGTGATGGCGATCAGCAGCGCCGCGTCCGGGGCGAGATCACGGCGGTGCACCTCGCGAACCGTGCGCCGTGGCGCGCCGCCGCGGTTGCCGCGAAAGGCGCTGATCCGGTCATGGCCCACGAGCAGCCCGGCCGCATCGCCGCGCAACGTCCCGGGGTCATCGGCGAAGAGCTCCTCCATCGCGGCGACGTCGTTGCCCATCAGGGCCGCCTCGTAGGCCCAGAAGCGGAGCATGAGCTCGTCGTCCGCCGCTCCCCCGAACACGGGGACCTCGGGTGCGTACGGCACCCCGGGCAGTGGTTGCGTGCAGAAGGCGGCGGTCATCGGCTCACCCTTTCGAAGTCCGACTTGCGGATGCGCACATGGGCGCCGGTCACCAGGTCCACGACCTGGGAGATATTCACGTCTGCAGCCGCCGAGAGATAGGCATAGGCGTGCTCGGGGCTCATGGCGAACCTGGTGACCAGCAGGGAGATCGTGTTGCGGACGGCATGACGGACCGCCACCCTGAGGTCCTCGTCCAGTCCGGTGGGGACCAGCAGCTCCGGGGTCTCGACCAGGGGGGAGATCAGCTCCCCGAACTCCCGCGCGGCGGTTTCCGCGGTGACGAGCTCGAACCTGACGACGGCCCGCAGCGAGGCCTCCAGTGCGGTCAGGGCGACCTCCCCGTCCCCCTGGGCGAAATGCGGGTCGCCCACATACGCCATGGCTCCCGGAACCTGGACCGGGATGAGAATCGAGGAGCCCGCGGTGAGCAGCTTGACGTCGATATTGCCGCCGTGCGGACCGGGCGGGACGCTGTGCCGTCGCGCTCCAGGCGTGGCCACGCCCATGATCCCCAGGAAGGGTGCGGTGGGGAACCGCACCGTCGGCTCCGCCCCCTCGCGCGGAGCCATCCTGGCAGTCGAGGGATCCTCGGGATCCAGGTCGGCGAAGACGCTCACCGTCCCGGGGCTGCGGGGGTACTCCCCGACCAGGGCCCCACGGCCGTGGCGGTTGGACACGATCCCGTAGGGGACCCGCGCAGCGGTATCGACAAGGGTCATCCGCAGCAGATCCCCGGGCTGGGCGCCGCGGATCTCTATCGGCCCCGTCACCACGTGGGGGCCGTCGAGCTGCACGTCCCTGGTACGGGTCGCGGCCAGCCGCTGCGCGTCCTCCAGGACAGCCGACTCCGCAACACCGTGGGCCCCGAAGAACCGCACCGGGTCGGACCCCTGGTCGGCCAGGAGGCCCTCGTGGCTCAAGGTGTCGATGACCACCTCCTGACCGGGATCCACCGCCAGGACGGAGGGATCGTCCGCGTTCGGCAGCCTGCCCCAGAAGACCCTGGCCGGGTCAGAGGGCACGTATGCCAGGTCCGTGCCGGCTCCCGGGATGCCGTCGAGTCCCTCCCCGGCATTGAGGATCGTCGGCAGCCCCGGCTGCAGGGCGGATGGGCGCGACCGCCCGGGCGAGGCCGCCGTCGTCGGGTCGTCATTGCGTATGGTCATGAACCCAGGCTAGGGAGGTCGTTTTACCCGCGTGTTACCGCCGGACGACGAGATGAAACCGTTGTTTCACGGGTGCGGGCGGAAGCGACGCCCCTGGAGACTCACCCCACGGAGCGCATCAGCGTGTCCCGGACCCGCTCCGCCCAGGTCTCGTCGAGGTGCCCTTCGCGAGCCAGGTGCGCGTAGGCGGAACCGAGCAGGAAATCCACGACGACGCCGAGGTCCGTGCCGGGATCCATCCCGCCGGCGTCGATCTGCAGCTGCAGGAGCTCCAGGATCTGTTCCATCCGCGGGCGCACGAGGTGGCGGCGCAGGATCCGGGAGGTCTCCGAGTTGGGCTCCGTCAGCAGCGTGACCGCGATCCCCGTCCCGAGGTCCTGGATGAGCACCCGCAAGGCGGTGTCCAGGGCGCGCGTCCAGTCATCCTGCGTCCAGGCCTGCCGGTCCAGGTCCAGGGGCTTGGGGGCCAGGTTCTGCTGCGACCGGGCGAGCACATCGTCGACCATCGCGTCGGAGTTGGCGTAACGGCGGTAGATCGATGTCTTGGCCACCCCGGATTCGGCCGCGACCGCCTCGATGGACAGGCGGTTGGGCCCTTCCCGGGTGAGGATCCCGAGGACGGCCGCGGTGATCTTCCGGTCCGTGGTCACCGTGCGCGGGTCGGGGGCGGCGGTCGAATCGTTCATGGGCTCACGCCTGCGCGTCGAGCGGCCCCGGCACCGTGCGGGGGCGGAGCTGGTCAGCGTCCAGTACCGCCCGGCGTACTCGTGCCGGGGTGCTCGCGAACTCGTCGGTCTCTGGGGCCATGGGGTCAGTGCCGCTTCCAGTCCTCGATCGGCCAGTGGCTGCGCTTGGCCAGGCGGTAGAGGGGGATGTCGGGGTTGACGGCGTACGGGTGGCCCACTAGCCCCAGCCAGGAGGCATCCGCCACCGAGTCGCCGTAACCGAAGGAGCGGGAGAGGTCGAAGCCGTTGTCCTCCGCGTACTTCTTCAGCCACTGGGCGCGCGCCTCGTCGACCAGGGGCGGTGTGGCCAGATAACCGGTCAGGACACCGTCCCGCTCCACCATGGATCCGGCGATGACCTCGTCGAAGAGGTCGGCCACCGGGGAGATCAGCAGGTCCAGGGACCCGGTGACCAGGACCGTGCGATGTCCTGCTGCGCGGTGCTCCTCGATCCGGGCCAGTGCGCCGGGCTTGAGCACCTTGAGCATCTCCTCGCCCAGCTTGCCGTCCATGGCCGCGCGGAGCTTGGCCACCGGGATGCCCTCGTATCGACGCATGAAGGCCCGCACGAACTCGCCCCGGTCACGACGCTCCGCCTTCAGGTAGGTGGGCGTCGTGCGGACCGCGTCCAGCAGATCGGCCGGCCGCTTCGCCGCGGGCAGCACCCGGCGCTGCACCGCGAAGTACTGGGAGACCACCGTGGAGTCGAGCACGGTGCCCTCGAGGTCGAAGATCGCCACGACGTCGGTGGCGGGCTTCAGCTTCTTCCGGGGCCTCTGGGAACGGCGGGCACGAGCCGAGGACGCCCGCGAGTAGGCGCGGGTCATCTCCGTCAGCGCGGGAAGGTGGATCGCCTGCCAGTAGGTCTTCCAGTCGATGTCGCGGGGGTCGAAGGTCCGGTCCTCGGGCGTGCCCTCGGGCAGCGAGGCGTTCAGCGCACGGGTGTTGGTGTCGTCGAAGACCATCTCGGTACGCGTGTAGTTCTGGTAGAGGTCCACGTAGGTCCGTAGCGACCCCAGGCCGGACTGCACCTTGTGCAGGGAGTTGGTCCATTCCAGCGTGCGCCTGGTGGACGGCAGCAGGGCGCTGACCCGCCCGCCCCACTCGGCCAGCTTCTCCTTGCCGGCCAGGGTCCGCACCACGGCGTTGTTGGCCGGGAACTTCCACTCGGGCACGACCACGGGCTTGCCGTCCGCGCCTTCCACCGGGTTCTCCAGGAAGTACTCGCGCACGAAGCCGTACATCTCGTGGAACGGCTCCGGGTTCGATGCTCCCGAGCAGATCTGGTAGTAGTCGGCTTGCTCGCGATCGCCTCCCGCTTCGCCGCGGTGCCCGTTGACCACCAGCGCGGTGATGGCATTGACGACGAAATCCACGGGGATCACGTCGAGCACCGAATCCGGCAGCCCCGGGAACTCGGGGAGGGCGCCCTTGGCGTAGGCCATGATCAGGGGGTCCGCCACCTTGTAGCCGTCGATCCACCCGGGATGCGGGTGGCGCAGTGCGGACTCGATGATCGCCGGACGCACCACGGACAGGCGGTGGCCGCTGCCGCCCCACAGGTCCTCCGCCACCCGTTCGCCCATGGCCTTGGTGAAGGTGTAGATGTCCGTCCAGCCAAGGGATTGAGCCCTGGTGCGCCCGAGGTCCACCAGGCGCTGCGTGATCCACGCGGTACGCTCCGTCTCGGCGCTCTGCGCCACCGACTTCGGGCCGCGTTTGCCGCTGGTGCGCGTGGCCGACTGGATGAACGAGTCGAGCTGCTCCGGCGTACGCGTCGCCAGCTCCGCCTCCTCGCGGGCAGCCACCGCGTAATCGAACTCGCGGCGCCAGTCGACATCGTGATCGATGGGCGCCTCGGGCCTCAGGCCCTTCGCGATGCCGCCCACGTAGCAGGTGGACACGTGGACGACGTGCGGGTCCTGCCCCGATGCCAGCAGGGCCTCGTACAGGCTCAGCGCACCGCCCACGTTGGTCGTGAACGCCTCATCGATCGGCGGATCGAAGGAGACCGTGGAGGCCGAGTGCACCACGACGTCGAAAGGCTGGTCGATGCCCTTCAGCGCCGCGAGGTCCCCCTCCAGGACGTCGGTGCGCTCCTGGAAGATCCGCTTGGCCTCGTCGTCGCCCACCCGCTCCCGCCAGGCCTTGAACACGGGCTTGCGGAAGAGCTGGTCCAGCCGGGTCCGGGCGGTGATCTCCCCCTTCGGACGGATCACAGCGGTGATGTGCACGTTGTCCTCTGATGAGAGCAAGCGCTCCATCACAGCCTGCCCCAGGAATCCGGTAGCGCCCGTCAGCAGGACTCGCTTCGTAGTGGTCTCAGACAACGGTTCTCCTCATGCCCGCTCCGGGGCGGTTTGTCGGCACCCGCCGCTCTAGGCGGCGCGCTCCGGCTCTGCTTCATGGTCATGGATGGCGGTGAATCGTCTCATCGTTTCCTGAGCGCGGTCCATGGCCTCGGTTCACGTTCGGTTCGGGAATGTTCTTCAGGATCTCACGACGACGCTCTCGAGCGCCTCCGCTGCACCCCTGGGCCCGGTCACGACGTCTCCGATGGATACGGCCGGATGGGCCGCTCGATACCAGATGGGTCACGTGCCGTCCCGGAGCGGATCCGCCCGTTACGCTACGCCTACCGTAGTGTACCGTGGTCCCCATGTTCACCGCTTTGATCACGGGAGGGACCTCGGGGATCGGCGCCGCATTCGCGAAGGCGCTGGCTCGCCGAGGTCTGAACCTCGTTCTGGTAGCCCGGGACGAGACCAGGCTTCAGGAAGTCGCGGCAGGTCTACGGGACCGGTACCGCATCGAGGTCGAGACGATTGCCGCCGACCTCGGCGACCAGGAGGAGGTCGCCCGCGTCGCGACGCGCATCGAGCACCCCGACCATCCGGTGGACATCCTGATCAACAACGCGGGCTTCTCGGTCAAGGGTGCGATCTCCGCTCCGGACCATCGGCTTCATGACGCGGGCTTCGACGTCATGTGCCGGGCCGTCATGGTGCTCTCCTCTGCTGCGGCGCGGGCCATGACCCCACGTGGCCGCGGCTGGATCCTGAATGTGTCCTCGGTGGCCGGCGAGGTCGCCATGGGCCCGTACTCGGCCATCAAGTCCTGGACCACGACCTTCACGGAGTCCCTGGCCGTCGAGCTCAGGGGAACCGGCGTGCACGTCACCGCGCTTCTTCCCGGCTGGGTGCGCACGGAGTTCCATTCGCGTGCGGGCATCAGCGGCTCGTCCATCCCGAGCTGGCTCTGGCTCGACGCCGACAAGCTGGTGGAGGAGGCCCTCAAGGACGTCTCCCGCGGGAAGACGCTGTCGATCCCCACGCTTCGATACAAGGCCCTCATGTGCGTGGTCAAGTACGCACCGCGCTCCGGAATCCGCCTGGCTTCCGGATGGCTCAACGGCGCACGCGCCCGGGAGAAGGCACAGCCATGACAGAACATGACAAGTCCCCGGCCACGGACCGGTTCAAGGCGATCGCAGCGCGGCGGCACCGGGAACCGTCCGAGCCCGCTCCGCCGGTCCTCGAGAGCATCGACGCTCACGGAGCTCCTCCGGAGGATCACGGCCCCACGCCCGTAGCCCCGCCCGCCGAATCAGCGCAGATCGGACTGGAGCATTTCACGGACCCTGGCCGGCGAAGGATGCGGGCGATCGCCCGGGGGATCTTCTTCAACGGACTGGTCGACCGCACCATCCGCCGCCGCGTGGAGCGCAAGCCGGGAGCCGAGAGCCTTCGCGGCGCCTGCGTGGTCGTGGCCAACCACTCCAGCCACCTGGATGCGCCCCTGGTCATGAGCTCCCTGCCGGTCAATCTGCGGCAGAGCGTGGCGACCGGCGTGGCCGCCGACTACTTCTTCACCACGTGGTACAAGAAGCTGTTCACCCAGCTGCTCTTCAACGCCTTCCCCATCGACCGCACGGGCACGGGCGAGAACCGGGGGCTATCCCGCAAGCTGCTCGCCGCGGGAATCCCGGTACTGGTCTTTCCCGAGGGCACGCGGTCCAAGGACGGGCGCATGCGTGATTTCAAGGTCGGCGCTGCCGCCCTGGCCTCCTCGATCAAGGTTCCGGTCCTGCCGGTGGCCCTGATCGGCGCGCATGAGGCCATGCCCCGGGACACGTCCTGGCCGCGCAGGGGTCGTCCGCCCGTCGTCGTCGCCATCGGCGAGCCGCTGTATGCACGCAAGAACGAATCGACCGTGGCCTTCAACGATCGCATTCAGGCCACGGTGCGCTCCTTGTATCGCGAGTACCGACCGCTGATCGACGGCTGACCGCTCCGGGCGCATCGCTACCCGTTTTCCTCGCGGTCGCAACGCGCCCCGCGCGTAGAGTCGCCGGATGAACCGTATGGAAAAGAGGTAGCAGTGCCAAACGTCAAGCATCAGAAATGGTGGGGCTGGGGCGAGGAGAACGTCTTCTTCACCTGGGAGAACAAACCGGCTTTCGCCCCCCTGGTGAAGCGCGCCGTGGGGATCGACCTGCGCCCCCGCCAACGCGACACCGTGGACTTCGCCACCGCTGATGTCCCGGGGTCGCAGATCTCCGACGACGACCTGCAGGCCCTGCGCGAGATCGTGGGGGCCACCCACACCGTGCTCGACGACGAGCTGCGCATCGTGCACTGGGCGGGGAAGTCCGTCACCGACATCATCAAGACGCTCCAGAACCGCTTCGAACGCGTCCCCGACGCCGTGGTCTACCCCGGCTCGGAAGACGAGGTCCAGGCCCTGGTCAAAGCCGCGGTCGAGCGGGATCTCGTGCTGATCCCCTTCGGCGGCGGCTCCAGCATCTCCCGCAGCCTCCAGCCACGCCCCGAAGAGACCAGGACCGTGGTCTCCGTCAATCTGGGACGTCTCAACCAGGTCCTCGAGATCGATGAGGTCTCCGGCCTGGCCCGCATTCAGGCCGGAGTTCTCGGCCCGGACATGGAGGAGCAGCTCAACGGCCGCGGCTGGACCCTGGGACATTTCCCGGACTCGTTCAACCACTCGACCCTGGGCGGCTGGGCAGCCACCCGCTCCTCCGGCATGCAGTCGGATAAATACGGCGATATCGCCGACATCATCCGGGGCATGAACGCGGTGCGTCCCGGCGGTGTGGTCAAGCTGCGGCCCTTGCCGTCGACCTCCACCGGTCCGTCCTTGCGCGAGATGTTCATCGGCTCGGAAGGGCGCCTGGGCATTATCACCGAGCTGTGGGTCCAGGTGCATCGCATAGCCGAGCACCGCGAGGTGATCGCCTACATGTTCCCCACCTGGCAGCAGGGCCTCACGGCCATGCGCCTGATCCACGAGGCCGAGGTCCACACGACCTTCGCCCGGATCTCCGACGCCCGCGAGACCGAGTTCTCCCTGGCAACGCAGAAGGCCCCCACCTCGCTGAAGAAGACCGTGGCCGCCAAGGGCCAGGACGCCCTCTGGGCCGTGATGCGCCGCCGCGGGTGGGATACCTCGGCCATGTGCATCGCCTACGTCTGCTTCGAGGGCGCCAAGGACGACGTCGCTCGGAAGAAGAAGGTCGTTGCTGGCATCGTCAAGAAACAGGGCGCTCTCACCCTGGGGTCAGGGCCTGGTGCCCTGTACGACCAGAAGAAGTTCGACACCCCGTACCTTCGGGACTTCCTTCTCGAGCAGGGCGTGATCGGCGATGTCTCCGAGACGGCGGCCCCCTGGGCGAGACTGACCACCGTTCACAAGAACGTCTACGAGGCGGCCCAGTCGGCCTTCGACGAGCTCGGCAAGACCGGCTGGATCATGAGCCACATGTCGCACTCCTACCACTCGGGGGCATGCCTCTACTTCACCTTCGCCTTCGAGTTCACCGAAGACGTCGATCGCGAGTACGCA
This sequence comes from Kocuria coralli, assembly GCF_008831305.1. Lineage (GTDB taxonomy): Bacteria > Actinomycetota > Actinomycetes > Actinomycetales > Micrococcaceae > Kocuria > Kocuria coralli. Next base: position 207,539 of record NZ_ML708614.1, read on the forward strand.
CTGGTCAAGACCCGCATTCAGCAGGCTTTCATCGACGCCGGTGGCACTCTGTCCCATCACCACGGCGTGGGGGCCGAGCACAGCCCCTGGATGGAGCAGGACGTCTCACCCGAAGGTGTTGAACTCATGCGCGGGCTGTTCAGGACCGCCGATCCGGGAGAGAACTTCAATCCGGGTAAGGTCCTGGATTCGCCGGACACCCTTTTCAAGGTCTTGGGTTCCGAAGGTTCGGGTCAGGAGCAGTAGAACCCGGAGTTCTGCCCACCCACCCGATAGGCATAGGAAAAGCCGCCCCCGTCGGGGGCGGCTTTTCCAGTAGCTTGTTTTTATACCCGGCATCACTCGGTCTGATGGGACTGCTGCACGGAGAGGTGTCACATC
>NZ_ML708615.1 GCF_008831305.1 Kocuria coralli
GCAGGTCAGACACATCAACCCCACCACCGGAACCGAGATCACCACTGCAACCGGCCCCGACATCGAGAGCAGCACCGGTGCTGACCCCAGGGCTGAAAACGGCAACGAGACCGGGGTAAAACCAGCGGGACGGCATACCACCGGGGTGCAACAGGCCCCTGCCGGGGTACTGGAATGGACCTCCCCCACCGGGACTGTGCGCCGCACTGTGCCCGGAACCGCCACCTCGATCACCACCAGCTGGCTCACCGGATACCCAGACGGCCACGCCACCACCGGGCCGGCAGCGGCAGAACCGGGACCCCAAGGCCAAGCGGGCGGGCAGCCACAGGCGACCACCCCGGACGACCCACCACCCTTCTAAGCCCTCCCCCCCCTTGAGCGCCTGCGGGAGCCGTTATGGCGCCGTTGAATGAGCGCCCATATGGAGACACGTCCGGCGTAAGTCAGGCGAGGGACAGCACCACGGGAGCAGACGGGACTCGCGACCTCAACCGTGGTCGAGGTTTCCGCGGTATGTCCTGCAGGTGGATTCCCCCAGAAGCCTCAACTAAAGATTGACAATGCCGAGCAAGGTTCGGACTCAGGTTGAAAGTTGAGAGACGTGGTCTCCCCAGGGCACGAGGAGTCCTCATCCGTCATAGAGACAGCAAAAAGCCCGGCAGCTGTTGCGGCTTCCCCTCCGCAACCCCTGCCGGGCTTCGTGGCTTCAGTCTACGACCAGAAATTCCGTGAAAGCAACCCGGATCACGACGTTTTTCCCCTATCTATCGAAAAACCCGGGCGTGTCCCCGTCCTTTTCATAGGTCTGCGCTGACCTGCGGCCTCTCCCGAGAACCCTAAAGCAGACGTTCTTGTTCAGGTGAAGACTCTGTGTCGGTTGGGCGCTTCTTCCTTTGAGTACGACTCTGGACCTTAGCTTGAGGCTTAGCAGATACCCTGCGTGATCGTCGCGGAGCATGGCTCTCGCTCTCCACGAGTGCCTGCTGACCGACCGTCTGGTCCTGCTCCTGCCGCAGAATCTCGATCGCGGACTCGAAGTCGTCCAGGTCGTCGAACGCCTGGTACACCGACGCGAATCGCAGATACGCCACGACATCGAGACGGCGCAAGGGCTGAAGGATCGCCAGCCCGACCTCGTGGGCCTCGATCTCCGCGATCCCCGCGGAGCGCACGGACTCCTCGACCTCTTGAGCCAATTTGGCGAGATCGTCTTCCGTGACCGGCCGGCCTTGGCACGCCTTGCGCACACCAGCCACGATCTTGGATCGCTCGAAAGGCTCGGTCACCCCTGACCTCTTGATCACCGAGATCGAGGTGGTCTCCAGGGTCGAGAACCTGCGACCGCACGCGCTGCACTGCCGACGACGGCGGATCGCGGCACCGTCGTCCGTGGTCCGGGAATCCACCACCTTGGAATCAGGGTGCCTGCAGAACGGGCAGTGCATGAATCACCCTTCCCCGTTCCTGGTCTGATTCCCTCGGATCTCCACCGCGACCCCGTGGCTGGGCAGGTTCTCCGCCTCGGCCAGCGCCACGATGTCGTCCTGCAGCACGCTGAGCGCCTCCTGGGTGTACTCGATCACCTGCACCGCCTTCATGAAGCTGGTGGTGCACAGACCCTGCGCGTGCACAGCTGAACCACCCGTGGGCAGGACGTGGTTCGACCCAGCGGCGTAGTCGCCCAGCGGAACCGGGCTGTACGGTCCCACGAAGATCGCGCCGGCATTACGGACCCTCGCTGCCACCTGGCGGGGGTCAGCGGTGTGGATCTCCAGGTGCTCGGCCGCATATGCGTCTGCCGCTGAGATGGAGGCCTCCAGATCGTCGGTCAGCACCACACCGGACTGAGGGCCGGACAAAGCGGTGCTGATCCGTTCGGAGTGCCGTGCCTGGACCGCGAGTTCGCCGATGGCCTCCGCCACCGCCTCGGCCACCTCCGGGACGTGGGTGATCAGGACGGAGCCGGCGGCCGGATCGTGCTCGGCCTGGGAGATCAGATCGGCGGCGACGAAACGAGGATCCGTGGTCTCATCGGCGATCACGGCGATCTCCGTGGTGCCGGCCTCGGCGTCGACCCCCACGACCGAGCGAAGGAGTCGCTTGGCCGTGGCCACGAACATGTTGCCGGGGCCGGTGATGGTCTGCACCGGGTCCAGGACGTCCCCTGTACGATCATCCGTCACGCCGTAGGCCATCGCGGCCAGGGCCTGGGCCCCGCCGATGGCCCAGACCTCGTCCACGCCGAGCAGGCCGGCCGCGGCCAGGATGGTGGGATGCGGCAATCCCCCGAACTCGGCCTGAGGCGGGGTGCACAGCACCACGGAATCGACACCGGCTGCCTGGGCTGGGACCACGTTCATCACGACCGACGACGGATACACGGCCAGGCCACCCGGCACGTAGAGTCCGACGCGGGCCACGGGCGTCCAGCGGTGCACCAGCTTGGCACCGGGAGCCACCTCGACCTCGGCATCCGGCGGTCGTTGCGCGGTCGCGAATGCCCGGCAGCGTTCGATAGCGGACTCCAGGCCGTGGCGCACGGCGGGGTCCAGCTCCTCGACGGCGCGGCGTATCTGCGAGGAATCCACGCGGATCCGGTCCTGCTCGACATGATCGAACCGCCCGGCGTACTCGCGCAGTGCTTGCGCACCTCTTGAGCGGACATCGTCGATGATGCCGCGGACGGTCTGCTCAGCCTGATCCAGCGACTGCGGACTCTGGCGGGGCACCACAGCACGCAGCTGCGCCCAGCTCAGCTTCTGCCCGCGCAGGTCGATGGTACGCATGGTCGGCGCCGCGGTGGCAAGGGTGGTGGATTCTCGGGAACTCGCATTCACGTCATCCATCCTACGACCGGCGTCCAGTCGCCGGACGCGCCGTCAGCCCGAGACCTCCAGGCAGGCAGGCCCCAGCAGCACCTTCAGGTCACCGAACAGTGCGGGCGACGCGTCGACCCGGTACTGCGGTGGCAGGGACCAGATCTGCATCGAGCGCTGCGTCTCGAGATGCACCCTGACCTCCGAGTCCCCCCGGTGGTTGCGCAGCACCTCCGCCAGCGCGTTCACGGTCTGCTCCGTGGCCTTGTGCTCGGCCAGGGCGATCTTGACCGGGCCGGCGTGCCCGTCGGGATTGATCTCCGGCACGGTCAGTTCCATGGCAGACAGCGACGTCGACCCGTCGTCGCGCTTCTGCAGACGCGCCTTGACGGAACAGATCAGATCCTCAGCGAGAACCCCCGCGATCGGAGCGTAGGTCTTGCCGAAGAACATGATCTCCACGGAGCCGGTCCGGTCCTCGAGCTCGATGCGGGCGTAGGCGTTGCCCGACGATTTCGCGATACGTCGCTGCACCGAGGTGATCATGCCGGCCACGGTCACGATCGCGCCGTCGGGTTTACCGCCGTCCTCGGCCAGCAGTGCCTGCACCGTGGTATCCGAGTACTGGCCCAGCGCCTCGTCCAGCCCACGCAAGGGGTGGTCGGAGACGTAGAGCCCCAGCATCTCCCGTTCGAAGCACAGCATGTCCTTCCGCTCCCACTCCGGGACGTCCGGCACCTCGACGGCCAAGCCCTGGGACTCCTCGGCGACGTCGTCGCCTCCCATGGCGAAGAGATCGAAGGTGAACTCCCCGTTGGCCTCGTTCTTCTTCTGCGCGACCACGTCGTCGATGGCCTGCTCGTGGCACATGACCAGCGAACGCCGGGTATGACCCAGCTGGTCGAAAGCACCCGACTTGATCAGCGATTCGATGGTGCGCTTGTTGCACACCACCACCGGGACCTTGGAGAGGAAGTCGTTGAAGGAGGTGAAGCGCCCCTTCTCCTCCCTGGCCGAAGCGATGCCCTGGACCACGTTGGTCCCGACGTTGCGGACGGCTGACATCCCGAAGCGGATGTCAGTCCCGACAGGAGTGAAGTTCTCCACCGACTCGTTGACGTCCGGCGGAAGGACCGTGATGTTCATGCGCCGGCACTCGTTCAGATAGAGCGCCAGCTTGTCCTTGTCATCGCCCACGGAGGTCAGCAGGGCGGCCATGTACTCGGCCGGGTAATGCGCCTTGAGGTAGGCCGTCCAGTAGGACACCAGCCCGTAGGCGGCGGTGTGCGCCTTGTTGAAGGCGTAGTCGGAGAAGGACTCGAGCACATGCCACAACGTGTTGGCCGCGTCCTCCGAGTAGCCGTTCTCCTTCATGCCCGAGAAGAAGACGTCCTGCTGCTTGTCCAGCTCGGACTTCTTCTTCTTGCCCATCGCACGGCGCAGGAGGTCGGCCTGGCCCAGGGTGTAGTTGGCCACCTTCTGGGCCACCGCCATGACCTGCTCCTGGTAGACGATCAGGCCGTAGGTGGTGTCCAGGATCTCGGCCAGCGGCTCCTCGAGTTCCGGGTGGATCGGGGTGACCTCTTGCTGGCCGGTCTTGCGCAGTGCGTAGTTGGTGTGCGAGTTCACGCCCATGGGGCCGGGGCGGTAGAGGGCGAGCACCGCGGAGATGTCCTCGAACTCGTCGGGCTGCATCAGCCGCAGCAGGGAACGCATGGGCCCGCCGTCGAGCTGGAAGACGCCCAGGGTGTCCCCTCGGGCCAGCAGCTCGTAGGAGGCCTTGTCCCCCAGTTCCAGGGTCTCCAGGTCCAGGACGAAGCCGTCGCGGTTGAGCGTGATGTTCTCGAGCGCATCGGAGATGATCGTGAGATTCCTCAGGCCCAGGAAGTCCATCTTGATCAGCCCGAGACCCTCGCACGTGGGGTAGTCGAACTGGGTGATCACCTGGCCGTCGGCCTCACGGCGCATCAGCGGGATGATGTCGATCAACGGATCCGAGGACATGATCACGCCTGCCGCGTGCACTCCCCACTGGCGTTTCAGGCCCTCCAGGCCCGTGGCCGTCTCGAAGACCTTCATGGCCTCCTGGTCCTCCTCCAGGACCTCGCGCAGCTCCCCCGCCTCGTCGTAGCGCTTGGCGTCCTTCTTGTAGACGTCGGCCAGGGAGATGCCCTTGCCCATGATGTCCGGCGGCATGGCCTTGGTCAGCTTCTCACCCATCGAGAAGGGGTAGCCCAGTACGCGCGAGGAGTCCTTGAGGGCCTGCTTGGCCTTGATGGTGCCGTAGGTGACGATCATCGCCACCCGTTCGTCTCCGTACTTCTCGGTGACGTAACGGATGACCTCGGAACGACGGCGGTCATCGAAGTCGACGTCGAAGTCGGGCATGGAGACGCGTTCCGGGTTGAGGAAACGCTCGAAGATCAGCCCGTGCTCAAGGGGATTGAGCTCCGTGATGCGCATGGCGTAGGCCACCATGGACCCCGCTCCGGAGCCGCGCCCCGGGCCCACCCGGATGCCGTTGTCCTTGGCCCAGTTGATGAAGTCGGCCACCACCAGGAAGTACCCCGGGAAGCCCATCTGCTGGATGATGCCCTTTTCGTACTCGGCCTGTTCCCGGGCCTCGTGGGGGACGCCGTCCGGGAAGCGGTAGTCCAGTCCGGCGTCGACCTCCTTGGCGAACCAGGAGGCCTCGTCCTCGCCCTCGGGGACGGGGAAGACCGGCATGAACTTGCCGATCGACTCGTCGAACTCCACATGGCACCGTTCGGCGATCTCCAGCGTGTTGTCGCAGGCCTCGGGGTAGTCCCGGAAGAGGTCGCGCATCTCGGCCGCCGACTTGAGGTAGAACTCGTCGGCGTCGAACTTGAATCGTTTGGGATCGGCCAGGGTCGATCCGGACTGCACGCACAGCAGCGCGGCGTGGGCCTTCGCGTCCTCGGCGTGCGTGTAGTGGAGGTCGTTGGTGGCCACCAGAGGCAGATTGAGGTCCTTGGCCAGCTTCATGAGGTCCTGGTGGACGTTCTTCTCGATCCCCAGGCCGTGGTCCATGATCTCGCAGTAGAAGTTCTCGGGGCCGAAGATGTCCCGGAACTCGGCGGCGGCGTCGACGGCCTCCTTGTACTGGCCCAGGCGCAGACGGGTCTGGACCTCCCCGGACGGGCAGCCCGTGGTGGCGATCAGGCCTTTGCCGTACTGGTTGAGCAGCTCGCGATCCATGCGCGGCTTGTACAGCTGGCCCTCGAGGGAGGCGTAGGAGGACGCGCGGAACAGGTTCTGCATGCCCTGGGTGGTCTCGGCCAGCAGGGTCATGTGCGTGTAGGCACCGCCGCCGGACACATCGTTCCGGCCGCCTTCGGCGAACTTGACTCGGCTGCGGTCCGTGCGGTGGGTCCCCGGTGTCAGATAGGCCTCGACGCCGATGATCGGCTTGATCCCCGCCTTGTTCGCCTTGGCCCAGAAGTCGTAGGCGCCGAAGACGAACCCGTGGTCCGTCGTGGCCAGGGAGTCCATTCCGTTGGCGTGACACGCCTCGAACAGATCGTCCAGCCGGGCTGCACCGTCGAGCATCGAGTACTCGGTGTGCACGTGCAGATGCGTAAAACCCTTGCCCTTACTCACCCGAGGATTCTACCGCTCCACTCGGACAGGGTCCCTCAGGCGACGCCGGCCCCGCCGACGTCGAGTGCCCACACCGAGTGGTGAGTTGGGCCGCCCATCAGCGCTGATGGGCGGCCCGACTCACTACTCGGCGAAGTGGTTTTGTGGCAGCGTGCCAGTCACGGACCGCCGTCGCGCAAGGTCTCCAGGGCATAGTCGAGGTCCTGCGGATAGGGGCTCTCGAAGCTGACCCGCTCACCGGTGGCCGGATGCTCGAATCCGAGCCGCCGGGCGTGCAGCCATTGCCTGGTCAGGCCCAGGCCGGCGGCAAGGCCAGGGTCCGCGCCGTAGGTCAGATCGCCGCAGCACGGGTGGCGGAGGGCGGAGAAGTGCACCCGGATCTGGTGGGTGCGCCCGGTCTCCAGGTGCACTTCGAGCAGGGTGGCACGGCCGAAGGCCTCGAGGGTCTCGTAGTGGGTGACGGACTCCCGGCCGCCGTCGACCACGGCGAAACGCCATTCGTAGCCGGGGTGGCGTCCGATGGGAGCGTCGATGGTGCCCTCGAGCGGGTCCGGGAGCCCCTGGACGAGCGTGTGATACACCTTCTCGACCGTGCGCTGCTTGAAGGCGCGCTTCAGAGCCGTGTAGGCCCGTTCGGTGCGGGCGACGACCATGAGTCCCGACGTCCCGACATCCAGGCGATGCACGATGCCCTGCCGTTCGGCGGCCCCCGAGGTGCTGACCGGGATACCGGCACCGGCCAGCGCGCTGACCACGGTGGGCCCCTTCCACCCCGGTGAGGGGTGCGCCGCCACCCCGGCGGGCTTGTCCACCACCACGATGTCCGCGTCGCAGTGGATCACCTCGAACCCCGCCACCAGCTCCGGGGTGATCTCCGCCAGGTCGTTCTCCTCCGGCATCAGCACCGAGACCACGGTTCCGGACCCGAGCTTCTCGGACTTGCCGATGGCCTTGCCGTCGACGGTGACCTCGCGCTCGGTCAGGAGCCTGCCCACGACCGTGCGCGACAGGCCGGTGAGCCTGGCCAGCGCCGCGTCCGCGCGCTTGCCGTCGAGCTCCTCGGTGACCGTCACCGCCTCGAGGATGCGCTCGCTCATCGAGCGGGCTCCGACGGAGCCGGATCCCCGGAGGAATCGCCGTTGCGGGAAGCGCCGTCACCGGGCTTCGCATCACCGGGGTCTCGCCCGGCATCGGAGGGCAGCGCACCGGAGGCGGGTGCGGCGGAGCCGGCCCCCTCAGTCCGCTCCGCTGCAGCCTCCGTATCGCGTGCTGCGCCGGAGGTCCGGGTGCCGTCCGGCTCCCGCCCCGTCAGCAGCAACAGGGCGGTCAGGGCGATGCCGATCACCACACCGCAGTCGGCGATGTTGAACACGGCGAAGTGCTTGACGTGGATGAAGTCCACCACATGCCCGCTGGGGAAACCCGGCCAGCGAGTCAGGCGGTCCGTGAGGTTTCCGGTGGCCCCTCCCAGGACCAGCCCGAGCGCCACCACCCATGCCCAGCTGCGCACCCGCGGCAGGAAGATCACGATGCCCACGCTGACCACCGCCATGATGGCGGTGAAGATCCAGGTGTGGTCCTCCCCCAGCGAGAACGCCGCACCGGGGTTGAGGATGTAGTGCCACTGGACCCAGTCCCCCAGCACCGGAATGGTCTCCCCGAGCTGCATATTGCGCTCGACGTAGATCTTGGCCCCCTGGTCCAGGCCGTAGATCAAGGCCGCCGTAGCCAGGGCGCTCACCAGGAATACGGCCTTGCCACGGCGTGGATGCCCGTCGGCCTGCTCTGCTCGGGTCATCGGCTGCCTCTTGGTCTTCTCGGGGTGATCATGGTCAAGCTGTTCTGCTCACGATGTCTGCTCGCGACGTCTTCCCACGATCTCCGCTCACAATGCGGAGACGTTCGGGAAACACCGGCGGCCTCCCATCGTGCCACGACTCATCCGGAGGGGTGAGCCTGACGCGGTGGGAGGCCGCCGGTCGGAGAACCTGTGCGGATCAGGACTCGCTGTCCCCATCGACGACGGGCGGCGCGGTCTCGATCTCCTCCAGCTGTCCCGAGATGAACTCCTTGAGACGCTCGCGGTAGTTCTTCTCGAAGCTCCTCAGACCGCTGACCTGCTGTTCGAGAGCACCGCGCTCCTGCTCCAGGCTGGCCAGCACCTCGTCCTTGGACTGCTGCGCCTCCGCGATCATGCGCTCGGCCTCGGTGCGGCCGTCCGCGACGAGGCGGTCGTGCTCGGCCTGCCCGTTGGCCACGTACTCGTCGTGCAGGCGCTGGGCCATCGCCAGGACTCCCGCCGCGCTCTGGGCGCTGTCCCCGGCCGGTGCGGACTGGGGCTCGGGAGCTGCCGGTGCCGCGGGGGTCTCCTCCACCGCGGGAGCGCTCTCCTCAGCGGGCTTGGTTTCAGTGGGCTCGGCTTCAGCGGGCTCCTCGGAAGACGTCTCCTCGGCGGGCTGAGCGGGCGCCTCGCCCGATTCGAGCTGTTGCTTGAGCTCTGCGTTCTCCTGGTTCAGGCGACGAAGCTCCACGACGATCTCGTCGAGGAAGTCATCAACCTCGTCCTGGTCATAGCCTTCGCGGAACTTCGTCGGCTGGAACCGCTTGTTGATGACATCTTCAGGAGTCAAGGCCATGGGGTGTATCTCTCCTCATACGGGTCATTGCGAGGGCTTGCGCCCAGGACAGATGGATCATGTCTGGTGGTGCCGGACGGGCGAATCATTCAGGCTGCCCGGCAGCAGGGACGGCGACTACGAGGGGGGTAGTCCGTGTGCCCACCGCAATGGTCATGCTGTGGCAACAGTACATCGTCGGGCGTTATCGGCCGCATGCGCGATGATGTTGACTGCAACATTCCGCCGGGAGTCCTGCCGCGGACCGCGGGACCTCGGGACGGCGGATCCGGCTTCCTGCCAGAGCCGGCGGCGACGGTTTCCTGGAAGACAGGGGCTCAGGAGAAGAACATCGCCTGGACGACCCCGCGGGCGATGGCCAGGACGAAGATCATGACGGCCGCGGACAGGTCCAGGGCGATACCCCCCATGCGCAGGGGCGGGATGAGCCGCCGCAGCGGGCGCATGATCGGGTCGGTGATCGCGTACACCACGGAGGCGATCACGAGAACGATCCCGCGAGGACGCCAGCTGCGCGCCCAGGAGCCGACCATTTCCAGCACGAACCTCGTGAGTACCACCAGCACCAGCAGGTGCAGGACGACGTAGAGCAGGCCCAGGATGATGTCCACGCTGCTCAGCCCTCAGCCGCCTCGGGAATCTCCGTCTCGTCGGTGGAGGTGTCGATGACCTCTACGTAGGAGGGAGTCAGCAGGAACACCGTGGTGGTCACCCGCTCGATGGAACCGTGCAGGGCGTAGACCAGGCCGGCGGCGAAGTCGACCAGGCGCTTCGCCTCGGCCTCACCGAGGTCGGTGAGGTCCATGATCACGGGAGTTCCATCGCGGAAGGACTCGCCCACCGCCTTCGCGTCGTTGTACGAGCGCGGGTGCACGGTCGTGATGGTGCGCATGTCTTCAGCATCCTCTCGGGAGGTGGAGGGGGCACGCTTGATGGGCGTGACGGGTGCCCGGTACTCGGCATCGCGACGGGGTTCGTGCGTACCCTTCGCCCGTGCGCCCTGCTCGGCGGGATCCCGGCGCGCCGCGCCGGCGGGCCGGGTGGCGGGGGAACCGGCCGAGGCGGAGCCGGGCTGGGGCGCCGGACGCTGGGCGGCTTGCTGCTGAGGATGACGACGGTCCGGCTCGTCCCGAGGACTCCGCTCGGCCTGACGTCGTTCCGCGTGCCGGTCGTCGAGTTCTCGCTGCTCGGTCTCGGCATCGGGCTCTGCCAGGCCCAGAGCGATCATGGCTCGGCGCATCGACTGGCCCATGGACAGCACTCCTTGATTGAGGTTCGTGAGGGCGCATCCGGTTAGCCGACCGGACGCGCACCGAGAATACCGGAACCGACCCGCACGTGGGTGGAGCCCCACCGGACGGCCGCCTCCAAATCGGCGCTCATCCCCGCCGAGATGTGATCGGCGTGGGGATGGGCTGCCTGCAGCTCCGTGGCACAGCCGTAGAGCCGCTCGAAAGCCGGTTCGGGATCCGCGCCCAGCGGTGCCACCGCCATGACACCGCGCAGACGCAGACCTTCTTCTTCCGCGATCCTATCGGCAATCCGCTCGATGTCCTCCGGGAGTGCGCCGCCGCGGCCGGAAGTGCCGTCCAGGGAGATCTGGATCAGGCATTCCAGGTCCGTCGTGGCCGAAGGCCCCGGTTGCGCACGGCCTTCCTCCACGGCGCTCCGGTGGTTGCGCACGGCCTTGCCCAGTGCCGTGACCAGCGACGCCCGGTCCACGGAGTGCACCCGTGACGCATATCTCACGACCGAGTTCGACTTCTTCGACTGCAGCTGGCCGACGAAGTGCCATCTGGCCCGGGGTACCTCCAGGGCCTTGGCGGAGGCCTCCTGGTCGCGGTTCTCGCCCACGTCCGTCACGCCGAGCGAGAGCAACCGGCGCACATCCTGGGCGGGGAAGAACTTGGTGACCGCGATCAGCTGCGCGGGACCCGCACCGACCTGCCTCCCCTCCTCCGCCTCCGCCATACGACGGCGGACGGCGGTCAGGTTGGCACGAAGCTCATCGGTCCGGGGGTCATCACCCTGCACCTCGGGCAGGGATGCCTGCGTCATACGCGCTCCTTCGGCGAATTCGGAACGGCTGGCAGCGGGCCGGCGATCACTCCGGCGATCCGGCCGCTGCCGGGATCCCTCCTGTGGGAGGACAGCGCCTGATTCTCCACCGTGCACGACGTCGTCGGGGCGTCGGCGGGCCGGGAAGTCCGCACTCCCAGGGCATCGAGCACCCGCACCGCGGTGGCGGGAAGGTCCAGGCTGGGGGTCCCCCAGGAGGTCATGGCACGGATCCCCGGCAGCTCGCGCTCGGCCCCGGCGGCCATGTCCTCGGGCACCTCGTAGCAGGCCCCGCAGACGCTGGGTCCCACCAGCGCCCGGATCTCGACGGCTCCGCGCTCACGCATGGCCTGGGCGGTCGCCTGCAGCACCCCGGCCAGCAGTCCCGCCCGCCCGGCGTGCGCTACCGCCGTCACGCACACCCCGGCGTCGCCGGGGTCCGTGCCGGCGAACAGCACGGGGACGCAGTCGGCCACCATGACGGCCAGGGGCCGGCCCGCCGCGGACACCGCCGCATCGGCGGTGGGTACCGCGCCCAGATCCGCGGCATCGCCGTCGGCCACCGTGGCCCCGTGGACCTGGTCCAGGAACAGCAGCGACCCGGCTCCGGCCTCGAGATCGTGTTCCAGCGCACGACGACGTCGGAGCACGGCCCGCTCGTCGTCGGGAACATGCAGCGCCACATTGCCCAGCCCGCGGTTCGTGAAGCCGACCCGGGCCGGGCCCAGAGTTCCCCGGTACCAATACATGGCTTCAATCCTATCGAGGCCGCGGTGCGGTCCCGGACACGATGAAGGGCTGGCATCTCATGACGAGATGCCAGCCCTTCATCGTGTCCTCGGCGCCACCGGCGCTCAGCCCGCCAGGTCCGACGGGCGAGGGATCACTTGAGGAAATCCGGGAAGTCCAGGGAATCCTTGCGGTTGGGCGAGCCCTTGGCGGGCTCCTGCTCGGCCGGCAGGTCGACGTCGAAGCCCGCGTCGTCCGGGACGTCGTCGTTGGCCGGCGCCGGCCACGCCGCGGTGGAACCGGAGCGTGCTGCCGATCCCTGGCCGCCGCGCTGCGGGGAGCGTGCGATGTTGGCCGGCTGCCCGGCGCCCGAGCCGAAGGCGGCGCGGGTCGAAGCGGCCTGCTGCGCTGCGGCGGAGGTGTTGTTGGCGTTGGTCTCCGGAGACACGGAGTCGAAGCCGGCCGCGATCACGGTCACCCGGGCCTGGTCGCCCAGGGCATCGTCGATGACGGCGCCGAAGATGATGTTGGCCTCCGGGTGCGCGACCTCCTGCACCAGGCGGGCGGCCTCGTTGATCTCGAACAGGCCCAGGTCGGAGCCGCCCTGGATGGAGAGCAGCACGCCGTGGGCACCGTCGATCGAGGCTTCCAGCAGAGGCGAGGCGATGGCCAGCTCCGCAGCCTTGACCGCCCGGTCCTCGCCCTGGGCGGAACCGATGCCCATCAAGGCGGAGCCGGCGCCCTGCATGACGGACTTGACGTCGGCGAAGTCCAGGTTGATCAGACCCGGGGTGGTGATCAGGTCGGTGATGCCCTGGACACCGGACAGCAGCACCTGGTCCGCGGACTTGAAGGCGTCCAGCATCGACACGTTGCGGTCGGAGATCGACAGCAGACGGTCGTTCGGGATCACGATCAGGGTGTCGACCTCGTCGCGCAGCGTCTCGATGCCGTTCTCCGCCTGGTTGGACCGGCGGCGGCCCTCGAAGGTGAACGGCCGGGTGACCACGCCGATGGTGAGCGCCCCGAGGGACCGGGCGATGCGGGCGATCACCGGGGCGCCGCCGGTGCCGGTGCCGCCGCCCTCGCCCGCGGTCACGAACACCATGTCGGCGCCCTTGAGGACCTCTTCGATCTCTTCCTGGTGGTCTTCGGCGGCCTGACGGCCGACATCGGGGTTGGCGCCCGCGCCGAGTCCGCGGGTCAGCTCGCGGCCGACGTCGAGCTTGACGTCGGCGTCGGACATCAGCAGTGCCTGGGCGTCGGTATTGATGGCGATGAACTCAACGCCTCGCAGACCTTCTTCAATCATGCGGTTCACGGCGTTAACGCCACCACCGCCAATGCCGACAACCTTGATGACGGCCAGATAGTTCTGGGGAGTCGTGGTGTCCATGATCACCTGTTTCGCTTCGGGGGTCCGCCCGCCGGGACGAACGGTCTGCTTGAGGTGAGATCACACCGGCCGCACCCAACCTCATTAACTCTCAACTGGGGAGTGAATGTTTGGATGCCAGGGGATGTGAGCCCATCAATTTCTTCCACTCCAAAGAGTAGCAACGCCAATTCACCCACATGGCCATGCACGGGCGTGTTGGTCATCGCATACTGGCAATTTTCATCTTAAGCCTCAACATTCAACTCAGACTTTAGAGACCTGGAGGGTTGCGCCGCGTGCCCCGAGCAGCCGTCACCAAGCATCACCCGGCAGAGACCGGTCCCGAAACGCCTGGTCAGGGGGTGATTAGTCGAGGACCGGGTGCTCGGGCGAGGAGACGTCGTAGACGCCCACCGGCCCGGTCTGCTCTGCAGCGTCCACCAGCTGCGCCAGGACCTCGGCCTTGAGCCCGCCCTGGGTGCCGTCCCCCCACCGAACCGTGATGCCGCCGTCGAGCTCGAGCTCGACCGTAGAGTCGGACTCGGCACGTGCGGAGCCCACCTGCTCGAGGAGACCGGCGGGCAGGGTCGAGAGCACTTGCGCCACGGTGGCGAAGTCATCGGTCCCCAGGACATCCGGCCCGCCCTCCACGACGGGTACCTCTAGGTCCTCCTCGTCGGTCACGGTGCGCAGGACGGTTCCTTCCTGGTCGACGAGGCTCCAGGAGTCCCCGTCGAGCACGGCGGCGACCGGGACTCTCTCCACCAGCTGCACCACGAGGCGGTTGTCGGGCATGGTCATCACGTGCACCGACCGTACCTGCGGCAACGAGCCCACGCTGTCCATGACCTGCCCCTCGGAGATCCGCGTCATCGGCACGCCTTCGAAACGGCTCAGCTGGGCCCGGACCTCCTGCTCGTCCGTCAGCTGGGCGCCTTGGACGTCGATCGTGCGCACCGCCAGGAGCGGGGAGAAGAAGATCGCCCAGACCAGAGCGACGACGAGCACGAGGCCCACGACAGCCCCGGTCAGGCCACGCCGCCGCCGCCGTGCCTTCCGTGCCTCCGGCGTCAGGGCGCCGCCGCGCTTGCGGTTCGACGGGCCCTTTCCGCTCTGCACCTGGACCTTCCGGCGCCAAGCGCTGAACTTCCCGCCACCGGTGGGAACCGTCTCGTAGCGATCGCCGTCCAGCTCGGAGACCTTCGACCCGTTGTTGACCTTGACCTTGACGGGTTCGGAGCGGCCCTCGGGGTCGGAGACGTGCTCGGTGCCGTGCTCGGAGTGCGTACCGGTACCGGCAGGTTCAGGGGCCTCCTCCGCCGCGGGCCGCCGCCCACCCGGCCGCGGTTGATGCGGCCGCTGACTTCTCGGCATCAGGAGTCGTGTCCCGGCGCGTCGTCCTCGCCGGTGGCCGGCCGAGCGTCTTCCAGGGCGGCGAGGGCCTCGACCAGCTGCGGTCCGAAGGCGGTCACGTCACCGGCGCCGATGGTCAGGACCAGGTCGCCCGGCTCGGCAGCGCGGGCGATCTCCTCGACGGCAGCCCGGCCGTCGGCGGCCTCGACCACGTGCTCCCCCGCGACGTCGGTGATCAGGGCCGAGGTGACGCCGGGCTCCGGGTCTTCCCTGGCGGCGAAGATCGGCAGTACCCAGGCCCGGTCGGCGATACGCAGCGCCCCCGCGAACTCGGTAGAGAACGCCTTGGTCCGGGAGAACAGGTGCGGCTGGAACAGGGCGAGGACGCGGTGGGAGCCCGCGACCTTGCGTGCGGCGGTCAGCGCCGCGGCCACCTCCGTGGGGTGGTGCGCGTAGTCGTCGAACACCCGTACCCCGTTGCCCTCGCCCTTCAGGTCGAAACGGCGGGCAGAGCCGTGGAAACGGGTCAGCCCGCGCAGGGCGTCCTCGGCGGGCACGCCTGTGGCCCAGGCGACGGCGAAAGCCGCGGTGGCGTTGAGGACGTTGTGATCCCCCGGTACCGACAGACTCATCCGGTAGCGACGCGCGTCCGCGCCTTCGCCGACCACGAGGGTCGCGGTGGACTCCAATCCGTGGCCGCGGATGTCGCGGATCTCGATATCGGCGGTGGGATCGGTCCCGTAGGTCAGCACCTTAC
Source organism: Kocuria coralli (assembly GCF_008831305.1). Classification (GTDB taxonomy): domain Bacteria; phylum Actinomycetota; class Actinomycetes; order Actinomycetales; family Micrococcaceae; genus Kocuria; species Kocuria coralli. Next base: position 15,352 of record NZ_ML708615.1, read on the forward strand.
CGCCGGCTTCGCGGACGGTACGGGCGAGCTGGCGGGAACCGGGGTCGTCCTGGCAGGCCACCAGCGTTCCCCCCGGCCGTATGGTGCGGGCGAAGTGCTCGAAGGCCGCGAAGAAGGCCTCGCTCGAGGCGTAGTGGTCCAGGTGGTCGGGTTCGATATTGGTCACCACGCCCACGGAGGGCGCGTACTTGAGGAAGGAACCGTCCGACTCGTCGGCCTCGGCCACGAACCACTCCCCGTGCCCCAGGGCGGCGTTGGCCCCGAGGTCGGCCACGTGCGCGCCGATGGCCCAGGAAGGACGACGGCCGGCGGCCTCCAGCATCACGGCGATCATGGAGCTCGTGGTGGTCTTGCCGTGGGTTCCGGCCACGGCCACCACCTTGGAGCCGTGCATGCTCACGGCCAGGGCGTCCGAGCGGTGCACCACGGGCAGTCCGAGCTCACGGGCTGCCGCCAGCTCGGGGTTGGTCTCGCGGATCGCCGTGGAGACCACGACCGTGTCGACGTCGTGGATGTTCTGGGCGCTCTGGCCGACCGTGACGGTGGCTCCCAGATCCCGCAGCTGCGTCAGAGCCGGGGAGTCCTGAGCGTCGGAGCCGAGCACGGGGACCCCGTGCGCGAGCAGCAGGCGCGCGACCGCCGACATCCCGGCACCGCCGATCCCGATCAGGTGGGTCCGGCCCAGGTCCCGCGGGTTGGTCTCCACGCCCACGACCGTCCCCGTGGCGGGGGCGTCCTGCCGGGCTGCTCCGGTTTCCTTGTGTGTCTGAGCACTCACGCTCGTGCCTCCTGAAGGATCAGCCGCGCCATGGTGCGGTCCGCATCGCGGACCCCGGCACCTTCTGCGGCTCTGGACATCGCCGCCAGCGCTGGTCCGTCGGCGATGAGGGGAAGAATGTTGTCCCGGAACCACTGGGGGGTGAAGGCCTTGTCCTCTACCAGCCTGGCGGCGCCGGAGGCCACGAGCGCGCGGGCGTTGAGCGCCTGCTCGCCGTTGCCGATCGGCAGGGGCACGAAGACTGCAGGGAGCCCCACGGCGGCCACTTCCGACACGGTGGCCGCGCCCGATCTGGCCACCAGCAGGTCCGCGGCCGCGTAGACGTTCTCCATGCCGTCCACGTACTCCACCTGGGTGTAGCCGGGTGCGCTCAGCAGGGACCCGTCGTCGCCGTGCACCTGCTTGCCCGCCCCGGTGATGTGCAGGAGCTGCGCCCCCGCGGCGCCGGCCTCACCGGCCACCTGCGCGATGGTCCGATTGATCGACAGCGCACCCGAGGATCCCCCGGTCACGATGATCGCGGGCCTGCCGGGATCCAGGCCGAGTGCCCTGCGCGCCTCGTCACGGCGGGCGGTACGGTCCAGGTGCGAGATCTCCCGGCGCATGGGCATTCCCACGGTGCGCGCACCTGCCAGGGGGGTGTCCGGGAAGGCCGTCGCCACCACGGCAGCCCACCGGGCCCCGAGGCGATTGGCGATGCCGGGGCGCGCGTTGGCCTCGTGGATCACCACGGGCACCCCGCGGCGCCTGGCCGCCAGGTACATGGGCGTGCAGACATAGCCACCCACGCCGACCACGACGTCGGCCCGGGTCCGGTCGATCACGTCGCCGGCCTGCCTGACGGCATTGCGCAGGCGCAACGGCAGCTTGAGCAGGTCCGGCGAGGGCCGGCGCGGCAGCGGCACCCGATCGATGGTCTCCAGCGGCCACCCTGCGGCGGGTACCAGACGGGTTTCCATCCCCGACGCGGTGCCCACGGCCGTCACCGTCGCCGTGGGATCTTCGTCGCGGACCGCGCTGGCGATAGCCAGCATCGGGGAGATGTGACCGGCCGTGCCGCCACCTGCGATCACGACGGACGGTCCGTGGTCGCCGGTCCTCGGGCTGTCGGGGGAAGCCGTGGAGTTCATCAGATCCTCTCTTCCCGGGAGCGGAGGGGATGCACATTGCCGGGAAGGTCGTCGTGTCCTGGGTTCGGTCCGCCGTCGTCGCGGCTGCGCGGTCCGCCGGAGGAGTCCCTGGTGACCCGTGTCAGGGACATCACCACTCCCACGGCCGCGAGGCACATGATCAGCGAGGTTCCACCGTAACTAATGAACGGCAGGGGGACGCCGATCACGGGAAGCACCCCGGTGACCATCCCGATGTTCACGAACGCCTGGCCGATCAGCCAGGCCAGGATGCCGCCCGTGGTGACGCGCTCGAAGGTCGAGGTGCTGCGCAGCAGGACTCGCGCCATCGCCACCGCCATCACCGCGAAGAGCACGAGGATGAACACGGTGCCGATCAGGCCGAGCTCCTCGCCGATGATCGCGAAGATGTAGTCGTTGTGGGCTTCGGGGACGTAGTTGTACTTGGAGCGCGATTGCCCCAGCCCGACTCCCCACCAGCCGCCGGTGGCCAGCGCCGCCATGCCCTGCTGCGCCTGCCAGCAGGACCCGGCGACGTCGCAGTCGCCGGTGATCCAGCCGGTGACCCGCTCCATGCGGTGCGGCGCCATGACCACCGCGAGCGCCCCGAGGGCGGCCGCACCGAGGCCGGCGACGACGAACAGCAACCGCGGCGCCCCGGCGAAGTACAGGGCCGCGGCGTAGATCAGCCCGAAGATGATGGCCGTGCCGGCGTCTCCGCCCCACGCCACGCCGGCGAGCGGGAGGCCCACGATGGCCAGGGACGGCCACAGGAAGCCCTTGATCCCGCGGATCGTCCCCTCACGGCGGCCGAAGTACCAGCCCAGCATGATGGCCACGGCCAGCTTGGCCGCCTCGGAGGGCTGGAAGGTGAAACCGCCCAGGTTGATCCAGTTCTGGTTGCCGTTGACCTCGTAGCCGAACAGGATCACGGACAGCACCCCGGCGGAGGCCACCCAGAAGGCGACCGGTGCGAAGCGCCGGTAGACACGCGACGGCACGAGGGACAAGGTGAACATGGCCACGACCCCGAACAGGCCCAGGAACGCCTGCCGGGTGAAGTAGTAGAAGGCGGACCGGTCCGCCGAGATCGACTCCACCGCCGAGGAGGAGAGCACCATCATGCAGCCGAAGGCGAAGAGCAGGATCGCGCTGGCAGCCAGGGCGTAGTACGAGTGCACGAGGGGTCCGTCGTGCACCCAGTCCCAGATCCGGCGCAGGATGCCCGCCCCGGCCGCCGGAGGGCGGTACCGGTCGGAGTCCTCGTCCGCGCGGCGGACCGCGCTGACGGTACTGGACTTCGAGCCACCCCGCGGGCTCATGACAGGCGCTCCACCAGGGCCGCCACGCTGTTCGTGAAGGCGTCGCCGCGGTGGGCGTAGTCCCTGAACTGGTCCATCGACGCCGCCGCCGGGGCCATGAGCACGGTGTCACCGTCCACGGCCACCCGCTGGGCCGATTCGACGGCCCGCGCCATCACGGCGTCGCCGTCGTGGAGATCTATGCCGTCCACGGGGATCACCGGAACCTCCGGGGCCAGCTCGGTCAGGGCGGCCAGGAGCTTCTCGTTGTCCGTGCCGATCACCACCACGGCTCGGAGGCGTTTGGCGTGCCGGGCCACCAGGTCGTGGGTGTCCGTGCCCTTGGCCAGGCCGCCGGCGATCCACACGACCGAGTCGAAGGCCGAGAGGGAGGCATCGGCGGCATGCGGGTTCGTGGCCTTGGAGTCGTTGACCCAGACCACGCCGTGGGTCTTGGCGACAGGCTGGATCCGGTAGGCCCCGGGCTCGAAGGCCCGCAGTCCCGTCCCGATGTCCTCGGGGTCCACGCCGGCGGCCCTGGCCAGGGCCGCTGCGGCCAGGGCGTTGGCCACACCGTGCACGGTGGGCACCGGCTTCAAATCCGTCACCGCGGCCAGCTCGAAGGCCTGGTTCCGGCGATCCTGCAGGAACGCACGGTCGACCAGCAGGTCCTCGACGACGCCGAGCATGGAGGGCTCGGGGTGGCCCGCGGTGAACCCGATGGCCCGGCAGCCTTCGACCACGTCGGCCTCCTCGACCATCCGCAGGGTGCGTTCGTCGGCCGCGTTGTAGACGGCGGCCAGCTTGCAGTTCTCGTACACCCGTGACTTGTCGGCCACGTACTCATCGAACCCCCCGTGCCAGTCCACGTGGTCCTCGGCCACGTTGAGGCACACGGCCGCCAGCGGCGACAGGGAGTACTGCCAGTGCAGCTGGAAGCTGGACAGCTCCACGGCCAGCACGTCGTATTCGACCGGGTCCCGCAGGGCGTCCAGGATCGGGGTCCCGACGTTGCCGACGGCGATCGCCTTCAGGCCCCCGGCCTGGAGCATGGCCTCGGTCATCTGGACCGTGGTGGTCTTGCCGTTGGTTCCGGTGATGCACAGCCATTCCGCGGTCTTGCGCCCCGCGCGTTCGCGGATCCGCCAGGCGAGTTCCACGTCTCCCCAGATCTGCACGCCCTCTCCCACGGCGGCCGCCAGCAGCGGGTGCCCGGGGCGCACCCCGGGGGAGGTCACCACGAGTTCGGGATGCATCCCGTCGACGGCGGGCAGCGCAACCATCGCCGGCTCGCCCAGCAGCACCTCGGCGGCGCCGACGATCCTCAGGGTCTCCGCCTTGGCTCGGTTCTGCTCGGAGTCCTGCCCGTCCACGACGACGACCCGGGCGCCCAGCTCGATCAGGGTGTCCGCGGCGGCGAAACCGGAGATCCCGATGCCCACGACCACCACGCGCAGGCCCTGCCAGTCGGCATCCCAGCTGGTCAGCCCCTCGAGCCTCGCGTCGTTCAGGACCGGATTGGCGTTACGTGCGGCAATCACCGGAAGCTCCCCCCGTTGTGGATCAGCCATTCACCGTAGAACACGGCCAGGGACACGGCGACGAACAGACCGGCGATGATCCAGAAACGGACCACCACGGTCACCTCCTGCCAGCCCTTGAGCTCGAAATGATGTTGCAGGGGCGCCATCTTGAAGATGCGCTTGCCCCCCGAGATCTTGAACCAGCCCACCTGGAGGATCACCGACACGGTGATCAGCACGAACAGCCCGGCCAGCGTCACCAGCAGCAGTTCCGTGCGGGACAGCACGGCGAACGCCGCCAGCGCGCCGCCCAGGCCCAGCGACCCGGTATCGCCCATGAAGATCTTGGCCGGGGAGGTGTTCCACCAGAGGAACCCGATCAGGGCCCCGATCAGGCCTGCGGCCAGCACGGCCAGATCCGACGGGTCCCGGACGGTGTAGCACAGCGCGCCCGTGGTCGGATCGGAGCACAGGTTATCGCTCTGCCACATCGAGATCAGCAGGTAGCCGGAGAACACCAGGATGGCCGTTCCCGTGGCCAGGCCGTCGAGCCCGTCGGTGAGGTTCACGGCGTTGGTCGTCGCCGTGGCGATCAGGTTCACCCAGATCACGAACAGGATCAGTCCCACGATCACCAGGGCGACCGTCCGCCCGGAGGTGAGCGCCTCGACGAGGCCTCCCGAGAACTGCCCGAATCCGAGATCCAGCGGGGTGTCCCGGGTCGTGGAGATCGCCGTGGACCCCGGGGTCTGCCCCTCGCCATTGGGGAACAGGAGGGCGAGCACGCCGAAGGCCGAGCCGATCAGGCCCTGCAGCAGGATCTTGCCCTTGGGCGTCAGGCCGAGGTTCTGCTTCTTGGTGATCTTGGTGAAATCGTCGATCGCGCCGACGAAGCCCATGCCCAGCATCAGGAACAGCGCCAGCAGCCCCGAGATCGTGGGGCCGGTCCACTGCCCGGTCAGGAGGCCGACCACCAGGTGCGAGATCAGATAGGCCACGGTGGCGGCGCCCAGGATGGCCACGCCGCCCATGGTGGGGGTGCCCCGTTTGGTCTGGTGGCTGGAGGGCCCGTCCTCCCGGATGAACTGTCCGTAGCCCTGCCGCTGCACCACCTTGATGAACGCCGGCGTGCCGAACAGCGAGAGGACCAGGCCCAGGAAGCCCGCTACGAGAATCTGGATCATGAGGGGTTCACCCCTGTTTCCGCGTCCCGGCTTCCGCCGTCGGAGGCGTCATGGTGTCCGGGCCGGTGGGAATCACCGGCGGAGAGCCACTCCCCCGTGACGCTCGGGGCGTCGTTGGCTGCGGCCGGTTCACGGGCTGTGGCACCGTCCGCCGCGGCCACACGGTCCCCCAGGCGATTGAGCCCTGCGGCGTTGGAGGACTTGAACAGGACGATGTCCCCGGGGGCCAGCTCCTCCGCCAGCAGGGCCTCGGCGGCCTCGGCGTCGGGGACCCAGGTGGCCTCGTTGCCCCACGAGCCCTCCAGATGGGCGGCGTTGTACACGGGCCGGGCCACCTCGCCCACGGCGATGAGCTTGGAGATGTTCAGCCGCACCACCTGCCGTCCGATGGCGTCGTGTTCGTCCACGGAGACGTCCCCGAGCTCCAGCATGCCGCCCAGGATGGCCCAGGTGCGCCGTGACGGCTTGTCGCCACGGGGGCGCCCCAGTTCGGCCAGGGTCTGCAGGGCTGCGCGCATGGACTGCGGGTTGGCGTTGTAGGCGTCGTTGATCACGGACACCCCGTCGGGGCGCTCGGTCCGCTCCATGCGCCAGCGGCTGCCGGCGCCGCGATTGCGCAGGGCCCCGACGATCGTCTCGGGCGCGATCCCCGAGACGAAGGCCGCGGCCGCGGCCGCCAGGATGTTGCTCACGTGATGGGCGCCGATCAGCCCGGAGACCACACGATGCTCCGACCCGTCCGGGAAGTGCAGCGTGAAGGAGGGGTGGCCGTCGTCGTCGGTGGAGATGTCCGAGGCGCGGACCCTGACGTCATCCGCTGCGTCCGGGCCCTGACCCTCCCCGGTGCCGAAGAGCACCACGGGGGCCTGGGTGCGGGTCCGCATGCCGCGGACGCGGGGGTCGTCCTCGTTGAGCACGGCCACCCCCTGAGGGGTCAGGGACTCGACCAGCTCGCCCTTGGCGATCGCGATGTTCTCCACGCCCCCGAACTCGCCGGCATGCGCCGAACCCACGCACAGGACCACGCCGACGTCGGGGCGGGCGATCCCGCACAGGTACTCGATATTGCCGATGTGAGTGGCCCCCATCTCGACGACCAGGTACCGGGTGTCCTCCGTGGCCGTGAAGACGGTGAGGGGCAAACCGACCTCGCCGTTGTAGGAGCCGCGCGGAGCCACGGTGGGGCCCTCCGAGGCGAAGATCGAACGCAGCAGGTCCTTGGTGGTGGTCTTGCCCACCGACCCGGTGACGGCAACGACCTGGAGCTCCCGCCGTTCCCGTAGATACTCGACGACCCAGTGCGCCAGGGCGCCCATGGCCTCGACCACATCGTCCACCTGGACGGAGGGGAAGACGGTGGCGTCCTCGGCGGCCACGGGCCGTTCGACGAGCGCGAGCCTGGCTCCGCCGTCGAAGGCCTTGCCGACGAACACGTGGCCGTCGGTGACCTCCCCGGGCTTGGCCACGAACAGCGTCCCGTCCACCACTTCGCGGGAGTCGGTCGTGACATGGTCGATCACGGGTAGCTCGGCGTCCGCCACGTTGTCCAGTCCGAGCACGGTTCCTCCCGTGATCTCGGCGATGCGGTGCGCGTTGAGGGGTATCACCTGCGCTCCCACCGTCCTTCCTGCATCTCGTCAAGCGCTGCGCGCAGTTCGGCGCGATCGTCGAGCGGATGGTCCACACCGGCGATTTCCTGAACGGTCTCATGCCCGCGTCCGGCCACGATCACGGAGTCCTGGGGTCCGGCCATCTGCACCGCGGACCGGATGGCCACTGCCCTGGGTGAAATCTCATACACCTCAACGGCGCGTGCGGTGCCGGCTTCGACCAGCGATCGTGCCCCGGCCGCCACCTCCTCGCGGATCGCCGCCGGGTCCTCGCCGTGGGGGTCGTCGTCGCTGATGATCACCACGTCCGCCTCGCGTGCGGCGATCTCGCCCATCAGCGGGCGTTTGGTCCGGTCCCGGTCGCCGGTGGCCCCGAAGACCAGGATCACCCGGCCGTCCCCGTCCGGCGGGTCCACGGCAGCCAGCGCCCGTGCCAGGGCATCGGGGTTGTGCGCGAAGTCGACGACGGCGGTGGGCTCCGTCCCGATGAGCTGCATGCGCCCTGGGACGTCCGTGGTGAGCGGGTCGTCGTCGTCGAGGACCCGCTGCAGGGTCTCGAGCTCGACGCCCGAGGCCAGGATCATCAGAGCGGCCAGGGCGGCGTTGGCCACGTTGAACTCGCCGGGCAGTCCGGTGCTGACCCTCAGGGAGCGGCCGTCGCGGTGCACGAGTTCGAAGCGGTGGCCGATTCCCCTGCGGGACATCGAGCGCAGCGTCCAGTCCGCACCGCGCCGGTCGGGGTCCTCCTCGCGGTCGGCCACCACGCCCCCGCGCATGGCGAAGACGTCCACGTTCTCCGCCCCGAGCTGGGCTCGGGCGTGGCGGGCCATCCTGATCCCCCACTCGTCGTCGTCATCGGCCACGGCGATCACCGCGCGCTGCGTCCGCTCCGGCGTGAACAGCTGGGCCTTGACGCCGAAGTAGGCCTCCATGGTCCCGTGCAGGTCCAGGTGGTCCTGGGTGAGGTTGGTGAACCCGGCGACGTCGTAGCGGATGCCGTCCACCCGGTGGAAGGCGATGGCGTGGGAGGAGACCTCCATGGAAGCGGCCGTCATGCCCGACTCGCGCATGACCGAGAGCAGGGCGTGGACCGTGGGCGCCTCCGGGGTGGTCAGGCGCGAAGGGATCCGCTGCCCGCCGGCGAGGATCTCGATGGTGCCGATCAGGCCCGTGGTCTCCCCCAGGGCGCGCAGGATCGAGTTCGTGAAGTAGGTGGTGGTGGTCTTGCCGTTGGTACCGGTCACGGCGAACAGCGAGAGCCCGCTGCCGTCCTCGGGCTGGGAGTCGTACACGGCCCGAGCGATTGCGCCGACCTGGGAGCGGGGGTCGGGGGTGACGACGACGGGCAGGCCGGGGTCGGAGCCCAGGATCTGCGCGCCGGCGGGGTCCGTGAGCACGGCCGCGGCGCCGGCCTCGCGCGCCGAGCGCGTGAAGTCCGCCCCGTGGAACCGGGCACCCGGAAGCGCGGCGTAGAGGTCACCGGAGCGCACGGAGCGGGAGTCGATGCTGACCCCCGAGATGGCGATCTCGTCCGGATCGGCGTTCTGCGGGACGTGGAGCAGCTGCCCACCGGTCGCCGAGGCCAGGCGGCTCAGGGCTACCGCGGAGACGCCTGCCGGCCGCAGCGACGCGGCATCGGTGGCGATCTCCGGTGAGTTCTCCATACTCTCCAAGGTGTCCTTCCTGACATGCCTGACATGGTGCCGGACGGGGCCGGCTCTGCTCTTCGAACGTTCGATACGCACGGGGTCCGCCCTCCGGCCAGGCTCCGTGCATCGACCATGGCGGGGAGGGCTGCGGGGGTCCGTTCCGGGCTTCAGCCGAGTCTAGCGATCTCGTCCCGCCTCGGCCGTACACGTCGGGCGAGCCCTGCGTTTTCTCCTCCCGTGTTCTCTTGCCCGTGCTCTGTTCGGGTTCATCGGTTCGGGTTCATCGGTTCGGGGGTCAACCAGACGCAGTCCCTTCGTTGCGACCGGCGTCCTTGCCGAAGAACTTGGGAAGGGCCACGGGCTCAGTGGTGGAGGGGCTGACGCCGTAGTGCCTGAGGACCTCTCCCATGATCTGGCTGAAGACCCCCGATGCGCCGATGGTGCGGACGTCTCCCTCCGGGCGCTGCAGCGTGACCGCGACGATGTACTGCGGGTCCTCCATGGGCGCCATACCCACGAACGAGGTGGTGTAGCCGTCGTAGCCGCCCCGCTCCCCGGGGGACTCCGCGGTGCCTGACTTGCCGCCGGCCCGGTAACCCTCGACGGCGGCGTCCGGCGCGCCGCCGACCGTCACCACGGACTCGAGGATTTCCAGCACCTCGGCGGCCGTCTCCTCGGAGACCACTCGCCGGGGCTCGGCGGGGTCGGGGGCGGTCCGGGTCCCCTCGGAGTCGATCACCGCTTCCACGATCCTCGGTTCGACCAGGACCCCGCCGTTGGCGATCGCCTGGAAGATGGTGGCGGTGCGCAACGGCGTCTGGGAGACGCCCTGCCCGAAGAGCACCGTGTACTGCTGCCGGGTGTCCCACGCGGTCCAGTCGGCCAGCAGGCCGGTGCTCTCGCCGGGGATCTCGATACCGGTGGCGGCCCCGACGCCGAAGTTCCGCAACCACTCGTAGCGCTGCTCCGGGCTGAGCTCCCGGCCCACCTCGACAGTGCCAGTATTCATCGAGTCCGCGATCACCCCGGCGAACGTCCTGTCCTCCGCCCCGTGGTCGAAGGAGTCCGTGAACGTCTGTCCGTCGATGGTCAGCTCCGCGGGGACGGGCACCTCGCTGAGGGGCTCGATCTTGCCCTCCTCGAGGGCGGCGGCCGCCGTCAGCGTTTTCTGGGTGGAGCCGGGTTCCACGGCCGCGCTCACGGACCGGGGCGAGTAGTCGCTCTCGTCGTCGGTACGCCCCGGATCGTTGGGGTCCACCATGCTGGAGTCCGCCAGGGCGAGCACCTTGCCGTCCGATACCCGCAGGACGACGGCGGTACCCCAGTCGGCATTGAGCTGCTGGACCCGTTCCGCCACGGCCTCCTGGGCGTAGAACTGAACGTCGCGGTCCAGGGTCAGCTGGATATTCGATCCGTCGACCGGGGACTCCTCGTCGTGCGGGGCGACGGGGATGCGCACTCCATCGGCACTGATCTCGAACACCCTGCTGCCGTCCTCGCCCCTGAGCAGGTCGTCCTGGGAGAGCTCGATGCCCGCGAGGGCTTCGTTGTCACCGCCCATGAAACCCACCACGGAGCCGCCCAGCTGACCGTTGGGGTAGCTGCGCTGGGACACCGGTTCCGCGGTCACGTAGCCCAGCTGCAGATCCCGGACGGAGTTCCACTGCTCGGGTGTGGCACCGCGGTAGAGGTATTCGAAGTTCGCGTCCCCGTCCAGGGCGTTCTTCACGTCCTCGTCGGGGATCTGAAGGATGTCCGCCAGGTCCCGGATGGTGTCCAGGACGGTATTGGTCTCCGAGGAGCCGTCCGGGTTGCGCACGGTGATATCGCCCACCAGCGTCTGGTCCACCGCGATGTCGTAACGCTGGATGCTGCGGGCGAGCACGGAGCCGTTCCGGTCCAGGATCTCACCGCGCAGCGCGGGTAGCGCCTCCCGGCGCAGGCGGGCGTTCTCCGCGTTCGCCGCCCGGCCGCTCAGGTCCATGCCCTGGACCCAGACCAGGCGCACGGCCAGCACCACCAGCGCGACCAATCCGAGGACCAGCCCGATGAACTCGCGCCGGTTGACCTGCTCATTGGTGAAGGGCGCGTATCCGTCCCGCGCGCCGTCGAAGTCGTTCGTCTCGCTCACTGGCCACCCCCGGCGGGCGCGGCGGGCTCGGCTGCTGCCTGCTCGCCCTGGGCCTGGTCGCCCTGGGCCTGGTCGTCCTGAGCCTGGTCGTCCTGGACCCGGTCGTCCTGGACCTGGTCTCCGTCCTGCGCCGGGGCGCCGGTGGGGACTCCCGACGGCGACGGGGTGGCCGTGGCGCTGGACGGCGTCCGCTGCTGGGGGGCGGGGATGGACCCGCCGTGCAGGTCGACCTCGGACTCGGCGTCGTTCGCCGCGCGAAGCTGCTCGTCCACCTGCGCCTGCGTTTCCGGCAGGGCGTCGCGTCGTTCCCTGGCGAGGGCCGCGGCGCGGTCGGCCACGGCCGATCCGCGCTGCACGGGCTGATCCACCAGGACGTCGTTGTCCTCACCGGCCGCGGCCGGCTCCGGGTCGCCGGTGACCTCGTCGCTGGTCAGGTCCACGACGCCTTCGGAGGTGGCGGAGACCATGCCCTCGTCGGAAGCGGCGCGGGCGAGGTTCTGCGGCGCCTGGTAGAACTCAAGGTCCTGGGTAAGAGCCTCGGCCTCCTGGGCCAGCGAGCGCTCCTGGGCCCGTAACTCCACCAGCCGGTACTGACCGTCGCTGATCCTGACGTTGAGCAGCAGGATGACCGTGAGAGTCGCGATGATCGCCATGACGGCGACCACGATGGGCATGAACTTCGACCATCGGCGGCGGGCGATCGCCCGTCCGGCAGCGGCCCCCGGCCGGGCCTCGCGAATCCGGCTGCGCAGTCGCTGAAGGCGGCCCTGCCTGCCCTGGGGGCCGGGCGAGGGAGCCTTTGCCTTGCGTTGCGTCATTTACGTGTTCCTGCTTCTGATTCTCTCTGCTGCGCGGAGCCTTGCCGAAGCCGCCCGGGGGTTGGCCTCGATCTCCTCCGGTGTGGGGGTGTGCGTTCCACGGGTGAGGATCTTGAACGTCGGTTTGTGCTCCTCCAGTTCGACCGGCAGGCCCTTCGGGGCTGTGGACACGGAACGAGCGGCGAGTTCCCGTTTGACGATTCTGTCCTCCAGCGAGTGATAGCTCATGGCAACGACTCGCCCGCCGAGGCTGAGAACATCCAGGGCACGTGGAATCGCGCGGGTCAGAACTTCAAGTTCCTGATTAACTTCAATGCGCAGAGCCTGGAAGGTCTGCTTGGCGGGGTGCCCTTTCTTGCGCTGCACCGCTACGGGCACCGCGGTGCGGATGACCTCGACGAGCCCGCCCGTGGTGGTCAGCTCCTCGCTCTGGCGGGCCTGAACGATCGCGCGCGCGATCCGGCCGGCGAAACGCTCCTCCCCCCAGTCCCGCAGGATGCGGCGCAGGTCCGCCTCCGAGTACGTCGCCAGGATCTCGCGAGCCGTCAGGGACGCGGTGGCGTCCATGCGCATGTCCAGCGGGGCGTCGTATGAGTAGGCGAATCCCCGCTCGCGCTCGTCGAGCTGCATGGAGGACACGCCCAGGTCGAACAGGATCCCGTCGGCCCGGGTGAAGCCGCAGCGCTCGAGTGCCTCGGGGATCTCGTCGTAGGTCGTATGCACCGGGTGGAACCGGGAGCCGTAGGGGGCGAGGCGTTCACCGGCGAGCGCCAGGGCCATGGGGTCACGGTCCACTCCGACCAGCTGGGCCGCGGGAAAGCGCTCGAGGATGGCCTGGGAATGGCCGCCCATGCCCAGGGTGGCATCGACGACGACCGGTTCGCTCCGGCCCTCCAGTCCCGGCGCCAGCAGATCCAGGCACTGGTCCAGCAGCACCGGAACGTGCCGCTCGGAGGTAGGGCGCGCTGCATCCGACATATCTGCTCCTAGAGACCGGCTGCCCGGGATGGGCGGGGGGTAGACACGCGCCATCGCATGCGGGGTTTTCGGTGCATCAGCATACTGGTGAGTCGGGCTCCCAAGACGAACACCGCACCGTGAGCTACGAGACCAGAACCCCGCCCGCTGACCGCCTCTCGAATCCGGCCTGGCTCAGGGGAAGGTGAGTCAGGACAGTGGCGGCAGTGCGGGTGGAGATCTCGTCACGGAGATCCCGATGCGGTGTACGACCACGCGCGATGACAGCTATTCGGTTGCTGCAGGGACTGTTCTAGAACAGCCCCGGGATGACCTCGTCCTCCGTGTCGGAGAACGCCGACTCCTGCTCCGCCAGGTACTGCTCCCATGCCTGGGCGCCCCAGATCTCTGCCCGGGAGCCGGCACCGACGACGGCCAGTTCCCGATCGAGACCTGCGTACTGACGTAGCGGGGTGGGAATGGTGACCCGTCCCTGCTTATCCGGCACCTCATCGGAGGCGCCTGAGAGAAAGACGCGGATGTAGTCACGGGCCTGCTTGGACGACAACGGGGCCGCCCTCATCTGCTCGTGGACCTTCTCGAACTCGGCGGCGCTGAAGATGTAGATGCACCGCTCCTGTCCGCGAGTGAGCACCAGACCGTCCGAGAGTTCCTCGCGGAACTTCGCCGGAAGGATCAGACGCCCCTTCTCGTCCAGGCGTGGTGAGTACGTCCCGAGGAACATGCTCACCGCCTCTGTCCGAAAGGATTCCTCCTCTGCCTCTCTCCTGTCCCCCACTTTACTCCACTTTCCTCCCCGGTCAACGCAGGACGCCCTCGACTGGGCGAAATCGGTCTGCCCGGCACCTGGGCGCGGACACCGGCGATGCGGCATTCGTGCTGGTCGCAGCGGGGTGGAACCGCCTGTGGAGCGTAGTGGAGGCCGTGTGGGGGTGAGGTGGAGGACTTAGAAGGCGTGAGGAGTCGGCCGGTGGGAGGGAAGCCACGAGAGGATCGGCAGAGGCACGAAGAAGGCCCCGGACCATGAAGGTCCGAGGCCTTGGTGCCGGAGGTCATCCGGCGGCGGGAGTCTTCCTCCCGGCTGTGCTGCTACTGGCCGCTGGAACGGCGTTCATCCCACTTGTTCTCGAGATTGCGCATGAAGCCCGACGACGTTGACGGCTTGGCGCTCTGCGGCGAAGGCCCGGACTTGGGTTTGGGACCGTTCTCCGCTTTCGGCTTGGACTTTCCGGCGCCATGCATGCTGGCCCAGTAGACGCCCAACGCCATGATCAAGAATCCGAGGACACCCAAGGGGACGAAGTTCGCCATCACCCCGCCGATGACGACTCCCAGACCGATCACACCCAGAACGGCTCCGAGCACGATCGCTCGTGTCGAGAACGTCGGCCGGACCGGCCGCGCGTCCATCTGGCTGGCGAACTGGGGATCGTCAGCATTTAGCTGCTGCTCGAGTTGGGCCAGCAGCTGTTGCTCTCGCTCCGATAGAGCCACGACGTCCCTCCTTAGAACTGGTGAGCCCGTTTGGCATCCAGGGGTTAAGATTCTACGCCCTGTCAACCATCTTGGTTACAAGACTACCCTCCTGGAGCCCGTCACGGTATGTCCGCGAAACTCTGTGGAGAGAACTGGCAGCTCCCGTGCAGAGACCGCTTCCGCGACCGGCATCGGGGAGGACCGCGACGAGGGGCCGAGCCCGCTCACTGCGTCGGTTCGCCCTCCTGCCGACGGTTCCGGGTGCCGCGGTGACCGAGCATCGAGGCCGGCCCCAGACCCAGGTCGCCGAACCGTTCCCGGGCCCTGTCCATGGCGGTCTCCACCGCGGTCCAGTCCTCTTCCCGGCCGTCGAGGCTCAGCTGCACGGCGGCGTCGTCGTCCTCGAGATGCTCGGCACGGACGCCGATGAGCCGCACAGGCGCCGGGAGGGGAAGCTCCTGGGACAGCAGCTCATGAGCGTGGGTGTAGAGATCATGACCCGATGAGAACGGCTGCCCGACCGTGTGCGACCGGGAGATCGTGGTGAAATCCGACCACCGGAGCTTCAGCCCCACACGCCTGGCCCTGAGCCGGTGGGAGCGCAGCCTGGCGGCCGTCCTGTGGGACAGGCTCAGCAGCTCACGGCGGATGAGGTCGAGGTCATCGACGTCCTGCTCGAAAGTGCCCTCCGCGCCCAGGCTCTTCTCCTCTCGGACCGGGGTCACGGGGCGCGGATCGTGCCCGTTGGCCAGGGAATGCAGGTGGGCTCCCGCCGCGGGTCCCACCAGGTGGGCCAGACGGGCGGGAGACTGCTCGGCCAGATCCCCGACGTAGCGCAGCCCGGCGCCCTGGAGCACTTTGGCCGTCTTCTCCCCCACTCCCCAGAGCGCGTTCACCGGCAGCTCCGACAGGAAGGCCACCGTGTCCTGGTGATCCACCAGCAACAGCCCGTCCGGCTTGGCACGGGTGGAGGCGATCTTGGCGAGGGTCTTGGTGGCACCGATGCCGATGGACGCCGTCAGCCGCGTGCGCTCCAGGATCTGCCGGCGCAGGAGACGGGCGATCCGCACGGGCGGCCCCAGCCGCCGCACAGCTCCCGAGACGTCCAGGAAGGCTTCGTCGACGCTGATCTGCTCCACGCGGTCGGTGATCTCGTGGAACAGGTCCATGATCGCCTGCGAGTACTTGGGGTAGGCCTCATAGTGGGGGGTCAGCACGGTGCCTTGCGGGCACATGGCCCGGGCCCGCGCCAGCGGCATGCCGGATCGGACCCCGAAAGCACGGGCCTCATAGGAGGCCGAGAGCACCACGGAGCGGTTGGACTGCGCGGCCACGATCACGGGCTTGCCCACCAGCTCGGGGTGCTCGAGCAGTTCGACGGCGACGAAGAACATGTCCATGTCGACGTGCATGATCGCCGTGCGCCGCCACGCGGCGAGGTCGGCCTCCGTGGCCACTGCTACCCCTCCCCTGTGCGAGTGCGAATTCCTCTGCGGCTGCGGACCGGTGCCCGGTCCGGCAAGGGACTTCGTCTACCCTGAACGGGTGCAGACCCGCCAGGACCTGCGCACATACCGAAATCTCTACTGCCATCAACCTCTACTGCCATCGCGTAGCCGCTAGGAGCCCGCAGTGTCTCAGGACAGCATCGCATCCACCTCCGACAACACAAGGGTGAGTGCGGAGACCGACGGTTTTCTCGAGCGCCTCTCGGCAGAGCTGTCCCGGTGGTTCGAGCTCCAGACCCGGGAGGCCGCGGAGATCACCGATGCCGCCCTGCCCCTCGTCGAGGCCGTCGCGGCCCTGTCGACGGGCGGGAAGCGGCTTCGGGCCCAGTTGCTCTACTGGGGCTGGCGGGCCGCCGGGGGCGCCAGGGAGTCGGAGATCCCCGTGGTGGCCGCGGCCTCCCTGGAGCTGTTCCAGACAGCGGCGCTGATCCACGACGACGTCATCGATCGCTCCGACACCCGCAGGTCCATGCCCAGCGTGCACAAGTGGTTCGAGGCCATCCACATGAGGCGGGGCTGGGACCTGGAGGCACCCCATTTCGGCACCTCGTCGGCGATCCTGGTCGGCGACATGGCCCTGACCTGGTCCGAGCAGCTCTTCAGCCGCGCCCTGGCCATGGCCGGCCATCCCGCCGAGGCCGCCGCCGACTTCGCGACCATGCGGACCGAGGTCATGATCGGGCAGTACCTGGACATCCACGCCGAGGTGGCCGGGCCGGACGTCCCCCGGGAGCTGACCGTCCAGCGGGCTCTGGACGTGCTCCGGTTCAAGTCGGCCAAGTACTCCGCCGAGCATCCCGTGGCGCTCGGGGCGCTGCTGGCCGCCGCCCCGGAGGAGTTCGTGGAGCAGTGCCGCGCCTTCGCCCTGCCGCTGGGCGAGGCCTTCCAGCTGCGCGACGACATCCTGGGGATCTTCGGAGATCCCGTCACGACCGGGAAGCCGGCCGGGGACGACCTCAGGGAGGGCAAGCGGACGGCCGTGATCGGACTGCACTTCGAGATGGCGGACCACGACGACGCCGCCCTGATCTCCTCCGTCCTGGGCCGCCAGGACCTGCAGGACGACGACGTGCGCTCCGCCCGGGAGGCCCTGCGCCGCAGCGGTGCACTGGCGGCCACCGAAGACATGGTCGGCCGGCTCACCGACCGGGCGTTCACCGAACTCGAGCGCCTGCCCACGGATCCCCTGGCCAAGGCCGCCCTGCTGGGGATCGCCAGGGCCGCGGTGAAGCGCGACAAGTGACCTGCGCGCCCGGACGAGCCGGGCGAGGGGTCACCAGGCCATGGCCTGGGCCCGGCGCCGGACCTCGGTCTTGCGACCGGCATGCAGCAGGTCGATCGGCCGGCCCGGCAGGGAGTCGTCGGGGGTCAGAAGCCAGATCGCGGCTTCGAGGTCCGTGAAGCCGGAATCGCGCAGGACGGAGACGGTCCCATGCAGCGGATCGAGCAGCCTCCCGTCTGCCGTCAGGACGGCAGGGATTCGGCGGACCCCGTCGGAGGGGTCGCGGAAGGCGAGGACCGCACCCTCGTCGACCCACGAGTGCACCCGCGTGACGATCACCTCCATGGCCTCGGCGACGTCGGGGATGGTGATCCAGGTCTCCACCAGGGCGGCGAGTTCGTCGAACTGCTCAGGGGTGAAATCTTCTTGACGATGCTGTGACTTCTTCACGGAGACCAGGGTGCCACGGCGGCCCGCCGACACGCACGTGGCGCGCTGGATCGGCACCCCGGCGTGACCGGGAACGCGCTGCGCACGGCGTTGGTGGCGAGGACTCCCGGCGCGTGCTGTCCGAGGTCCGCACCGCCACCGGGTACCCTCGGGAACCGCGGCCATGTTCGCTTCCCCTGGCCGTTCCCCAAGTCCCCCGAGGTCATCTCCGCATGTACCGCAGTACCGAGGGCCACGATCCGCAGCGCGAGACAACGCGGTCGGATTCTTCGGCGCGCCCTTACAGAGTCCACGCCACCCGCACAGCGACCACCATGGCGGCCCTGGCCGCCCTGAGCCTGAGCGGGGCCCCCGCCGTTCACGCCCAGCCCGCGGCGGAACAGCCCGCTGCCACCCAGGACGATCCGAGACCCAGCGGCCCGGTCCGCACCGTCGTGCCCGGAGATTCCCTGTGGTCGGTTGCCACGGCGCACGGGATCTCCGTGGACGAGCTCATGGAGTACAACGATCTCTCCGGTGACGCCGCCCTCGAGCCGGGGCAGCACCTGCGCCTGAGCCCGCCCGATGAGGAACCCGCCCCCGAGGCCCCCGGCCCCGATGCGGGCGCTGCAGAGGATCCCCATGACGTTCACGCCGAGGACCAGATCGGGGGTCGGGCGGAGGACCCGGCGCGATCGGGCCTCGACTACGAGGTCGTGCCCGGCGACTCGCTCTGGGACCTGGCCCACCGCCACGGGGTCACCGTGGCCGAGATCATCGAGGCCAACGATCTGGACGTCTCGGAGAGCCTGAAACCGGGGCGAGTGCTCCAGATCCCGGCTCCGGCCGACGACGCGGCAGGCACCGGTGGCGATCAGCCGGATCACCGGGATGAGCGGGCCGGCGACGGCGGGACCGCGCAGGTGGTCAACGACTTCCCGGGGTACGACTACGACGACCGCACCGTCGCCGCAGCCAACGAGCAGCTCGAACAGCTCGGCGAACGCCCGTCCGTGTCGCCCGCCCAGGTGCAGGATCTGGTGCGCTCCACGGCCACCGACATGGGCGTCGATCCCGCCCTGGCCCTCGCGCATGCCGAGCAGGAATCGGGCTTCGACCACCAGGTGGTCTCCCCCGCCAACGCCGTCGGCGCCATGCAGGTCATCCCGTCAGCCGGCGAGTGGGCCGAGGGCCTGGTGGGCCGGGACCTGGATCTGCTGGACCCCCGGGACAATGTGATCGCGGGGGTGGCCATCATCCGCGAGCACGGCAAGAGGGCGGAGAGCCGGGACGAGGCCATCGGAGCCTACTACCAGGGACTGCACGGCGTTCAGGAGTACGGGATGTACCCGGACACCAAGAGCTACGTCTCGGACGTGAAGGCCAAGCTCAAGGCCTGGGAGCGCTCCTGAGGCCCGCCGTCGTCCCGTTGCCCCCCGGGGAACCGGAGGGACGGGAGGCGGGCCCACGGACACAGGATCGGCGGCTTCAGCGGTCATCCAGGGCACTGACTTAGTGTTGTCATGTGCAAAATGCTCATGAAGATCACCTGACCGGGACCGTGCTGGAAGGCCGGTACACCGTGGGCCCCCGCATGGCCCGCGGTGGCACGGGGGGTGTCTACCGCGCCGTCGACGAGCGCCTCGATCGCACCGTCGCGGTCAAGATCATGCACCCCCACCTCACCGAAGACCCCAATTTCGTGGGTCGTTTCGCGCGCGAGGCCCGCGCCGCCGCCCGGCTGTCCCATCCCCATGTCGTCGCGGTGCTGGACCAGGGCCGCACCGACGACGGCCTGGTGTTCCTGGTCATGGAGTTCGTCGAGGGCGGCACCCTCCGCGACGTCCTGAACCGCAAGCACTTCCTGACGCCCGGTCAGGCGCTGGAGCTGCTGGCTCCGATCCTGGAGGGGCTGGCCAGCGCCCACCGGGTCGGCCTGGTGCACCGGGACATCAAACCCGAGAACGTGCTCATGCGGACCGACGGCACGGTCAAGGTCGCGGACTTCGGCCTGTCCCGCGGCGCCGATCAGCACACCACCACGGGCGCCGTGCTCGGCACGGTGGCCTACGCCGCCCCCGAGCTGGTCAAGGAGCAGCCGGTGGGCACCCGCTCCGACGTGTATTCGGCGGGGATCCTGGCGTGGGAGATGCTCGCCGGCAAACGCCCCTTCCAGGGCAGCCCCCTGATGATGGCCCGCGCCCAGGCCGAGGACCTCGTCCCCGCTCTCTCCGACGCGGTGCCGGGGATAGCCGAGGGAGTGTCCGCGATGGTCGCGGGATGGACGTCGAAGTCGCCCGGCGACCGCCCGGCGGACGCCGAGGTCATGGTCGCCCAGCTCGCCAGACTCCGTCTGGAGCTGGACGAGACCGCCCTGAGCCACGTGCCCGCCGGCTGGGAGCAGGGCCCGGGGCCGCTCGCACCGGTGCTGGCCGATCCAGGGGCCTCGGTGCTGCCCGACTCCGCTCCGGCCACCGGGCCGGTCGAAGAGCTCCGCGATCTCGGCGGCCTCCGGCAGGGCGAGGCTCCCACCGAGGCGATCGGGCGGACCGAAGCGATCGGCCAGGCCACGCCGTGGACGGATCCGGCCGGCCCCACGGAGGCCATATCGACGACGGCGGAACCAGACCCCGCCACCCCCGTGAGACCGGGCACGGGTGACAGCGCACCGGCTCCGCCGGCCACCCAGATCATGAGCACCACCGCGCCCGCGGCAGGAGCCCCCGCCGGCACGCCATCGGCACGGGATCTGGGCGTCTTCGACGACACCACGAGCATCTCCGCACTGACGGACGAGGCCGGGAAGGCCACGGACCGGGAAAGATCCGCCGGCGATCCCGGGGACTCGTCGTCAGGCGCCATGCCCTCGGCATGGGGCCGGCTCTCGAGCCGGATAGGCGGCAAGGAGGCCGCGGACACGGACGCCTCCGGGGCCCTGGTGGAAAGCCGGTCCGATGACCCCGCGAAGCCGACCGTGCGCCTCACGTCCTTCGCCCCGTTGCGGATCGTCGTGATCCTGGCTCTGACAGCGCTCCTGGTCTCCCTGGCGGGCTTCCTGGGATGGCTCCTCGGGTCGGGGAGCCTGCGGACGGAGCAGATCCCCTCCGTTCAGGGAACGAGCACCGAGCAGGCTGAGGCTCTCGCCGGCGAGCAGGGGTTCGGCAACGTCAGGG
Organism: Kocuria coralli; assembly: GCF_008831305.1. Taxonomy (GTDB): domain Bacteria; phylum Actinomycetota; class Actinomycetes; order Actinomycetales; family Micrococcaceae; genus Kocuria; species Kocuria coralli. The sequence continues at coordinate 36,262 of NZ_ML708615.1, forward strand.
TGTACGAGCAGGCCAGCACCGAGGTCCCAGCGGGCACCGTCATCGGCACCCGCCCCGGCGAGGGCACGCAGATGCGGGTTGGCGAACAGCTGTCGATCCTGGTCTCGACGGGACCCGAGCAGGTATCCGTCCCCGCGCTCGAGGGGCTGAGCCAGGACGAGGCAACCTCCCGTCTCGACAACGCAGGGCTGACCGCCGGGTCGGTCAGCAGCGAGTTCTCGGAGTCTCCCGAGGGTTCGGTCATCGCGGTCTCCCCCGCCGTCAGCACGCAGCTGGATCAGGGTTCCGCCGTGGACCTCACCGTCTCCGCGGGAGCCGAGCCCGCCGAGGTTCCGCGTGTCGTGGGCTCTACCGCGGACGACGCGACGTCACGGCTCGAAGAGCTCGGCTTCACCGTCGAACGCGAAGACGTGGCCGGCGGCTACCTGGGCCGAGTGGTCGGCCAGTCTCAGGACGGCACCGTCATCACGCTGCGCGTCATCTGAGCATCCGGCCGACCACACGGTCAGGTCGCGTCGCCTCAGCTCTCGCGGGCCAGGTATCCCGCGACCAGGAACGCGATCTCGAGGGACTGCATGTGGTTCAGGCGGGGATCGCACAGGGTCTCGTAACGGTCGGCGAACTGCGATTCGTCGACCGCGGTGGATCCGCCGAGGCACTCGGCGACGTCGTCGCCGGTCATCTCCACATGCAGGCCGCCCGGGTGGGAGCCGATGGCCTGGTGCACCTCGAAGAAGCCGCGGACCTCGTCGACGACGTCGTCGAAGTTACGGGTCTTGAACCCCGACGGCGTGGAGACGGTGTTGCCGTGCATGGGATCCGACACCCATACGACCTTCGCCCCGGAGTTCTCCACGGCCTCGGCCACCCGCGGGAGGTTCTCCCGGATCTTGGCCGCGCCCATCCGGGTGATGAAGGTCAGGCGGCCCGGGATGCGATCGGGGTCGAGCTTGTCGATGAGCGCCAGAGCATCGTCGGGCGAGGTCGAGGGGCCGAGCTTCACGCCGATCGGGTTCTGCAGCCGGGAGAGCAGGTCCACGTGCGCGTCCTCCAGGCCACGGGTGCGTTCGCCGATCCAGAGGAAGTGCCCGGAGGTCCCGTAGGGCAGGTGCGTGCGGGAGTCGATGCGGGTCAGCGCCCGCTCGTAGTCGAGCAGCAGCGCCTCGTGGCCGGTGAACAGCTCCGTGGTCTTGAGCGCGTCGAAGTCGGCGCCGCAGGCCTCCATGAACTTCACGGCGCGGTCGATCTCCCGGGCCGTGGATTCGTAGCGGGAGTGCGCCGGGTTGGAGGCGAAGCCCATGTTCCAGGAGTGGACGTGGCGCAGATCGGCGAACCCGCCGCCGGTGAACGCCCGGATCAGGTTCAGGGTGGAGGCGGAGGTGTGGTAACCGCGCACCATGCGCTGGGGGTCGTGGGCACGTGCCTCTTCCGTGAAGTCGAAGCCGTTGACCATCTCACCGCGGAAGGTCGGCAACGTCACTCCGTCGCGCGTCTCCTCGTTGGAGGATCGCGGCTTGGAGAACTGCCCGGCCATCCGGCCCATCTTGACCACGGGCATCGAGGCACCGTACGTGAGCACGGCGGCCATCTGGAGCAGGGTCTTCACCCGTGCGGTGATCTTGTCCGCCGTGGCGCCGTCGAAGGTCTCGGCGCAGTCGCCGCCCTGCAGGAAGAACGCACGGCCCTCGGCCACCTCCGCCAGACGCGCCTTCAGCGTGTCGACCTCGCCCGCGAAGACGAGCGGCGGGACGATGGAGAGCTCCTGGACGCTCGCGTCGAAATCCGGGTGCTCCGCCCAGGTGGGCTGCTGGTCCGCGCGCAGCGAACGCCACTCATCCAGCCCATAGGTGTCAGCCGCAGGCTTGGGGCCGGGCTGGAAGGGCAGCTGAGAGGTGTCTACGGAAACCTGGGTCACGGTATTGCGTCCTTGAGTCGAAGCCCCGGGCCGGCCACCGAGGCGGCCTCCCGTGGCAGGGGTGTGATGTGGGCCGGCGCGGGCGGGAGCACGGGGTCATCCGGCCTCTCCCTCGTCGGCACGCGGCATCTACGCTACCTCAGCCGACGGCCGGCGGGAGCACGGGGCGGCTGGCGGATTCAGGTCGTGCGCCCCGGCTTCTTGGCCAGCCGGCGTTTGACGTCGGCCGCGTAGGCCTCGACGTACTCCTGGCCCGAGAGACGCTGGATGGCGTGCACGATCTCGTCGGTGATCTGGCGCGCCGCTTCGCGCTCGTCGGTTCGCCCGCGCAGGTGCGAGAAATCCATGGGCTCGCCGAAGATGGTGGTCACCCGGAACCCGTTCTTCTGCCGCCACGGGGCGGGGAAGGCGGTGCCGAGGGGCTGCACCACATCCGTTCCCACCATGGCGATCGGGATCACCGGGGCGCCGGTCTCCAGCACCAGCCGGGCCACCCCGATCTTGCCCCGGTAGAGACGGCCGTCGTGGGACCGGGTCCCCTCCGGATAGATTCCCAGCAGTTCCCCCTCGGCCAGTTTCCTGCCCCCGGCGGACAACGACGCAGCCGACTTCCGGCCTCCCGACCGATCCATGGGGATCTGGTTGATCGCCCGGAAGAACCAGGCCACCACCTTGCCCTTGAGGCTCTTCCCCACGAAATAGTCCGACTTGGCCAGGAAGAAGATCTGCCGCTTCACGGCGATCGGCATGAAGATGTGGTCCGAGGCGGACAGATGGTTGCTGGCGAGGATCGCCGGGCCGCTGGCGGGGACGTTCTCGGCCCCGACGACCTTGGGGCGGAAGACGAGGTTGACGATCGGGGTCACGACCCAGTCCTTCAGGAACATGTAGACCATGTGGCCCGCACTCCTCCAACTTTTCAGGCGAATACCGCATCCCGCTGAGGTCACGACGGCGGTGGGTCCGTGAGCGATTCCGATGCAGTATCTCACGTCACACATCGCTCCCGGGACGGTAGCGGCGCGGGCTCCCGCACCGCGCGCTGCGCGTGGGGGAACGCACCCCGGCAATGAGAGCATGGGTGCATGACCGATGCCGTTCACGATCCGACTACCTCCTCCGCGGACGCCTCCGGCGGGGTGGCTCTGCCCACCGAGGCCGAGCCGCGGCTGGCCTTCCGGATTCCGCGGCAGAGCGCCGCGCCCGCGGGCCCGGGCCGTTCCGACGACGCCAGCGTGGGCGTCCTGGTCCTGCACGGGTTCACCGGAGCCGTTTACGGGGTCCGCGACTGGGCGCTGAGCCTCTCACCCCGCTATTCGATCAGTGCACCGGCCCTGCCCGGGCACCGCACCACGTGGCAGGACCTGGGCCGGACCACCTGGCGGGACTGGTACGACCACGCGGCGGATGAGCTCGCGGAGCTTCAGGCCGAGCACGACCGGGTGGTGGTGGCCGGGCTCTCCATGGGCGGTGCCCTCGCGTTGCGTCTCGCCCAGGACTTCGGGCGCGAGACCGAGGGCCCGGGCGCCGCTCGCGCCACCGGATCGGCGGGCCGCCGCCCCGTCGACGGCGTGGTCGTGGTGAACCCCGCACTGTCACTGCACCGGCGGGACGCACGGGCGGCGAAGCTCGTCAGCCGCTTCCTGACCTCCACCGCCGGGATCGGCAACGACGTGGCCAGGCCGGGTATGAGCGAGCACGCCTACCCTCGGACTCCCGTGGCGGGCGTGGTCCAGCTGAACGAGCTCATGGCCGTGACCACAAGGGATCTCGGCCGGATCCAGGCCCCGGTGCTGGTGCTCCGGTCCCGGCAGGACCACATCGTCTCCGACGCCTCCCACCAGCGGATCATGCGCCGCTGCTCCGGGCCGGTGGAGACCGTGGTGCTGCCCCGCAGCTATCACATGACCACGCTCGACCACGAGGCCGGGGTCGTCAACGCCCGGACGGGCAGGTTCGTCGACGCCGTGGCCGCGGGCCTGTGCCCCATCACGGGGCTGCCGCTCGCGGACCCGGCCGCGTCCCCCGGCACCGGAGGCGACCTCACGTGAGCACGCCGGACCGCGATCCCCATGCCGACGAGCGGGCCTGGGAGGAGATCGTCGAACGGCTCCGGGGGCCGGCGCACGGCCCTCTCGGCGAGAACGGCCTGGAAGAGCTGGAAGAGGACGGGCCACGGGACTACGAGCTGGCGGAGGACCCCGACGAGGACTGGCAGCCGCCGGATCCCGGGGACGTCACCCTCGGGCTCAGTTCCGGGACGATGACGGCGTGGGGCGTGCTGGTCCTTGTGCCTGTCGTCATGGTGGTCCTGGCGTTTATGATGAACGGTCTGCCGTGGTGGCTGTGGGTTCCGGGACTCGCCGTGGTGATCTCCTCGATCGCCTCGTTGCTGCGCAAGCTGCCCGAGGACCGAGACGACGGCGACGACGGCGCCGTCGTCTAGCAGCCGGCCCCGCACGCTCCCGGCTGCTTCCCCGCCCTTTCACCGCCCCTTCACCGATCATCCCTGATCGTCTCCGATCGCCAACTCGCAGGAGTCCCGCACCATGACAGCAGGTCAGCAGACACCGCCCTCGCCGCAGCGCCTCAAGGTGGCCCGGGTGGCCATCTCCGGGTTCTTCCTGGTCAACGGCGCCGTCCTGGCCAACCTGCTGCCCCGTCTGCCCGAGGTCAAGGACGCGTTCGAGCTGACCAATACGCAGTTCGGCTTCCTCGTGATCGCCATGCCCCTGGGCTCGATCCTCTCGGGCATGGCTCCGGCTCCGCTCATGCGCCGCTTCGGTTCCGGGCCCGTCGCCGGGATCGGCTCGGCGCTCCTGGCCGCCCTGGTGGCGGTCGCGAGCATCGCCGGTGGCATCGGGGGCGGCGCCTGGCTCCTGGCCGCCTATGTCGCCCCGATCGCGTTGGCGGGCATGCTGGACGCGATCGTGGACACGGCTCAGAACGCCCAGGCCATCGACCTGCAGAAGACCATGGGGCGGTCCATCCTGAACTCGATGCACGCCATCTGGAGCCTCGGGGCGATGCTCGGCGGTCTCATGGGCTCCGCCGCCGTGGCCCTCGGCGTCCCGCTCACCCTGCATCTGAGCCTCAGCGGGCTGCTGTTCGCGGCGCTCGCCCTGGTGGCGCAGCGCTTCTCACTCCAGCGCGCCGAGATCGGCGGCCCGCGCCGGGTCGTGGTCGATCCCGACGACGGCCCCCGGCCCGCGCCGCACGCCGCGGCCGATGCGCCGTCGCCGTCGTCCTCGAAGATCCGTCCCGTGGTGATCGTGGTCATGATCAGCGTCATCGCGATCGCCGGGGCCATGGTCGAGGACCTGGGCATCAACTGGTCCACGCTCTATCTCATCCGGGTGCTCGAGACCCCCGCCGCGGCGGCCGGCATGGGCCTGGTGGCCATGATGGCGGCGCAGTTCATCGGCCGGCTGCTGGGCGACCCCATGGTCGACCGGTTCGGCCGGGTCCGGATGGCGCAGGCCGGCGCCGCCATGGCCGCCGCGGGCGTGGGAGTCGTGGCGGTCGCACCGCATCCCGCGGTGGCCATCCTGGGCTTCGCCCTGGCCGGCTTCGGCTGCGCGACGCTGGTTCCCTCGGCGTTCCACGCGGCCGACTCCGTGCCCGGGCTGCGACCCGGGGCCGGCCTGACGCTGGCGGGCTGGCTGCTGCGCACCGCGTTCCTGATCGTCTCCCCGCTCGTGGGCGTGATCTCCGACTCCGTGGGGCTGAGGCTGGCCATCCTGATCGTCCCGTTGTGCGCCCTGATCGCGGTCCTGGTCTCCGGCGCCCTGAAGGAGCGAGAGACCGCCCCGGCCACCGAGGAGCACGCCGCGGCGAGCACGCGTTCGTAAGCGTCCCGCGGGGCATCGGGAACCGCCCCACGCCCCGGCTGTCGGCGGCGCGGTCCGCCGCAGCGGGCGGACCGGGGCTGCCAGCGGCCTAGTCGAGCTCCAGGCCCAGCAGCGCGTTCTCCACGACTTCCGCCAGGGAGGGGTGGATCCAGTACTGACCACGGGCCATCTCGTGCGCGCCCAGACCGAAGCTCATAGCCTGGATCAGAGGCTGGATCAGGATCGAGGAGTGCGGGCCGATCAGGTGGGCGCCGAGCAGCTCGCCGGTGGCCCCGTCCGCGATCACCTTGCAGATGCCGGTCCGGTCCTCCATGGCCCATCCGTAGGCGACATCGCCGAAGGCCTGGGACTTCATGGTGATCCGGGTGCCGTGCCGGTCCGCCCATTCCCGCGCCTGTTCCTCGGTCATACCCACCGCGGCGATCTCCGGGTGGGTGAAGACCGCCGAGGGGATGTAGCGGTGATCGGAGGCCACCAGTTCGTCGGGATGCAGGGCGTTGTGCGCGACCACGCGGGCCTCGTGGTTGGCCACGTGCTTGAGCTGCGAGGGCGACGAGACGTCCCCGAGCGCCCAGACGCCCTCGAGGACGCTGCCGTCCGTCGCCAGGACCCGCTGGTACTCGTCCACGCGCAGCAGCCCGCTGCCGGGATCGACGGCCAGGTCGGCGGCGGACGGGTTGAGCAGATCGGTGTTGGGCCGTCGGCCCGTCGCCATGAGCACGATGTCGGCGACGTCCTCACGGGTCGACTCCTGGCCGTTCTCGTCCCTGCCGCTGGAACGGACGGTGACGGAGCCGTCGCCGTTGTCCGTGATGGCTTCCGGCGCCCATCCCAGCTGCAGGTCCCACTGGCTGGAGGCGCATTCGCGGAAGCGCTCGGCGATCTCGGCATCGTGGGAGCGCAGCAGCCGCGTGGAACGGTTCAGCTGGGTGACCCGGGAGCCCAGGCCGTGGAACACGTGCGCGAACTCGGCGGCGATGTACCCGCCGCCGACGATCACGATGCGCTCCGGCAGGGACGGAAGGCGCATGACGGTGTCCGAGGTGTGCACCTGGGACAGGTCGATGCCAGGGATCCGTGGGACCGTGACCCTGGATCCGGAGGCCACGACGATCACGGGGGCAGTGAGCTCCTCGCCCGAGGCCGTGACGAGGGTCTTGGGCCCCGTGAAGTGGGCGTACTCCTGGTACACGGTCACGTTGGACAGCGACTTCCGGTACTCCAGTCCCCCGGCCGAGATCGCATCGATCCGGCCGAAGATCCGGTCCCTGATCGCCGGCCAGTCCACGTCGGCGGGGCCCACCGTCACGCCGAGCCGGCCCAGTTCCCGGCCGGACTGGGCGACCTCCGCCGGGTACACGTACATCTTCGTGGGGATGCAGCCCACGTTGATGCAGGTACCCCCGAAGGTACCGCCGTCGATGAGGCCCACATCCAGCTGGTCGTATTCGGGTGTCAGCAGCGAGTTCCCGGACCCGGAGCCGATGATGATCACGTCGTGCCTGCGCATCTGACTATCCTAGGTCCGCCAGAAGGTTACGCCTGCCGCCCGGGTGCCCGGGCGGCCTCGTTAGGATGCTCCGGGGCTCATCGAAGAGCTCAGCGCCCGTCCCGCCCGCCACCAGTTGAAGGACCCCGTGCAGATAGTCAGTGTCTCCAGCCTCAAGGGCGGAGTAGGAAAGTCCTCCGTCACCCTCGGGCTCGCCTCCGCGGCGTTGGCCGACGGGGTCCCCACCCTGGTGGTGGATCTCGACCCCCATGCCGATGCGACCACCGGGCTGGGAGTGCACGCCACCTCCGAGCTCAATGTCGGCAGGGTGCTGGCCAGGCGGAGCAAGCCCGGCGCCATACGCGCAGTCGCGGTCTCCTCCCCCTGGGTCACGCGGGAGACCGGCGACGGCGGGAAGCGGAGACTGGACGTAGCACCGGGCTCCTCGGCGTCATCGCCACTGGATCGTTCGACGTACCGTGCTGCGGACCTGTCCCGCCTGGTGCGCGCCCTGGAGGGCATGGCGGCCGACTACGAGCTGGTGCTGATCGATTGCCCGCCCAACCTCAATGCCCTGACCCGGATGGCCTGGGCCGCATCGACGAAGGTGCTCTCCGTCGCGGAGCCTTCCCTGTTCTCCGTGGCCGGCACTCAGCGCACGATGACGGCGATCGCCCACTTCGAGCGGGACAGCCCGCGGGCCGTGGGTTCAGCGGGGGTCGTGGTCAACAGAGTGCACCCGGACGCGCGCGAGCACCGTTTCCGGGTCGATGAGCTGAACGAGCTCTTCGGGCCGCTGCTGGTGGCTCCCGTCATCCCGGAGAACCAGGTCTGGCAGCGTGCGCAGGGCTCCGCCTGGCCCATCCACCGGTGGCCCGGAGCCGACGCCGAGGACCTCGCGGATCGTTACACGCAGATTCTGAGGGGGCTGCTGGCCACGGGTGCGCCAGCGGAGGAGCATGCATCCGCCGGTGAATGAAGACAGGTGAATGAAGACAGCCGAGCAGAGTGCAGGGGTGCCGTGAAACCTGACGTGCGGTGAGGCCGGGTGAGGCGGCCGGGCGTCAGGAGACGTTCTGCTGCCGGCGCGCCCGCCGGGCCGAGAGCTCGTCCCCGGCGTACTCGGCGGCCTCGCCGTCGCCGCTGGCCTCCGGCAGACTGGCCAGGCTTCCCTCGACCTCACGCCAGACCCGGCCCACGGCGATTCCGAAGACGCCCTGGCCGCCCTGGACGAGGTCGATGACCTCTTCCTGAGAGGTGCATTCGTAGACGGAGGCGCCGTCGCTCATCAGGGTGAGCTGGGCGAGGTCCTCGATGCCGCGGACCCGCAGGGCCACGACGGCCGAGCGGATCTGCTGCAGGGAGACCCCGGTGTCCAGCAGGCGCTTGACGATCTTGAGCACCACGATGTCGCGGAAGCTGTACAGACGCTGCGTCCCCGAGCCCTTGGCGCTGCGCACGGTCGGTTCGACGAGCTCGGTACGGGCCCAGTAATCGAGCTGTCGGTAAGTGATACCCGTGACTTTGCACGCGGTGGCACCGCGGTAACCGACGGTGTCATCGAGCGCCTGCCGCTCGTCGTCGAAAAGCACGCCCTGGGTGCCCCCTGACAAAGAGGTGAACACGGGGAGCTGCAGTTCTTCGGCAAGCGGGGCATCGACGTGATCGGTGTCCTTCACGCGGATCCTCCCGGGCTTGGCGCCGCTCCGATGGGGAGAGCAGCGGCATGTTTGACGGTGGTGGCGGGTCTTCTGGAGCCGGCTGATGAGCCTCGGCACGGGGCAGGGAACCTGACAAAAAACCAACTTGACTGTGACGGTAGACGGGCCGGGCACGCTAATCAAAGACCCCGGCCTCCAACGCAATCGTGTCGCGGGCGCCGGCAGGCTGCGCCGACCCGGACGAGCCCTGGAATCTGGCCCCACGAGGGTGTTTGGCCGCTCCCTGGAAGCGGCCAAGATCACTTGAGGAAATCTTCCGGATCCACCGTGTCCAGGAAATCCCGGAACTGCCGCATCTCCTGCTCGGTGCCCTCGCCCGTATCGCCCGGGGACGCGTCGTCCGTGTCCTCGCGGAGCTCGCCGTCGCCGGTCATCACCAGGCCGGCCTGCTCCAGCACCGCGTCCGAGCACAGGATCGGGCAATCCACCCGGGCGGCCAGGGCGATCGCGTCGGAGGCACGCGAATCCACCACGGACCCGTCGTCGAAGACCAGCGCCGCGTGGAAGACCGTTCCCTCGACCGTGTGGATGCGGACCTTCTCGAGGCTGCGGCCCAGAGTCCTGGCGACGTCCAGCAGCAGGTCGTGCGTGAGCGGCCGCGGGGGCTCCACCCCCTGGATCGCGAAGACGATGGACGTGGCCTCGTTGGTCCCCACCCAGATGGGCACGTGCCGCCGTCCCTGGGCCTCCCGAAGGACCACCACCGGTTGCGACGAGGGGACGTCCAGCCGCACCCCGGCGATGTCCATGAGATGTTCTCGCTGCATGATGGGCCACCCCGTTCCAGTCCTTGCGGGCTCACGCTTGAACCCGCGTCCGGCTTCCCGGCTCGGGCCTAGTCCTCGTTCGACAACCGGCCCTGCACCGACTCCAATCGTCCCACGACCAGAGAGGCATGGATACTCAGGCACAACTGGGTGATCTCGCCGGCCCGCTCGCTGGCGCGCCGCGCCGCCACGGGGGTGCGCTTGGCGACGTCGGGGGCGATCGCCTGCTCCACGAGCCCGATCTCCCGGTCGGCCGCCTGCCGCAGCGTGCGCAGATGGCGGGGCTCCACCCCATGGTCGCGCAGCGATCGGGCGGCGCCTGCGATCACCAGATCATGCCGGTCGAAGCCGCCGGGACGCTCGTGAATGAGGCCGAAGCTGATCAGCTCCCTGACCAGGGGGATCCCCGCCCCCGACTGGCGGCACAGTTCGCGCATGGTCAGCGGCTCGGCGTGATCCCCCGCCGCGGCCATCGGCGCCGTCGCGGCCGGTCCGGCTCCTGCGGAGTCGGGCTGCCCGGAACTCCCCGCGGAGGTCTCGCCCTGTCGTCCGGAGGGTGATGGCGCCTGACCGGCGTCGTCATCACCGGATCCCTGGGGCTCGCTGTCGGCGAGCGCTTCGAGCTGGCCGGCGTCCGAGAGCTCGCGGATGACCTTGAGCGGCAGGTAGCGCTCCCGCTGCAGGACCAGGACCCGGCGCAACCGCTGGAGGTCCTCGGGTGAGAACTTCCGGTAGCCGGACTGCGTCCGGGCCGGATGCAGCAGTCCCTGGTCCTCCAGGAAACGCACCTTGGAAGCGGTGACGTCCGGGAAGTCGGACTGCAGTTCCTTGAGCAGGGCACCCATGCCGATCCGCCGAACCTGTGTGGATTCGGCGGACTCGCGGGGGCCTGTCGGACTCACGTCAGGGGCGGGACTCGGCGGTGCGAGTCGAACGGTAGAAGATGAAGCAGAACTTGCCCAGGCGGACCTCGTCGCCGTTGTTCAGCAGCACCGAGTCCACCCGGTCGTTGTTGACGTACGTACCGTTCAAGGAGTTCTCGTCGACCAGTTCGTAGGAGTTCTCCCGGCGGATGAAGCCCGCGTGACGACGGGAGACCGTGACGTCGTCGAGGAAGACGTCGGCCTCGGGGTGGCGGCCCACGGTGACCTGGTCGGTGTCGAGCAGGAACCGGGAGCCCTGGCCATGCGACTGGCCGTGGGAATCGACCTGCACCAGCAGGGCGCTGCTGGGCGGCAGCGCCTCGATCGCGGCCTGTTCCTCCTCTGAGAGCCGGTGCCCGGCTGCCTGAGCCAGGATGTCGGAAACGATCTGGATGGAGGTTGTCTCCGGACCGGCAGACGGGGTGTTGCGCTCGGACGGCGTGGTCATGATTCCCGTACTCCTCCTCTGAGGCTCATATCAGTGATGCTCGGCGACCCCACGGGGAAGGGAAGGACCATGCCGATCGGACGTTCTTCGGGGACTTCTCCCAGGCCATCCCGATGGCTACTGTGAAGTACCTCGCCATAGTCTAACGGTGCCGGCGGAGTTCTCGACGTTCACCGCGCGACGGCACCTCCATTCCTCTGCATTCGCCGGGTGTTCCGGCCCCGTACTATCGCACCGGCATCCCCGCGCCGTCATGAGACGACAGTCACGATCAAAGCGGGGCCGCCCGGGGCTCGTGACCGTAAAATTACCGATATATTTCTCATGTACTACGGAGTGACCGGGGTCCCCTCCGCGTGGATCCCGCAGGCCTTCATCTGATGGGCGCCGCCTACCAGGCGACCTCAAGGACCTTGCCTCGAAGGTCCGGGCTGCCATCACCCCGGACGGGAGTCTTGTATGGATCCGCTGGAAATCGCCCGGTGGCAGTTCGGTATCACCACCGTCTACCACTTCATCATGGTTCCGCTGACCCTCGGCCTGGGGCCGCTGGTCGCGATCATGCAGACCCTGTGGGTGCGCACCGGCCAGGAACGGTACCTGCGCATGACCAAGTTCTGGGGCAAGATCTACCTGATCAACTTCATCATGGGCGTGGCCACGGGCCTGGTCCAGGAGTTCCAGTTCGGCATGGCCTGGAGCGAGTACTCCCGGTTCGTGGGCGACGTCTTCGGGGCTCCGCTCGCGATGGAGGGGCTGCTGGCCTTCTTCTTCGAGTCCACGTTCATCGGCCTGTGGATCTTCGGCTGGGACCGACTGAAGAAGGGCGTCCATCTCGCGTGCCTGTGGATCGCCGTCATGGGGTCCGTCGCCTCGGCCTACTTCATCATCGTGGCCAACTCGTGGATGCAGCACCCCGTGGGGGTCGAGCTGATCGACGGACGGCCGGTCATGACGGACGTGGTGGCGGTCCTGACCAACAACACCGCCATGGCAGCCTTCACCCACGCCCTGTTCGGCGCCGTGGGCGTGGGCTCCGCCCTGCTCGTCGGCATCGCCTGGTACCACCTGTGGCAGCGGCGTCGTGACGGCATCGACACGGTCGACGCCGGTGGGCGGGTCATCGTGGGCGAGAACCCCGAGCTGCCCGGCCGGGACAGGACCGACCACGCCGTCTGGCTCCGGTCCCTGCGCCTGGGCGCGGTGGCCGCCATGATCGGCTTCGCCGGTGTGGCGGCGACCGGCGACATCCAGGGCAAGCTGATGTTCGAGCAGCAGCCCATGAAGATGGCGGCGGCCGAAGCGGCCTGCCACGACGGGACCAGCTTCTCCGTGCTCTCCGTGGGCAACCTGGGCGCGCAGGACTGCGACGAGGTCCAGGGGCTCATCGAGATCCCCGGGCTGCTGTCCTTCCTGGCCAAGGGGGACTTCACCACCGAGGTCGACGGGGTCAACACCCTGATCCCCGAGTACGAGGAGGCCTACGGGACCAACCTCCCGGACGACCCGCTGTACGGGGAGCGCGCCGGGCAGGAGATCGACTACCTGCCCCTGATGGAGGTCACCTACTGGGGCTTCCGGATCATGATCGGCTTCGGCGTCGCCGCCACCGGTTTCGCCGCCGTCGCCCTCTGGCTCACGCGCAAGGGCACGGTTCCGGCCTCCAAACCGCTCATGTGGCTGGCGGTGGCCTCCATCGGAGCGCCCTTCGTGGCCAATATCGCCGGATGGGTGTTCACGGAGATGGGGCGCCAGCCGTTCGTCGTGGCCCCGAACCCGGATCCCAGCGGCGTCGACGGGGTGTTCATGTACACCGCGGCGGCCGTCTCCCCAGGCATCACGGGCGAAGAGGTGATCTTCTCCCTCGCGGCGCTGGGCAGCGTCTACCTGGCACTGTTCGTGGTCGAGCTGCTGCTGCTGATCAAGTACGTGCGCGGTGGCGTCGCCTCGGCCATGCCCCAGCTGGGGCACGCCGGCGATGAGGACGGCCATGGGGACGACGGGGACGGCCCGCCGGGTGGCAGGCGTTCGGAGGACGACGTCCTGGCCTTCGCGTACTGATCCCGCGCGAGACGACGACCGCACCCGAGCAACCGCAGCTGAGACGACCACCGCCGAGGCAACCGCATTCGAGACGACAGTCAGCCCCCGTGCTGACCGGGAGCCCCTCCCAGGGCCCCAGCGAGGAGTATCCCCATGGACGTCCTGCCCGTGATCTGGTTCGCGGTCATCGCCTTCCTCTGGACCGGGTACCTGGTCCTGGACGGCTTCGACCTCGGCGTCGGCATGCGCATCTGGGCTCGCGGCGGGAGCGAGAAGCAGAAGCGGCTCATGCTCAACGCGATCGGCCCCGTGTGGGACGGCAACGAGGTCTGGCTGATCACCGTGGGGGCGGGCACCTTCGCGGCGTTCCCCCTGTGGTACGCCTCCTTGTTCTCGACCCTCTACATCCCGCTGACCCTGGTGCTGCTGGCCCTGATCTTCCGGGCCGTGGCGATCGAGTACCGCGGCAAGCGGCATACGCAGCGCTGGCGTGCCGGATGGGACCGGGCCCTGGGCTTCGGGTCCTTCTTCATCGCCTTCGGGATCGGGGCCATGCTGGCCAGCACCACCCTCGGCCTGCCGATCGACGCCAACGGGGACCGGGTGGGAGGGCCGTTCGCGTGGCTCTCCTGGCACGCCCTGCTGGGCGGGCTGGCCGTGGCCGGCTTCAGCTGGGTCCACGGCGCGGCGTTCCTCACCGTGAAGACCTCCGGTCACGTCCATGAACAGGCCCGTCGTGCAGTCGTGCGGTGGATGCCGTGGGCCGTGGCCCCTCTCATCGGATGGGTCCTCGTGGTCCAGGTACGCCACGGTTCCACGGTCAGCTGGTTGCTGGTGGTCTTGGCCGTGATCGCCCTGGTGGGCGCGTGGGCCGCGGCATATGTCGACCGCGACGGCTGGGCGTTCACCGGTCTGGCGGCCTTCCTGGTCGCGGGATCCGCCGCCATCTTCACCGCGGTGTTCCCGGTGCTGGTGCCCTCCACCGTGGACGGGGCCTTCGACCTCACGGTGTACAACGCCTCGAGCGGTTCCTACGCCCTCACGGTGATGACCTGGATCGCCGGCGTGGCCCTGCCCCTGATCCTGGTCTACCAGTCGTGGAGCTACTGGGTCTTCCGCAAGCGGCTGACGGAGCAGCACATCCCCGATGCCCATGACTTCCTCCCCGCCATCCTGCGCCGATGACGGCCGAGCCCGGCGGCGCTCCGCACCTCAGCCGAGGCCCCCGTGCCGACTCCCGCGAGGACCGGTCAGCCGGGGCTGACCGCCTGGGGCCGGGCGGCCTGCGGTCCGTGGCGGTCTTCGGCGTCCTGGGCGTGCTGAAGGCGCTCGCCCTGGTGCTGATCGCCGAGGCGCTGGCCCGCGGAATCGTGGCCGCTCTCGACCAGGACGGCGCCGCCCTGTCCGGCGCCGTCGCCCTCGGCCTGGCCGGAGCCGTGCTGCGCGCCGCGCTGATCTGGGCCCATCGATGGTTCGCAACGCGAGCTGCCGTGACCGCGAAGCAGAGCATCCGGCACGGCATCGCCGCGGCCGTGCTCCGGAACGGGGCCGCGGCGCCGCCGGACGGTCCCCCTGCCGTGGCCGGCTCACGGGCGGGAACGATCTCCGCCGTAGCCGCGATCGGCCTCGACGAGCTGGACGAGTACTACCGCTCGGTGCTGCCCACGATGATCTCCGCCGTGGCCGTGCCGGTCGTGGTCGGGTTGCGGATCCTGTCCGTCGACTGGGTGAGCGCCCTGATCATCGTCCTGACCATTCCCCTGGTGCCGATCTTCATGATCCTGGTCGGGCAGCATTCCCAGGCCCAGGCCGACTCCGCCTCCCGGAAGCTCCAGCGGCTCTCCGACCACCTCGTGGAACTCGGGCGGGGGCTGCCGGTCCTGGTCGGCCTGGGCCGGCTGGACGACCAGGCCGCCGCCCTCGACCGGATCGGCGTGGCGCACAAGGACGCGACCATGCGCACCTTGCGCACGGCGTTCCTGTCCTCCCTGGTCCTGGAGCTGATCGCGACCATCTCCGTCGCCGTCGTGGCGGTCTTCATCGGGGTGCGCCTGATCGACGGCTCCCTGCCCCTCAGCGTGGGCCTGCTGGCACTGGTGCTGGCTCCCGAGTGCTTCCAGCCGTTCCGTGAGCTGGGTGCCGCTTTCCACTCCTCCCAGGACGGCCTGGCCGCGCTGCGCCGTTCCCGGGAGCTGACCGCCGGAGCGGAACCGGGCGATGACGCGACGGGTGACGCGACGGGCCCCGTCCGGCTCGAGCACCTGAGCGCCGGGTACGGCCGCTCCCCCGTTCTCGACGACGTGACGGCGCACTTCCCGGCCGGAGCCATCACCGCGGTGACAGGTGCCAGCGGCTCCGGGAAGTCCACGCTCCTGGCGGTCCTGGCGGGGTTACTGCCACCCTCGGAGGGAACGGTCCAGGGCGTCGACCCGGACCGCCTGGCCTGGGTGCCCCAGCACCCGCATACCGTGGGCAGGACGGTGCGCGCCGAACTCGAGCTCTACGCGCCGGGCCCCCGAGCCGTTCCGCCCGTGCTCGCCGAGCTGGGCCTGGAGGCCGTGGCCGATGACGACCCCGCCCGGATCAGCCCCGGTGAGCTGCGGCGGGTCGCCGTCGGGCGCGGCCTGCTCCGAGTGGCGGCGGGAGCCGACCTGCTCCTCCTGGACGAACCCACCGCCCACCTGGACGATGCCTCGGCGCGGGCCGTGCTGGAGGCGCTGGCCGGCGTCGTCGGCAACCCGCAGGTCACGGTGGTCGTGGCCTCGCATGACGACCGGGTACTGCGCATGGCCGGCTTCCGGATGCGAGTCGGCCGGCAGGGCGGGACCCGACTCGCCCCGGATGCCGGGCACAGTGCTCCTGGGCCGGAGGCCGTCTCCGGTCCAGCCGCACCGGAGCCTGGAACGGACACGACGCCGAACCGCGCCGCAGGTGCGGAAGGGCCGACACGGCCGGCGGTGACGCCGCCCGGGACGGTCCAGGCCGAGTTCCGGGCCTTCCTGAGGCCCAGTGCCTGGCGCTGGGTGGGTGCGATCCTGCTCGGCACGGCCGCCGCGCTGTTCGCGGCTTCCCTGACCGCCCTCTCGGGATGGCTCATCGTGCGCGCCGCGCAGCAGCCGCCCATCATGTACCTCATGGTGGCCATCGTGGGCGTGAGATTCTTCGGCATCGGCCGGGCCGCGCTGCGCTACGCCGAACGCCTGGTCACCCACAGCGCCGTCTTCACGTCGCTGGTCGACCTCCGGTCGAGGATCTGGGCGGGTCTGGCACAGCGTGGCCTGTCCACCCGGGCGCTGGCCACGGGGCCGTCGGCCATGGAGTACCTGGTGGTCGCGGCCGACAGGGTCCGCGACCTCACCCCGCGGGTCCTGCTTCCGGCGGCCGTGGCCGTCACGACGGCCGCCGCCTCGTGGATCGCCTACGGGCTCCTGGTGCCCCGGGCGCTCTGGGTGATAGTCGCCGCCGCCGTCATCAGCGTGGTGATCGCTCCTGCGGTTGCGGCACTGGCCGACCGCGCGGCGGCCCAGGCCGTCCTGGAGTCCAAGGCGCGCATGACCCGCGAGTTCGTCGCCATCGTCACCGCGGCGCCGGAGATCAGGGCCAACGGCATCGGCGAGCGGGTCCTGTCCCGTGTGACCGCCCTGGACGAGACCGCCGCACGGGACGCCAAGCGGGGTTCGTGGGCCCTGGGACTGGGTGAGGCGCTGGTTGCCCTGGCCACCGTCTCGGCCGCCGTTCTCGTCCTGGGACCCGCTGCCGGTGCACTGGCGGCGGGCGACATCACCGAGCCCATGGTGGCCGTCGTCGCGCTGCTTCCCCTGGGACTCACCGAGCCCTTCAGCGGCGCGGTGGCCGCAGCCCAGCAGGCGCCCGCGCTGCGCGGCGCCCTGGCGCGAACCGCCCGGGTGACCGTCCCATCAGGTGCGTCCCGGCCACGGCCCGAGGCGTCTGGCCCGACGGCGCAGGATCCGACCGGGCAAAAACCAGCCGGGGACCGGTCCCCGGCTCTGCGCATCGAAGGCCTCGCGACCCGTTGGCCGGGAGCCGGCGACGATGCCTTCGGCCCCCTGACCGCCACCGTCCGGCCCGGGCGATGGCTCGTGATCGAGGGGCCTTCCGGAAGCGGCAAGTCCACGCTGCTCGCCACGATCATGGGACATGTGGCTCCCTCGGCCGGTTCCGTCGCCGTGGCCCGAGGGACGATCTACGGGCCGGAGGGCGACGGAACGGCCTCGGTGGACCTGGGCGGGAACCCCGCCGCGGCCCAGGGACTGGTGGTGTGGTGCCCCCAGGAGGCCCACCTGTTCGCCTCGACCATTCGCGGCAATCTGGCGCTGGCCCGCTCCCCCGAGGAGGCACCCACCGACGCCGAGATGGTTCAAGTCCTCCGGGCGGTGGGACTGGGGCCGTTCCTGGACGACCTTCCGCGGGGACTGGACACGTGGGTGGGCAGCGGGGGCTCGGAGCTCTCGGGCGGGCAGGCTCAGCGGCTGGCCGTCGCGCGCGCACTGCTGGCCCCGGGCAAGGTCGTCCTACTGGACGAGCCCACCGCCCATCTGGACGCCGACGGCGCCCGGGAGCTGATGGACGACCTGCGATCGGCGCTGGCGGAGCGGATCGTCGTGCTGGTCACCCACCACACCGAGGACGTCTCGGAGGAGGACCAGCGCGTCAACTTCCAGCGCCGGAGGACCGCCCCCGGCTCTCCCGCACCGGCCCCGGCGGAGATCAGCGGGTAGTGCTCCCGCCAGGGACGGTCAGGGTCGGTGTGCCGCGGTGGCTCAGAGACCCTCGCCGCTCGGGGACACGAGGATCTTGACGGCGGTCTCGTTGTGGTTGATCAACGTGTCGAAGCCTTCGTCGACCAGGTTTTCCACGGCGATCCTGCCCGTGATGAACGGCTCCAGATCGATCTTGCCGGATTCGACCAGCTCGATCGTCGCGGGATGCGAGTTGACGTAGGCGATCGTGCCCCGCAGGTCGATCTCCTTCATGACCAGCTTGTGGATGTCGAAATCCGAGCGCTTGGCCCAGATGGAGACGACCACCAGCACCCCCGTGGGACGGAGGGCGTCCATGAGGGTGTCGAGCACGATCTGGACCGACGTGCACTCGAAGGCGACGTCGGCGCCGCGCCCGTCCCGGGAGAGCTTCCGGACCTCATCCGCGACGTCCACCTCGGTCGGGTCGAGGGCGTGGTCGGCCACCCCCGCCTCGATGGCCTTCTGCCGCCGCAGCGGTGAGAGCTCGGAGACGACCACTGTGCAGCCGATCGCCTTCAGGACGGCCGCCGTGAGCAGGCCGATCGGGCCCGCCCCGCCGATGATCGCCAAGTCGCCCTCTTGGGCCCCGGACCGCTGGACCGCGTGGTAACCCACCGAGAGCGGCTCGATCAGGGCCGCCTGGTCCAGAGGAAGATCTTTGCTGATCTTGTGGACCCAGCGCCGCCTGACGGAGATCTTCTCCCCCAGCCCTCCGCCGCGACCGGCCAGGCCGATGAAGTTCATGTTCGCGGACAGGTGATAGTCCTTGGACTCCGGCCCGGTGTCGACGTCGTCGCCGATGATGTACGGCTCGACCACGACGTGATCGCCGACCTCGAGGTCCTCCACGCCGTCGCCCAGCGCGTAGACCACTCCGGAGAACTCATGCCCCAGGGTCACAGGCGCCGTCTCCCCCGAGATGGGGTGCGGGGTGTCGTGCGTGGGGCAGAAGACGGGACCGTCCTTGTACTCGTGCAGGTCGGTGCCGCAGATGCCGCACCAGGCGATGTCGATGCCCACCTCGCCGGGCCCCACCGTCGGCTCGGGGATCTCGTCGATGCGGATGTCCTCATGGCCGTAAAAACGTGCTGCCTTCATGCGCTGCCACTCCTTCGTCAACCGACTCTGCCGGCGGAGCGGGCCCCGCCCACTTCAACATAGTCCCCGCGTCCCCGTCCCCTGCCGATGTTGCCGCTCCTTGGCACGCCGAGGTACCGGACGACCTCCTCCTGTCGTCGCCGTATTCCGACTGCCGGACTACCGGGTGCCTGAGCCGCCGGCTTCGGCCTCCGGGCTGATGACGGTGAAGGCCTCCCACGTGGCCGAGATCAGCCGGGCTCCGATCCCGCCTTCGGACGTCATGCGGCGGCCCAGTCGCAGGAGCTCGCCGTCCCAGACGGCGATCAGCAGCCGGGCCAGGTCCGTCTTGGGAAGCGTATAGCTCACCCCGTGCCGGCCGACGGTGGCCAGCACCTCCGCAACGGCCGCGACGATCCGCTCGTATTGCTCGTCCACCGCCAGGCGCAGCTGCTCGTCCCGGTCCGCGGCCAGGTGCATCTCCAGCCGGAACCCCTGCCATGCGCCGTCCTCAGTGAATCCGGTGAGCGACTGCAGGACGAAGCCCAGCACCTCCGCCATGGGCACCTCCCGAGCCAGCTGCCGGTCGACCTCCGCATGGAGCAGGTCGACCAGATGGTTCACGCGGTATTGGTAGACGGCCACGGCGAGTTCGGTCTTGGACTCGAAATTGCTGTAGAAGGCTCCCCGCGTGAAACCGGCCGCCGCGCACAGGTCGGCGACGCTGGCGGCCTCGAGCCCCTTGTGCACGAAAACCGGGGCGGCTTCCTCCACGAGTTTGCGCCGGGTGGCCACCCGGGACCGCTTGACCGCTTCTGTGTCCGGAGTCTCACTCATCGCCGTCGTTCCCTTCTCGACCATTTCAATACACAAGTGTATCGTCCTATCTCAGATTTCAATACACCAATGTATCGAGGTACGGATGACTTCTGAGAGTTCTCCCGCGAAGACTGCACATCACAAGGCCACGCTCTGGGACATGCCCCGGACCGTGCGCTGGATCCTGCCCCCGGCGGTCGCCCTGATCGTCGGATTCCTGGGCATCCTGCTCTACCTCGGCGGACTCGGCTCGCCGACCTCCCATATGGAGGACATGCCCCTTGCCGTGGTCAACCAGGACGAGGGCACCACGGTCTCCGATCCGGACGGCTCTCAGCACGACGAGAACCTGGGCAACGATCTGACCGGGTCGCTGATCCAGGAGGTCAACGACAGCGGCGAGTTCGACCTGCAGGAGATGTCCCAGGACGAGGCCCACGACGCCCTGACGCGCGGGGATGTCTACGGGGCGATCGTGATCCCGTCGGATTTCAGCGCACGGAGCATGGCGCTGATCCCGGCCGCAGTGGGCGGTGACGGCGACGGCGCCCAGCCCACCATCGAGCTGATCACCTCCCCCCAGGCCGGTTCCATGAGCTCACGGCTGGTGACGGAAGGAATCACCCCGGCCCTCGGCCAGGTCTCGGACACCATCGGCCAGGAGCTCTCCTCGGCCGCGGACCAGCAGGTCCAGGCGCGTCAGGATGCCGGACAGCGGGTCCCCGATGTCACCGCCGTCGCACAGGACGTGCTGAAGGACCCGGTCCAGATCGACACCCACGCCTGGCAGGATCTGGGCGAGGGCACCGCCCTGGGCATGGGGCCCTTCTACTGGTCCATCGTCCTGCTGGTGGTCGGCCTGACGGGCAGCATCGCCGTCAGCACCCTGGTGGATGGCATCCTCGGCATCGTGCCCGTCGAGATGGGGCCCAGCTTCCGCACGTATCGCACCGTGGCCCTCTCACGCTTCGCGACCCTCTTCCTGAAGTGGGGCATCATGGCCGTCGCCGGTGCCGCCACGGCCGGCGTGATGATGTTCGCCGCTTCGCTCGTCGACATGCCCATGCCGCACGGCGGACTGCTCTTCCTGATCAGCTGGCTGTCGATCTGCACGGTCTCGGCGGTCACGATCGGGCTGCTCACCGTGGGCGGGAGCATCGGCATGATCCTGTCGATGATCTACCTGATCTTCCTCGGCCTCCCCTCGGCTGGCGCGGTGGTTCCGGTGGAGGCCCTGCCCGGCTTCTTCGCCTGGCTGGCGAGGATCGAGCCGCTGCACTACACCTGGCTCGGCGTCCGCGACGTGCTGTTCTTCAGCGCGGAGGGCAGCTCCGGACTGGGCACCGGAGCCTGGGGACTGCTCGTGATCATGGTCTGCTTCCTGGCCGCAGCCGCCGCGCTGTCCCCGCTGTGGGACCGGCTCTCCGGCCGGCGGGGCGCGGGCCACGGTGCTCACACCGCGTAGATTGGCGGCATGACCACGGAGACGGGACTCGTGACCGGCGACGACGGCCTGGCCCGCCCCGGCTGGGCGGCCGCCGACGACCTCATGCGCGAGTACTACGACACCGAGTGGGGCATGCCGGTCACCGATGAACGCGGACTCTTCGAACGGCTGAGCCTCGAGGCGTTCCAGTCGGGCCTCTCATGGGCCACGATCCTGAGGAAGCGCCCGGCCTTCCGGGCCGCCTTCAAGGATTTCGTCCCCGAGGAGGTCGCGGCCTTCACGGAGGCCGATACGGCACGGCTCCTGGCGGATGCGCGCATCGTGCGCAACCGGGCCAAGATCGCCGCCACCATCGGCAACGCGCGTGCCACCGTGGGGCTCCGGGAGAAGGGCGGGCTGAGCGAGTTCATCTGGTCGTTCAAGCCCGCCGCCACCCCGGAGCCGCGGACCATGGCCGAGGTGCCCACGCAGTCCGCGGAGTCGGCGGCCATGGCCAGGGCGCTCAAGAGGGAGGGCTTCGCCTTCGTCGGCCCCACCACGGCCTACGCCCTGATGTCGGCCGTCGGCATGGTGGACCTGCACCTGGTCGGCTCTCACCGCCGGGGCAGCTCCGGGATCTGGAGCTAGCGCACCCGAGGGTCCGCTACCAGCTCCTGGCCGCGCCCCCGCCGCCTCGTTCGGTCTCGGCGGCTGCCACGAGCATCGCGCCCTCACGGGCCACGCCGGAGGCGTTGCCGATCCAGCTCCCGGGATCCTCGTCCTGGATCTCATGCCCGAGGGCCGCCAGCCCGGCGCCCGTCGGCGAGGACCCCAGCCCCAGATCCGCATCCTCGGGGAAGGAATTGCGTGAACTGAGCCGTGGGGCCGCCACCGCGTCCACCAGCGGCAGCCCGCGCTCGAAATAACCCGCGATGATCATGGCCACCGTCGTGATGATGGTCGCCCCGCCCGGTGTGCCCACCGACAGCCGCAGACCGGCGTCGTCGGTGATCAAGGTCGGGCTCATCGAGGAACGCGGGCGCTTCCCGGGACCGGGCAGATTGGGATCCGGGACCCCCGGCGTCACCGGCACGAAGTTGAAGTCCGTGAGCTCGTTGTTCAGCAGGAAGCCGTAGCCCGGGACGGTGATCCCGGATCCCCCGGTCTGCTCGATCGTCAGGGTGTAGGAGACGGCGTTGCCGTACTGGTCCACGACGTTCAGATGGGTGGTGGACTGCCCCTCACGCGGCTCGGGCTGGCCGATGCCCGCCGCCGCGGCGTCCTCGTAGTCGCCGTCGGGCGAACCGAAGGGAATGGGACGGTCCTGGGCGCGGTCCGGGGCGAAGAGTGCCGCGCGTTCCCCGGCGAATCCCGTGCTGAGCAGCTCCCCGATCGGCACGTCCGGGACATGGCCCACCCACCGGTTGCGGTCGGCGAAGGCGATCGCGGTGGATTCGGCGAAGCGGTGAAGATAGTCGACCTCGCTCAGCGCGCTCAGCGGGGTGCCCGTACGGCGTTCGATCTCCTGGAGCAGGTTCAGCGTCTCCCCCACGGCGATGCCGCCGGAACTGGGCAGGCCCATCCCGTACACGGTCATCCCGCGGTAGGCGCTCACGGTCGGCTCCCCCGGCAGGGCCGCGTAGGAGGCCATGTCCTGGGCGGTCATCGGACTGCCCGGCACCTCGTCACCGCCCGCGGTGGTCGGCCGGTTCGCCTCGGCCAGCACGGCCTGGGCGAGGGCGCCTTCGTAGAACTCGCGGACGCCCTGGGTACGGAGGATCCGGTAGGTCTCGGCCAGGTCCGGGTTGCGGAACTCGCTGCCCACGGCCGGGGGCTCGCCATCGGGCATGAAGACCCTGGCCGTCTCGGGGAACCGGGAGAACCGCTCGGCGTTCTGCGCCGTGTGGTCGTGATAGTTCTGATCGACCACGAAACCGTTCCGGGCCAGCTGCTCCGCCGGCTCGAGCAGTTCCCAGAGATCCCGGGTGCCGAAGCTCGCGAGCGCAGCCTCCCAGGTCGCCGGCGTGCCGGGGATGCCCACGGACTTCCCGGAGCCCACCACGGCATCGAAGTCCAGAGCGTTGCCCGCACCGTCCGTGAACTCGGTCTCGGTATAGGCGGCGGGCGCCGTCTCCCTGCCGTCGATGGTGTGCACTGCCCCGGTGGCCGCCTCCCGGTAGACCAGGAAGCCGCCACCGCCGACCCCGCTGGAGAAGGGTTCGGTCACCCCGAGGACGGCGGCCATCGCCACCGCGGCGTCCACGGCGTTGCCGCCGCATTGGAGCACCGTGAGCCCGACATCGCTCGCATAGGCGTCCACGCTGGAGACCGCGGCCGTCGCACCGCAGGATTCCGGTGTCTTGAAAGGCTCCGGCTGGGCTCCGGTACCACCGCCTTCACCAGCGCCGGGGGCGCCGGCGGGCGGCACCGAGGCCCGCGCTGGTGAGGCCACGAGCCCTCCCGCTCCGAGCGCCGCTCCGACGCTCAGAAGCGCTCTGCGGGTGACATGTCGTGAGGGTGTGTGGGTCATGGCTCGTCCCCTGCTCGCCGCGGATGTGCTCTGTGTCACGTTCATCTAGGACACTACAAGGGTGCGCGGCTCCACGGGTAGGGGCATGGCAAGGACGGATTGGGCCTTCCGGAAACGGTTCAGCCCTGCGGCAGCCGCCGGAGAGGGGCTTGGGCGCGGGAGCGCAACCAGTTGATGAGCACGCCGGTCAGGGCCGCCGCGATGCCGCTGAGGACGACCAGGACCAGCATGGTGGTCAGTGCCTGGACCGAACCGGCCTGCTGATACGGCGCGCCCTGCCAGTGGGACAGCCAGACGGGTCCGGCGATTACGGAGGTCAGGAACGGCACCAGGTACAGCAGGCGCAGCCACAGGGGATCGACGGCGGCGAAGACGGGAGCCGAGGCGGTGATGCCCACATTGGTCAGGAACCAGCAGCCCGCGCTGAGCACGAGGATCCCCAGGGGGTTCTCTCCCAGGCTGCCTCCTAGCGTGGTGAAGTCTGCACCCGATCCCAGCGCCCACGGCCATGCGAGCATGGACACCGCCGCCGCCACGGCTACGGTGGGGCCCGACAGCAGCAACAGCGGGATCAGCCCGCGCCGGGGGAAGCCGTAGTCCTCCCGGTGCAGGTCGGCCAGCACCCATGGCCAGAGCACGGCGGCCGCCGACAGGGCGATGACGCCCAGGAGGGCGCCGTCGTCGATGACCGAGAAGTTGTTGTTCCGTAGAACGGAGCGCTGCCCCAGGAACGCGGCGATGACGCTGACTGCCGCCAGCACCACGGCGAATCCCGCCTGGGATCTCAGGGCTCGTCCCAGTGTGGTGTGCCCGCCGCTCATCGGCCCCCGCTCACTGAGGCGGAATCGCCCTTCGCTGTCTCGATTCTCCTGCGCATAGGCCCACCCTATGCGGGCCCGTAGGGTGGGGGGATGCGCGACCTCCAGACACTGCACCGCATCCTCCAGGAACTCGACGGCCAGGGCTACGGAGGTTACAAGCGGCTCAAGGGGATGTACGACCTGGGAGATTTCCGCCTCAGTGTCGACCATGTCCAGGTGGATCCGTATGCACCGCCCTCGAAGGTCCGTGCGATCTTCACCCGTGAGGCCCTCGCGCTTCCGCCGGGGTCGGCAGACAGCCGCGAGCAGCGGATCGCGGCCGCCGATTTCCTGGCCCGCGGCTTCCTCGCAGCGGTCACCGCCCGTCAGCGCGGGGCGGGAGGTTCTCCGCGGTCCTCGCGGGCGGCGCCTCGCGGACGATGGGGCCATGACTCCGGGGCGGACGAGTCGCGGGCGATCACCGCCTACCCCTGCGGGCAGGAGGTGATCGAACGCAGCACCGTCGTGATCTCCGGCGAGCACGTGGAGGTCCGGTTCGAGGTCGGGCTGCCGGCCGCGGGCCGGCGGGTCAAGGGCCGCTCGGCGGACCGCATCCTCACCAAGGCCCTGCCCGAGGTCCTGCTGTCATCCCTGGCGCCGGGTCACCGTGACGACGACGCGCTCATCGCCCACGTGGAGCTCTACCTGGACCAGCTCGCCCTGCGTGATTCGCTGGCCGAACGCGATCTGGTGGCCTTCGTCGGCGACGGCGCGATCCTGCCCCGCCGCTCGGGCGACTCGGCCCTGCCCCTGGAACGCGGCGCCGTCCCGTTCGAGAGCCCTCAGTCGCTGCGGGTCGCCGTCGACCTCCCGAGCGGCCGGCGGGTGACCGGGATGGGGGTCCCCTCCGGCATCACGGTGATCGTGGGCGGGGGCTATCACGGGAAATCCACGCTGCTGGCGGCTCTCAGCGGAGGGGTCTACCCGCATATCGGGGGCGACGGACGCGAGTGGGTGCTCACGCGCGAGGACGCGGTGGCCATCCGGGCGGAGGACGGCCGCGCGGTGACCGGCGTCGACATCTCCCCTTTCATCACGGGGCTGCCGACGGGCGTGGACACCCGTGCCTTCACGACGACGAACGCCAGCGGCTCCACCTCCCAGGCGGCCAATTTGGTCGAGGCCCTGGAGACGGGGACCTCGGCGGTGCTGATCGACGAGGACACCTCCGCCACGAACTTCATGATCCGCGACGACCGCATGAAACGCCTGATCCCGGCGCACAAGGAACCCATCACGCCCTTCGTGGACCGCGTCGAGCCCATGCTGACCCAGACGGGGGTCTCCACGGTCCTGGTGGCCGGTGGGTCCGGGGCGTTCTTCGACGTGGCCGACCACGTCATCGCCATGGAGTCCTACCAGCCGCGGGACGTCACCCGGGAGGCCCGGCAGATCGCCGCCGACACGCCCCTGGCGGACGAGTCGGGCACCTCCGGCGTCAACGCCCGCGAGGTACCACCGTTCCGCGCACGGACCCCGCGGATCGTGCAGCGCAACAGCCTCGCCCCGGCATCGAAGTCGAAGGGCTCCCGTGCCCGAGGCCGTACGGAGATCCAGGTGGGACGTGAGCACATCGATCTCAGCGCGGTCTCGCAGCTGGTCGACCCGGGGCAGACGACGGCGATCGCCCACGTCATCGATCAGGTGGGTGCCGGGTCCGGAGGAAATGTGGCCCTGGAGCAGCTCGCCTCGGAGGTGATCTCCCGGCTCGAGCGAGAGGGACTGGACACCCTGGGCCGCCATGCAGGACACCCCGGCTATCTGGCAGCCCCGCGCCGGCAGGAGCTGCACGGGGCGATCAACCGCTACCGGGGCCTGAGACTGGCCAACGACGGCGATGAGGAACCCGCCTCCTAGGGCAGGCCCCCTCAGATCCCCTCGTACGGGCCTCTCCGTCGGGCCTATCCGCTCAGGCGCCTTCTTCTCAAGCCTCGGAGACGGGGTGGTAGTGGCTGTCGTCGTTGACGTAGGCGTAGTAGATGCCGATGAGCAGACCGCCGCCCATGAAGTTCCCGATCAGCGCCACCCCCACGTTGGCCAGCGCTGCCAGGACGTCGATGCCGTGGTTCAGCCCCACGACGGTGAACAGCACCGTGTTGGCCACGGAGTGCTCCAGACCCAGGAACGCGAAGACGAACACGGCCGCGATCATGGACAGCGCCTTGGTGAGGTCGTCCTTGATGTAGCCGTTGTAGATCAGCAGCATGGCCAGGTTGATCATGAAGTTGCACAGCACGGCCCGGACGAACAGGTCCCCATAGCCTTCCCAGCCCCCGGCGACGTAGGCCAGCTTGTGCTCGGTCGCCGCGAGCATCGCCTCGCCGGCGGCTCCATCGGGGATGGTGGACATGGTGTACAGCACCGCGATCAGCAGCCCGCCGAGGAAGTTGCCCAGCAAGCACAGCCCCAGGATCTTCAGCCCCCGCCAGGCCGTGATCCTGCGATAATAACCACCGATCGAGACGATCATCATGTTCGATGTCAGCAGCTCCGACTTGGTGTAGTAGATGAACACCAGCGCCCAGCCGAAGGCGAGTCCACCCAAGGCGCGGCCTATGCCGATGAGCGTCTCCTCCCCCACCGGGATCCCATCGAAGACCGCGATCAGCCCGAAGTTGGTCACGTACAGGATGGCGACGATCATCCCGGCCATCGCAGCACGCATCAGATAGCGCTGGACCAGGGTCCCGGTCATCCGGTACTTGGTATCCAGGGCCTCCAGGACGGCTGAGATGAAGGTCTTGCCCGGGAACAGGGCGCTGACCGATTTGCCGTGCGGCGCGCCGGTTCCGGCTGTCGCGGTGCCGTCCGGACCGGATTCGGGATGCGCTTCGTCGCGGGTGCTTTCAGTGGCCACCGGACGATGGTGCCACGGCGTGCGCACGCCGCGGGTACGGTTTCCCGTTGTTTTCGCGGTGTTTCGGTGGCGACGCATCACACCGCCGTCGGACGCCCGCTCGGCGCCCCGGACCTACTGCGGGCTCCCGTCAGAGGTCGTTCTCCTCCATCACCGGCGGGCTCGTCTCCACGTCGACCCACCGCATCCACCGGGGCTCCAGACCGACGACGCACAGGTAGGCGGGATCCTCGGCGCTCTCACCGTGGGCGATGGCCAGGGCGTCCGCCGCATGCTCGGCCTCACTGCCGCCCAGGACGCGCGCCAGGGCCTCCATCTGGATCTCCTGCCCCTGCCCGGAGACCACCACGAGCGACACCTCGGGGCGCGAGCCGATGTTGAGAGCCTTGCGGGCGCGACGGTCCGTGGCGAAGACGATGGTCCCCGACCCCGTCACCGCGAGATTCACCCACGCCGCCTCGGGGAAGTCCCCCTCCGCGGGATGGGTGGCCAGGACGCCGCCGGGATGCCGCTGGACGAAAGCGGCCAGGACCGCCGCCGGCTCCGGATTCTGATCTGTCATGATGTCCCCTCATCGTCCGCGCCGCTGCAGGCTGACTAACCCTTTCCATCTCCGTCCGGAACCACCCGCCGAGCACTCTCGGAGGCGGTGGGACGACACGGCGCGGTTCTTCTTCGCCCCTCACTCAGACAGGTGTCCAAGTATGACGCCGACGGGCTCCCGGCGCCATCGCACCACGCCGGTCACCACGATGCCCCCACCCCGGCGTCCAGGCCCCCCGCGCCTTGCGACCGCACTCAGATGTGCTTGATCACCTTGGCCGGGTTGCCGACCGCCACGACGTTGGCGGGGACATCCTTGGTCACCACGGCGCCGGCACCGATAACGGAGTTGTCGCCGATCGTCACGCCGGGGCACACGACGGCGCCACCGCCCAGCCAGACGTTATCGCCGATCACGATCGGCTTGCCGCCTTCCAGCTTGTCCCTCCTCGGCTGGGGGTCGACCGGATGGGTGGGGGCCAGCAGCTGGACGTTGGGGCCGAACTGGCAGTCCTCGCCGATGGTGATCGGAGCGACGTCCAGCGCGGTGAGGTTGAAGTTGATGAAGGTGCGCGCGCCGATCGAGATGAACTCGCCGTAGTCCACGTACAGCGGCGGGCGGATCATGACGTCCTCGCCGAGGTCGCCGATGATCTGCTCCAGGATCCCGCGGGCATCGTCCTGCTCGTGGAGCACGGCCATGTGGTACTCGTGCGCCAGGCGGGCCGCCAGCTTGCTGCGCGCCGCGTTGACCGGATCGTCCCCGATATACGGGTCGCCGGCCATCATGCGCTCGCGGTTGGTACGGTCATCGCCTTCGAAGTAGTCGCGCTCAGTCACGTCACCGAGCCTACGCGTCGCCTCAAACGGCCGCGAGTAGTCTCCGTCCGGCGGGTACAGGCCGTCCTAGACCCGGTAGCGGGAGTCCGGGGCGTCCGTGACGAACATGTAGCCCGGGGCGTGGGTCAGGGCGAAGGGCGGGCGCGATGCCATGATCGCGGCCTGCGGGGTGACGCCGCAGGCCCAGAACACGGGGATCTCGCCCTCGCCGATCTCCGGAGCGTCCCCGAAGTCGGGGGTACCGATGTCGGTGATGCCCAGACCCTCCGGATCGCCGACATGCACCGGCGCCCCGTGGAGTGCCGGATACCTTCCGGAGATCTGCACCGCGTCGGCCACGCGGTGCGCGGGGATGGGACGCATGGAGACCACGAGCTCACCGCTGATCCGTCCTGCGGGCGCACACGGCCGGCAGGTGCGGTACATGGGCACGTTGCGCTCCAGCTCCTGGTGCCGGATGGGGATTCCCGCCTCGACCAGGCCCGCTTCGAAACTGAAGCTGCAGCCGATCAGGAAGGAAACCAGATCGGGGTGCTCCTCCCAGGCGGAAGAGGCGTCGCCGGTTTCCTCCGCCAGCTCCCCATCGCGCCACACCCGGTAGGCGGGAAGGTCCGTGCGCAGGTCGGCGCCGGGTGCCATGGCCGGTTCGGTGGCCCCGGCGTCGAGCACCTCCAGGACCGGACAGGGCTGAGGGTTGCGCTGGGCGTAGAGCAGGACGTCGTAGGCCCAGTCCGCGGGGACGGAGATCAGGTTCGCCTGGACCAGCCCATGGGCGACGCCGCTCGTGGGCCGGACCAGTCCCCCTCGATAGGCGGCTCGGGCCTCCCGGGCCTCGGCGAGCTGTCGCCGGGTCGCGGAGATCACGACTCCTCCACGGTGCCGAGCACCTGGCCTGCCACCAGGTCCTCTCCGGCCTCGGCATTCCGACGCAGCGTACCGGCCCGGGGTGCCTTGACCGGCACCTCCATCTTCATCGCCTCGATGACCGCGACGGTCTCTCCTTCGGAGACCTCCGCGCCGTCGTCGGCCTTCCACGCGCTCAGCCTGCCGTTGAAGGGAGCGGGCACCGCGCCGGGGTCGGACTCGGTCTCCTCGCCACCTCCGGCGTTGTCCTCCGGCGCCGCCCCGTCGGAGGAGGTGCCGAGGCGGGCCAGCAATGCGGCCGGCAGTCCCAGCTGCACGCGCCGCCCGTCGATCTCCACGGGCACCCGCAGAAGGGGCGTCTGCCCGGGTGAGGGAACCGGCTCGGCGGCCGCGAAGTCCGCAGGGCACTCCTCCTCGATCCAGCGGGTATGCACCGCGAACTCCCCCTCGGAGGCCGTGAAGGCAGGGTCTGTGACGACGTACCGGTCGAACGGCAGCACCGTCGCGACGCCTCCGATCTCGAACTCGTCCAGCGCCCGCCGCGATCGCGCCAGGGCCTCTTCGCGGTCCCGCCCCCAGACCACGAGCTTGGCCAGCAGCGAGTCGAAGCTGCCCGGGATCGTCTGCCCCGCTTCGAAGCCGGCATCCAGGCGCACGCCCTGGCCCGCGGGGGCGTCGAACCTCTCGATCGTCCCGGGGGTCGGGAGGAAGCCGAGGGCGGGATCCTCGGCGTTGATGCGGAACTCGATCGCATGACCGAAGACCTGCACCTCATCGGGTACGCGCATGGGTTCGCCGGCTGCGATGCGGAACTGCTCCTGGACCAGGTCCACCCCGGTCACGGCCTCCGTGACCGGGTGCTCGACCTGCAGGCGGGTGTTGACCTCGAGGAAGGACAGGGTGCCGTCGGCCCCCAGCAGGAACTCGACCGTGCCCGCCCCGACGTAGTGCGCGGCGGCGCAGATATCGGCGGCAGCGGTGTGGATCCGTGCGCGCAGGTCGTCGTCGATGAACGGGGCGGGTGCCTCCTCGACGAGCTTCTGGTTGCGGCGCTGCAGGGAGCAGTCACGGGTCCCGAGCACCGCGACGCGGCCGTGGCGGTCGCCGAGGACCTGCGCCTCGATGTGCCGGGGACGGTCCAGGAACCGCTCAACCAGGCAGTCGCCTCGTCCGAAGGCCGTGACGGCCTCGCTCACCGCGGATTCGTAGGCTTCCGCGATGTGCGCGCGGTCGCGGACCACGCGCATCCCCCGTCCACCGCCGCCGTGGACGGCCTTGATCGCCACGGGGAGGCCGTGAGCGTCGGCGAAGGCGACGACCTCCTCGGCGTCCTGCACGGGATCGTTCGTGCCGGGGACCAGCGGTGCCCCGACCTCCGCGGCGAGCGCCCGCGCGCGGGCCTTGTCGCCCAGCAGCTCGATGGCCTCGGGATCTGGGCCGATCCAGACCAGGCCCGCGTCGATGACGGCGCGGGCGAACTCGGAGCTCTCGGAGAGGAACCCGTAGCCGGGGTGCACCGCATCCGCTCCGGCGCGTTCGGCGATCTCGAGCAGCTTCGCGATGTCGAGGTAGCTCTCGCCGGGGGTGGTCCCGTCAAGCGCGTACGCCTCGTCGGCCAGGCGCACATGAGGCGCATCGGCGTCGGGGTCCGCGTACACGGCGATCGAGCGCAGCCCGGCCTCCTTCGCGGCGCGGACGACGCGCACCGCGATCTCCCCTCTGTTGGCCACCAGGACGGTGCTCAGGCTCATCGTTCGTTCTCCTCTGTCGTCGAAAGGCTCGTCGAAGGGTGTGTCGATAGGTGTGTCGTGGTGAAGCGCACTCGGGCGCCGGGCGGCAGCTGCGCCGCGAGGTCCAGGTCCCGGCCGTGGACGACGCCGATCACCGGGTAGCCGCCCGTCAGGGGCCGGTCGGCGAGGAAGAGCACCGGCTGGCCGTCGGGGGGAACCTGCAGCGCCCCGGTGACGGTGCCCTCGCTCGGCAGTTCGCGGTCGCGGTAGTCCGCCGACCGTTTCAGGACCTCGCCCGCCAGGCGCACTCCCACTCTGTCGCTGTGCGGGGTCACCTCCCAGGAGGTCTCGGTCAGGCTCCGCAGCCCCTCCTCGCCGAACCAGTCATCGCGCGGCCCGGGGACGATGCTGAGGACGGTCTCCTCACCGGGTACGGGGAGCTCGGCAGCGGGTGGCTCCGGGAGGCCGACGGCGGTCGTGGGAGCATCACCGGCGAGCACCTTGTCCCCTGCGGCGAGCGGTTCGGGGCCGAGGCCCGCGAGGGTATCGCGGGAGGCACTGCCGAGCGCGAGCGGTGCCCGCACCCCACCCCGCAGGGCGAGAACCGTGCGGAGACCGCGTTCCGGGGCGTCGAGCTGCATCCGTTCGCCGGGATCGACCCGGAAGGGGCGGCCCGTCACCACCTCGCGCGAGCCGAACGGCCCCTCGATCCGGCCGCTGCGCGGTGCGCCGGCGAGGGCCAGGACCGAGGTGGTGAGCACCTCGGCGGCAAAGCCGCCGTGTCCCAGTTCCAGGACGGGGAGGCTCTCGGCGTTGCCGACGAGCCGGTTCGCGCTGGCCAGGGTACCGCGGTCGGCGGCTCCGGACGGGCTCACGCCGAACGCGGCGAATCCGGGGCGGCCCGCGTCCTCCACGAGGGTCTGCAGACCGGGCTCGGTGACCTCCAGGACAGGTCTGCCGCCCTCGGGTTCCGTGTCCACGGCGCTTCGCGCGCTCTCCTGCGGCTCGCCGATCGAGAGCTGTCCCCGCTCCGCGGAGAACCTGACTCTCGCCCCGGGGACCAGTGCCGCGGGGCGCTCGCGATCGAGATCCCACATCGCCCGGGGGGTATGCCCGATCAGCTGCCATCCTCCGGGGCTCTCCCGCGGGTACACCCCGGAGAACGGTCCCGCCAGGCCGACGGAGCCGGCCGGGATACGCGGCCGGGGCGACTGCCTGCGGGGCACGCTCAACGCGTCGTCCCCGCCGGAGAGATAGGCGAAGCCCGGCGCGAAACCCGTGAACGCGACCGTGTAGTCCGCGGCCAGGTGCCGGTTGATGACCTGGTCGACGCTCATGCTCGTGAGCTGGGCGACCTCCTCCAGATCACCGCCGTCGTACGTCACCGGGATCACGGTCTCGGCCTCCTCCCCCGCCCGCCCGGCGGAGCCCGCGTGCTCCCTGAGCAGCTTGCCCAGCCGCATCGTGAAACGCCGGGGGGATGCCGCCTCACCGCCGTACACCAGCACGGTCTCCGCAGCGGGTACGAGCTCCCCGACATCCAGCTCACCGGATTCACGGGCAGCGGCGAGCGAGGCGAAGACCGCCAGGGCGTGGTCGAGAGTTCCGCAGTCGAGCAGCAGGGCACCGTCCCCGGCGACCCGGACCTTCGGTTCCGCAGGACCGGATCCGCGGGCGGCCCGTGAATCTGCGGCGTTCACCGCGCACCCGTGAACGAGCCGAGGGAGACACCCGCGTCGAGCAGATGGCTGCGCACGTCGGCTGCCATCTGGACGGCGCCGTCGGTATCGCCGTGCACGCAGATCGACTCGGCCCGGATCTTCACCTCACTGCCGTCGCGGGCGCTGATGACGCCTTCGCGCACCAGACGCAGCATGCGTTCGGCGACATCGGCCGAGTCGTGGAGCACCGCACCCTCCTCGCGCCGGGAGACGAGAGCGCCCGTGGGCTCGTAGGCCCGGTCGGCGAAGGCTTCCGGGACGGCGCGCAGTCCCGCGGCCTCGGCCTGCTCGACCAGCGGGGAGGCGGCCAGGCAGACCAGCGGCAGCTCGGGATCCACCGCACGCATGGCCCTGATCACGGCGGCGGCCTGCCGTTCGTCGCGGGCGATCGTGTTGTAGAGAGCGCCATGCGGCTTGACGTAGCCGACCTCGGTGCCCGCAACCCTGGCCAGCGCCTGAAGTGCGCCGATCTGGTAGATGACGTCGGCCTCCAGCTCCTCGTCGGTCACGTTCATCTGCCGCCGGCCGAAACCCACGAGGTCCGGGTAGGCGACGTGCGCCCCGACCGCGACGCCGCTCCCGGCGGCCGCCCGCAGGGTCCCCAGGACGGACTTCGGATCACCCGCATGGAACCCGCAGGCGACGTTGGCGCTCGTGACGATCTCGAGCATGCGTTCGTCGTCGCCCATCCGCCAGGCGCCGTAATGCTCGCCGAGATCGCTGTTCAGGTCGATGTGCAGCATCGCAGCCCTTCTTTCCTGATCTGTGTTTGCTCGTCATGGTTCCCGGGGCCCTCTCGATCCCCACCGTAGGCAATCAAGCCCGCACGCACACCTGCCCCGCCTACACCGTGAGGAACTCGAAGATCGCCCCGAAGGAGACGACCCCCATGTACCAGGTCAGCGCGGTGACGACCGTCCCGGCCGCGAGGAGCAGCCGGTTGACCTGGTAGCCCCCGAGGAGATCCTTGCGGAACCACCCGATGTACATGAACACGGTGAAGCCGATCGGGAGGATCAGCCCGTTGAATCCGCCCGCGAACACGAGCAGGGCGGCGGGAGCCGTACCCACGATCAAGTACACGGTCAGGCTCACCAGGATGAAGACGACCGTCACCCAGCTGCGCAGCCTGCCCTCGACCCTGTGGCTGAACACGCTCATGAACGAGACCGAGGTGAAGGCGGCGCCGATGATGCTGGACAGCGCCGCTGCCCAGATCACTAGGCCGAAGGCCCGCAGGCCGAATTCGCCGGCGGCCGCCTGGAAGGCCTGGGCGGCAGGATCGCCCGTGACGTCGATGACCACGCCGCTCGCCGTGACGCCGAGGAAGGCGAGGAACAGCAGGAACCGCAGCAGGCCGGTGACGCCGATACCCAGTAGCGCCGAGTTGGTCACGGAGCGGATCTGCTCGTGGCCGCGGATACCCGAGTCCAGCAGCTTGTGCGCCCCGGAATAGGTGATGTAGCCGCCCACCGTCCCACCGACGATCGTCGTGATCATGGCGAAGTCGATCGTGTCCGGCCAGACCGTCTGCCGCAGCGCCTCTCCCACCGGCGGGTCGGAGACGATCGCGACGAAGAGCGTCAGGACGATCATGACCGCGCCGAGGACGACCACGACCTTGTCCATCGCCGCGCCGGCGCGCTTCACCAGGAAGATGCCGATGGCCAGCAGGGCGCTGATCAGCCCGCCGATCTTGGGGTCGAGGCCGATCAGGGCGTTGAGGCCCAGGCCCGAGCCCGCGATATTGCCGATGTTGAAGACGAGTCCGCCGAAGATCACGAGCACCGCGAGCAGGAAACCGCTGCCCGGGATCGCGGCATTGGCCAGTTCGCCCGCGCGCTGTCCGCTCACGGTGATGATGCGCCAGATATTCGACTGCACGACGAAGTCGATCACTACCGACGCGAGGATGCCGAAGGCGAACGCGGCGCCCATCGACACGGTGAAGGTGGCGGTCTGGGTGATGAACCCCGGGCCGATCGCCGAGGTGGCCATCAGGAAGATGGCACCGAGCAGAGAGCCCTTGCGGGCTTTCACGAAGTCAGCGGCGCCGGTCCTCCCCTCGCCCTCGCCGGAGGGTCGGGCTCCGCTGGACTCATGCCCTGCACCGGAAGATGTCTGTCCGTTCATGTGCTGCATTCCTTGCCTGCCGCTCCGGCCGCCCCATCTCAGGATCCGGGCTCAGGAGAGTGCCCACCAGCCCGGTCGGGGAGCATTGATGACCAAGAAAATACCGTGTTTATTGAACATTGCAATAGAGATTGTTCAACGAAATGGGCATTTTCCAGCCTTGTTACACTCCCGATATGACCAGCCCCGGCCCCCTGGAGCAGGGCGGTGACCCCCGTCCCCAGACCCCTGCACCGCGCGCGGAGTCTACGGCCGTCCAGCTGCGGGCCATGATCACCGACGGCTCGCTTTCGCCCGGCGAGCACCTGCCCGAGGCCAGATTCGCCGAACGTTTCGGCGTCTCGCGCAATACCCTGCGGGAGACCTTCCGGATCCTCGGCCAGGAGGGCCTGCTGTCCCAGATCCCCCACCGGGGCGTCTGCGTGGCGATCCCGACCATCACCACCATCATCGACGTGTACCGGGTGCGCAGGCTCATCGAGTGCCAGGCCATCGCCGAGGCGTTCCCCCGGCATCCGGCGATCCTGCGGGTCCGGGCGGCGGTCGACCAGGCGGGCGAGGCCCGGGATCGCGGCGACTGGCGCCAGGTCGGCACCGCGAACATCGCGTTCCACAAGGCCCTCTTCGAGCTGGCCGACAGCCCGCGTCTCATGCGCCTCTATCAGCAGATCGCCGCGGAACTCCGGCTGGCCTTCGGCCTCATCGACGACGCCGAATACCTCTACGCACCGTTCCTCGAATTCAACCGGGAGATCCTCGAGCATCTGGAAGCGGGCGACGGCGCCCGGGCGAAGGCCGCCCTGGAGGACTACCTCCTACGTGCCGAGCGCCTGGTCCTCGCGGCCTACGAGCGCCTCGACGAGGTCGAGTGAACCGCATGCCCGGCTCCCCGGCCCTCCTCGATGTCACGGCTCTGTCCTGCGGGTTCATGGGACACGCCGTCTGCGGCGAGGTCACCGTCACGATCGCCTCCGGCGAGGTCCTCGGCATCGTGGGCTGGAACGGCGCGGGGAAGTCCACGGTCCTGCGCACGGTGGCAGGACGGCAGGATGCGCTGAGCGGCAGCGTGCGATTCCGCGGCGAGCCCCGGCAGGAGGAGTCGGCCAGGTGGCGCCGTGCCGTCTCGGCCGTCTTCGACGACGACGCATGGTTCCCCGGGCTGACCGTCCGCGAGCACCTGCATCTGGTGGCCGCCGGTCATGGCCTGGCGGCGCCCGACCGCTCCGTCGACCAGGAGCTGGCCTTCTTCGGCCTCGAGGCGGCGGCGAAGGCCTTTCCGGAGACTCTGTCCTCCGGCCAGCGCCGCCGCCTCCTGCTGGCCGCGGCCTTCCTGCGGCCGGCAGATCTGATGCTCCTGGACGAGCCCGAGCAGCGGCTGGACCCCGCCATGGTCGCCCGCCTGGGGGAAAGGATCGTGGCTGCGGCGGACGAGGGCATGGCCGCCGTCGTCGTGACCCATGACCCGCAGTTCCTGACCCGCGTGGCCGGGCGCTGCCTGGTCATCGACGACGACGTGGACGAACTCACGCCTGCGAGAGCCGCCGCCCTGATCACCGGGCGGCCCGCGGAGTGAGCCGCCCCGAAGCAGGCCAGGCGAGGAGCGCGGACGCACGGGCCACGACCTCGGAGTTCGACCCCTGGCGCAGGGTCCGCCAGATCACGCGCCCCCGGCTCGCACGGCCGCTCGGCGAGCGGTTGTTCGAGGGCTACATCATGGTCTTCTACCTCATCGTCGTCGTCGCGATGGGCGGCAGCCTCCTGCACTTCACCAGCGCGCAGACGCAGCCGTCGACCTTCCTGCTCGACTCCGTGATCGTCGGGCCCGGCGGGATACCGGCTCTGCCGGCGATCTGCCTCATGGTCCTGGCCTTGGTCCTCATCGCATCGTGGGGGCTCCTGACCGTCGGGCCGGTCTCCGCGTCGCGAGCGGACCTCGTGTGGGGGCTGCAGCTGCCGGTCGACCGGCAGCCGTTCCTGCGGGGAACAGTGCGGCGGATCCTGCTGAAGGCGCTGCTCGCCTCATCGGTCGTTGCGGTCGTCGTGCTGTTCGCCGGCAGCGCCATCGTCGGTGACAGTGCCACGTTGCTGTCCGCTTGCGTGCTCGTGGCTGCCATCGGCCCGGCGGGGGCGGCTGCGGCCGTCGTCGTCCAGGCCCGTTCCCGGGCTGAAGGGGATACCACCGCCGTTGCGGGCATCGCCCTGTGGAGCGGCGCCGTCCTGCTGTTGGCCGGAGCGGGCACGGGACTCACAGCCATGGCGCTCGGCGTCCCGTTCCCCGTGGTCGGCGGGGACTCGCTCGCTGCGGTCGCCATCGTCGCAGCGAGTGCTCTCGCGGTGGTCGCCACGGCCTGCGTGGGATCCGCCTTGGCCCTGCGGTCGGTGCGCGGACTGGGCTGGCCGCAGCTGGCCTCCGGCGGCGGGCACCACCTGGTCCTCCGGGCGGCGGCCTCCTCCCTAGACGCGCAGGCCGTCTACCGGTCCCTGACCCGCGCCCCCTCCCGACGACGACGCGCTTCGGCGCTGCTCCGCTCGGCGGTCTCGGGCCCGTGGACCGCCGTCGTCGCGGCCGAGGCGCTCTCCTGGTGGCGGATACCGGGTGCCCTCTCCCTCTGGCTGAGCACGCTGGGACTGGGTCTGCTGCTGCCCACCGTGTCCGGGTGGGGCGCGCCGGTGGTGCTGCTGGCCGGGGTCGTCGTCCTGGGGCTGCTGGCGGCCGACTGCGCCGCGTCGGCCACGAGGGCCTCGGCCTTGTCCCCCGACCTCGAGGCGGTACTGCCGATCTCGGCGGGCTCCGCGCGCATCGCCAGGCTGGTCCACCCGTGCGCGCTCATGGCCGTCTGGATGACGGTGACCCTGGGAGTCCTGAGCCTGCTCACCGGATTGCCGGTCCTCCTCGCGATGGCGCCTCTGGCGGGGATCGGCGTGGGAGCGACGGCGACCGCCGGGGCGCGCCAGCCGCCGATCAACTGGGCCGGCTCCATGGTCCTGACGGAACTCGGGCCCGTCCCGGTCGGGGCCATCAACCAGATGACGGCCGCCCACCGGTCCGGCGTCATCGTCCTGGTACCCGTCGCCACGGTTCTCCTGGGAGCCGGCGGCTGGGTGCCGCTGGCCGTGCAGGCGGTGGCCACGGGTGCGATGGTGATCTGGGCGCTCGTCGTCCAGAAACGCCGGTGAGAGGGCATCCCCTGCGCTGAGACGCGAGGTGGGCCGCTCATCAGCGCTGATGGTCGGCCCAACTCGCATCTCGGCGGACTTTCTCCTGCAGCTGGACGTACCTACGGTGGGGTCATGAGCATTCCGAACATCACCCTGAACAACGGCGTCGAGATTCCCGCGCTGGGTTTCGGCGTCTACCAGACGCCACCGGAGGAGACGGTGGCCGCCGTCGAGAAGGCCCTCGAGACGGGTTACCGGCATATCGACACGGCCGCGGCCTACGGCAACGAGCGCGAGGTCGGGCAGGCCATCCGCAACTCGGGGATCTCCCGGGAGTCGATCTTCATCGAGACCAAGGTGTGGATCAACGACTACGGCTACGACCAGACGCTGCACGCCTTCGAAAAGGCCGCGGGCAAGCTCGGGGTGGAGCAGATCGACCTGCTCATCCTGCACCAGGCGCTGCCCTCGGAGTTCGAGAGGACCATTGACGCCTACCGGGCGCTGGAGCACCTGCTCGAACAGGGCAAGGTACGGGCGATCGGCGTCAGCAACTTCATGCCCGAGCACCTGGATCGCCTGATGGGCGAGACCCAGGTGATCCCCGCCGTCAATCAGATCGAGGTCCACCCCTACTTCCGGGAGACGGAACTGCTGGACAAGGACCGCGAGCTGGGCATCGTGTCCCAGGCCTGGTCCCCCATCGGCGGCATCACCTTCTACCGCGACTCGAACGGCGAACGGGGCAGCACCCTGGAGGACGAGCGGATCATCGCCATCGCCGAGGCGCACGGGAAGTCCCCGGCGCAGGTCATGCTCCGGTGGCACCTCGACCAGGGCCGCCAGGTGATCCCCAAGTCCGTCACCCCCGCACGGATCGAGGAGAACTTCGACGTCTTCGACTTCGAGCTGACCAATGACGAGCTGACCGCCATCGATGCCCTGGACACCGGGGTCCGTGGCGGCCCGGACCCGGAGGACGTCACCATGGCGACCTTCGGGAAGGAGATCCCGGAGGCGTAGCCGAACCGTCGCAACCGCACTCCAGCATTCCCGTCCGGGGCCCTTCTCTTTGTCGCATCGCGCAGAGAGGAGGGCCCCGGACTTTTGATGAGCCGCCTCGCCTGAATCCCTTGCATCCATCCCGGTTCTATGGTTAATTAGTTGAGTAACTAACCAAAGGACCTAGAGGAGGTGCTCATGACTCCGCCGGCACCGCGTTCCGATCGCCCGATCTTCCTGGAGCTCGCCGACCGGATCGCCGACGACATCCTCTCGGGCGCCTACCCGCCGGGCAGCCAAGTGCCATCGACCACCGAGCTGTCCGTGCACTACCGCATCAACCCGGCCACGGCCGGCAAGGCCCTCAACCGCCTGGTCGACCACGCCGTGCTGGAGAAGCGCCGCGGCCTCGGCATGTTCGTCACCGCCGACGGGCCCGAGGTCCTGCGCACGCAGCGCCAGGGCGAACTCCTCGACTCCTACGTCGCCCCGCTCCTGGCCGAGGCACGACGGCTCGGCATGACGACGGCCGACGTCGTCGCACTGCTGCAGAGCCACCCCGGGGCGGCAGCCGCAACGTCCCCGACCCACACCACCACTGCACCCGCGGAGGCATCGTCATGACTGTCACCACCACCGATCCCACGACCCGATCTGCCGCAGGAGCCCCCGTGACCAGCACCCCAGAGACCTCCGCAGGCATCGCCCTGCAGGGCGTCACCAAGTCCTTCGGCAAGACCGAGGTGCTCAAGGGCATCGACCTGCACCTCAAGCCCGGGAAGGTGTACGGGCTGCTGGGCGCCAACGGCGTGGGGAAGACCACGCTCATGTCCGTGATCTGCAACCACACGTTCCGCAGTTCGGGACGGATCACCATCGACGGCGAGGAGCCCGCCGAGAACGCCCGGATCCTGGAGCGCACCTGCTTCGTCCACGAGGACCAGCGCTGGCACGACGACTACCTCGTCGACCACATCCTGCGCGCGCTGCCGCACTTCTACCGGGACTGGCAGCCGGATCTGGCCGAGCGGCTCCTGAGCCGGTTCTCGATCCCGCGCAAGACGCCCCTCAAGAAGCTCTCCCGCGGACAGCGCTCCGCCTTCGCGGTGTGCATCTCCCTGGCCAGCCGCGCCGAGTACACCTTCCTGGACGAGCCCTACCTGGGGCTGGATCCGACCTCGCGCAATATCTTCTACGAGGAGCTCATGCGCGAGGTGGCCGAGCGCCCCCGCACGATCCTGATGTCCACGCATCTGATCGACGAGGCCGCCAACCTCATGGAGGAGGTCGTCCTGATGCGCCGGGGGCGCATCGAGCTGCACGCCGACGTCGACGAGGTCACGAGCTCCATGACCGCGATCCGCGGCATCGACGAGGCGGTGGACGGCTTCACGGCCCCGTACGACGTGGTCTCCTCGCAGTCCCTGGGCCGGATCCACTCCGTCCTGGTCAAGGGAGCGCTGGCCCCGGACGAACGGGCACGGGCGGAGGCCCTGCACCTGTCGGTCGAGAAGCCCGGCCTGCAGGAGATCGTCGCAGCCCTGGGCATCCTCGACCACGCCGTGGCGCAGAACCTTCCGCAGAACTCAGAGGTATCAGAGGCAGGAGTCACATCATGAACTACCCCATGCGCAGTTTCCGGCTCTACATGAGCCATCGCACCTACGCGATCTACGTCGCTCCTGTCATGTTCCTGGCCGTGCTGGCCCTGACCGTGATCGCGGGCCTGATCACCGGCATGGTGACCGGCCTGCCCCTGCCGCCCGAGGCGGCCACCACCTTCAGCGGCATGGGGATGCTGGTCAGCGTGCTGATCGGCTTCTTCATCTCCTCCTCGGCCCTGGCCGTCAACCGGACCTTCGCCACCGTGCTCGCCTTCGGCGGCACCCGGCGAGATTTCTGGATGGGCTCGGCCATGGGGTTCGGGGTGACCGCGCTGATCGCCGCCGTCTTCGCGACGGCTCTGCTGGGGATCGAAGAACTGACCAACGGCTGGTTCATCGGGGTCCCGGTGTTCGGCACGCCGCTGCTGGGCAACGGCGACTACCTCATCACCTTCGTCGCCGTCCTGGCCTACTCCC
This sequence comes from Kocuria coralli, assembly GCF_008831305.1. Lineage (GTDB taxonomy): Bacteria > Actinomycetota > Actinomycetes > Actinomycetales > Micrococcaceae > Kocuria > Kocuria coralli. The sequence continues at coordinate 77,824 of NZ_ML708615.1, forward strand.
TCGCCGCGCTCTTCACGGGTGCGGCCTTCGGGACTATCTTCCGGGCCTTCGGTGCGACGGCGGTGACCATGGCCATCATCGGCGCGGTGCTGATCGTGGCGGGGATCGTCGCGGTGCTGGTCTGGCAGCGCGAGTTCACCATCCAGGCGGCGATCGATCTGGGCCACTGGCTGCCGTCGGTGCTGGCCGCGGCGTTCGCCCTGGTGTGCCTGCTCGTCAGCTACGTCACGAACAAGAAGGCCACGGTCTAGGCACGACGCCTCCGGGCATGACGGGTACGGGGCCTAGCAGTCCGCGTCCACTGTCGACCCGGGTCCCTCCCGCCCCCATCACCGGGCGGGAGGGACCCGGGTCGTTGCGGGTCAGTCCTCCATCGACCGTACGATGCCGACGACGCCGTCCCCGTACCGTTCGAGCTTCTTGGCCCCGATGCCGCTGATCCCCCTGAGGTCATGGAACTCGGTGGGCCGGGCCTGGGCGATCGCGATCAGGGTGGCATCGGGGAAGACCACGTAGGCGGGCACCTCCTGCTCCCGTGCCTGCTCGGAGCGCCACGCCCGCAGCGCCTCGAACAGCGCGGTCTCGGAGGCGCTGAGGTCGGCAGCGGTCGTCGACGACCTCCGTCCCGAGGATGCCGCAGCACGTCGCTTGGGGGCGGTACGGCGCAATTCGACCGTCGCCTCCCCGCGCAGGATCGGGCCGGCGGCCGGTGCGAGGCCCAGGGTGCCGTACTCGCCGTAGGAGGTCAGCACGTTACGGGCCAGCAACTGCCGGATCACGCCCCGCCATTCGGTCTCGCCGAGATCGGCGCCGACGCCCCAGACGCTCAGCTGGTCGTGCCGGGAGGCCGTCGACCGCTGATTCTCCTTGCCCCGCAGCACGTGGATGATCTGCCCGGCGCCGAAATGCTGGCCGCGTTCGCGGTCCAGGCGGATCACCGCCGAGAGCAGTTTCTGCGCGGCCACCGTGGCATCCCAGCCGGTCGGCGGGTTGAGGCAGTTGTCGCAGTTGCCGCAGGGCCCGGCGTCCTGGCCGAAGTACCGCAGGATCTGCACCCTGCGGCAGGTCAGCGACTCGCACAGTGCGAGCATGGCGTCCAGGTGGGCCCGCTGGCCGCGCTGGTGGGCCTCGGTGCCGTCGGAGTCGTCGATCATCCGGCGCAGCTGGACGACGTCGTGCAGTCCGTAGGCCAGCCAGGCCGTGGCGGGCAGCCCGTCACGCCCGGCGCGGCCCGTCTCCTGGTAGTAGCCCTCGACGCTCTTGGGCAGGTCGAGGTGCGCGACGAACCGCACGTCGGGTTTGTCGATGCCCATGCCGAAGGCGATGGTGGCCACCATCACCACGCCGTCCTCGCGCAGGAACCGTGCCTGTCGCTCGGCCCGCTCCCCCTCGCTCAGGCCGGCGTGGTAGGCCAGGGCGTCCAGGCCTTCCTTCCGCAGCGCCTCCGCGGTCTGCTCCACGCTGCGGCGCGAGAGGCAGTAGACGATCCCGGAGTCGCCGTCGTGCTCGGAACGCAGCAGCTGCAGCAACTGGGTGCGGGCCTTGTCCTTCTCCACGATCCGGTACTGGATGTTGGGCCGGTCGAAACTGGCCACGAAATGCCGCGCCCCGCCCAGGCTGAGGCGTTCGGTCAGCTCGCGGTGGGTGGCTTCCGTGGCCGTCGCGGTCAGCGCGATCCTGGGCACGTCCGGGAAGCGGTCCGTCAGGACGGACAGGCCCAGGTAGTCCTTGCGGAAGTCATGGCCCCACTGGGACACGCAGTGCGCCTCGTCGATGGCGAACAGGGACAGCCCCGCCCGGCTCAGCAGGTTCAGGGTGCGCGCCTGGACCAGCCGCTCCGGGGCCATGTACAGCAGGTCCAGCTCCCCCGCCACCAGGGAGGCCTCCACGGCCGCGGACTCCTCCGGGCTCAAGGTCGAGTTGAGGAACGCCGCCCGTACCCCCACGGCCGCGAGCGCGTCCACCTGGTTCTGCATCAGGGCGATCAGCGGGGAGATGACGATTCCCGTGCCGTCCCTGACCAGGGCCGGGATCTGATAGCACAGGGACTTGCCGCCGCCGGTGGGCATGAGCACCACGGCGTCTCCCCCGGCGGCCACGTGCTCCACGATCTCGGCCTGGTCGCCGCGGAAGGCGTCGTAGCCGAAGACCTCGCGCAGGACGTCCAAGGGCGTGGTGGTTGCGCTGGCGGGATGGGAAGTCACCGCTCCAACCTAGTGCCCCCGGGCGCTACAGGTGGTCCGATCGGGGCCGTGGCAGCCTCGGAGTGCGCTATTGCACAGGCCGGATCTCGCTCTCCACCACCCATTTGTGATTGGTCATGGCCATGCCGTCCATATCGAAGTCCACCATGTAGACGGTTTCGTCCGTGGAGCTGTCGACGCTCGCCCGAGCGCCGTCCATCCCCGGCATGTGATCTGCGGTCAGGACGACCTCGGTCCCATCGGGAAGGGGCGCCTCCCCGGGGTCCTCCAGCTCCTCGTGGACCACCCACTGGTGTCCGGTGACGGGCTCGCCGCCACCGGTGGGCGTATAGGAGACCGCGTACGTGGTCGTGTCGAAGGCCCCCGAGATCGTGGCCTCTGCGCCGTCCATCCCGGGCATGTGGTCCGCGGCCAGGCGGACGGTCTCCCCCATGGCGTAGGCGGGGTCGGCCGCCTCCTGGATCCCCTCCGGTGGCTGACCTCCGTCGGCATCGTGCTGATGACCGCCGCCGCCTTCTTCGTGGGCGTGGCCCTCGGCCGCGGTCGCCTGACCGGAGGGCTCCGCGGTCTCCTCCTCGCCCGAGTCCCCGCAGCCCGTCAGGACCAAACCGCCGATCAGGACGGCCGAGGCCATTCCCAGCGCTGTCCTCCGATGTCCCATACCGTCTCCTTCTCCTCGTCTACCGCCGGTTCAACGTCTGCCGCTGGTGGTCGCACCCGGCCACCGGGATTCTGAGAGCTTCCGTCCGCCGGGGCCCCTCCGGGTGATCTGGCGGCTCCCTTCACCGTATACCCCTGGCGGGTATCGGCGCACGAGGTTGCCAAGCCGGCGTCGCTCCGTACGGTCCGCACCAGCGGCTCAATTGCTATTGTGGAACGGCGTCTTTAATGTAGGTTAGGCAACCCTTACTTACGGGATGCTTTCACCCTCCTTGAAAGGCGCCATGTCTATATCGCTGCGCACCCCGGCTGCTGCCGTGGTCACCGTGCTCGCCATCGGTCTCTCCGCATGCTCCGGGGGCTCCTCGGATTCCTCGGGCTCAGGGGACGACGGCGACTGGCAACCCGTGACCATCGAGCACGCCCTCGGCACCACCACCATCGAGGACAAGCCCGAGCGCATCGCCACCGTCAACTGGGCCAATCATGAGGTGCCCCTGGCCCTGGGCGTGGTCCCCGTCGGCATGGCCTCCGCCGACTTCGGCGACGATGACGACAACGGGATGCTCCCCTGGGTCGAGGACCGGTTGGAAGAGCTGGGCGGCGAGACCCCCGTGCTGTTCGACGAGACCGACGGCATCGACTTCGAGGCCGTCGCCGACACCGACCCCGACGTCATCCTGGCCGCCTACTCCGGGCTCACCCAGGAGGACCACGACACCCTCAGTGACATCGCTCCCGTGGTCGCCTACCCGGAGACCGCATGGGGCACCCCGTGGCGGGAGATGATCGAGGTCAACAGCGAGGCGATGGGAATGGCCGAGGAGGGCGACGAGCTGGTCGCCTCCCTGGAGGAAGAGATCACCGAGGCCGCCGAGAAGCACACCGGTCTGCAGGGCAAGACCGCGATGTTCCTGACCCATGTGGACACCACCGACCTGAGCGAGGTCAGCTTCTACACCACCCACGACACCCGCGCGATGTTCTTCGAGGACCTCGGACTGGAGACCCCGCCGAGCATCGCCGACGCCTCGGCGACCACCGACCAGTTCAGCCTCACCCAGAGCGCCGAGCAGGCAGACGCCTTCGACGACGTCGACATCATCGTCACCTACGGCGACGACTCGCTCGTGGAGACGCTCGAGTCCGACCCGCTGCTGTCGCAGATGCCCGCCGTCGAGAACGAGGCGATCGTGGCCCTGCCGGGCACCGAGCCGTTCGGCACCGCCGCGAACCCCACGCCGCTGTCGATCTCCTACGTGCTGGAGGATTACCTGACCGCGCTCGACGACGCCGCGGCCAAGTAACCGCCGCTTCATGGCTCTTCTCGCCTCACCGCAAGCGTCGACCGCCGTTCGCCGGCGGTCGACGCTTGTGCGCACCCGCTGGCTCCTCGTGCTCGTCCTCCTGCTGGTCGCCTTCATGGCGGCCTCGGTCATGATCGGCTCCCGCGACGTCGGACTCTCCGACGTCGTCGCCGCGTTCACCGGGCCGCCCGAGGGCTTCGACCAGGCCGCCGTCGCCAAGCGCATCCCCAGGACGCTCCTGGCGGTCGTGGCCGGTGCGGCGCTCGGCGTCTCGGGGGCGGTGATGCAGGGGGTGACCCGAAACCCGCTCGCGGACCCGGGCATCCTGGGGGTCAACACCGGAGCGACCCTGGCGGTCGTGATCGGCATCGCCTTCTTCGGCCTGACCTCGGCGGCCAGCTTCATCTGGGTCGCCATCATCGGGGCCGCCGCCACCGCCCTGGCGGTCTACGTCATCGGCTCCCTCGGGCACGGGGGCACCACTCCCCTCAAGCTCGCCCTGGCGGGGGCCGCGACCGCAGCCGCCCTGAGCTCCCTGGTAACGGCCGTCATACTGCCCCGCGGCGATATCGCCGGCGGGGTCCGGTCCTGGCAGATCGGAGGCGTCGGGGGCGGGACCTTCGCGAGCATCCAGCAGGTGCTGCCGTTCCTGGCCGTCGGGTTCCTCCTGTGCCTGCTGACGGCCAGGGGGGCTGGACTCCCTCGCGCTGGGCGACGAGTTCGCCGCCGGCCTGGGCGAACACGTGACCACCATGCGCGCGACCGCATCCCTCGGGGCGGTGATCCTGTGCGGGGCGGCGACGGCGGTCACCGGGCCCATCGCCTTCGTCGGCCTGGTCGTGCCCCACGCCTGCCGGCTGATGATCGGGGTGGACCATCGCTGGCTCATCTCGTTCTCGGCGGTCGCCGGCGCCGCCCTGCTGACCGCCTCGGACGTGATCGGCCGGATCGTGGCCCGCCCCGCCGAGCTGGATGTCGGAATCGTGACCGCCCTGATCGGCGCCCCCTTCTTCATCGCCATCGTCCGCCGGCAGAAGGTCCGCGCGCTATGACTACCCTGTCGCCGCAGAAGACGGCCGGCCCCGCCATGCCCACCCTCGAACGGGTCACCCAGGCCAGGCATCACCGCACCGCCCGGCGGCGCACGGTCGTCGTCGTGCTGCTCGTGCTGGTGGCCCTCGTCTACGCAACCTCGCTCATGGTCGGCAAGACCTTCTACCCCCCGTCCGAGGTGCTCGCCGTGATCTTCGGTCAGGACGGGTCCGGAGCCACCTTCACCGTGGGACGGTTGCGACTGCCGCGCGCAACACTGGCGGTGATCGTCGGCTGCTGCTTCGGCCTGGGCGGGGTCACGTTCCAGACGATGTTGCGCAATCCGCTCGCAAGCCCCGACATCATCGGCATCAGCGCCGGGGCGAGCGCTGCGGCTGCCTTCGCCATCGTGTCGCTGTCCCTGACCGGGGCTCAGGTCTCGGCCTTCGCGATTATCGCGGGCCTGGCGGTCGCGGTGATCATCTACCTGCTGTCCTATCGCAGCGGCGTCGCCGGCACCCGGCTGATCCTGATCGGCATCGGCGTCGCGGCCATGCTGGACAGCCTCACCAGCTACGTGCTCTCCCGGGCCGCGCAATGGGATCTGCAGGAGGTCATGCGCTGGCTCACGGGCAGCCTCAACGGCGCCTCGTGGGAGCAGGCCCTCCCGGTGCTGATCGCCCTGCTCCTGCTGGGCCCCCTGCTCCTGCTCACCTCGCGCGACCTGACCGCCACCCAGCTGGGCGACGATGCCGCATCGGCCCTGGGCGTGCGGGTGAACCGGACCCGGCTCGTGGTGATCGTCGCCGCGGTGGGCCTGATCTCGTTCGCCACGGCCGCCGCCGGCCCCATCGCGTTCGTCGCCTTCCTCTCGGGGCCGATCGCCGCCCGCCTGGTCGGGCCCGGAGCCTCCCTGCTGTTCCCGTCCGCCCTGGTGGGAGCCCTGCTGGTGCTCTCCGCCGACCTGGTCGGGCAGAACTTCATGGGCACGCGTTTCCCCGTGGGGGTCGTCACCGGCGTGCTCGGCGCCCCCTACCTGATCTATCTCATCGTCCGCACCAACCGCACGGGGGGTTCCTTGTGACCACCAACCACTCACTGACGGTCGAGGGGCTCTCCCTGGGATACGGCGATCGCACCGTCATCGAGGGGCTGGACCTGTCGATCCTGCCCGGCAAGGTCACCGCCATCGTCGGGGCGAACGCGTGCGGCAAATCCACCCTGCAGCGCTCGATGTCCCGCTTGCTCGCACCGCGGGCCGGGAGCGTGCTGCTCGACGGCCGGAAGGTCCACGAGCTGCCGGCCAAGCAGCTGGCCCGCACCCTGGGACTGCTGCCGCAGTCGCCGGTCGCCCCGGAGGGCATCACCGTGGCCGAGCTGGTGGGGCGGGGCAGGCATCCCCACCAGGGCCTGTTCTCCCGCTGGAGCCAGGAGGACGACGCCGCCGTCGCCGAGGCCCTCGAGGCCACCGCGACCGTGGAGCTGATGGACCGGCCCGTGGACGAGCTCTCGGGCGGCCAGCGCCAGCGGGTGTGGATCGCCACCGCCCTGGCCCAGCGGACGGACCTGCTGCTGCTCGACGAGCCCACCACGTTCCTCGATGTCAGCCACCAGGTGGAGGTCCTGGACCTGCTGACGGACCTGAACCGCCGCCGAGGCACCACGGTGGTCATGGTCCTGCACGACCTCAACCTCGCGGCCCGCTACGGGGATCACCTGGTGATGATCGCCGGCGGCCGCCTGCATGCTGCGGGCACACCGGCCGAGACCTTGACCGAGGAGAGCGTGCGGGCCGTCTTCGGGATCGACAGCAAGGTCATCGTTGATCCGACGTCGGGCACGCCCCTCATGCTGCCCCTGGGACGCCACCACGTGAAGCATCCGTCCGCCTGATCTTCGAGACCCTTCCTTTCCTGCCGAGATGCGCCCCCTACGGCGAGATGCGACGTGGGCCGCTCATCGACGTCGATGAGCGGCCCACGTCGCATCTCGGACAGGCTGGGCCCGCTTCCACCGACCCAAATCACGAAACGCTGCCCTGCGCTTGCGCAGCAGGCCGCGGTCATTCAGCACACCCAGGCAAGTCGCCGAAGATTCGGCGCCGTCGACGAGTTCCTTCGACCGAGCGATGCGGGACATGGCTGGCTCCGAAAAACAAGGACGCACTTCCCGTCAAAACAACTGGACAGTCACAGCCTCGTAATACAAGTTGGGACTAGCGCTCGTCGGTTCCATTCCGCGCCCACAGCAGCACCGGGATCAGCACCAGTGCCAGCACGCCTCCCGCCAGAGACAGGGCGTTGAAGCTTGTGGCTGACATGACCACCCCCGACATGACCCCGCCGCCAGCGCCGGCGAGCGCGATCAGGACGTCGATCTTGCCCTGCGTCTTCGGGCGGTTCGCGGGCACCGTGCCGTCCACGACCAGCGCGGTCCCCGCGATCACACCGAAGTTCCAGCCGAGGCCCAGCAGCACGAGGGCGAGGATGAGCAGGACGAGCGAATCGCCGGGGGCGAGGCCCGCGAGCACGCCGGCCGCGAGGAGGGTGACACCGGTGGCGATCACCACGGGGGTCCGTCCGAGCCGGTCCACCAGGATTCCCGTGACCAGCGAGGGCAGCCACATCGCCCCCACGTGGAGCCCGATCACGAGCCCGACCGCGGCCATCCCGTGGTGATGGGCACGCATATGGACGGGGGTCATGGTCATGATCGCGACCATGACGATCTGCGTCAGCACCATCACGATCGCCCCCACGTAGGCGCTGGTACCGATCGGCGTCCGGGCATCGTCGGGGCCGCCTTCAGGTCCGTCCGATGAGTCGTCCGTACCGGGATCCTCCGCCGACGTCGCCGTCGCCATCCGCCTGGCCAGCAGATACGGGTCGGGGCGGAGGAAGGCGAAGAGCACCAGGCCCGCGGCGCCGTAGGCCACGGCCGCGAGCAGGAACGGGCCCGCCAGGACCGGGATGCCCAGGGCAGCCGCGAGGTTCCCGAGGGGGTCGATGAGATTGGGACCGGCCACCGCCCCCACGGTGGTGGCGACCATCGCCATGCTGGTTCCGAACCCGCGCCTGTTCTCGGGCGCCAGGTCGGTTCCCGCGTACCGGGCCTGCAGGTTCGTGGCGGTACCGGCTCCGTAGACGAGCAACGAGGCGAATAAGAACACCGGGGTGCCGGCGACGGCGGCGATGACCACGCCCGCGGCTCCGAGGGCGCCGGCGATGAAGCCGAAGGCGAGCCCGCGGCGACGTCCGAAACGCTGGGTGGACTGCCCCACCAGGAAGGCGGTCAGGGCCGAGCCGAGGGTGAACAGGCCCGTGGGCAGCCCCGAGAGGCTGTCCGAGCCCAGCATGTCCTGCGCCAGCAGTGCACCGACCGAGATCCCGGCGGCCAGGCCGGACCCGCCGAGGATCTGGCTGAGAATGACGACGACGAGCGTGCGCCGATGGACCCGTGACCGCTCGTGTTCCAGGGCGATGCGATCCTGCGCGAGCTGTCCGGACATGGCCGATCGCCGCTCAGCGGGAAGCGGGCGGGGTGACCAGCGGCATGCCGTCGAGCAGCTCCTGCATGACCAGCGCGCTGCGCGGGATGTACTCGGCGATCGTCAGGCCCACGACGTCCGCCGCGGTCGAGAGGTCCGCGACCACTCGCTGCAACTGGGCCCGGGTCAGTCCGCCCGGTACCTGGCCCAGGCCGAGGACGCTCTCGTCGCTGTCGACGGTGTCGACGTCCAGGTGGATGGCCACCTTGGATGCGCCCGTGCTTGCGAGCCAGTCCAGCAGGGTCTCCGTCGAGGTCCGCAGTTGCTCGGGACCGAAGGCGGTCACGCCCCAGGCCTCGATGTTGGGGTAGGCGTCCTCCTCCCATTCGTGGAGGCCGGCCAGCGCCAGCCGGTCCGGGTCGACTCTCGCCGGCAGCATGCCCACGATCTCCGCATCGCCGTGCCCGAGCAGCGCGGAGACCGCCATCGCGTGGTATCCGGTGTAGGCGGTCTCCGGGGTGTCCGTATCGGGATGCGAGTCGATCCAGATCACGGCCAGGTCCTCGCCGTACTTCTCCTCCAGGGCGGCGAAGGGCGCGACGCTCACCGAGCACTCCCCGCCGAAGGTCACGATGCGCTCGGCGTCGTGGCGGGCGATGGCCGCCTGGGCCTGCGCCAGGGAGGCCACGATCGCGCTCCGGGACTCGATCCCGCCCGCGACCTCGTCGGCGGATTCGGCCATGGGCACGGCGACCACCTCGGTGGGCCCCTCATGGGCGGGCAGGATCGCCTCCAGGACCCGCGCGCCCACCGCGTAGCCGTGCCGCGCGCGTGCCAGCGGCACCTCGGGCAGCAGGAGGGAGACGTTCTCTCGGCTCGCTCCCTGCCACTGCGGCCAGACCAGGCGCAGGGTTCCGTTGCCCGTCTGCTCGAGATTCATCCGGTGCACTCCTTCATATCTTCATAACTTCATATCGATGGCCGTATCGATCGGGACGGCCTCCAGGATCGCCCGGACCGGTCGGCTCAGGACTGCGGCAGCAGCGAATGGGAGAGGAAATCGGCGAGTTCGCCGGTCGCGGTCAGCGGGAGGACGTGGGCCACGTACTGGTCGGGTCGTACGACGACTACCACGCCCTCCCGCGACAGACCGCGTTCCGTGAAGATGTCGCTGTCCAGCCAGGCCGTGGGGGCGGCCGCGAAGACCTTGTACCAGTCGGTCAGGCCCAGGGGCCCGGTCTTCGGCTGGAGGATCTCCGGCACGGCCGTGACCTCGACGGCCTCGTAGGGCTGCTGGTAGATCGCCTTCACGTCGAAGACCGCATCCGCGTCCGCGCCCTCCGGGGTGAACCGGAGCACGGGCGAGTCGGGGGACGAGGACAGCCAGTCCGCCCATGCGGTCAGAGCGGAGTCCTCCCCCGGTGCGGGCGCATCGGCGAACGCGTAGATCCGCCAGCGTCCGTCGGCCCTCGCCTCGTGGCCGAGGTGCACCACATTGCCGTCGCACACGCGCACCACCTCCGAGGATTTGAAGCGCTTACCGATCGGGAAGCCCTCCGCGAGCGCTTGATGCTCGTCGCCGGCCACGATCATCGACGGCGTGTACTGCGTCATGAACCCCGAGGGGAATTCGGCGGTGGCCAGGTAGTAGGTGGCGAGGTCCTGCGGGTCGGAGATCTCCTCGGGCTTGCGGGCCATGAGCGACGACCACTCGCGGTCGAAGTCGATCAGCTGCTGGGCCACCGGCTGGCGCTCGGCGGAGTAGGTCGACAGCAGCGACTCGGGGCTGCGCCCCGTGAGCACGGAACCGAGCTTCCATCCCAGGTTGAATCCGTCCTGCATCGACACGTTCATCCCCTGTCCGGCTTTGGCGCTGTGCGTGTGGCAGGCATCACCGGTGAGGAAGACCCGCGGGGTGCGGTCGGACCCCTCGGCGACGTCGTCGAACCTGTCCGTCACCCGGTGCCCGACCTCGTACACGCTGTGCCAGGCGACCTCGCGCACATCGAGGGTGTAGGGGTGGAGGATCTCGTTGGCGCGGCGGATGATCTCCTCCAGCGGGGTCTGCCGCACGCGGTGGTGGTCGTCCTCGGCCACGGCTCCCAGGTCGATGTACATGCGGCTCAGGTAGCCGCCCTCGCGCGGAATGTGCAGGATGTTGCCCGCCGCGGAGTTGATCGCGCACTTGGTGCGCCAGTCTGGGAAGTCGGTGTTCACCAGGACGTCCATGACGCCCCAGGCGTGCAGCGCGGGCTGCCCGATGTGCTGGCGGCCGATGGCCGTGCGCACACCGCTGCGAGCGCCGTCGCACCCGGCCACGTACTTGGCCCGGATCGTGCGCTCCTCACCCGCCCGGTTCCCCTCCGCATACCGGATCTGCACCTCGACCGGGTACTCCCCCTCCTCGTGCACGGTGAGGCCGGTGAACTCGACGCCGTAGTCGGGACGGATCCGACCGGGACCGTGGGCCGCGCTCTCGGCGAAGTAGTCGAGCACCCGCGCCTGGTTCACGATCAGGTGGGGGAACTCGCTGATCTTGAACGCGTAGTCCTCGGTGCGCGAGGTCCGCACGATATTGCGCGGGTTCTCGGGATCGGGGCCCCAGAAATTCATATAGGCGATGTTGTACGCCTCGGCGGTGATGCGCTCGGCGAACCCGAAGGCCTGGAACGTCTCCACGCTGCGGGGCTGGATGCCGTCCGCCTGGCCGAGCTTGAGCCGTCCGTCGCGCTTCTCGACGATCCGCGTGACGACGTCGGGGAACTGCGACATCTGCGCGGCCAGCAGCATGCCCGCGGGCCCGGAGCCGACGATCAGGACATCCACGTCGTCGGGGATCTCTGCGGGCCGGTCGATCCCGTGACCTGCCGCATCCAGTACTCGGGGGTCTCCGGAGACGTATCCGTGGTGATGGAACTGCATCGTCGTCGATTCCTTTCCTCTGACTTCGTCGTCGAGGTACGTGATCGTCGAGCGGTGTTCTATATTCGAACTCACCATTCGACTATTGACCGGATCGTATACGAGCTGAATGTGACCGGCAATACCCTCCACCCCCGACGGGAGATCCATGACCACCCAGCGCACGACCCCGGCCTCGCAGACCTTGAGCCGCGGCATCCGCATCCTCGAGGAGCTGGCCTACGCCCGGGAGCCGCTCACGATCGATGCGATCGCCGAGCGCCTGGAGGTCCACCGCTCGATCGCCTACCGGCTGCTGCGCACGCTCGAGCTCCACGGGCTCGCCGTGCGCGATGCGGGCGGCCGCGTGCAGCTGGGCGCCCGCATGGCGACCCTGGCCGCGGGGGTGGCCTATGACCTGCATTCCGAGGCGCTGCCGGAACTCACCGCCGTCGCGAACGACCTGGCCGTGACGTGCTTCCTGGCCGTACGGGACCACGACGAGTGCATCACGCTGACGAGCGTGGAGCCCCGGCACGCCGTCGCCTCGCTCGCTCAGCGGCCCGGTTCCCGGCACTCGATGCTCGTGGGCGCCCCCAGCAAGGCGATTCTGTCGGCGCTCGCCCCGAGCCGGTGGCCCGCGGGGGTGGACGAACGGTTGCGCGATGAGCTCGCCGCAGCGGCTGAGCAGGGCTACGCCACGAGTCATGACGAGGTCATCCCGACCGTCCGCTCGGTGGCCGTGCCGCTGGGGCTTCCCGCCAACCGGGATGCGGCGGCGATCGCCGTCGTCTACGTCGGGGACCACGACGAGGCCCGGATCGCCGCGCGACTGCAGGAGTCGGCAAGGATCATCCGCTCTTTCCTGGGCGGCTGATCGCCACCGCGGGCGGCATTGCGGACAGCATTGCGGACGTCGCCATAGCCGGCACGGGTAGACCGGTCGAGACAGCGCCCGTCGGAAACCGGACGCGGAAAATGCTTGCCGTACGCCCGACAGAAAATATACGATTTCAGATACAACGCACCGAGGTGCCACGGCAACGGCGCCGCATCAGCGCGAGGAGGCGCATTGTGAGGGATACCGTCAGACCCGGCAAGATCATCGCGATCCACATCAGTTACGTCTCACGTGCCGAGCAGAGGGGGCGCCGCCCCGCCAACCCCTCCTACTTCTTCAAGCCGGCCAGTTCCGTGGCGGGCACCGACGGGACCGTCGAACGCCCCGCCGGCACCGAGCTGCTCGCGTTCGAGGGCGAGATCGCCCTGGTCATCGGCGAGCCCGCCCACCACGTGAGCGCGGCGGAGGCATGGTCCCACGTCGCCTCGGTCACCGCTTCCAACGACCTGGGGCTCTACGACCTCCGCGCCAACGACAAGGGCTCCAACGTCCGTTCCAAGGGCCGCGACGGCTACACCCCGCTGGGGCCGGAACTGATCGATGCCGCGGGGCTCGACCCCGCCGGGTTGCGCGTGCGGTCGTGGGTCAACGGCGAGCTGCGCCAGGACGACACCACCGAGGGCCTGATCTTCTCCCTCCCGCAGATCGTCGCCGACCTCTCCCAGCACTTCACCCTCGAGACCGGCGACGTCATCCTGACGGGCACGCCGTCCGGCTCGTCCGTGATCGTCCCCGGCGATGTGGTCGAGGTCGAAGTGGATGCTCCCGGTGCGCCGGGCTCGCCCTCCTCCGGCCGGCTGCGTACGACGGTCGTGCAGGGCGAGGCAGACTTCGATCCCGCTCTCGGATCGCTTCCGGCGGTCGATGACCGGCAGCGCGAGGAGGCATGGGGGTCGCGGGAGGCCGCTGGACTCCCCTCCGAGCCGGAGCCCGCTTCCGGGACCCCCGCGCTGAGTCCCGACCTGCGCGCCAAGCTGGAGGAGGCGCCCACCGCGGGCCTGTCCGCCCAGCTGCGCAAGCGCGGCATCAACGCCTGCGTCGTCGAGGGGGTGACCGCGAACGGCCCCGGCACCAAACTGGTGGGCACCGCCAAGACGCTGCGCTTCGTCCCGGGCCGCGAAGACCTCTTCAAGAGCCATGGCGGCGGGTACAACGCGCAGAAGCGCGCCTTCGACGAGGTGGCCCCCGGCGAGGTCATCGTCATCGAGGCACGCGGCGAAAGCGGGTCGGGCACGCTCGGGGACATCCTCGCACTGCGGGCGAGATCCCGGGGGGCCGCGGGTGTGGTCACGGACGGCGGCGTCCGCGACTACGACGCCGTGGCCGAGATCGGCCTTCCCGTGTTCTCCGGCGGGGCGCACCCCGCGGTGCTCGGCCGCAAGCACGTGCCGTGGGACGTCGATGTCACGGTCGCCTGCGGCGGCGCCACCGTGCAGCCCGGCGACATCATCGTGGGCGACGGCGACGGCGTGATCGTCATCTCGCCCGCACTCGCGGAGGAGGTCGCCGAAGCCGCCCTCTCCCAGGAGGAGGAGGACGCCTGGATCGCCGACCAGGTGGCCGCCGGGAACCCGATCGAGGGTTTGTTCCCCATGAACGCCGAGTGGCGGGAGAAGTACCGCACCCGGGAGACGTCATGAGCGAGGGCCAGAGCAAGTCGCAGCTCGCCTACCACTGGATCAAAGAGCGCATCGTGCGCCAGGAGTTCACCCCGGGCTACCGCCTGGTGCTCAGCACGATCGCCGGGGAGCTCGGCATGAGCGTCGTGCCGGTGCGCGAGGCGATCCGGCAGCTCGAGGCCGAGGGCCTCGTGACGTTCGAGCGCAACGTCGGCGCCCACGTCCTGATGGTCAACGACTCCCAGTACCGCCACAGCATGCAGGCGCTGTCGATCCTCGAAGGATCCGCCACGGCCCTCGCGGCCCGGGCGCTGACCGCGGAGGACCTCCGGGAGGCCCGGGAGATCAACGACAGGATGATCGCCCAGCTCGAGGACTTCGATCCCCGGGTGTTCACGACCCTCAACCGGCACTTCCACTCCAAGCTGTTCTCCAAGTGCGCCAATCCGCGCATGCTCGACCTGGTCGAGGCGGAATGGGTCCGCCTGGGCCACCTCCGGGATTCGACGTTCACCTTCGTCCCGGGTCGCGCGCAGGAGTCCGTGCGCGAGCACGAGAACCTCGTCCGGCTGATCGAGACGGGGGCGCCGCTCGGCGAGATCGAGAAGGTCTCGCGCCGCCACCGCTCCGCGACCCTCGACGCGTACCTGATCCACGAGCACCCCGACGAGACCCTCGGGCTCCCGGCCTTCTGACCTTTCAACCAAGCCAGCATCTCAGCCAGCATCTCAGCCAGCATCCCAGCGGAGGAAAACCATGACCGAGACCGCTTCCGACTTCGACCAGACCTACGTGCCCGCTGATCTGCCCGAACGGATCCAGCACTACATCGACGGCGAGTTCGTCGACTCCCTGGACGGTGACACGTTCGACGTGCTCAATCCCGTCACCAACGAGACCTACCTGCAGGCCGCGGCCGGCAAGAAGGCCGACGTCGAGCGCGCCGTCGAAGCCGCCAAGCGCGCTTTCGAGGAGGGCCCGTGGCCGCGGATGCTCCCCCGCGAACGCTCGCGGGTGCTGCACCGCATCGCCGATATCGTCGAGTCGCGCGACCAGCAGCTGGCGGAGATGGAGTCCTTCGACTCGGGCCTGCCCATCACCCAGGCCCTGGGCCAGGCGCGTCGCGCTGCCGAGAACTTCCGCTTCTTCGCGGATCTGATCGTCGCCCAGGCCGACGACGCCTTCAAGGTGCCGGGCCGGCAGATGAACTACGTCAACCGCAAGCCCATCGGCGTCGCCGGGCTGATCACGCCGTGGAACACGCCCTTCATGCTCGAGTCGTGGAAGCTGGGGCCCGCCATCGCCACCGGCAACACCGTCGTGCTCAAGCCGGCCGAGTTCACGCCGCTGTCGGCCTCGCTGTGGGCCGGGATCTTCGAGGAGGCCGGCCTGCCCACGGGTGTCTTCAACCTGGTCAACGGGCTCGGCGAGGACGCCGGCGACGCCCTGGTCAAGCACCCCGACGTCCCCCTGATCTCCTTCACGGGCGAGTCCCGGACCGGCGAGCTGATCTTCGGCAACGCCGCGCCCTACCTCAAGGGCCTGTCGATGGAGCTCGGGGGCAAATCCCCGGCGGTCGTCTTCGCCGATGCCGATCTGGACGTCGCCATCGACGCGTGCATCTTCGGCGTCTTCTCCCTCAACGGCGAGCGCTGCACCGCCGGCTCCCGCATCCTCGTGCAGCGTCCGGTGTACGACGAGTTCGTGCAGCGCTACGCGGAGCAGGCCAAGCGGGTCAGGGTCGGCCACCCTCACGATCCGGCCACCGAGGTCGGTGCGCTCGTGCATCCCGAGCACTTCGAGAAGGTGATGAGCTACGTGGAGATCGGCAAGTCCGAGGCCCGTCTGGTCGCCGGAGGCGGACGCCCCGAGGGCTTCCCGAACGGCAACTACGTGGCCCCGACCGTGTTCGCCGACGTCTCCCCCGATGCCCGCATCTTCCAGGAGGAGATCTTCGGGCCGGTGGTGGCCATCACCCCCTTCGATACGGAGGAGGAGGCGCTGGCCCTGGCGAACAACACGCGGTACGGGCTGGCCGCCTATGTGTGGACCAACGACCTCAAGCGCGCCCACAACTTCGCGCAGAGCATCGAAGCGGGCATGGTGTGGCTGAACTCGAACAACGTGCGCGATCTCCGCACCCCGTTCGGCGGCGTCAAGGCCTCCGGCCTCGGGCACGAGGGCGGCTACCGCTCGATCGACTTCTACACCGATCAGCAGAGCGTGCACATCACCCTCGGCGCGCCCCACAACCCCACTTTCGGCAAGCAGGAAGCGAAGGCCGAGTAGGCCCCGCACCCGACATCGAGCAAGGACGCTGAGATGACCAACCGCGAAGACATGACCCTGACCTCCTCGGGCTTCTACGTGAGCCAGGAGGCCCCGATCCGTACGAGCAATCCCGTTCCCACCCCGCAGGCCGCACCGCCGGACATCCTGCGCTGCGCCTACATGGAGCTCGTGGTGACCGACCTGGCCGCATCCCGGGCGTTCTACGTCGACGTCCTGGGCCTGTACGTCACCGAAGAGGACGACACGGCGGTCTACCTCCGTTCCACGGAGGAGTTCATCCACCACAACCTGGTGCTGCGCAAGGGCCCGACGGCGGCGGTCGCCGCGTTCTCCTACCGGGTGCGCAGCCCGGAGGACCTCGACCGCGCCGTCGGGTTCTACACGGAGCTCGGCTGCGACGTGCGCCGGGAGGCCGGGGGCTTCGTCAAGGGCATCGGCGACTCGGTGCGGGTGGTGGACCCGCTGGGCTTCCCGTACGAGTTCTTCTTCCAGACCGACCATGTGGAGCGCCTCTCCTGGCGCTACGACCTGCACACCCCCGGGGAGCTGGTGCGCCTGGACCACTTCAACCAGGTGACCCCGGACGTGCCGCGCGCCGTACGCCACTACCAGGACCTCGGCTTCCGGGTCACCGAGGACATCCAGGACGAGGAGGGCACGGTCTACGCGGCGTGGATGCGCCGCAAGCCCACCGTGCACGACACCGCGACGACCGGCGGCGACGGCCCGCGGATGCACCACGTCGCCTTCGCCACGCACGAGAAGCACAACATCCTGGCGATCTGCGACAAGCTCGGTGCTCTACGGCGCTCGGACGCCATCGAACGCGGCCCGGGCCGTCACGGCGTCTCGAACGCGTTCTACCTCTACCTGCGCGATCCCGACGGGCACCGAGTGGAGATCTACACCCAGGACTACTACACGGGGGATCCCGACAACCCGGTGGTCACCTGGGATGTCCACGACAACCAGCGCCGCGACTGGTGGGGCAACCCCGTGGTCCCCTCCTGGTACACGGACGCCTCGCTCGTGCTCGACCTCGACGGCGAGCCCCAGCCGGTGGCCGCCCGAACCGACGCCAGCGAGATGGCCGTGACCATCGGAGCAGACGGGTTCTCCTACACCCGCCGCGACGAGGGCGAGGAGTCCATGCCCGAATGGAAGCAGGGCGAGTACAAGCTCGGCAACCAGCTCTAGCCCCGGGGCACCCTCCGAGCAGAAGGCCCCCTCCCGAGCACAAGAAGGAGACGAAGAATGCTTCCCGCAGAGACGATCGCGGACCTCGCCGGTGAACTCGCCGAGGCCGAGCGCACGCACAGCACCATCCCGCGGATCACCGCGCGATACCCCGAGGCCGATGTGGAGGACTCCTACGCGATCCAGGGGGTATGGCGTGATGCGCAGATCGCGGCGGGTCGCCACCTCATCGGGCGGAAGATCGGCCTCACCTCGAAGGCGATGCAGCAGGCCACCGGTATCACCGAGCCCGACTACGGCGTCATGTTCGATGACACCGTGTGGCAGAACGGCGCGCAGATCCCGTTCGACGCGTTCTCCAACGTGCGGATCGAGGTGGAGCTGGCCTTCGTGCTCAAACATCCCCTCGAAGGCCCTCGCTGCTCGCTGTTCGACGTGCTGCGGGCCACGGAGTACGTGACCCCGGCCCTGGAGGTCCTCAACGCCCACGTCGAGATGGAGGGGCGCACGATCGTGGACACGATCGCCGACAACGCCGCCTACGGCGGACTCGTCCTGGGGGGCAACCCCGTCGCCCCCGACGCGGTGGATCTGCGATGGGTCTCGGCCCTGCTGTACCGCAACGAGACCATCGAGGAGACCGGGGTGGCCGCGGGGGTCCTGAACCATCCGGCCACCGGCGTCGCCTGGCTCGCGGACAAGCTCCACCAGCATGGCGCCCGGCTCGAGGCCGGCGAGATCATCCTGGCCGGTTCTTTCACCCGGCCCCTGTGGGTCTCCCGTGGCGACAGCGTGTTGTGCGACTACGGGCGGCTGGGGACCATCACATGCCGCTTCGCCTGAACCCCACCCTGCGCGAACGCCTCGAAGGCGCCGAGCGGCCGTTGTTCGGCGGCTGGGTCTGCTCCGGCTCCCCGGTCATGGCCGAGATCATGGCCGGGGCCGGGCTGGACTGGCTGCTCATCGACATGGAGCACGCCCCGAACGGGCTGGAGTCCACCCTCGCGCAGCTCTACGCCGTCTCGGGCTATCCGGTCACGCCCGTCGTCCGGGTTCCGTCCGCGGATCCCGTGACGATCAAGCAGGTCCTGGACCTCGGCGCGCAGACGATCCTGGTGCCCATGGTCTCCACGCCCGGCGAGGCCCGGGAGGTCGCCCAGGCGGCGCAGTACCCGCCGGCCGGCCGTAGAGGAGTCGGCAGCGCCATGGCCCGCTCGGCCCGGTGGAACCGCGTCGACGGGTACCTGGGCGAGGCCGCCGGACACGTCTGCGTGATCGTGCAGATCGAGACCGAGGAGGGCGTCGGCAACGCCGCGGCGATCGCCGGGACGCCCGGTATCGACGGCGTGTTCGTGGGCCCCAGCGATCTCGCCGCGTCCATGGGCCTGCTGGGGCAGCAGACCCACCCGGAGGTCGTCGCCGCGGTACGGCAGGCGTTCACCGGGGTGGCCTCGGCGGGCAAACCGGTGGGCGTCAATGCCTTCGACCCCGCGACGGCCCGTGACTACGCGGAGAACGGGGCGGGCTTCGTGCTCGTCGGCGCGGACGTCGCCCTCGTGGCCCGAGCCTCCGAGGACCTGGCCGCCAGGTTCATCGGAGCCGAGCCGGAGTCCCCCCGGTCGTCGTACTGAGCTCGCGGACCGCCCTCAGCAGTAGCGCGCGACGTTCTGGTGGGACCTGCGACTCCTCCTGCCCGCGGGCGCCGGACTCGTTGCATTCCTCCCGGAGATCCATTAACTTACTATTCGTAAGTTACGTTCGGTAACTTGATTCGCTTCCTGCACTCTATGCCGAAGGATCCCCACCATGCACGCGCTCGTCCTCTTCGCCCATCCCGACCGGGACTCCCTGACCACGTCCACGGCGAACCGCATCAGCTCAGGCCTGGAAGACGCCGGCTGGTCCGTCGAGGTCGCCGACCTCGTGGCGGAGGGATTCGACCCCCGCATGACGGAGGAGGACCTCGCCGTGGTGCGCGGCCTCGGTTCTGCACCGGCCGACGTCGTTCGCGAGCAGGAGCGCGTGGAGCGGGCCGATGCCCTGATCATCGTGCATCCCGTCTACTGGTGGTCCATGCCCGCCCTGCTGAAGGGATGGATCGACCGGGTGTTCACGTTCGGCTGGGCCTTCGGCACGGACAGCGCGACCGCACTCGTGGACCGCGCCGTGCATATCGTCCGGCTGGGCGGCAGTTCGCCGAGGACCTACGAGTCCCACGGCTACGACCGGGCCATCCGCACCGGCGTGGAGCACGGCATCTTCGAGTTCGCCGGGGGCCCGGTGGCCTCCTCGCATCTCATCCACTCCGCACCGGAGGGCATCGAGGAACGCGCCGCCGAGTCCGTCGACGCCGTGGTGGCCAGCGTGACGGGCGCCCGGGCCTCGGTCTCGGCGTAGCCTCGCGGTCGTCCCGCACGCCCCGCCGGGTGCCGGTTCATGGGGCTCCGGCACCTGCACCGGCGCAGCGGACGGCCCTTGGTGCCGGGCCTTGGTGTCGGGCCTTGAAACGCCTTGTTACTTTGGCCGGATGGAACCGTTCATGCTGGCCCTGGACCTGATAGGTGTCTTCGCTTTCGCCCTCTCCGGAAACCTCCTGGCCGCGCGGAAGAACATCGACATCATGGGCAGCCTCACGCTAGGCCTGGTCGCGGCCCTGGGCGGCGGGACCCTGCGGGACGTCATCCTCGGGAACACGCCCCTCTCCCTGGCTGAACCGGTCTATCTGGTGCCGCCGGTGATCTCCGCGGTGCTGGTGTACCTGCTGGCGCAGCGAACGCATCGCGCCCGCGTGCCGATCATCGTCTTCGACGCCATGGGGCTGGGCGTGTTCGCCGTCACGGGCACCTCCATCGCACTGGGTGCGGACCTTCCCGTGCCCAGTGCGATCGTCCTGGGCGTTCTCACCGCCGTGGGCGGCGGGATCCTCCGGGATGTCCTGGCCAATGAGATCCCCGCCGTCTTCAATGGCTCCGACCTCTACATCCTGCCCGCGCTGCTCGGCGCGGCGGGCACCGCCGCGGCCTGGGGTCTGGGCTGGGTGAGCCCCGCCGTGGTCCTCGGCCTCGCCACCGTCGTGTTCGCCTTCCGCATGGTCGCCTGGTTCCTGCAATGGACGGTGCCCTCGCCCATGCGGGGCTGGTCGTTCCGCGGCCGCAAGGATCGCCCCGAGTTGCGAGCCGGCCGGGCCGGCCGGTCGGTGTTCCGGCGCCCCTCGAAACGGCATGTCCGCGCCGTCACCGGACGACTGGGCCTCACGGCCCTTTCCAGCCGGATCGAGCAGGGGCAGCGCCGCCAGGACCAGGCGGACTGAAGATCTCCGGGAGCCGGAAAGGCCGTCCTCCATCCCCACGACCACGGCTGCGGGAGAGCGCGCTGCCGCCCGCCGTCGTCGTCCGGGTGTCCCACTGACGGAATCCGCATGTTAAATCTCGATGTAATCCTTGATCACAGATTACATATCGCTTTACGCTCTGCCTCACGTGGTGTCGGAGAAGCTACCGTCGACCGCAATCCAGCGGGCCACGCCGATGCACACCGGGGGCATGCCCCCGCACGCTCGATGAACCCGATGGAGCAGCTGCTATGGACGTCACAGGAACACTCCAAACCATCGCGGACAATCTCTGGATGCCCGTGATCGTCCTGGCCATGGTCATGGGCGTGTATTTCACGATTCGCACGAGGTGCCTGCAGATCCGCCTCTTCCCGCAGATGCTGAAGGAGCTCAAAGGCGGTGGCGACGCCGGGCCGGGCGGCCTGACGCCCTTCCAGGCGCTGGCGCTGACCATCGGCAACCGAGTGGGCGTCGGCAATATCGCCGGCGTCGCCACAGCCATCGGCTGGGGCGGCCCCGGTGCCCTCTTCTGGATGGCGGTCATGGCCTTCTGCGGTGGGGCCTCGGCGTTCATCGAGTCCACGCTCTCGCAGATCTTCAAGGAACGCGTGGGCAACGAGCTGAAGGGCGGCGTTCCGTACTACCTCCAGAAGGCCTTCCAGAAGCGGTGGCTGGGGCTCATCGCTGCGGTCATCGCACTGATCCTCTACACGTTCCTGGCACCGGGCATCCAGGCCAACAGCATCGCCGTCAGCGCGGAATACGCCTTCGGTCTCCCCGGCTGGGTGACCGGCATCGTGGTGACGGCGACCCTCGGAATCATCATCTGGGGCGGCCGCGAGCGCGTGATCAAAGTGGTCAACATCCTCGTCCCCATCATGGCGGTCGGCTACATCGGGGCGACCATCATCGTCCTGGGCGCCAATATCACGCAGCTGCCCGGTGCGATCGCCCTGATCTTCCAGAGCGCTTTCGGCGCTCACTCCGTCTTCGGCGGCATCATCGGGGCCGCAGTGGCCTGGGGCGTGCGCCGCGCGCTGTTCTCCAATGTCGCCGGAGTGGGGGAAGGCACCTACGCCGCCGGCGCGGCCGAGGTCTCGCACCCGGCCAAGCAAGGACTGGTCCAGACCTTCTCCATCTACATCGACACCCTCACGGTCTGCATGGCCACCGGCCTGATGATCGTGGTCACGGGCCAGTACAACGTCATCACCACGGACGGCACGGTGCTCGCCACCAACCTTCCCGGCGTGGCCGCGGGCACGGGCTTCACCCAAGCCGCCGTCGACACCGTCGTCGTGGGCTTCGGCAGCCCCTTCGTGGCCATCTCCGTGGCTCTGTTCGCGATCACCACGATCGTGGCCTTCTACTTCATCGCGGACACCAACCTCTCCTTCATCCTCGGCCGCAACAGCAGGACCTGGGTGAGGGCGCTCGAGATCTGCATCCTGGCCGTCTGCTTCATCAGCTGCCTGGTGGACGCGGCCGCGGTCTGGGCGATCGGCGACATCGGCTACGCATCCCTGGGCATCATCAACTTCATCGCTCTCATCCTCTTGTCGAAGACCGCGCTGAAGGCGCTGCGCGACTACGATCAGCAGCGCAAGAACGGGCTGGATCCCACGTTCGATCCGGTCAAGCTGGGCATCAAGCACGCGAACTACTGGGAAGATCTGCGGGCTGAGCGTTCGGCTCCCTCCCCGGACACGAATCCCGACTCGGCCGAGTCCCCCTCCTCGCCCCAGAAGGACACTCTGGGCACTGACAGCTCCGGCGCTAAGGACAGTTGATCATGACTCTCGTGGTGGCATTCCCGTACGGCACCAAGGACCGGTCCGCGCTGCATCTGGCCGGCGTACTGGCCCGGTCCAGCGGCGACTCCCTCCGGATCGTCAGCGTGGTACCGGCTCCCAGCCGCTCCCCCATCCCCACCGGACGCGATCTGCAGTTCGCCGCCTGGTCGCGTCAGAGGGGGGACAAGGCCGTCGCGGAGGCCAGGCAGGCGGTCGCGGAGATCTGCCCGGACGTGCGCAGCGAGGCGCTGTACGTGGCCTCCCGTTCCAAGGCCAAGGCGCTCCTGGACGAAGCCGTGGCCAGTGACGCGGCCATGATCATCGTGGGCTCCGGTACCGATGGAGGCATCGGCAGGATCTCGGTGAGCTCTACGGCAGACCGTCTCCTGCATTCCTCCCCCGTCCCCGTCGCGCTGGCGCCCCGGGGTTACCGGGCGGACGGTGACGCACGCGTCACCCGGGTCACGTGCGCCTTCCGCGGGGACCCCGCCTCCCACGATGTGCTGGCCCGGACCACCAGGATCTCCGAGGAGGTCGGCGCGCAGCTGCGGGTGGCGACCTTCGGTATCGAAGGGCAGAACGTGGCCCCGTTCGAGCACGATGAACAGGCTCGCCGCATCGAGTACGAGGAGCAGGTGAAGTCCGTCCAGACCGCCGCGCTGGAAGTGGTCACGGCGGAGCAGAGCCGTCCGGCGGAGGAAGTGGTCGGAACCGGCCGCACCTGGACCGCGGCCCTCGACTCCCTGGACTGGGTGCCCACCGAGGTCCTGGTCGTGGGCTCCTCCTCCGAGGGCGGGGCGACACGGCTGTTCCTCGGCTCGAACGCGTCCAGGATCATCCGGCACACCCCGGTTCCCGTGGTCCTGGTGCCCTGACCGGTCGGCCCCGCAGCCGATCCCTGCCCATGCCCGGATGGCCGTCCGGCCGGCCCGTAGGATGGAACCCATGCCGCTGTCGAAGATCGAGCCCAGGTCCCGCGTGGGCGACCAGGTTTTCGAGGCGGTGCACGCGGCCATCATGTCGGGCGATCTGCCCGCCGGTCAGCGACTGCGCGTCCGCGCGCTCGCCGAGGCCCTGGGCACGAGCGTCGTGCCGGTCAGGGAGGCCATCCGCAGGCTGGAGGAGGCCGGGCTCGCCGAGGCCTTCCCCAACCGCGGTGCGGTGGTCAAGAGCCTCACCCCCGCCGATCTGCTGCACATCTACGAGGTCCGGCGTCTGCTGGAGGTCGAGGCCACCGCTCAAGGCGTCGGCAATCTCTCGGACGGCGATGCTCGGCGACTGCACGAACTCCTGCAGTCCATGCGCGACGATCTGGCGGAGCACCGTGTGGTGGACTATCTCGATCACGACGAGCAGATGCTCGGCCGCATCTACGCCGCCTCCGGGAACCCCGTGCTCGTCGCCAGCATCCGCACCCTCTGGCGGCGGTGCCGCCCGTACAAGGTCGTCGGCGCCCAGCGTGAAGTGGAGTCCGGCGATCTCTCCCGGCTCCTGGCCCACCTGGAGTCGCTTCTGGAAGCCGTGAGCGACAAGGACGCGGATCGAGCCGCGGCCATCACCGCCGAGTCACTGGACGCGGCGATCGCACGCATCCGCGGGGCGCTACCCGAATAGCAGGAACGGCCATCCGGCGTTCCGGCTATTCGGGCAGCGCCCTCCGTCCGGCCTCAACGGCCGAGGATGCGCAGCACGAACTCCGCGATGACCGTCGACGCGAGGAAGGTCGCGCCGATGACCACGAACCCCACGGGCAGGATCTTCCAGCCGATCTGCTTGAGCATGGGCAGATCCTTGCCGATGCTCAGGCCGGCGATCGCCAGCATCAGCGTGATGACGGAGAGGAAGTCCACCGAGGCGGAGGTCTCGACCACCCACCCCGATACCGGCACCCACGGCGATGTGATGATCGTGCCGAGGGTGATGACGATGATGAGGGCGGGCACCTTCCCCCTGGTCGAGGCGGTGACCCAGAGCCCGAGGGCGACCAGGGCGGCCATGATCAGGTAGGTGATCACCATGTCGAAGGAGAACGTCACGCTGGCGATGGTCGCCGTCACCAGCCCCGCGCCACCGAGGATCAGCAGGCTGGCTCCCGGGTGGAGGTTGACCTTCGGGACATCCAGCACCTGCGCCGCGACCTGGCCGATCTGCGCGGTGACTCCGCTGGCCGTCTTGGACTTCTGCCTGCGGGTCAGGAACCGGTAGAAGCGGTCCGCCAGGGGCAGGGAGATCCAGAGCGCCAGATAGACGCCGGCCAGGCTCGCGATCAGGTTGGCGGTGGTGGCCAGCGCCGCGATGGTATCGGCGTTCTCCGGATGCGCCGCGGTCACGGAGGCGATGCCCGCCGCCATCATCGACCCCGAGCCGACGCCCGCCCCCATCGCGAGCGCTTCCCACCGGAAGATGTCGAGCGACGAGAGGACGGAGGCCACCAGGCTCACGATGATGGCGCCGAAGATCGACCCGAAGACGTACATCGACAGCACGCCGCGGTACTGCGGAGAGTCGCTGCCGAACCGGGAGGTCACCATCGCGAAGGACGGTTCGCGGTCGATCGAGAACGTCGCTCCCACCGTGGCCGGTCCCATGCGCAGCAGGACGGCGAGAGGCAGCGCCAGGAGCAGCGAACCGAACACATTGCCGAACTCCTGCAGCAGCAGTGCCGGCCCGGCGGCGAAGACCGCCGGGAGCTCCTGCCCCAGCGTGAGGGACAGGCGCGCGCACAGCACGAGCACCGCGACCGACATGATTGCGTTGGCGGTGTGCTGCAGGTCCACCGGTAGCGGCCTGAACCGCTGGCCGGAGACCAGCACGCCCATGAGCAGCGCCCAGACCATCGGCAGCATCACCACGGAGGCGTTGCCGACGGGGATGGCCAAAGGCCCGATGAACTGAGCGATCGAGGAGATGACGACCATCAGGCCGATCAGCACCCACAGGCCTCTGTCCTTGAAAGAAATGCTGAATTCCCGCTGCAGGGGAGCCGCTACGGCCTCTTCGGGCGGTTGCGATCGTGACATGGCAGGGCCTTTCGGTTCATGGGTCGGCGACCCAGACCAGACGGGTCAGGCGGAGAATTTCGCCTGGGTGGCCCCGGTGGGGCGTTCGGCCTTGCGACGCTGGAAGTCTGCACGCAGGTCGGCGTTGAGGGCGACGTCCACGACGGTCGCGGCCATGGTGACCGCCCCGTCGATGATGGCGTCGTCGGCTTCGGGACTGGCGGCGATCTCGGTGAACGCCGGGTTGTGAGGCGGGGACTGCTTGCCGCGGAAGGTCTGGAGCGGATGGATGGCGGGCACCACCTGGGAGACGTTGCCCATGTCGGTCGAGCCGCCGCCGAGCCGGACCTCGGGGTCGATGGTCCGCCCGCGCTGGGCGAAGTTCTCGTCCCAGAGCCCCGCCAGCACCTCATCGCTGACGACAGGCGCGTAGGGGTGCTCGGTCGATTCCCACTCCCAGCTGCAGCCGGTCGCTACCGCACCGGCTTCGAAGCAGTTGAGCACCTTCTTCTTCATGTCGCGCCAGATCCCGAGATCGTAGGCGCGCAGCTCCACCTGGACGACGGTGCGCTCCGGGATGATGTTGGTCGCCTCCCCGCCGAGGGAGATGAAGGCGTTCATGTTGGTTTCCTTCGGCAGCTGCTGACGCAGCATGGCGAGCGCATTGAGCGCGAGCACCGCGGCGTTGGATGCGTTGATGCCCAGCTCCGGTGCTGCCGCGGCATGCGAGGTGTGCCCCGTGTAGACGACCTGGAAACGGTCCACCGCCGTGGACTTCATGCCCTTCGCGCTGTGGCTGTCACCGGTCATATCGGGTGAGGCCGTCATGCCGTGGACCATCAGGGAGAAGTCGGCGTCCTCGAAGGCACCGGCCTCCAGCAGCGATACCTTCCCGCCGCCATGCTCTTCGGCGGGAGTCCCGAGCAGCTTGACGCGCAGGCCGGCGTCGCCGGCGACCTTCGCCAGGCCCAGGGCCGCGCCGACCCCGGAGGCGGCGATGACGTTGTGGCCGCACGCGTGACCGATGCCCGGCAGGGCGTCGTACAGATTTCGCCGTCGCCTTGTCTCGCCCGGGTTACGGGGAAACCGCTCAGGGGCGCCGCGGCCGTCAGACGAGCGCGTCCCTCAGGTGCCCGATCTCGGCCTCGGAGAGGTCCAGGCCCAGGGTGAAGTAGCCCTCGATACCCCCGAACTGCCGATGCGCCTCGTCCAGCGCCGCCGCCAGGTACGCCTCCCTGACCCCCAGCACGGGAGTCAGGGCCTCCGGGTCGCCGCCGGCTTGCTCGAACGCGTCGAAGATCGGCTGCAGGGCCGGCAGGAGGTCCTGGTTGGTCCGCAGGTAGTCCGCCATCACCTCGTCGGGCTCCACCCCGAGCAGCAGCATCAGCGACGCGGCCGCCCAGCCCGTCCGGTCCTTGCCGGTCGTGCAGTGGAACAGCACCGCGCCCTCCTCCGCGGCTGTGGTCAGCCCACGGAACAGCCCCTGATAGGCGCGGCGGGCACTCGGCAGCGCGACGAAGGACCGGTAGGCGCGCTCGAACAGTTGCTCCGCGCGACCCCCGCCGAGGACCTCCTCGGCGCTGCGGGGATCCTCTAGCAGGGCCGTCAGCTGCGCCGGGGCCAGGTCGTCGGCGTCGCCGAGGACGTCGAGCGGCACCCGGCGGACCCCCTGCGGCACCCGATCGGGGCGGTCGATGCACTCCTGCTCGGTGCGCAAGTCGAAGACGGTCTGGATCCCGAGGCTCCGCAGCGCCTCGCTGCCGCTCTCGTCCAGGCGGCTGAGGTCCACGGACCGGTAGAGCACGCCGGAGCGCAGCGTCCCGCCGTCGGCGGTCCGGTGACCGCCGAGCTCACGGAGGTTGGGGAGGGTGGCGATGTTCATGCGTTGTCCTTTCTCGGGGGCTTCACCTCCCGGAATCCCGCGAGGGGCGATTCACCGCCCGCGCCGGGCAGCGGTGACGACGCCCGCTGCCGCCAGCCACAGGGGGTAGGGATACATGGAGATGCGTTCGATCAGCCCCAGCGGCAGGTTCCACGCGGTGGGGGCGACGAACAACCCTAACGATGCCATCCCGATCACGCCGCCCAGCACCGCCGTGACGCCCAGAAGCCGGTGCCGTCCGGACAAGGCCGCTCCGGCGAGAATCAGGCCGGCGTTCTGCGCGAGGAAACCCACGAGCGCCAGGACGGTGTGCAGGGCGAGATCGGCGTCGACCGGCACCGCGCCCACGGCCGACTGCAGGAGAGCAGCGGCCGCGAGCAGGAGCACCGCCCAGCTCCCGCTGCGCCGGCGTCCTCCATTCCGGAACCAGCGGTGCAGCAGCAGGACGGTCACGGCGATCGCCAGGCCCGCGACGATCCAGACTCCGTTCACCCAGGCATGAGCAGGCGAGCAGACCTCCACTGGCGGGTCGGTGTAGGTCAGCGGACCGCAGGTCGTTACCCCGAGGTCGCTGGCCGCCTGCTCGATCATGGAGTAGGGGGCGGTGGACATCGCGGCTGCCACCCATTCGACGACCATGCCGGTCAGGGCGGCGATCGCCAGGACCAGCCCGGCGGGCACGGCGATGCCGGCTGGGACCACATGCCGTCCGTCGTCACCGGTCATCATGGGATCTTCCCGTTCGTCCTTCTCTCCCACCCGCTGCCGGGGTATGGCCGGAGGATTGCCGGAGCATCGGTGCGAGCACTGTTCATGGTGTATATCACAGTCGCCCAGGCCGGTCCCTGATCGCTGCAACCTCCGCTGGTCCTGGTCCCAACACGTTTAAGTGCAGAACCGGCGGCCGGTTCTGCACTTAAACGTGTTGGAAGCGGGTTCAGGGGCCGCATCTACGAGGTCAGCTGGTGTGGTGGACCTCCTGCAGTTCGTAGACCGGGGTGTCGAGGCCCTCCATGCGGGCCTTGAGCTGCAGGGCGAGGTAGCGGGAGTAGTGCCGCGACTGGTGCAGATTGCCCCCGTGGATCCACAGCTGCTCGACATTGGTGGGCTTCCACATATTGCGCAGTTCACCCTCCCAGGGGCCGGGATCCTTGGTGGTGTCCGAGCCGAACCCCCATACCTTGCCCACCCGGTCGGCCACCTCCGGGGAGACGATGTCCGTGAGCCACTGGTTCATCGAGCCGTACCCCGTGGCGTAGACGATCAGGTCAGCGGGCAGTCGTCGCCCTTCGGCGCTGCCGTCGTCGATGACCACCGCGTCGGGCTCGATCCTGGTGACCTGGCCGCGGGCCAGGGAGATCCGACCGTCGATGACGAGCTGGCTGGCGCCGACGTCGATGTAGTACCCGGAGCCCCGGCGCAGGTACTTGAGGAACAGCCCCGACCCGTCCTCGCCGAAGTCCAGCTCGAAGCCCGCATCGGTGAGCTGCTGGTAGAACTCCGCATCCCGCTCGGCCATCTGCTCGTAGACGGGGACCTGCGCGCCGGGCAGGAGGCGGTACGGCCACGAGGCGAAGAGCATGTCCGCCTTCTCCGTCGTGACCCCGTTCGCGAGCGCCTCCTCCGAGTAGAGCGGACCCAGCGCCAGGGACATGAGCGATTCGCTGCGGGAGATGTGGGTGGACGACCGTTGCACCATGGTCACCTGGGCGCCCTTCTCCCAGAGCGCGGCGCAGATGTCGTGGGCGGAGTTGTTCGAGCCGATCACCACGGCCCTGCGCCCCTCGAAATCCCCTTCGCCCGTGAACTGGGAGGAGTGCCACTGCTCACCGGCGAAGTCGTCGCGCCCCGGGAAGTCCGGGACGTTCGGGTAGCCGGAGACGCCCAGCGCGAAGACCAGGTGGGTCGGGCGCAGTTCCAGTTCCTCCCCGCGCCGGTTGACGCGGACACGCCAGGTGCCGCCGTCGTCGTCGAAATCGGCCCTCAGGCATTCGGTGCCGGACCAGTAGTCGAGCTCCATGAGCGCGGTGTAGTGCTCGAGCCAGTCCCCGATCTTGTCCTTGGCGGCGAACACGGGCCAATCGTCGGGGAAGGGGAGGTAGGGCAGGTGGTCGTACCAGACGGGGTCGTGCAGGTGGAGGGACTTGTACCGTTTGCGCCACGAGTCGCCGGGGCGCTCATTGCGCTCGATCACGATGGCGGGCACCCCCAGGCGCTTCAGGCGGGCGGCCAGGCCGATGCCGCCCTGCCCCCCGCCCACGATCACGACGTACGGCTGCTCCTCGCGCCCGAAGGTGCGGGCGTGCTCCTCCTTGCGCTCCAGCCAGCTCTTCCGGCCGCGGGTGATGACGTGCTCCACCCCGGTCTCCCTGGCGGCCCCGCGCCTCTCCTCGAAGCCTTTGAGCTCCTGCATGGTGGTGAGCAGGGTCCAGGCCTTGCCGTCCCGCAGCCGCAGGTGCGCCCACCCCCTGGCGACGGCGGTCTCGAAGACCACCCAGGCCTCCACGACGCCATCCGTTTCGGTGGCCGGTTCATCCAGATGCCACCCGGACGGGGCGACGTCGTCCAGCCGGGCATCGAGCATGCGTCGGATCTCGTCCCGGCCCTCGAGGGTCTTGAGGTTCCAGGTGAAGGCGACGAAATCGCGCCAGTACCCGTCCACCTCGAAGAGGTCCGCGGCGCCCTCGGCATCCCCTCGGCTCAGGGCCTCGCCGAATGATGCGAGCCATGTCCCGACCGCGGTGTCCGCATCCGATGCCCGGGTTCCCGCCGCCGTCGCTGTTTCAGTCATGTCCACTCCTTCGTGCCATACACTCTCAGTTATGACGTAGCTCACAGTCTCGTCATGAGGGGGTGGCATTGTCGTTGCATCCGTCGTTGCGGTTCTCGGATCCCGCGGGTTTCGCCCGCCGGACCATCGAGGCGCACGAGCTCGTGCTCTCCGGCGGCCGCACCCCCGACCTGGAGAGTCATGTCGTCGAGGCATGGCGGCGCAGCGGAGAGGCTGGAATCTCGCCGGATCAGCAGCAGCCGGCCCACGTGCTCACCGAGGCCGACCTGTCCGCGGCGCGCTCGGCCACTCCCCTGTCCCGGGTTGCCGATGACGTCGTCGCCTCCCTTGCGGACACCTCCGCTGCCGGCCGCCATCTGGTGGTGGTCACCGATGCCGACGGGGTGCTCCTGTGGCGTTCCGGAAGCCGCCAGTCGCTGCGGGCCGCGGATGCCATCGCCTTCGCCGAGGGCGCGGACTGGTCCGAGGCCGGGATCGGGACCAACGGGATCAGCCTGGCGCTGGACCGCGGCGAACTCTCCCACGCCATGGCCGGAGAGCACTTCGTCCGTGCCCACTACGGATGGGCCTGTATAGCCGCACCGATCCGCGACGCCTCGGGGAAGATCATGGGCGTCCTGGACGTCTCGCTTCCAGCGGAGTCCGCGACGACGGAAGCCTCCTCCCTGGTGCGCTGCGGGGTGCGCCTGGCGGAGACCCTGCTGGCCCGCGAGGCTCGGCAGAGCCCGGCTCCGGTCCCGGTCACGTCCATCCGCCTTCTCGGCTGGCGCCCCGAAGTGACGCGCGCCGATGGCACCCGGGTCTCGCTGACCTCCCGCCGTGCCGAGCTGCTGGCCCTGCTCGCCTCCCGCGAGGCCTGGAGTGCCCGCGCGCTGGCCGAGGCGCTGTACGACGACGCCGGCGCGGTCTCGACCGTGCGCGGGGAGGTGCGCAGGCTCCGTCAGCTGACCGGTATGGAGATCGGCTCGCAGCCGTACACGCTGGCTGAGCATGAACGCGCCTGCGTGGACTTTCTCAACACCTCGGATCCCGCCGACCTGCTGCCCGATTCCGACGTACCGGCGATCGTGGATCTGCGGTATACCCGCTGAGCGCCTTTGCCGCGCCGTTCGATACCACGCGGTCGCATGTGATGGACTGGCCCGCTGCCACAGTTTTCACAGCAGGGAGGACCAGCGATGGCGAAGATCCGAGCACGCAGCACGGCGGTCACCGCGCCTGCGGTCGCAGCACTGATGCTGGCCCTGAGCGCGTGCGGCGGCGACGACGTCGGAACCGAGCCTCGGGCCGGCACCAAGCAGGAGGGCTCAGCGCAGGAACAGGTGATGATCTCCCCCGAGGGCGACGGTCCCATCGGCCTGACCGCGCCTTCGATCGAGGGGGACAGCGAAACCGTATCCGGGCGGATGATCGTAGGACCCGGTGAGTGTTTCTCGCTCCAGGACGAGGGTCAGCCCGAGCTCCTCGTCTTCCCGGAGGGCAAGGAGTTCGTCATTTCAGGCGACCGTCCCTCGGCGACGACGGAGGGGACCGGAACCGTCCAGGCCGGCGAGCGGGTCGAGTTCGACACCGTGGCGGTGCCGTTGGAGGAGACCGAGGGCCTCCCGGACCAGTGCTCCCAGGGTGTCGCGGACACGATCCACGTGGTTCAGGGCTGACGACGGCGCCGGCACTGCCGGAGTGACGGGTCACCCAGGGCCGTCGTCGGGATTCGAGGCCAGGCGACCAGCGACCTCGAGCACGGTCTCCACGAGATCGGTGAGGCCGGGTTCCTCGATCGGGAAGTGCCCGCACTCGCGCAGCAGGGTCACCTCGGTCGGCGCGGCGATCCGGCGGAGCACGCGTTCGCTCAGCTCGGCCGGGGTCCAGGCGTCCATGCCGGGGTGGACCAGGGTCACCGGCACGGTCATCGCCTCGGGCGGCGCGTGCCGGTATCTCATATAGGAAGCGAGGAAACCCACCGGGACCTTCGCCGCACCACCCAAGGGATCCGTGGCGCAGAGCCGGGAGAGGGCGGCATCGCGACTCATCTTCGACAGCTTCGCCACTCGGCTCATGGGGACCATCGCCGTCGAAAGCCACCCGCGTGCCATGCCGGACAGCGGGCCGCCCAGGATGCCCAGCGGACCGAAACGGGTCATCCGCGCACGCGCCCTCCAATCGCGGGGGTCCAGAAGGCAGGTCGCCACCACGTGGGAAACCCGCGAGGAACGCGCGGCGACTTCATAGGCGAGAAGTCCCCCGATGCTTGCGCCGAGCAGTACCAGCGGCCTGCCGTCGTGCTCAGCCTCGGCGAGGTCCACCAGGAGCCGCACCCAGTGCTCGTAGCGCACGGACGGAGGATCCGGGGACGCCGTCCGGCCGTAGAGGGGCAGATCGACGGCGGCGATATCCAGTCCGCGCTCGGCCAGAAGCGCCGCCATCGGCCACAGGGCACCGCTATGACCTCCTGCACCATGGATGACGAGCAGGCGGACCGGCGACGCGGGACGAGATTTGCGGGCGATATGCACGCGATGGCCTCGCCATGACCACCAGCTCTCCTCCGGATCCAGCTCCGCCGCCGAGCGGCGCTCGGGTGGCAGGAACGCCGCATAAGGATTGGAGGTCACCGCATCACGGTAGCAACCACCACCCGCGCCCTCCTGTGCTGCCGAGGTGGCAGTACAGGAGGGCGCGAGTCGGTCCGAGCTCATCTCGGGCGGATCAGAGGTTCCGCTCGGTCCAGATGCCGATGGCCTCCCGGATGCGCTGCGCGCACTCGGTTCCTCCGTAGACGGCGGCGAACCGGTCGTCGGCGACGTACATGTCAGCCAAGGACAGGTATGCGTCGCGGCCGGTCATGGGACTCGGCTGCTCGGCGAGCCAGGCGTGGTGGCCGGCGACCGCCTGCTGGAACTCCGTACTGCCAGGCGCCAGATTCTGTTCCGCCGCATGGCGCAGCGCGCCATTGACATCGGCACTGCGCTGCTTGAAGTCCTGCTGTTCGGTCGCGGAAAGGCCGTTCCACCAGTTGTTGCTGCCCTCCCAGGCCCGGTCGCCCCAGCGTGTCCGGACCTCCTCTTCGTACTGCGTGTGGTCGAAGCCGTCGAATATGGCCTTCATGGTGATCTCTTCTCCTCGTTCGATGTGGGCCAGCGTGCGGTGTACGGATGCGATCTGACGATCGATCCGTTCCTTCTCCTGCTGAAGCCACTCAATGTGTGCGCCCAGCGCCGCCGCGGTATCGGTCTGCTGGGAGAGCACCTCGCCGATGACGGGCAGGCTCAAGCCCAGTTCCCGCAGCAGCAGGATGCGCTGCAGCTTCACGAGGGCCTCGCGGTCGTAGTACCGGTAGCCGTTGCTGCCGATCCTCGATGGCTCCAGCAGGCCCACGGCACCGTAGTGACGCAAGGTCCGGCTGGTCGTACCGGCGAACCTGGCAACCTCTTGAATAGGCCACTCCACGTGCTGCTCCCTCCCGTAGCTGACACATCGACCGTAGAGCTTGACGTTACGTCAAGGTCAAGAGAGATCCATCGCTGAGGTTGCGGGAGAGGTCCGCTCCCTATCCTCAGGGGATCAGCCGGGTGACCAGATGGTCGACGACCTCGTCCGGGGACACATCCGGCAGGAGCGGGCCGGTCAGCTGATCGAACACGAACCCCTCGATCGCATAGTGGAACAGGGCCACTTCCCAGGTGCCTCCCGGCAGGCCTGCGTTCCCGGTGAACTCCACGTCACCGGCGAAACTCCCCCGTCGCCATTCTGCGAGCGGGCCGGCGACCTCTGGGTGACGCAAGGCCTCCAGGCGAAGTTCGAAAAGTGCGATCGTCGCGTCCCTGTCCGCCATGAGGCGACGGATGACATCGCGGGTGTAGTCGGCGAACAGCGCCCGATCAGGATCCCTGCCTGCTCGTGCAGCCAGGTCGCTCGCCGACGGGGAGAGCCGCTCTTCGATGCGCAGCACCAGTGCCGCGACCAGCGCATCCCTGGTGCTGAAGTAGTTCGACGCGGTCCCGGCGGGCAGCCCGGCCTCACGATCCACCGCACGGTGCGTCAGCCCTCGCGCCCCCGAGTCGGCCAGGACCTTCAACCCCGCATCGGCCAGGTGACGTCGTCGTTCCTCGTTGCGTGCCATCTCCGCACTCTATCCAAACTACTACAGCAGTAGTAGTCTTACGCCACGGAATATCGACACCGGGAGACATGATGCGTGAACTCGTGTACTACATCGCCGTGAGCCTGGACGGATTCATCGCCGGACCGCATGGGGAGTTCGATGCCTTTCCGGTGGAGGGCGACCACATGGAGACCCTCGTCCGTGAATACCCGGACACCCTGCCGACCGATATCGCCGGCCTGCAGGGCATCGACCAGAGCAGCGGCCGTTTCAGCACCGTGGTCATGGGATGGAACACCTACGTCATCGGCCCGGAGAACGGTATGCCGAGCTCTTACCGGCACCTGGAACAGATCGTGTTCTCGCGGCGGCATCACGCGGACGAGGAGAATCTGCGGACGACGGCGGAGGATCCCGTCGATGTCGTGAGCGAACTGCGCGCCCGGGAGGGAGGGGACATCTGGCTGTGCGGCGGGGCGGATCTGGCCACCCAGCTTCGCGGTCAGATCGACCGTCTGGTTCTCAAGCACAACCCTGTGGTGCTCGGCGGCGGCATCCCGCTCTTCCACGCTGGGCACTACGCCCCCGCCGAATTCGATCTGGTGCGCTCCCGGGACTACGCCTCCGGCGTGGTGATCTCGGAATACGAACGCTGAACCCGGCGGCAAGGCCCGACCCGCATACCGGCGACTTCGGTGGCGTCCACGTATATTTGGCATCCTGTGACGACGGGAAGGACCAGACCGTGGATGCCAATGACGACATCAGACCGTACCGGGACCCGGACCTCAGCGTGGAGGACCGCGTCGAGGACCTCCTGGGCCGGCTGACCCTGCAGGACAAGGCCGGATTGATGTTCCACGACATCACCACCATGCCCCCGGGTGGGGAGCTGATGGGTCCCGACAACCCGTTCGGCCGCCCGGCCAGCGAGCATGCGATCCGCGAGCTGCGCATGAACCACTTCAATCTCGCCGGCAGCGTCTCCGATGTCCGCGACCTGGTGGCCTGGAACCGCCGTCTGCAGGAAGTCGCCCTGGACACCGGCCCCGGCATACCGGTGACCATCTCCAGCGACCCCCGGCACGCCTTCAGCAACAACCCGGGAACGGAGTCGACGGCGGGTGCCTTCTCCCAGTGGCCGCAGTCCCTCGGACTCGCCGCGCTGAACGACCCGGACCTGGTGGAACGGTTCGCGGACATCTCCCGGCAGGAGTACGTTGCCGCCGGGCTCAGGGTCGCCCTGCATCCCCAGATCGACCTGGCCACCGAGCCGCGCTGGGCGCGTATCGGGATGACCTTCGGCGAGGACGCCGATCTCACCTCACGCCTGGTCACCGCCTATATCCGCGGACTGCAGGGCACCGAGCTGGGACCGGAGTCGGTGGCCGCGATGACCAAGCACTTCCCCGGCGGCGGACCGCAGCTGGACGGCGAGGACCCGCATTTCGACTACGGCCGCGAACAGGTCTACCCCGGCGGCCGCCGCGAATACCACTTGGAGCCCTTCCGCGCCGCGATCGCAGCAGGCACGTCCCAGATGATGCCCTACTACGGGCTGCCGCTGGGCACGGACTGGGAGGAGATCGCCTTCGCCTTCAATCATGACGTGATCACCACGCTCCTGCGTGAGGAACTGGGCTATCAGGGCATCGTCTGCACCGACTGGGGGCTGATCAGCGACAGCGTGATCATGGGCCAGCCCATGCCCGCACGGGCATGGGGCGCAGAGCACCTCAGCGAACTCGACCGGGTGGTCACGATCATTGAAGCGGGCTGCGACCAATTCGGCGGTGAGTCCCGGCCGGAGCTCGTGGTCGAGGCCGTCCGTTCCGGCAGGATCAGCGAACAGCGCGTCGATCAGTCGGTGCGCCGATTGCTGGCGGAGAAGTTCCGCCTGGGGCTCTTCGACGCCCCGTTCCTCGACGTCGACCACGCGCTCGCCACCGTCGGCCGCGATGATTTCGTCGCCGCCGGTGAGGACGCTCAGCGCGCCGCCATCGTGCGGCTGACCGCAGCCGACGACGGTCCCGCCGCGCTGCCCCTGCGCGAGGGCCTGAACGTCTACGTCGAGAACATCGGCGAGGAGGCCGCAGCCAGGCTCGGCACGATCGTGGACGATCCCAGTCAGGCGGAGCTCGCCGTGGTCCGGCTGGATGCCCCGTTCGATCCGCGACCGGGCGGCTTCGAGGCCTTCTTCCACGCTGGTTCGCTCGAGTTCCCGCCCGAGGAGCGCGATCGGATCGTGGCGCTGTGCCGGCAAGTGCCGACCATCGTCGTGCTCTTCCTGGACCGGCCGGCGATCGTGCCCGAGATCGCCCAGGAGGCGGCGGCACTGCTGGTCGAGTTCGGCGCGCGGGACGATGCGGTGGTCGACGTACTGCTGGGTACGGCCACCGCACGCGGTCGGCTGCCCTTCGACCTGCCGTCGTCGACGGAGCATGTCGAGCAGAGCCATAGCGATGCCCCCTTCGACACCGCCGATCCGGTTTTCCGCTTCGGCGACGGAATCCTCGGCTGAGACAATCTCGAGACCCGAAACAGGTGAGCGCAGCTGAAGTCTGAAGGGAAAGACCGGGAGGTGGCGGGAGGGTTCGACGAACTGGTCGCGGAGGGTGCAGCCGCGGATGTGTCCGGATGGGATTTCTCCTGGCTGGAGGGCAGGGCCACCGAGGAACGCCCTCCGTGGGGTTACTCCGGCCAGCTCGCCGACAGGCTCGCAACAGCCACCGCGTCCCTGGACGTCCAGACCGGCGGTGGCGAGGTCCTCGCGAGCGCGACGCGGTTCCCGCCGACTGCGGTCGCGACGGAATCCTGGCCCCCGAACATCGCCCACGCGGCCAAGCTGCTCCACCCGCGCGGGGTCGTCGTCGTCGCGGACCCGGACGACCCTCCCCTGCCGTTCGCCGACGGGGCCTTCGACCTGGTCACCAGCAGGCATCCGGCCACGATCTGGTGGGAGGAAATCGCCCGTGTGCTGCGTACCGGAGGGACGTACTTCGCCCAGCACGTCGGGCCGGCCAGTGTCTTCGAGCTGATCGAGTTCTTCCTCGGGCCGCAGCCCGAGGCCCGTCGAGGCCGGCATCCTGACGATGAGACGGCGGCAGCACGCGCCGCGGGGCTGGAGATCGTCGATCTCCGCCAGGCGAGGCTGCGGATCGAGATCCACGACGTCGCCGCCGTCGTCTACCTGCTGCGCAAAGTGATCTGGTGGGTGCCGGGGTTCACCGTCGAGAAATACCGGGATCGTCTGCACGACCTGCATCGGCTCATCCAGGCGGAGGGGCCGTTCATCGCCCACTCCACTCGCCATCTCATCGAGGCCCGCAAACCGTAGCGGCGCAGACCCGGCAGGGAGACCCCGGACCAGAGAACTCCGGCCAGAGACCTCCGGCGCCGACGGGTCAACCCCGCGTCGCCCCTGCGGTGTCCTGCAAGTGAAGCCTGGCCGCATCCGCGAGCCACGACGTGTACCGCTCCTGCCCCCACCCGCTCTGCAGCACCAATTGCTGGTGTCCCTCCGGCGACCAGAGGAACGACAGGGTCGCCGCTGCTGTGCGGATATCCGTACTACCGCTGGCGACGCCGCGTTCCACGAGGGCCTCCACGAGGGCCTTGTAGTCCAGCGCGCGGCGTTCGAGCAGCCCGTTCAGGGCTTCCTCGATCTTCTCGTCGGCGTTGGCCGCGCTCATGAACTCACCCCACAGAATGCTCGTGCGGGCGTTGGCCGAGGCGACGAACGCCGCCACCTCGAGGAGCATCGCCTGGCCGTCGGCGATCCCCGCGATCCTCGCACCGGCCTCGCTCTCGGCGATTCCCCCCTCCCCCTCGGCGCCGGCGAAAGCCTGTTCGAAGGCGTTGAGCAGCAGGCCCCTCTTGGGTCCGTTGGCTTTGACGGTCTCGGGTGAGACCTCCGCTCGGGCGGCGATCCCCGGAAGGGAGGTCCCCGCATACCCCGATTCGGCGAAACATGCCGCGGCTGCCTCGAGAACGCGCCGCCGGGTCTGCGCCGCCTGCTCGGTCCGCAGAGCGGATCGGTAACTCCGTTTTTTCTCTTGTCGAGTCATGAGCCCTCACTATTGACAACCCTATTGGGGTGGTGAACACTTCACCAGTGTAGCCGATATTTCAGTGTATCGGCCCAGCCCTGAGGATCCGCCATGACTTCCGTGCTCATCACCTCCACCCCTGTCCGAGGCCACATCACGCCCCTCCTATCCATTGCCGAGGCTCTCGTCGCCGCCGGTGACCGGGTTCGCTTCCTCACCGGGGGCCGGTACCAACGGGAGGTGCTCGCCACCGGCGCCGATTTCCTGCCCCTTCCGCCCGAGGCGGACTACGACGACCGCGACCTCGACACGGCCTGTCCCGGACGCCGCGGGCGCTCAGGCCCGGCGGGGATCCGCTACGACATGATCGAGATCTTCCTCAAGCCGGTGCCAGCCCAGCTGCGCGCCGTCCGGGAAGCGCTCGGCTCAGAGCCCACCGACGTGATCCTCGCGGAGACCATGTTCGCCGCAGCCTCCGTCCTCGCCGACCTTCCCCGCTCCCAGCGGCCGCTGATCGCCAGCCTCGGCATCGTGCCACTGGCCTTCAAGCATCCGGACGTGGCGCCCTACGGGCTCGGTATCCGCCCGCTGCCGGGCCCCCTCGGCCGGCTGCGCAACGCGGCCCTGACGGTTGCCGCCGAACGGGGCGTCTTCGCGCCGGTGCAGCGTTTTGCCGACGATCTCACCCGGGAGGTCACCGGCCGCCCCATGCAACGGTTCTTCCTCGACTGGCCGGCGGGCTGCGATCTGCTCGTGCAGTTCACGGTGGCGGAGTTCGAGTACCCCCGGGCGGGGCTTCCGGATCACGTCAGATTCGTCGGCACGGTCTCCAGGTCGGCCGCCTCGACGATTCCCCTCCCGGACTGGTGGAGGGACCTCGACGGCCGGCGCGTCGTCCACGTCACCCAGGGAACCGTGGCCAACACGGAGTGGGGCCTGATCGGAACAGCTCTGGAGGCCCTGGCGGACGACGACGTGCTCGTGGTGGTCAGTACCGGCGGGCGCCCGGTCGACACCCTGCCCCCTCGCCTGCCCGGCAATGCTCGGGTCGCTCGTTTCCTGCCCTACGACTGGCTGCTGCCGAGGACCGACGTCCTGGTCACCAACGGAGGCTACGGCGGGGTGCACCACGCCCTCGAGCACGGCGTGCCGATCGTGACGGCAGGTCGGACCGAGGAGAAGGCCGAGGTCGGTGCCCGCGTGTCCTGGTCGGGCGCCGGCATCGACCTGCGCACCGACCGGCCTTCTCCCCGCAGGCTCCGCCGCGCGGTGCGAGCAGCGCTGGACGAGCCGCGTTACCGCGCTCGGTCAGCCGCCATCGGTGCGGCGATCGGCCGGTCGCCGGGGCCCGGCGCCCTCCACGGCATCCTCGCCGAGGCTCTGGACGCGGACGCCTCGACCGCCGAACACATCTGAGCTATCCAGCCACCATCCACACGCACCATTCGCACTCACCATCACGCAGAGGAATACGCCATGAACACCGCACCCCGGCAACCATCCACCGGCTCCACCGTCCCCGATACCGTCGGCTCCGGGACCAGCACCCCGCAAGCCGGCAACGACGGCGGCGACGGCGGCGACCGCGAGCTGCGCCCCATCCGCAACCTCGATGATCTCCGATCCGTTCTCGGCGGGCGTCTGTCCCGCCCATCCGATGCCGACTGGGACCAGGCACGCGCAGCCTGGCAGCTGCTGGTCGACCAGCAGCCGGCCGCCGTCGTGCACGCTGCGAGCCGGCACGATCTCGCCGTCACGGTGCGCGCGGCGGGTGCGCTCGGCATGCGGGTCGCGCCGCAGACGACCGGGCACAACGCCGCCCCGCTCGGCGATCTCTCCGCCACGATCCTGCTGCGCACCGGCTCCCTGGACGGCATCGAGATCGACGCCGCCGCGCAGACGGCCCGGATCGAGGCGGGGGTCAGCTGGGGCGATCTGGCCACGGCGGCGGCCCCCTACGGGCTGGCAACCATCGGGGGCTTCGCTGCGGGAGTCGGGGCGATCGGCTCGCTGCTCGGAGGCGGCCTGGGCTGGTTCGCCAGATCACGCGGGCTGGGCAGCTCGTGGGTCCTGGAACTGGAGGCGGTGACGCCGGACGGCGTCGTGCGCCGAGTGGCACCCGGGGATCCGCTGTTCGACCTGCTGCTGGACGGTGCCGACATCGCCGTGATCGCGGGAGCCACCCTCCAGCTGCACCCCATCGATACCGTGTTCGCCGGGGCGCTGTTCTGGCCCGCCGAATCCGCCGGTGAGATCTTCCGAGCCTGGACCGCCTGGACCACCGAGGTCCCCGAGACGGTCACGAGCCTGGTCAGGGTGCTGCGCATCCCGGACATGCCCGGTGTGCCCGAGGTATTCGCGGGCCGCTCCTTCGCCGTGGTCGAAGCGGCCATGGAACTGGCCCAGGAGCAGGCCGAGGCCGTGCTGGCTCCCCTGCGGAACCTGAACCCGCAGATCGACACCTTCGCGATCACCCCCGTCCCGGCGCTGGCCGCTCTCCACATGGACCCGCCGGATCCCATGCCGTCGCTCAGCTGCAGC
Organism: Kocuria coralli; assembly: GCF_008831305.1. GTDB lineage: Bacteria > Actinomycetota > Actinomycetes > Actinomycetales > Micrococcaceae > Kocuria > Kocuria coralli. The sequence continues at coordinate 118,915 of NZ_ML708615.1, forward strand.
GCCCTGCTGGCCGAACTGCCGGAGGACGCCGTGGACGCACTGGTCGATGCCGCCACCCGCGGGCCGGGGGCCATGCTCACCTCGGTCGAGCTGCGGCAGCTCGGTGGCGCTCTCGACCGTGGCCGGCGCAACGCCGTCGCGGGCTGCCGGGCGCTGCTCTACGCCGTGGCGATCACGCCGGTGCCCGAGGCGGTCGCGGCGGCACAGGCGGCTTGCGCCGCGGTGTCGGAGGCGGTGAGGTCGGTGCGCTCACCGATGGAGGTGAGGACGTTCACCGAGACACGCATCGCCCCCGAGCGCCTCTTCGACGACGACTCCGCCCTGGCCGCGGCGAAGCGCGAATGGGACCCCGGCGATCTCGTCCATGCAGCGCACTCCGTGCTCCCCCACCAGGAAGAGCTCCTGGTGTCCTAGCTCCAGCAGACCACGGACCCGCCGAGCAGCGAGTTGGGCCGCCCGTCAGCGCTGACGGGCGGCCCAACTCGCTGCTCGCTGGATCAGGTCCACCGGGTCGGAACTCCTCCCCCGGCGTCGCCGGGTCTGGACCTTCTCAAGGCCGATCCCCTGGCGTACTGTGCCACTCGTGAGCGACCCTCCTCCCCATGTGCCGCACCCGAACGCCGATCCCGACGGCGGCGCGGGCTTCAAAACCGACTTCCCGGCCACCGCCGCCGAGGAGATCGCGCTGACGGATCCCGGGGCCGTCGACCGCGCCCTGAGGAGCCCGCAGCAGCGCCACCACACGTTCCTCTCGATCCTGGTCAATACCGCGGTCGCCTCGCTCTCGACGAGCTATCTGTGGTTCGCCTGCACCTTCTGGATCTATCTGGAAACCCGCAACGTGATCGCCACCGGCGCCATCGGTGGCGCCTTCATGCTGCTGATCGCCCTGACCTCCATCAGTTTCGGGACGCTCGTGGACCGGTTCCGCAAACTCGACGTGATGCGAGCGGCCACGTTCTTCGCGCTGATCATGTTCCTCATCGCCGGCGTGGTCTATCTCATGGCCCCGGACGACGAGCTGCCGCGGCTGGACCGGCCGTGGTTCTGGGCCTATGCCCTGCTGATCCTCGTGGGGGCGGTGGTGGAGAATATCCGAGCCATCGCCCTGGCCACCACGGTGACCATCCTCATCGACCCCGACAAGCGAGCCAACGCCAACGGCCTGGTGGGCATGGTCCAGGGGATGGCGTTCATCGTGACCTCCGTCGTGGCCGGGCTGTCGATCGGCCTGCTCGGCATGGGGTGGACGCATCTGATCACGGTGGTGCTGACGGCGGCCACGCTGGTGCACCTGCTGTTCCTGAGCATGCCCGAGGAGCTCAGGCCCGCCGCCACCGATGCCCACGGCGGCTTCGACCTGAAGGGGTCGTGGCGAGCGGTGGCCGCGGTGTCGGGGCTGTTCGCGTTGATCCTCTTCTCCACCTTCAACAACTTCATCGGCGGGGTCTACATGGCCCTGATGGATCCCTACGGCCTGGAACTGTTCGCCGTCGAGGTCTGGGGAGTGGTCTTCGCGCTCGGCGGCACCGGCTTCATCGTCGGCGGCGCCCTGATCGGGAAATTCGGCCTGGGCCGGAACCCCCTGCGGACCCTGCTGCTGGCCGTCCTGGTGATGGGAGTGCTCGGGGGCCTCTTCACCGTCCGGGAATGGGCCTGGCTGTACGTGGTGGGGATCTGGCTCTACATGATGCTCGTGCCCGCCGTCGAAGCGGCCGAGCAGACGGTGATCCAGCGCGTGGTGCCGCTGGAGCGGCAGGGACGGGTGTTCGGCTTCGCCGGTGCGTTCGAGGCCTCGGCCGCACCCGTCACCGCCTTCGTCATCGCCCCCATCGCGGAACTCTGGATCATCCCCTGGTCTCGCTCGGCCGACGGCGCCTCCGCACTGTCACCGCTGCTCGGGGACGGGACCTCGCGTGGCATCGCCCTGATCTTCCTGGGGGCCGGGATCGTCATGGTGATCGCGGCGCTGGTGGCCTTCCTCACCCCCGTGTACCGCAGGATCTCCCGTGAATACGCCGTGGCGGCCGAAGAGGACGAGCACGCGGAGAAGGCCTCCGCCCCCGGCGCTGCGCCCGGCGAGCGCCCTTCACCGTCCTCGGGTGACTTGTAGGCGTTGACTAAGGTGAGGCCATGACGGATGTGACTCTGCTCGAGGACGGATCCTGGTCGCGGGTGCTGTGCATCGTGGCCCATCCGGACGATATGGAATACGGCGCATCGGCGGCGGTCGCAGCATGGACCGGCCGTGGCATCGAGGTGGCCTACCTGCTGCTGACGGCAGGCGAGGCCGGGATGCAGCGCCCGCCGGAAGAGACGGGCCCGCTGCGCGCGGAGGAGCAACGGCGTGCCTGCGCCGCCGTCGGCGTGGACGATCTGCGGATCCTGGACCACCCGGACGGGATGCTCGTGTACTCGCTGGACCTGCGCCGGGACGTGGCGCGTGCCATCAGGTCGTTCAAGCCAGACGCGGTGGTGACCGCCAACTTCGACTTCGAGGCGTACGGGAACCTCAACCAGGCGGATCACAGGGAAGCCGGCAAGGCCGTCGTGGACGGCGTGCGTGATGCCGACAACGCATGGGTGTTCCGCGAACTCGCGGAGGAGGGCCTGGAGAAGTGGTCGACCAGGTGGCTGCTGATCGCCGGTCATCCCCAGCCGACCCATGCCGTGGGACTCGACCAGGGTGCGGTCGACGCGAGCGTGGAATCGCTGAAGCGCCACCAGGCGTATCTGGCCGATCTGCCATGGCATCCTCGGCCCGAGGAGTTCATCCCGGAGATCCTGCGGGCAGGCGGCGTGGCGATCGGCACGGACTACGCGGTGACGTTCCGCGCCTTCGACCTGAACTCTTTCGGCGACGACTGAGGGGGTCCTCGCCCCTGCAGCCGGTTTCAACACGGAAAAGGGCGTTTCGCGGTTCGATTCGTGCACTTTTCCGTGTCGGGAACGCGGACCGCCCGCGTGAGCTCCGTCATCACGGCCGCGGAGGCGCCCAGTCCTGGAGCCGGTCCATCGCCGTGACCGCGAACGACGCCGGGACGGCTCGAAGGGCGGCGTCCCGCAGACGCGTCGCCGTACGGCCCGAACTCTGCGCGATCCGGCCCATCGTCCTGGATCGCCGCCAGATTCCGCGAGTACGCGCCCGGCGCAAACGGTCGTAGCGCCCGAGTACCGTATCGAGGTCCTGAACACGGGAACCCCGCAGGAGCGTCACCAGAGTCGCCGCATCCTCGATCGCCTGGCCGGCTCCCTGGCCGAGATCGGGGGTCATCGCATGAGCGGCATCGCCGAGCAGGGCGCCGCGGTGGCGGATGAACGATGCGGGGAATCCGGCGAGGTCGTAGATATCGTGCCGGAGGATCGACTCCGGTGCGGTGGCCTCGATGAGTTCGCCGATCGGATGGTGCCACTGGCCGAACAGGGTTCGAAGCGTCGCATGCGGGTCGGCGTCGTCCTTCCCCGGCGCGACGGAGCGCGTGGCGAACCAGTACACCCTCCGGTCGGGCAGGGGAACGATCCCGAAGCGTTGCCCGGCGCCCCAGGTCTCCCCCGCCTCATCGGCCAGATGGCCGCGCGAGGTCGTCACTCCTCGCCAGGCCGTGTACCCGGCATACCGCAGGCCGCCGTCCAGCCCCCACCGGCGTCGCGCGTCGCTGCGCAGCCCATCGGCGGCGATCACCAGGTCATAGCGTTCTTCGCACCCGGCCACGACGACCACCGGCGCCCCGGTCGAGGAGACGATCCCCTCCTGCCCTCGCCGGATGGTCGCGCCGGGGAGCTGGTCCACCAGCGCCCGGTGAAGGTCTGAACGATGGAGACTGCGCACCGAGGGCGCCTCCGACGGCGGCAGGGTGAGCAGCCAGCGCCCCGAAGGCTGGCGTTGCCCGGAGCGGAGCCGTCCCGCCGCATCGGTGCTGATCTCCCGGACGGCCTCGCCGAGGCCGAGCGCATCGAGGGCGGCGAAGGCATTGCCGAACAAGGTCAGCCCTGCGCCGACCGCCTGCGGAGTGGCCCGTCTTTCGTAGACGGCGACCTCGTGTCCATCCGTGTGCAGTCCAGCGGCAGCAACCAGGCCCCCGATGCCCGCACCGATGATCGCGATTCTCATACGCCCGGGCCGCCTGAGTCAGCGCTCGCGCGGCGGCCTGCGCGACCAGATGCCGGCGATGATCGAGCCGGAGACGTTGTGCCACACGGAGAAGATCGCCCCGGGCAACGCGGCCTCGGGCGAGAAGTGCGTGCGGGCAAGCCCCGCGGCAAGGCCGGAGTTCTGCATGCCCACCTCGATGCTCACCGCACGCCGCGCGCCTTCGTCCAGACCCACCAGGCGGGCCGCGAAATAGCCGAGCAGCAGTCCGATGGCGTTCAGCGCGATCACCACACCGGCCACCAGTAGCCCTGAGGTCAGGATCGTGGCGGCGCTGCCCGCGACGACGGCGAGCACGATGAGCGAGATCCCGGTGACCGAGATGAGCGGCATCCACTCCACGACGCGTTCGACGATACGCGGCAGGAACCGGCGCAGGAGGATCCCCGCAACGACCGGGATGAGCACGATCTGCACGATCGAGAGGAACATGCCGGCCGCATCCACCGGAAGATAGGACCCCGCGAGCCAGAGAACCAGCAACGGGGTCAGCAGAGGGGCGACGAGGGTGGAGACCGAGGTCATCGCGACCGAGAGCGCGACGTCGCCCTTCGACAGGTACACCATGACGTTCGATGCGGTGCCGCCCGGGGCAGCGGCCACCAGGATCACGCCGACGGCGATGGCCGGATCGAGCCGCAGCACGGAGACCAGAGCCCACCCCGCCATAGGCATGATGATGAACTGCGCGAGGATACCGATCAGCAACGGGACCGGACGCCGCGCCACGACCGCGAAATCCGCGGCACGCAACGTCAACCCCATGCCCAGCATGATGAGCATGAGCAGCGGGTTGACCAGGGCGCCCAGGGGCAGGAACGGGCCCGGGATGATCACCGCCACGGCACCCGCAGCCAGCACGATGAGCGGGAACCAGGTGCCCGCTACCCTCCCGATACGCACCCCGATGTGCTCAGGCCGATTCTGAACGTCGTCATTCGTAGCCACCGGCACAGTGTACGCGCGCCCTGCACGAGGGCGCTGCTTCCGCGGATGACCGGAACCCGGCCTACCGGCCGCCCAGCACCTGCTCGAGCGGAATGCTGTCGTCCTGCCACGGTGTCAGGACCCAGATCAAGAGGTAGAGGCCGATCCCGACGACTGGCAGCAGGAACGAGAGCAGAACCAGAAGGCGGACCAGCCACACGTTGATCCCGGTTGCCGCGGCGAGCCCGCCCGCTATTCCTCCGACAATGCGGCCCGGGCCACGACGGAAACCGAGGTTTCTGATGGAATCGAAGAGTTTTCGCATACCCCGACGATACGCCGGTGCAACCGCCCGAGCCGATACCTGGCTGAACTATGGCCTCTCCGCGCGGTCATTCGTACCGGCCCAGGAGGGGCCTGGGCCATCCCCCGAGCGCGAGCACGGACAGGCATGTCTGAACCAGGCCGGTGAAGAAGTAGATACCCTGCAGCGGCGACCAGACGAGCATGATCGCGATCTCCGCGAAGATCCAGATCATCATGGTCAGGCCGGCCATGGCATGCAGGCCCCAGGCCAGACGATATCCGCGGTAGTGCGCAGCGAGGGCGATGGCCTGCACGCCGCCCACGACAAAACCCAGGATGATCCCCGGCCAGAAATACGAGTCGAAGACGGTCCCGTCCAGCCATTGCAACGGTATGCCGACTCCCCCACCGATGGTGAGCCCGGCCATCCCCGCCAGCGCCGAGAGCAGGTTGAACCACGCCACGACAGACAGTGCGAGGCGGTATCTCCGAGGCGGGACAGGGGCTGACCTCATGGTTCCAGGATAGAGCCGCCGCAGCGGCTCCGCTCGATCGCCCGCTCCAGGCGCCTCATTCTGCAGAACATCCTTTCCTATCGTTTCTCTTGAAGAAAAGATCGAGAAACGATAGATTCTAATCGTCTAACGAGGAGGAGTCATGCGGAACCTATCGATCGTGGTGCTCAAGGGAGTGATCGCACTGTCCCTGGCGGGCTCGGTGTTCGTGCAAGTCGTCCTGCTTCCACTGACCTGGGTCGACCTTTCACAAGCCGGAGTGCCCCCATGGGGAAGGGTCGTGCTGGTCTCGATCGCCGCGGCCGTCGTGCTGACCATGCAGGTCTTCGCGATCTGCGTCTGGAGGCTGCTGACCATGGTGCGAGAGGGCTCCGTCTTCTCGCGGGGCGCCTTCCGCTACGTCGACGTCATCATCGGCGCGATCGCCACGGCGGCCGCCCTCGTCGTCGTCCTCGCCGTGGTGCTCGCGCCCGGTGACCTCGCCCCCGGCGCCGTCGGGCTCATCTGCGGCGCATCCCTGGTTCTCGCCGGAGTGGCCTTGCTCGTCGTCGTGATGCGGCAGCTTCTGGTCCAGGCCGTCGGCCGCGAGGTGGAAGCTCGTGCACTGCGCACAGAACTCAGCGAGGTGATCTGAATGGCGATCGTGGTGGACATCGATGTCATGCTGGCGCGCCGGAAGATGTCGGTCGGCACGCTGGCCGGGCTGATCGGGATCACGCCGGCGAATCTCTCCGTCCTGAAGAACGGGCGCGCGAAAGCCGTGCGGTTCTCCACCCTGGACGCGCTGTGCGAGGCGCTGGACTGTCAGCCGGGTGACCTCCTGAGATGGGCCTCGGACGAGGGGGCGCCCGCAGACTCCCACGAGGAAGCGCGTTCCGGGAGGTAGAGGCAGGAGTCACACGGGTCCACGGCAGGTCGGGCGGAGTGGCTGGCGAGCACTCGGAATCGCGCACCGCGGTCGTTAAGCTGAGGAGAAGCACTTCGAGGGACTTCCGAAGGAGGCCTCGCCATGAATGCGCTCTCCCCGCGCCTCACCGCGATCGTCGATGCTCTTCCCCTGGAACCTGGCATGCGGGTCCTTGAGATCGGCGGCGCCCCGGGCGCGGCGGCCAGAGCCGTCGCGCGTCGTATCAAAGATGGCCACATCGTCGTGATCGACCGATCCGCCAAAGGTGTCGCCTTGATCCAGCGCAACGCCGCCGATGAGATCGAAGCGGGCTTGCTCAGCGCCCGCTGCGTCGCCGCAGAGGAGTTCGTCCGCCTACCCGGCGAGGCTCCTTTCGACCTCGCCTTCGCCGTCCGGGTCGGCGCTTTCGACGGGCGGCACCCCAAGGCCGGCATCCTGGCGAGAGCGCGGGTCGCCGCCGCCCTCGCGCCCGGTGGGCAGTTCTTCATCGACGGCGGCAGCCCGCTCAAGAGAATCGACCTGACGGGCGCTCTTCCGGCCTGACCAGCAGCAATGGCCTTGACGACGGCGGGGATCCCGCTCTGCGACAATGGTGCGCATGGGCCATGACGATGCAGGGGCACAGCGGTTACGGGAGATCGTTGTCATCCGCAGGGTCCGTGATCGGATCGATCGTCAGTACGCCCAGCCGCTGAACGTCGAGGAGCTGGCCCGGGGTGCGCACATGTCGGCGGGCCACCTGAGCCGAGAGTTCCGCCGCATCTACGGCGAATCGCCGTACGCCTACCTGATGACCCGGCGGATCGAACGCGCGATGACACTGCTGCGCCGCGGGGATCTGAGCGTGACCGAGATCTGCTTCGCCGTGGGTTTCTCGTCGCTGGGGACCTTCAGCACCAGGTTCGCCGAACTGGTGGGTGTTCCGCCCAGTGTCTATCGCCGGGACCACTCCCAAGCCGTCGCCGGCATTCCTCCCTGCCTGGCCAAGCAGGTGACGAGGCCGCTGAGAGGCCGCTGAGAGGCCAAACGATCAGGAATCGAGAAGCGCCCGCGAGGTCGCCGCGTCTAGCGTGAACGGCATGAGTATCACCATTCACTACGCCTTCCTTCCGCACACCGATGCCCAGGCCGCGCTGGGCTTCTACCGCGACATCCTGGGCTTCGAGGTCCGCCAGGACGTCGGCTACGAGAACATGCGCTGGATCACCGTCGGACCGCCCGATCAGCCCGGCACATCCATCGTGCTCCACCCGCCGGCGGTGGATCCGGGGGTGACCGAGGCGGAGCGAGCCACCGTCATGGAGCTCATCGCCAAAGGCGCGTACACCGCCATCACCCTGGCCACGGACGACCTCGACGGCCTCTTCGCCCGGCTGGAAGCTGCCGGCGCCGACGTCGTCCAGGAACCCATCGACCAGGACTACGGCGTCCGCGACTGCGCCTTCCGGGATCCCTCCGGCAATCTCATCCGCATCAATCAGCTCACCTGAGTTCACCTGATGCCTTTCATCGAGGCCATCGCCTCGGGGCGGCCAGGATGGGTGCGCCGCTCAGACGTCCTTCGTGAGCGCGTCGATGAACGCCGCCCGGACCGCTCTCTCGTCGAGCTCGGCGATACGCGAGATACCGGCGCCGCCGGGTGCGCAGACCCTGGCGCGCAGCTCGTCCGGGGCCTCGGACTCGCGCTGCAGCCACGCGGCGCTCCCCGCCATGGCCTGCGCCACGAGCCGGCGACCGAGATCGCGGTTCACTCCGCGGATCGCCGCTGCCTCGATCATGGCGGCGGCCACGTAGAAGAAATACGCCGGTCCGCCGCTGCTGAGGACGCTGAGATCGGCCTGCTGTTCCTCATCGACCTCGAGGACCTCCCCGGATCGTTCGAACAGGGCGGTGACGGCATTCCTCTGCTCATCGGCGCATCCCCGCTCGAACGTGAGCAGCGTGAGCCCGGAGCCTACCTCCGCCGCCAGGCTCGGCATGGCCCGGGCGACGGACACGGTGCCGGGCAGCCCGCCGCGCAGATCCTCGAGGGAGATGCCGTCCGCGATGGACACGACGACGGCGCCGTCGGTCAGGTGGCCGGCGATCTCCCCCAGCACGTCCGGGATGCTCGCCGGACCTACCGCGAGGACGACGACGCTCGCGTGAGTGGCCGCTTCGGCGTTGTCGGTCGTGCCCCGTACGCCGTGGGCGGCCACGAGCTCGTCCACACGGCTCTGGCGGCGCGCCGTCACCCGCACGCTCCCGGCATCGAGCCCGCCGTCCAGCGATCCCTTCAACAAGGCACCGCCCATGGTGCCCGTCCCCAGGAACGCGACCATCGTCTTGTCGTCCATGTGCCCGCCTTTCGTGTCCACGCCCGTTCGTATCCGTCCGTTCGTGTCCATCTTGCACGGGTTCCTCCCTGCCGCTTCCCCGCGTGCCTGAGAAAATCGAACTGGAGGACATCACGAGTTCGGCAATGAGGCGGAGGGCGCTTCAGCGTCGCCCGGCCCGCCGCTCATCCCGGACGCCGTCTGCTGGGTGACGCTTCCGGCATAGTCGTTGCTCGGATCGCGGTAGATGGTGTGGATGTGCCCCCATCCAGCCGTGACGTAACCGTCGACATCGGCACCGGCGGAACCCTGTTGGTTGGAGAACTCGATGTAGACGTCCGGGCCGGATATCTGGAAATAGATCCCCTCTCCCTCCGTCATGTCGTAGACGGTGGCCCCGGACCAGTTCACGTAGGTCTCATCGAGCGTCGCCTCGATCTCGGCCAGGCGCGCGGCGGTCGTCTCCTCGTCGGACAAACCCACCCAGTTCGCGATGACGTCCAGGAGGAGCTGCTTCTGCTCGTCGGTCAGGTCCGCGCCGGAGAGCCCCGTGCCTGTCGGATAGTCGCAGGAGTCCCCCGGCGCGCAGGTCAGGTCGCCCACCTGCTCGCCCTGGTACAGCTCGGTCATCTGCTCTTCGGTGAGGCTGTCGTAGAACGCGAACGCGGTCTCGTACATCCCGGCCAGTGGCTGCACCTCGTTGCCGTCGTCGTCGGTGTAGACAGCCGGCTGGGAGCCCAGATGGGTCGGGGCGAAGGTGATCTCCTCGCTGCTGCCGTCCAGTGTCGCGTTGATCCCCAGGTGATGCCCGCCGAACTGCACGCTCCACGCGCTCGTGTCGGACGGGTCGCCGAAGAAGGCGATGTAGTACTGGCCCAGGGAGTCCTCCGTGCTGCTGCTGTTCTCCAGCAGGAACTCGTCGCCGCCGATGATGCCGGTGACGGTCTCGTAGCCCTCTTCGCTCAGCAGCGCTTCCAGGACGTCCATCGCCGCGGCTCTCTGCTCCTCGGTCAGGTCCTCCAGGTTCAGGCCGGCCCGTTCGACGAACGTGACCGGGAAGTTCGACCACGAGGTGCTCTTCGTCTCGTCGTCGTAGTCGTACACGAGCGACTCGCGCTGCTCGTCGGACAGCGTCGCCAGGAACGCCGTCGCCGCGGTCTCCGTGTCCGAGATGGTCGCCGCGGTCCCCGAGGAGGAATTGTCCGCGCCCGACGTCGAGGCCGCCGAAGCATCCGAGGACGTCGTACTCAGGTCCGTGGCCTCCGTCGTCGTCGCGGCGCATCCGCCGAGCAGCAGGCTGGCGGCGAGGACCGCTGCCGTGAATCTCGTTCTCCGACGTCCCGGGTTTGTTCGTTCATGTTTCGCGCTCTTGATCATGAAAGAGACGGTAGAAAGCGGAGCTATCGCCTGACTATGACCAGCCTGTGCCGGTGCATAGCTTTCACGCGAGACCCGATGGCGAGGCTATGCCCCGGCGGAAGCGGGAACGGTCACGATGAAGGTCGTCCCCTGTCCAGGAGCACTGTCCACGCTGATCGCCCCGTGATGGGCCTCGACGACTCCCTTGGCGATGGCCAGCCCCAGCCCCAGCCCGGGGATCGTGGATTCCCGCACGTTGGAGGAGCGGAAGAACTTGTCGAAGATCTGGATCTGCTCCTCCTCCGTGATCCCCCGGCCCGTGTCCACGACCCGGACATTCAAGGAGCCTCCTTCCTCCTCCGCCTCGACGGTGATCGAGTCCCCCGCCGACGAGTACTTGATCGCGTTGGAGATCAGGTTGTCCAGGACCTGGTGCATTCGATCGGGATCGAAGACGCCCCAGAGCGCCTGCGGCGCCCCGTCGACCAGGGTGATGCCCGCCGCCTCCGCCTGCGGCCGCGCGAGGTCGAGACTCGACCGGATCACGACGGCCAGGTCCGCCGTGCGCACCTCGATGGTCGGCCCGGAGGCCGTGGCCAGCAGGTCCGAGACCAGGGCGAGCAAACGGATGGCGTTCCGTTCTGCGACCCGCAGGCTGTCGTTGAGGGTCTCCGACGACGGCATGGACTCCGTTTCCTCCAGGGCGAGGTCGATGTATCCCAGGATCGAGGTCAGCGGAGTGCGCAGTTCATGGGTCACGCTGTGGAGGAAGCCGTCCTTCGCTTCCAGCGCCTCGACGAGTTCCGTCACGTCGTTGAACACGATGACCGACCCGGCCGGGGCGTCCGCGGAGTCCTTCATCCCGCTGGCGGAGGCCGAGAGCGCCCGCCGTCGATGGTGGTCCCCCATCCAGATCAGCTGATGGGTGAACGACGACCCGTCGATGGCCCGTCGCACCGGTCGCTCCGGGGCGGGGACCGCTGTGGTCTTGTCGCGGCCGAAGATCAGCAGCTGATCTTCACGCGGGTCCGGCACGTCCTCCGGGATCGCCAGCTCGTGGAGCTTGCGCTGGTGACTGTTCATCAGCTTGTCGTTGCCCTCGGCGTCCACCACCACGACGCCGACGGGAACGGTCTCGATGACGGCGTCCAGCAGCTGCGCGTGCTCTTCGCTCTTCGCCACCGCCTCACGCAGCTCCTCGTCCTTGATCCGGAGCTCGTCCTGCTGGGCGTCGATGCTCTGGCTCACGTTCACCGTGAACATCCCGACCACCCATAGCAGGACGGGAATCAGGAGCGGCGCGGCCAGGGTCTGCACGGTCAGCCGGTCCTGGTCGAGGAAGATGGGCAACCACACGATGACCAGGGAAGCGGCGAAGTTCACGGCGTGCACCGCCGCCGGATGCCTCGCGAACCACGCCAGCCAGATGACGGGGAAGACCGCGATCATGCTCAGGCCCAGCAGGACGTCCCCGCCACCGGCACGCAGCGCGGCGATGGCGGCGAACTGCAGCAACGGTATGAGCCAGTACAGCAGCGGGCCGAACGTCTGCCAGGAGAGGACGGCTCCGGGAAGCCTGCTGAGCATTGCGAGGGTGAGCCCGAGGAGGAAGAGGCCCTCCGAGAAGACACCCGGGGAGACGAGAAGCGCGATGACACACGCGAAGGCGACCGCGATGAGGAAGGGACGCTGGTTGGCCACGGCACGTTGTCCTTCGTCGAGGCTGTGCAGTTGCCTGCCGGCACCGATCAGGGCCGGAAACAACCGGAGCAGGGTATCTTTCATCGGGCCTCCGGACGCATAAGGTCTGTACGATACGAATACAAACACATTGAATTGGTTCGTTGGCCCAGAAAGCGGGTTCAGTGCACGACTCATACGACGCACAGACTGGCAGCGCGTCCCGCGGGGCGGTCGTCATCGAGGACGATCCGGATATCCGCGACCTGATCGCCACGGTGCTGCAGCAATCGGGCTTCACCGTCCACGGCGCCACGGGCGGCGCGGACGGGGTGGAGCTGGTGCTCCAGCACCGGCCCGCCGTGGTGACCCTGGACATCGGCCTTCCGGATATCGACGGCTTCGAGGTGGCCCGGCGCATCCGTCTGGCCAGCGACTGCTACATCGTCATCGTCTCTGCGCGCACGGACGAGACCGAGACCCTCATGGGCCTGGCCGCGGGGGCGGACGACTTCATCACCAAGCCGTTCCGCCCCAGGGAGTTGAGGGCCCGGATCGGGGCATGCTGCGCCGTCCTCGTGTCTTCGATACCGCTACGGCCACGGAGGAGCCTCCCCGTCACGAGGACGGCGGGGAAGAACCGGCCACGACCGGGGCGCCGGCGACCACGACGGCGCCCGGCGCCGTCTCCGCCGATACCGCTCCCGCACCAGGTGCCTCCGCGAACGGGACCGATGTGCTCGAACGCCAGGGCCTGCGCATCGACCCCCAGATGCGGTCCGTGTGGCTGGACGACGACGCCCTGGAGCTCACCCGCACCGAGTTCGACCTGCTGCACACGTTGATGGGCAGCGGCCGCCGGGTGCGGACCAAGGCGGACCTGGTCCGGCACCTGCGCGCCGACTCTCTGATGTCCGAGGCGTACGTCAGCGAGGCCGACGAGCGCAGCGTGGAGGTGCACATCGGCAACGTGCGCCGCAAGCTGGGACGCACGGGGCAGTCCGCCGTCTGGATCGAGACCGTGCGCGGCGTCGGGTATCGCATGGCGGCCGGCCCCGCCCGGCCCCTTAAACCGTGAATCCATGATGGCGCCGCACTGCCTTGCGGATCATCAGCAGGGTCATCACCAACGTGGTGATGTAGAGCATCGGCCAGCCGAGCGAGAGGATCCCCGACTGGATGGCCGGTGACTGCTGGAACCAGGCGTACATCGCTCCCCCGACCACGACGGCGCCGATCGCCAGCGGAGCCAGGTACGCCGCTTCGCGGCCGCGCTCGGCTTTGGCCTGGGCCGCCCAGTTGTCCGTCTGTGCCTTGCCGAAGAACTTCGCCCAGGCGCGCAGGAAGTGCCCCATCCGCATCCACAGGTAGATCTCCGCGGGGAAGAAGAGGAGCGCGAACCAGATGTCCCGGGCGCCACGGCCCTTGATGGACAAAGCGATGCGGAGATTCAGCAGGGTCGCTACAGCGGGCGGGATCAGCCACCAGGGACTGAAGACGAAGGCCCCGATGCTCAGGGAAGCACTGAGCAGCAGCAGGAATCCCAGGCGGATGGTGATGTTGAAGAACATGGACGCGTTCTCGATCCACCGCAGCCGGAGGTTCGGATGGAAGGGCTGCCCAGCGGTGGTGGAGCGCTGCCCCGGCCACATCAGGTCGATGGCCCCGAAGTTCCATTTGACCTGCTGCCCGTCGAGGGCGCGCACGGTGTGCATGCCGCCGACGGAGGCGCGCGCAGTGGCGCTGACCTTGGTGGCGGCACCGATGCTGCGCAGCTGGAGGGACAGCAGGGAGTCCTCGACCTCGCTGTCGCTGACCCAGGGAGTGGACTGCCTGTTGGCGGTCATCACGTCTTTGAGGGCCTGGATCGAGAACAGGGAGCACTGACCGCCGAGCACCGCCATGTTCCGGCCCCGCAGCAGGTTGTCCATGGTGAACGCGGCGAACTGAGCGCGCTGGCCCGTGGTGAGGAACGACGAGACCAGACCACGGCTGGAACGAGGGTCCACCGTGTAGATCGCGGAGATCCCGCCGATCCGGGACTCGGTCTCCGCCTCCGCCTCCAGGCGTTCGACGGCGTCGGGCTCAAGGATGGTGTCGCCATCCACGCCGAGCAGGTAGTCGAAGCTGTCCGCGACCTTGGCGAAGCCGTAGTTCAGGGCGCCCACCTTCTTGTCGAGATTCTTGCCGATGTCGTGGACGAACACGTAGGTGGTGAAGATGTCGTCGTGATGAGTGGAGACGTGCTCCCCGGCGTAGCGGCGGGCGATGTAGAAGGTCTCGTCGGTGGTGTTGTTGATCACCACGTGGATCACCTCCGGCGGGCGGGTCTGGCTCAGCAGTGCGTCGAGTACGCCGGCGATGGTCTCCTCCTCGTTGTAGGCGGGAATCACGCACGCGATCGAGTTGCGATGCACCAGTGCGAGATCCCATGCCCTCAGTGGTCACCGTGACGAATCCGCTGTCGATGGCCGTGGCCGTGATGCTTTCCATGATTTTCCCCCTTGCTGTCCTCCCCCCGGAGGACTTCATGATCAATCCTGGATCCCTCACCTCAAGATGAACCTTCATATAGACGCAAGATTCGGGCAAGAGTTCCGCAGGGAAAGCAGCGGCCCTGAGGATAAAGTTGGCGGGGTGACCTATTTCGATGCGCCCGTTCTGGAAAACGAGTTCGTGCGGCTGGAACCCCTGAGCCTCTCGCATCACGACGACCTCGTGGCCGCCGTGCGGGTGGGCGAGCTGTGGCGGACGTGGTACACGAGCATTCCGTCCCCCGAGGCCATGGCCGATGTCATCACCCAGCGCCTCGCACTGCACGGCAAGGGTGCCATGGTGCCGTGGGCGGTGATCGATCCCCGTTCGGGGGCCGCCGTCGGCATGACCACCTACCTCAACATCGATCCGGTCAACAGGCGCCTGGAGGTCGGGTCGACCTGGCTGGGCAAGGCGGCGCACGGGACCAGGATCAATCCCGCCGCGAAGGTGCTGCTGCTGAGCCGGGCCTTCGAGGATCTGGGCTGCGGCGCGGTCGAGCTCCGCACGCACTGGCACAACCGGCAGTCCCGCGCCGCGATCGAGAAGCTAGGGGCCAAACAGGACGGGGTGCTCCGCAATCACATGGTTCTCAGCAACGGCACCGTCCGGGACACCGTGGTCTACTCGATCATCGACGGGGAGTGGCCAGCGGTGAAGGTCGCCCTCCAGCAACGCCTCGGGATGTGAGGCGGAAGGAGGCCATCCGATGACCGACGGGACGCCGGGGCCCGGCGATCGGCAGGCAGTGCCGGCCACGAACGACGATGGCCGGCTGCCCCGAGCTGCCCGTGAAGCACTCGAAGCGGCGTACCGGGCCTATGCGGATGCCCCGGCGCGTTCGGCGGAGCAGAAACGATGGTCCGCGGAGATCTCAGCGCTGGCGGCAGCGGGGCGAGCTGCGGGATGGCCGATGCGCCTCCTGGCGCAGGTGTGCGGGGTGTCGGCGGAACGCATGCGCCAGTTCGCGGCCGGCCGACTCAGGGATCTGCCGCCCGAGGCGAAGGCGCTGTTCCCTCAGTACAAACGACCGCGCCCGGCTGCTCGCAAGGCCGTGGAGCGGGCGCATCTGAGCGTCGATGAGGCCGCCGAGCTGCGCGAACTGGCCAAGCTGGCCGGACAGAACACGGGGTCCCATGCTGCGGACTCCCCCGCCGCGCAGGCGAGCCGCCGCTTCACCGCGCTGGTCCGCGGCCATCACGACCGCGGCGTGATCTGGGCGGAGATCTCCGATGCCACCCGCATGTGGACGGCGTGGCCCTTGACCGAAGGAGAGACGGGTCTGGAGCCGCTCGTGCGGGTCAGCGGGCTGCGGCAGCGCATCGCGCGCGCCCAGTAGGGCTCCGAGGGAGATAATCCTCGTCACACTCCGCCTTGAGGCGCGTTTTCCCGGAAGATCGCACCGGCAGGCAACGTTGGAGTCGCCAGACCTACCACCGGCTAACCGCGAAAGAGTGATCTGGATGAGCATCGACCAGGCAGTTCTGCCCACCACCTTGGAGACCGCCGCATTGGACCGGCTGTTCAGCAGGGCGCACACGACGAACAGCTTCAGCGACGAGCCCGTGGACCCGCAGCTGATCCGGCGAGTATACGAGGATCTGCGCTGGGCGCCGACGGCCTTCAACGCACAGCCGCTGCGGCTGACCGTGCTCACGCCCGGCCCTACCCGTGATGCCGTCATCGAGCACCTGATGCCCGGCAACCAGGCCAAGACCCAGGCCGCACCGCTGACGATCGTGGCCGCCTACACCGCCGATTGGCACGAGTACATGCCCACGCTCGCGCCCCAGCGTGCCGGCGCCCGGGAGTCCTTCGCCGAGAAGGCCGGCATGCGCGAGACCGTGGGACAGCAATCGGCCGACATCCAGATCGGCTACCTCCTGCTGGCCCTGCGGGCGCACGGCCTGGAGGTCGGCCCCATGACCGGCCTCGATGCAGCCGGAGTGGACTCCGTCGTCCACCAGGAGAACGGGTGGAAGACCAGGGTGGTCATCAATGCGGGCCATCGAGCTCACCCCGACGACGAGACCGCCGTGGCGCCGCGCGGCGGCCGGCTCGAATTCACCGACGCCGCCCAAGTGCTCTGAAGCGAGTGCCCTGAGGCGCGGCGACGGCACGTCCTCGGCTCGGTTCGTTCTGGGCTTCCTGACCTGCTCGCGCCGGATGGAGCGGGCACGGATGTCTTTCCTGAAGCAGCGCGGACTCTCGGACGGGCGCATGGGCGCCCTGCTCGCGATCAGCGCCGCACCGGGGATCACTCCGACTGAACTGGCCGACCAGCTGGAGGTCACCAGGGCCACCGTCACGAGTCTTACAGAGGGCCTGGTCAAGCAGGGCTTGATCAGCCGCGAGATGCCTGCAGGCGATCGCCGCGCCCTGTCCCTGAAAACGACGGAGACGGGCGAGCAGGTCCTCGACGACCTGATTCCCGAGCTCCTCGAATGGCTCACAGGTAAGGCATCCGAGATCCTCGAGCAGGAGCGAACGCTCACGTGGGATGTCCTCGAGCGCCTCCAGCGCGGGCTCGACGAGACCGACGCGTCGTCGTGATTCCCGCCCAGGCCGCGGCGATCACCGCGATGCTCCAGATCGCCGCCGCCTGGGCGGGAATCCTCCTGGCCGGGCAATGGTGGATCGTCTTCCCGCTCCTGCTCGTCAGCTTCTTCGCGGCAGGCATGCTGCGATCCGTGGCGATCGGGATCAGCATGCGCTGGCTGGTCATCACCATCATTTTCCTGGCCTTCGCCGAATTCACGCCGACGCTGGCGGTCGAGCCCACCACCGCGCTGCTCTACTTCGCGGTCGGGGCTGCGATCATGATCGCCGCTCAGCTGCTACCGCCTTTCAGCTCCCGTCATTCCGGGCAGCGGCGCGCGGTGAGCGCCTTCTACCGGCAGATCGCGGCGGGCGGCCCCCTGGGGCCGGCGCTGTTCTCGGCCGATCAGAGCCTGGCCCTGCTCCATCGGCGCACCAGCGGCCGTGAGCTGGAGCGGCTGACCCAGCTCGTCGAACGCGGCGAGCAGATCGCCCAGCTCCTCCTCCTGCTGGACAACAGGTCCGAGGAGGAGGCCCGGCGCTGGCGCGATATCGCTTCGAGCAGGCTGTCCGAGATCGCCGAGCA
Organism: Kocuria coralli; assembly: GCF_008831305.1. Taxonomy (GTDB): domain Bacteria; phylum Actinomycetota; class Actinomycetes; order Actinomycetales; family Micrococcaceae; genus Kocuria; species Kocuria coralli. The sequence continues at coordinate 136,733 of NZ_ML708615.1, forward strand.
CATCGCCCGCGGTGACAGAGCGCCGCTGCCCGCACCGCCTGCGTGGGATCGCGAAGCGGCTGACCCTGCCGAATCCGCGCTCATGGAGGCCATCGATGCCGCCGCACGGGTCGCGGGCGGTCTCGGAGCCCAGGCGCCATCCGAGGAACGTCGTGCCCCCCGCCCCTGGGAGCTCGTCCGCGCCGAGCTGCGGCCCCGCTCCCCGATCCTCCACCATGCCCTTCGCCTGTCCATCGCCTGCGTGATCGCCCAGATCACCGGAATGCTGGTGGCGAGCTGGGTCGGGACCTCGGCCATGCTCGCAGGCCACGGGTTCTGGGTGGTCGTGGCCACCGCCCTCATCGTCTTCCCCGACTACGGTGACACCTTCTCCCGCGGTATCGGGCGCACCATCGGCACGGTCCTGGGCGCACTGCTGGGGATCGGGCTCTCTTTCCTGCCGCAGAACCCGTTGCTGCACATCATCATCCTGGTCCTGCTCTTCTTCGGCTACCTCGCCTTTCGCAGCTGCGGCCAGGCGTGGACGATGTTCTGGGTCGTGGCCTGGATCGCTGCACTGACCCCGGGGCCCCTGGGCGCGATCACACGCGGGGCGGACACTCTGATCGGCTGCGTGATCGGTTTCGCCGTCTTCCTGGTCGCTCCGACCTGGCACCGGAATCAGCTCAGCGACAGGCTCAAGGACTGGTCTCAGGCCGAGGGCGAGCGCCTGGAGTCCCTCAGCACTCTGTGGCAGCTGGATTCCGAGGAGCACCGCCTGGCCGTCGCGCATGCGACCGTCAGGAGCCGGGTGGCACGACTAGAGTTCTTCAACGCAGCGCACAGCGCCCGCACCGAGCCCCGCAGCAAGCGCGAGCAGTGGGAGAACGACGATCTTGATCCCGTGTCCGATCGTGTCCTGGAGGTCAGCCGGCAGGTCGCCGTCCTCTCGGTCTCCGTACCCCAGTGGCCCGAGGAGGCCCGCTCACGAGCCTGTTCGCAGGCCGACGCGTTGGCCACGGCACTGCGCCGGCTCGGGGCCGGCGAGCAGGAAGCCAGCGCCGACGGCGGGTCGCAGCGGATCCAGCCGGTCCGCACCGAGGAACCCGGCGGTCCGGGCGTTGCAGATGCGCAGCTGGCGTTCACGCGGGCAGCCGAGGCTCTCGACTGGCTCGCTCACGAAGAGTCGCGGCAAGCCCAGAGGGCCTAGTGTGTCGGATAAATGCTGTAACCAGGCGATGATGCCGTTGAGCACGACAACCGCTCGGTAACAGCATCGTGGCGCTCTGCGGGACCCTCAGTCGTGGTGCAGCAATTCGTATCCGCCCAGGAGGTTCTTCACGGCCGCTTCGGGGTGGCTACGGGAGATCGCGGCCAGCGCCTGCCGCGAGCGCACACCGTGAGCGCAGTACAGCACCACCGGCTGCTCGCTGGTGGATTCCTGCAGTCCTGGCAGGTCGGTGGAACCGTCCAGCACGGCCCCCAGCGGGATATTGACCGCACCGGGCACCGCGCCGGCCTGGTACTCGTGGGGTTCGCGGACATCGATGATCCGGCCGAGCCGCCCGGCCTCCAGTTCTCGCCGGAACTCCGCCGGGCTGAGGTCGTCGGGCTGCTTGGGCTCCCCGGTGAAGGGGTTGAAGTCCAGCTCCTCCGGTCCCGCGCCGGCATGGTCTTGGCGATCTCCGGCCGCGGTGACCGGATCCGCATCCGGTCCTGCAGGGGCCGGCACGGCGCAGGATTCTCCCGCGTCCTCGGTGTCGGTCATCTGCGTCACGGGTTCGCGCTGAGGATCCGGGCGCAGGTTCAGTGTCCGGAAGTCGGCTGTCAGGGCGTCGAAGGTGATCACGCGGCCCAGCAAGGACTCCCCGATCCCGGTGAGGTGCTTGATCGTCTCGGTGGCCATCAGGGAGCCGATCACACCGGGCAGTACGCCCAGCACGCCGGCTTCGGCGCAGCTGGGGGCAGCGTCGGCCTCCGGCTCCTCCGGGTAGAGGTCCCGGTAGGTCGGGCCACGGCTTCCGTCGGGCAAGCGGGACCAGAAGAGGCCGACCTGTCCGTAGAAACGCAGGATGGAGCCGGTCACCAGCGGCGTGCCCAGAATCTCGCAGGCATCGGAGACCACGTAGCGGGTGGTGAAGTTATCGGAGCCGTCGACGACGATGTCCGCCCCGGCCAGCAGGTCGAGTGCGTTGTGGGCAGCGATCCTCACCCGGTGCTCATGGACCACTACCTCTGGATGCAGTCCGCGCATCACCTCGGCCGCGGATGCGGTCTTGGGCCGGCCCAGGGACTCTTCGGAGTGGATCACCTGACGGTGCAGATTGGAACGTTCCACGTAGTCGTCGTCGATGAGATCGATGGTGCCTACGCCGGCGGCCGCGAGGTAGGTCAGGACGGGTGAGCCCAGCGCCCCGGCACCGATCACGGCAACCCGCGCTCGCAGCAGTTCGGCCTGGGCCTCGATGCCGAAGCCCGCCAGGGAGAAGTGCCGCTGGAACCTCTCCATCTGAGAGCGGTTGAAGGCAGAGAGCGCTGACATCAGGTGAGTTCCTCCACGGGATCGATCACGCCTTCGAAAGTACTCGAGGCCTGGGCATGCTGCCGGCGCGGAATGCGCCCGGCCGACCTGGAGTGCCAGCCGGCTTCGACAGCCCGGCGCACCGCATGGGCCATCGCGGCAGGCCTCTGCGCCCGGGTGACAGCCGAGGCCACCAGCACGGCCTCGCAACCGAGCTCCATGGCCAGGGCGGCTTCGGAGGCAGCCCCGATGCCGGCGTCGAGGATCACGGGCACCTGGGCGCGCGTGGCGATCAGCTCGATGTTGTGCGGGTTGAGGATCCCCAGGCCGGTTCCGATGGGGGCGCCCAGCGGCATCACGGCAGCCGCTCCCGCCTGTTCCATGCGCAGGGCGGCGGCCGGATCGTCCGAGGTGTAGACCAAGGGAGTGAACCCGCGGTCGGCCAGCTGCTCGGTGGCCGCCAGGGTCTCGATCACGTCGGGAAGCAACGTGTGCTCATCTGCGATGACCTCGACCTTGATCAGGTTCGTCTCCAGCGCCTCGCGCGCCAGCTCCGCGGTGAGCACGGTGTCCTTGACGGTGAAGCAACCGGCGGTATTCGGCAGAACATCGATGCCCAGGCGTTCCAGCATGGTGAAGACACTCGTCTTGAGCTCAGGATTGAACCGCCGCATGGCCACCGTGGTCAACGATGTACCCGATACCGCCAGGGCTTTCTCCAGCGCGGCCAGGTCGGTGATTCCCCCGGTGCCCATGATCAGCCGGTTCCGCAGTGTATAGGCGCCGATCTGCAACGCCGGCAAGGCGGTGTCGAACCCGGGGTCCACGCTCGTGGTGGTCTCGTGGGCGGAGGTCATGTCAGGCTCGCTTTCAGCGCCTTCCGGCGCGCAGAGACGTCAGACGATATTCGTGTGCCGGGCTCCGTGATCAGCCGCCCTGGACAGCGGTGACGATCTCCAGCTGGGCGTTCTCTTCGAGATCTGCGGCGGCCCAGAGGCTGCGCGGCACAACGGACCCCTCCAGCGCGACGGCCACGCCGAGGCGCCCGCCGTCGGCCGGGCGCCCCTCCGGGGTGAGTTCGCGCCCGGTGGTGTGCTCGACCGCATGCGCCACCGTGGCGCCCGGCGGCAGGTCGATGGACTGATCGTTGATGCGAACTGTGGGCATAGTGAGCCCAGTCTACGCAACGGCTGCGCCCCGCTCACGGTTCTCGCCCGTCGATCCTGAGGGCATCTGCTCATCGCGAGAGCGCCATGGCCTCCAGGAGTGCTGCATCGTCCACGCTCAGCTCGGCCCCTGTGACCAGGGCGGTAGTCAGCCTCGCCCCTAGAGGGGCAAGGAGAATCCCGTGGCGGTGAAAGCCGGTCGCGACGACGATCGGTGCTCCTGGAGTCCCTCCGCCGTTCTCCGTGAGCAGTCCCAGGTACGGTCGATCATCAGGGGTCCCGGGGCGAGCGCGAGTCACGATCTCGCTCAGCTGCATCTCCCGGACCGCTGGCAGAATCGCCGCTGCGTCCTCCAGCAGCTCCAGCACGCTTCCCGCGTGGGTGCCCTCGAGTCCGTCCTCACGAGAGGAGGCGCCGACGATCAACTCTCCATCGGCTCGCGGCACCAGATAGACGGCCCGTCCGGCCACCCGGGCGCGGATCACCGCGCCCAGCGGCTGGGTCTCCCCCGGTAGCAATTGACTCTTCGGCACGCGCAGGCGCAGTACATCGCCGTGCACCGGGCGCAGGGGCAAGGGATGCTGCTCGGGCAGCCCCTTGATCCGGCCGTAGCCGAGACCCGGGCTCAGCACGACGGCGGCGCATCTCAGCTCAGTGCCTTCGCACGTGGTGACCACCGCGGCGTCGCCGTCTCTGTCCACTCCCGAGACCGGCTCGTGGACCCATACGGCAGGCGGCCCCGCGTCGGGGAACCCGGCCGCCGGCAGCTCGGCGGACAGCGCTTCGGTCAGGGCCCCGGCCAGGCGGCGGGGATCCACCTGGTGATCGCTGGGCACGTCCCATGCTCTGGATACACCCGGGGCGAGAGAGGGCTCCCGCCGGCGCAGGGTCGATGAGCTCAGGGAGTGGACTTCCATGCCGTGATCCCTCTGGACGGAGACCAAGGCGGCCACCGCATCACGGTCTCCGGGATCAGCGGCCAAGAGAATGGTGCCGGTTTCGCGGTAGCCGGTCTCCGCCCTCACGGCTCGGGAAAGGGCCGCCATCGCCTCGGGGTACTCGGCCCGGGAAGCACTCATCAGCGGCCAGAGCTGCTGCTGGCTGTACTGGACTTCACTGATGGGAGCGAGCATCCCGGCGGCAGCGAACGTGGCCTGGGAAGCGGGGGCGGGATCCAGGATCGTGACCGCCCGCCCGGCCAGGCGCAGGTTCCAGGCGGTGAGCAATCCGATGATGCCCGCACCGACCACCGCCGTGCACTGAGCGGTTCCAGTGTGATTCGTCATGGAGCGGCTGGCGGGAATCGAACCCGCATCCTCTGCAGGATGAGCAGGAGCTTGGCCATCAAGCTACAGCGCCTGGCCGTCACCGGCGGCACGAGTGGTCCCCACCGCGACAGCCTGCCCCGCAGTCTACGGCCATCCGCAGGCGCAGCATGCCCGAGGCATCCGGGTCCGCGCACTTCCTCGCGGCATATGATCCCGCTCTTCTCCAGGGTCGCCGGCGCTTTCCCGGCAGATCGCGCACGGCCTGGAGGTCGGTCCCATGACCGGCCTCGATGCAGCCGGAGTGGACTCCGTCGTCCACCAGGAGAACGGCTGGAAGACCAGGGTGGTCATCAATGCGGGCCATCGAGCTCACCCCGACGACGAGACCACCGTGACGCCGCCCGAGTGCTCTGAGGCGCAACCTCTTCAGCCCGGCCGGGGGCCACTACGCTGAAGGACATGCCTCATCCCACCGTTCCTGCCGTCAGCGAGGTCGGCCGTCTGCGCCGTGACCGTCTGAAGGCCGCTCGTCTCTATGTGTGCACGGATCTCCAGCGATTCATCGCCCATCCTTGCGAAGACTCGGGAGACCGCCTGGATTTCAGCGCCCTGCGCGATTTCTTCTCGGCCGCTTTCTCCGGCGGGACCGACATCATCCAGGTCCGCGACAAGAAGGTCTCCGTGCAGACCGAGATCGCTGCGCTGGAGCTACTGCGCGAGGTGGCCGGTGAATGCGGTGGGCTCTCGGCCGCCAACGACCGGGCCGACCTGGCCGCGATCACCGGTGTGGACATCCTTCACGTAGGTCAGGAGGACCTCTCCACCGCACAAGCGCGTGCGGTGCTGGGCGAGGACGTGATGATCGGCCGGTCCTGCCGGACGGCGGACCAAGCGCACCGGGCCGAAACGGATGCGGGCATCGACTATTTCTGCACGGGTCCGGTCTGGGAGACGCCGACGAAACCCGGGCGGGCCGCCGTGGGCACGGAGCTGCCCGCGACGGTGGCCGCCTGGGAGACGCCCAAGCCGTTCTTCGCCATCGGCGGCATCAATGCGCGGAACATCGGCGAGGTGACCGCGACCGGGGCCGACCGGGTCGTCGTCGTCCGGGCCGTCACCGAAGCGGAGGATCCAGCGGCGGCAGCACGGGCGCTCAGGCAGCAGCTGCCCGCGTGACGTGGGCGCAGGGCGGGACAGTGGTACGACACTGTCCCGCCCGTTTCGGTCGTGCTCAGTCGATCTTCTGGATGGGTGCGGTGCCGACGTCGACCTGCGTGTCGACGAGATCGGTACGGACCGTCTCCTTGCTCAGGAGCAGGCCGATCAACGACATCACCCCGAGCAAGATCAGGAAGAAGGCGGGCGAGCTGGGGTTGCCCGTCGTCGCTATGAGCCAGGTACCGACCAGGGGCGCCACTCCCCCGAAGAGGGTTGCGCCGACGTTGAAGGCCAGGGCGAAGCCGAGGTAGCGCGACCTGGTGCCGAACATCTCGGTGAAGAACGACGGGAAGACGGCGTCGTTCATCGCGAAGAAGACGAGCGCACCGATCAGCACCGCAGTGGCGAGCACCACCCCGCCGAGCGAGAGCAAGGTCATGATCGGGTAGCTCAGCACGATGAACGCGACACTCGAGACGAGCAGGATGCGTTTGCGCCCGAAACGGTCGGAGAGGCGTGCGACGACGGGGATGAGCACGAGGTGGGCGACGAGGCCGATGGTGACCACGAGCGTCGCCCTCGCAGGGGCCATGTCGGCTTCCTCGATAAGGAACGTCGGTGTGTAGCTGAGCAGCAGGTAGTAGGCGCCCGCGTTGAGCGACATCACGAGCAGGATCTTCACCATCGAGGGCAGGCTGCGCCATGCTTCGGCCCGTCGAGCGGGATTCTTCTTGCGTTCACGCTGGGCGCTTTCGCGCTCGTTCTGCTCGATCTCCTGGATCCGCCGGAACTGCGGGGTGTCTTCGAGACGGGTCCGGAGCCACAGCCCGAGAAGCCCGAGGGGGCCGGCGATGAGGAACGGGATCCGCCACCCCCACTGCTCGATGAACTCCGTGGAGGAGCTCGCGTAGAGGATCGTGGTCACCAGAGAGGCCAGCAGGAAGCCTCCCGCCGCCGACATGGGCACGACGCTCGTCAGGAGACCGCGTCTCTTCGCCGGCGCGTACTCGGCGATGAATATCCCGGCACCGGCGTACTCGCCTGCCGCCGAGAAGCTCTGCGTCATGCGCAGGAGCAGGAGGAGCAAGGGGGCGGCGACACCGATGGCCGCGTAACCCGGAAGGAAGCCGATCAGCAGCGTCGCCGTGGACATGATGATGATGGTGGTGGCCAGGACGCTCTTTCGTCCGATCCTGTCGCCCAGGCTGCCCCAGACGAAGGCGCCGATGGGCCGGACCAGGAACGAGAGGGCGAACACGGCGAAGGTGCTCATGAGCGCTATGGCCCGGTCTTCCGCCGGGAAGAACACCACGGCGATCGTCGTGGCGAGATAGCTGTAACTGGCGTAGTCGAAGTACTCGATCAGTGTGCCGAGGCCACTGGCGATCATCACCCGGCGAAGCACCGAGCGGTTCTCGCGCTCTGACGAGGCTGTTGCGGTGGTCATCTCGTGGTTCCTCCGAAGGGTCGAGCACGGGCCGTACGGCCCCTGGTGTGCTCCCCACATATTTCCAAGGACGAACGACACGACCTATGGCCGCCTTGGCGAATCTTGTACGAAACATTCACCCGTTCGGCGAAGCCGATTCGATCTCTTGGAAGCCGCGCGCCTTCAGCGCCAGCCAGAGCTCGGTCTGCGCCTCGATGCCCTCGAGGTCGTGGCCGGTCAGCTGGGCGATCCGCTGAATACGGTTGCGGATCGTGTGCCGATGGACCCGCATCCGGGTCGCCGTCGCTTCGACCGACCTGCGCTCGATCAGCCAGGTGAAGAGCGTCCGGAGCAGGACGTCACCGTTGCGCGCGTGTTCGATCGGCGACAGCACCGCCTCGACGAAGGCCTCGAGGTAGTCGGGTGATGCCACCCTCGACAGGAATTCATGGGTAGCACCGTCCTGGTACTCGATCGGGACTCCGATCCGCTGGCTCGTCCCGAGCGCGAGCGCCGCCTGCCTCATGGAACGGGCGGCATGCCGCGGATGAACGGGCGTTCCGGTGCCCATCGGGACGTCCAGCTGATAGTCGAGGAGGGTCTGCCGTGGATCCGAGAACACGAGGCACTCGACGATGCGTCCGCGGTGCCGGATGAGCGTGGTGTTGAGGATCGCCGCGAGATCGTCGACCAGCACCTCGGCATGGGTCTCATGGCGAGCCTCTATCGCGAGTCCCCGCACCTCGTCCACATTGATTCCGAGGCCTCTGATGAGAGCCAGCGCCCCGCCGTCGTCCCCCAGTTCCAGGACTCTCCCGAGCTGTTCCGCACGTTTCCGCCTGGCGGGTTCGTCCAGCAGCCAATGCCGTTCGTATTCCAGGGCCAGCAGGGAGCACAGCGAGTCGACGGTGAGTGAGGCGCTCTCCTCCCCCGAGGCCACTCGTGCCAGGTAACCGCGCACCGTGTCGTTGCCGGCGAAGGAGACGATCTCCACCGCTTGGCCGGCGAGCGCTTCGGTGCCGGGGTGCAGGTGGATGGACCGGCCGAGGCGCGGCCGGGATTCGGCCAGCGCCTCGCCCACGGCCGTGAGGGTTTCGGGGAGGAACGCAGTGCTCCGGCCCAGTGGCCTTCCCAGGCGATCGAAGACGGCCACGGCTTCACCCGTCTGGTGCTGCCATCCGGTCAGCAGCCGCTGGACGCCTCCGCCGCGTGTCACGATGGCCGTGAGTTCCATCTGGAGACCGAGTGCGCGCTGCAGTCCTTCGACGGAGGCGATCCCAGGTGCGTCCTCAGTGCTCATGTCTTCAGGCTAGCAAGGGGGTGGCATGTACGACCGGGTGAATATAGAGGTCGAAGAGTGTTCAATAGGGCGATATTGAAAACCCCGTTCTCCCCCTAAGCTGCTTCCGCAGGCGGTGCGCATCGACCGCGCCGAAGCAACACACACGAGGGAGTGATCGCATGATCGGCCAGAACGAATACTACGAAGGACGTGTTCGTAGCCTTGAGTTCAAGAACAACCAGGGCAACTTCACTGTGGGTGTCATGGAACCCGGGGAATGGACGTTCGAGGCTCCGATCAAGGAGTGGATGCGCCTGGTCAGCGGCAGCTGGGATGTGCAGCAGCCCGCCGGGCAGGGCGAGTGGAAGACCTACCGCGAAGGCGAGGAATTCGAGGTGCCGGGTGGTACCGACTTCACGGTCCGCGTGACCGACACGGTCGCCTATCAGTGCCCCTACACCGGTGAGTTCCTGGGTCACCTGGATATGTGAGTGAGCGGGGCTGCCACCGTCATGGCGGCAGCCCCGTCCCGACGTCGACGGGATCTTTTCATCCCTCGATACTGAACGTCGCCGACAGCAGGTCCTCCGCTCTGGAGGACGGGCCGACCAGAAGCGTGAAGAGACCGGGCTCGACCACGCGCCGTCCGGCGGCGTCCACGATGGAGCAGTCGGCCGCCGGGAGCTCCAGGGCGACGGTCTTGGTCTCCCCCGGGTCGATCTCGACGATCCGGTAGGCCTTGAGCTCCTTGTCGGCCCAGCTCACCGAGGTGACCTCATCACGGATGTAGGCCTGGACCACCTCGCGCGCCGGCCGAGAACCGGTGTTGGTCAGACGCACCTCCGCACGAACGGTGGCTCCGGCAGGCACGCTGTCATCGGCCACGTGCAGATCCTCATAGGTCACGGTCGTGTACGAGAGCCCCTCCCCGAAGGCGAAGGCCGGGCTCTGCGTCAGGTCGGCATAACGATCGGCGTGCTGACCGCGGATCTGGTTGTAATAGGTGGGCTGCTGGCCGGCGTGCCGGGCGAAGGAGATCGGCAGCCGGCCGCTCGGCTCGATCAGCCCGAGCAGCAGTTCGGCCACGGCCCGGCCGCCGCGCATCCCGGGATTGGCGGCCCACACCAGGGCCGCGGCGTCCTGCACCGACGGCGGGAGGACGAGCGGCTTGGAGGCGAGCAGCACGACGACCACCGGTTTTCCCGTGGCCACGAGGGCATCGAGCAGGGCGATCTGCCCTCCGATGAGTTCGAGGGTCGCGGTCGAGCGGCCCTCGCCGACGAGTTCGATGCGATCCCCTACGACGGCGACGAGGACATCGGCGTCCTGCGCCTCGGCCACCGCGTCGGCGATCAACCGATCGTCCGGCGCCGCTGGTTTCACGATAGGCATCCGCGGCTGGCCGTCCGGGTAGGTCGGACCGTCGGGGTGCGGTTCGAGGGTCGCGATCTCCGCGCCGGGCGCGTATCGCACGGACCAGTCCCCCGGGACATGCTCCCGGAGCCCGTCCAGGACGGTCGTGATCATCTCGCGCGGCTGGCCGTCGAGCCAGCCGGCCTGCCCGGAGCCGCCCGCCCAGTCCCCGAGCTGGGTCTGGGCGTCGTCTGCGAGCGGACCGGCGACGGCGATCCGCAGGGGGTCTTCACCGGTCGGGACCGCCCGCCCGTCGTCGTCGGCCGTCAGCCCTCCCGCCAGGGGTAACGTCCCGTCGTTGCGCAGCAGCACGAGCCCCCGGCGCGCGGCTTCCAGGTTCAGCCGGGCATGCGCTTCGCTGCCGACGTCGGAGGCGATGCGCGCGCTATCGGGCCGGCGCGGGTTCTCGAACAGGCCGAACTCGAACTTCAGCCGCAGGATGCGCGTGACCGCGCGGTCCAGGTCCGCCTCGTCCAGCAGGCCCCGCTCGATCGCTTCGAGCGCGCCGTCGAAGAACCCGGGGGTGTTCATGATCATGTCGTTGCCGGCGCGCACCGCGGCCGCTGCGGCATGGGCGTAGTCGGGTTGCACCTTCTGCTCCCACACCATCCGGCCCACGTTGTCCCAATCGGTGATGAGGGTTCCGGTGTATCCCCATTCACCGCGCAGCACATCGTTGAGCAGCCAGTCGTTGACGGTGATCGGTACGCCGTCGATGCTCTGGTAGCCGAGCATGAAGGTGCGGCACCCTTCCCTGGCCACCCGTTCGAAGGGCGGCAGGAACCAGGAGCGCAGCTTGCGCGGGGACAGATCCGCCTCGCTGGCATCGCGGCCGCCCTGCGTCTCGGAGTAGCCGGCGAAGTGCTTGGCGGTCGCCAGGATCGCGGTCTCATCCGTCAGGCCGCCGCCCTGGTAGCCGCGGACCATGGCCGAGGCGAGCTCGCCGATCAGGAACGGGTCCTCGCCGAAGCTCTCGTCCACGCGCCCCCAGCGCAGGTCCCGGGCGATGCACAGTACCGGCGAGAACGTCCAGTGCACGCCGGTCGCCGAGACCTCGACGGCGGTGGTGCGAGCCACCCTCTCCAGCAGATCCGTGTCCCACGAGGCGGCCATGCCCAGCTGGGTCGGGAAGATGGTGGCCCCTTCGAAGAAGGAGTGCCCGTGAATCGCGTCCTCACCCACCATGAGGGGGATGCGCAGCCGGGTCTGGGAGACCAGTTCATGGGCGCGGACGAGCCGTTCGGGCGAGGTGTGCAGGATCGAGCCGACATGTCGCCGCAGGACCTGGTCCTCCAGGTCGTCGCGCGCATCGAGCTGCATCATCTGCCCGACCTTCTCCTCGCGCGTCATCCGCGCGAGGAGATCGGCGATGCGGTCCTCGACCGGCAGGGAGGGATCGGAGTACGGGAGATCGTCGAACATGGGAGCCACGGGAACTTCCCTTCAGGTGGAGGCGTCGGGTCAGGAATCCTCGATGAGGCTCATGCTACGCATGAAGGGCGGTCGAGGGACCGCGGATGAGCAGCGGACTGCCGCCGCACGACGATCGACCGCCTCGCCATAGCAACCATGGTTGACAACCTCACTTTGAGCAACATAGGTTGACATCATGGAGTCCTCACAGATCGCCCGGATCGCCTCGGATACCAGTGACCCCCGAGCGGGCCTGAGAGCCGTTTCCTCGCTCCGGGTGCTCGCGGAGACGCTCGAGCTGCGGCAGGTCGAAGCGGCGCTGCGGGCGGGCATGAAGTGGCAGGAGATCGCCGATGTACTCGGGGTGACCCGGCAGGCAGTCCACAAGAAGTACGCCAAACGCATCGACCCCACGATCCAGGTCCCGAGGAGGAACGCGTGAGCAAGTTGGTCCGCATCGCCCGGACGAGCCAGGAGCTCTCGCTGGCCGCGATGGAGGAGGCCTCCAGGCAAGGCCGGCGAGAGGCCGACCTCGAGCACCTGTTCATCGCCCTGGTTCTCACGGATCAGCCGGCCGGCCGCATCCTGCGCGGCCTCGGAATCACCCTGGACGACGCCCGGCGGGGGGTTTAAGACCAGCACGAGGCACTCCTGGCCTCGGTCGGCGTCTATACCGATCTACCCGCACCGGGCCGGATCGTGTTCCACGAAACCGGCGGATACGACTGGAGCCAGCGAGCAATCGACCTGATCGGCCGGGCGGGCGGCAAGCGCCGCGACGGAAGTGCGGCGGCAGTTCTGCGGGAGTTCATGGCCGAGCCGAGCGGGCTGATCGCCGACCTGCTCACGTATCTCGGGACCACCCCTGAGGCGATCGTCGAAGCCCTCGACCGGGATCCCTCGGTAACCCGCGTCGGGAGGACCTCCCGCCCGAAGGTGAAAGGGCGGGTCAGCGGTTCCTCCGAGTCGTTCGTACCGGCCCCGGTCGAAGAGGTCTGGGAGTTCCTGGCCGATCCGGCTCGCATCTGCGACTGGGAACCGGGCCTCGGTTCCATCGAACTCGGTGCCGATCACGACACCCGCGACGTGCACCTCGGGATGACCTGGGAGGCTCGCGCCATGACGGAGCGACCCGATGGGAAGCCGATGAAGGTCAAGGAGGCGTTCCGGCGCAGAGTGGTCGAACTGGTCATGGCGCAGTACCCGCACCGTGTCTCCTGGCGCTTCTCCTATCCCGACAACGAGCGGGGCAAGCCCGTCCTGATGGAGTTCCGCCTCTCCCAGACGGCAGGCGGCACCCAGGTGAACATGACGGTGTCCTGGCCGCGCCGGGAGGGGTGGCGATGGCTCGCCGGCGCTCCGTTGCGGCCGGCCCGGGTGTTCCTGACCTGGCTCCACCTGTTCCAGATCGGCGCCGCCATCAGCCGTGCCTTCTGCTGACCGGCCCGCACCCCGGACCCGACGAGAGTCTTCATGAACAGCCCTTCTGCAACCACCGATCCTGATCACGACGATGCCCGGCCCGCCGCTCCCGCGGTTCCGCTGCGGAAGGGGCTGTCGTTGCTGGGCTCCTACGCCCGGCCCCACGTGCGCACCCTCGCATTCGGGGTGCTGCTGGGTCTTTTCGCCACCGCAGTCGCCCTGGCCACCCCGCTGGCGACGAAATGGGTCCTCGATTCCCTGGGCACCGACATCGACCTCGCGGGCCCGGTCACGATGCTCGTCGTCCTCCTCGTGATCGGCACCGCGGCGGGCTTCGCCCAGACGGTGCTGCTCGGACGGCTCGCCGAGCACATCGTGCTCGACGCACGACGATCGCTGATCCAGCGGTTCTTCCGCGCACGGCTCGAGCCGATCCAGCAGTTCAGGACCGGTGAACTCGTCACCCGCGTCACCAGCGACACCGTGCTGCTGCGTGAGGCCGCAACCTCCAGCGTGGTCCAGCTGATCAATGGCACGGTCTCGCTCATCGGGACGGTCGTGCTGATGGCGGTCCTGGACTGGCAGCTACTGCTGACCACGCTGCTCGCCCTGCTCGTCATCGGCGTCCTGTTCGGCGTGCTGGTGCCCCAGATCGGCAAGGCCGACAAGCTCGCCCAGGACGCGATCGGCCGGCTCGGCTCCTCCCTGGAGGGCGGGATGCGAGCGCTGCGCACGGTCAAGTCCAGCCGGGCGGAGGACCGGGAGATCCACCGGGTCATCGAGAAGGCCGAGGACTCGGCCCGGCACTCGATCCGGTCGGTGTGGTACTCCGCGCTCATCTGGACCGTGGCCGGCGGCGGCATGCAACTGGCCATCATCGTCATCCTCGGGCTGGGCGCGTGGAGGGTGAGCCTCGGTGAACTCGCGGTCTCGACGCTCGTGGCCTTCCTCCTGTACGCGTTCAACATCATCGATCCCATCACCGCGCTCGCCGGGGCGTTCGCCTCGCTCCAGTCCGGGCTGGCGGCTGCCGCACGCATCCGCGAGACCGAGCATCTCGAGCTGGAGGACACCGCCGAGCGACCCATGACCGGGCAGGACCTCTCCACGGCCTCCACTGACGCCCCCGCACTCGCCTTGCGATCCGTGACCGCCGGCTACCGGGAGGCCACGGAACCCGCCCTGGTGGACGTGAGTCTCGAGATCCCGCGGACGGGCCATGTGGCGCTGGTCGGGCCGTCAGGTGCCGGGAAGACCACCGTGTTCTCGCTTCTGCTGCGGTTCATCGACCCGCGCACCGGCAGGCTGGAACTCGACGGCGTCCCGTACGAGCAGCTGAGCATCGACGACGTGCGCTCCCGCATCGCCTACGTGGAGCAGGAAACCCCCGTCATCCCCGGCACCGTGCGCGAGAACGTCCTGTTCCGCGACGACGATGCGAGCGACCATGAGGCCTGGGAAGCCCTGGAGGCGGTTCGCCTGGACCAGAAGATCCGTGCGTTCCCGGAGGGGCTGGACACCGCCGTGGCGGACACGATCCTCTCCGGCGGGGAACGCCAGCGTCTGGCCGTGGCGCGGGCACTGGTTCGCAGGCCCGGTGTCCTTCTCCTCGACGAGGCCACCGCGCAGCTGGACGGCACCACGGAGGCCGCGATCCAGAAGGTGATCGGCGAGGCCGCGCGCACCGGCGCCGTCGTGACCATCGCCCACCGGCTCTCGACGATCCTCGACGCCGACCGGATCGTTGTGCTCGACCACGGCCGTATCCGGGACACCGGCACCCATCGGGAGCTCCTGGCGCGGGACGATCTCTACCGGCAGTTCATCGAGGCCCTGCGGATCCACCCGGGCGCCTCGGCGTAACCCCGCCGCGCCGGGTCATGGTCTACGGCCGGGTCGCCATGGCCTGGCCGTTCTCGGGCACTCCGTCCGATGCACCGGGATCGTCCCCCAGCACGACGTCGGCGAAGACGAACGGCATGCCCTGCGCCGTCCTCAGGGAGACGCGGTCCATGAGCTGGGCGTGGACATGCGGCTCGGAGCTGTTGCCGGTGTTCCCGCACCGGCCGATCCGGTCGCCGGCCGTAACCCGGTCACCGGCCTGTACCTCCGCGGAACCGCGCTGGAGGTGCGCGACGGTGGCGAAGACCCCATCGTCGCTTCGGATGGTGACATGGTTGCCGACGATGAATCCGGGGCCGCCCAGTTCGCGCACGACACCTTCGGCCATCATGTAGAAGTAGCCGAGCAGATTCGACCGCGCCCGGTGGTCACGACGCCAATCGGAGGAGCGCACCACGACGCCGTCGATCATGGCGTACACGGGCTCCCCGAACGCCGGATACTCCTCGTTGGCGCGCATCGCCTCCTTGCCACCGAACTCCGGGCGCGGCCGGCCGTCGTCGGGTTCCGCCACGAGGTCGATCGCATGGGACTGCCCGTACATCCTGATGCCGTGACTGGGCACCTTGGAGGCGGGGCTGTTCATGGCCACCCACCTCCCACGGACGGGCGACTGCACACGGCGGGGCTCGTGGACCGGCGCCAGCCATCTGCCGAGCAGGATCAGGACGAGGCACAGCACCATGACGGCCAGGGCGCCATACACGATCACGGTCCAGACATCGCGGATCCCGTCGGACAGGTACCGGGCCGCGACGATGTTGGCCAGGAGCACCACTATGACAGGGATGTAGAGCGCCCCGCGGAGCCGGTAGAGCGCGAGCAGTATGCGTTTCATCGTTCCACTCCGATCATGCAGGCCAGTAGGGGCACTATGCGGGCTGCGGGAATCTGGTAGCTGCCACGGCCGCTCTGCCGCACCCAGCCGGCGGCCACCAGCTGCCTGAGGTGGTGGTGGAGCTGCCCGGTGGTGCCGAGGGTCTCCATCGCGGCCAGATCGGCGGTGGCGTGCACGCCGGAGAGGATGTGCCGGAGCAGCTCGATGCGCACCGGGTGGCCGAGTGCGGCGAAGGCGGCGGCGCGTTCGGACCAGTCGACCTCCAGGAGCCCGGCCGTGCCGGCGCTCTGCTGCCAGGAGACGGGGGCGCCGGTGGGCAGGGTCAGGGAACCGACGAGCATGACCTCCCCGTCGGAGGTCTCGGGATGATCCGCCAGTCGCGTCTCCAGTCCCGTCAGAGCCCAGAAGCGCTCCTCGCGCGTGGACGGGGACGAGGTCGCGGCCTCGACTGGAGGGGCTGCGGATTCGAGCGCCGCCACTCGCTCCGTCAATGCCTCCAACCGTTCGCGGAGCTGGTCCAGTTCTTCATCCATGGCTCCAATAGTACGTTATTACGTTTCTACGTACTAGCTCTAGATCGCAGGCATGGAATACGGAAGGGCGCTCAGCGGCTTCCCCATCAGAGAGCCCGATGGCCCACTGATGAAAGGACACCCCATGTCAACGATCGCAATTGTCGGAGCCGGACCCGGACTGGGCGCAGCGGTCGCCCGAAGGTTCGGCCGCGAAGGCTTCCAGGTAGCCCTCATCTCCCGCACGCAGGCGAATGTCGACAAGCTTGCCGAGGACCTGAAGGGCGAGGGGATCACCGCTCGCGGCTACGCCGCCGATGTGCGGGATCCCGACGCCCTGACGGCCGCGCTGAACGCCGCCGCCGAGGAACTCGGGGCCATCGACGTGCTGCAGTACAGCCCGATCCCCCACCGCGATTTTCTCAAGCCCGTCCTGGACACCTCACCGGAGGATCTGCGCGCCGCTGCCGAGTTCTCGATCCTCGGCTTCGCCACCGCGGTGCAGCAGGTGCTGCCCGGCATGCGGGGCCGTGGTCACGGCACGATCCTTCTCCCCAACGGCAACAGCGCGGCTGTGCCGAACGGCAAGGTGGCCGGAACCTCCGTGGCGTTCGCGGGCGAAGCGGCTTACGGAAAGATGCTGCACGACGAACTGGCCACCGAGGACATCCGCGTCGGCCAGCTCATCATCCCCCTCGCCATCGGCGGAGACGACGCCAACCACGCACCCGAATCCCTGGCGGACCGGCTGTGGGAGATCCATGCCCAGCCCGGTCCGTTCCGCACCGCGGTCGAACCCGCAGGTGAATGATCCAGCCGGGAAGGTAAGCCCATGCCCCGCATCCTGATCACCGGATCGACCGACGGCCTCGGCCGAGCGGCAGCACTGTCCCTACTGGAGGACGGTCACGAGGTGGTCGTCCATGCCCGGACGGAAGGCCGGCTGACAGCCGCCGACGACCTGATCGGGAGCGGGGCACGGAGCGTGATCGGAAATCTCGCGAACCTCGACGAGGTGCATGACCTCGCACGCCAGGCGAATGCCATCGGGGTGATGGACGCGGTGATCCACAACGCCGGCGTGATCAACGGGCCGGTCCTCGCGGTGAACGTCGTCGCACCCTATCTGCTGACCGCAGCCCTCGATCGTCCGGGCAGGCTGATCTATCTCAGCAGCAGCATGCACCGCGGAGGCAGCCCGGATCTGACCGGAGCCGACTGGGGCGGGGACGACGGCAGGCATTCCTACTCGGACAGCAAGCTGTTCGTCACAGCCCTGATGGCCGCCGTCGCCGAGCGGTGGGAAGGAACCATCGCGCATGCGGTCGACCCCGGCTGGGTACCCACCCGCATGGGCGGCCCCTCCGCCAGTGACGACCTCCGGCTCGGGCACGTCACCCAGGCATGGCTGGCGGTCAGCGACGATCCCGAAGCGCTGACCACCGGCCGCTACTGGCATCACCAGCGCGTCGAGACGCCTCATCCGGCCGTGTATGACACCGGCTTCCAGGAGCAGTTGCTCGAAGAGCTAGCGGAGCACACGGGCGTCGGCCTCCCGACCCGTGGCCGTTAGGCTCTGACCCCGGGTGCCATACTGGGGTGATGGCCCGAGCCCATCCGCGAACGGACTCCTTCCGCGCCACCGTCTCCTCCGTGATCTCGATGGTCTTAGTGATCGCCCTCGGGGTTGTGCTGACACATACGACCTCCCTGAATCTCGCCGATCCCCTGACCTCTCTGACGGTTACCTACGTGACCGTCTGGCCGCTCTACACGGCTCTGTACGTCGGCTGGAGCGCCAGGGTCTACGGACGGCTCGACGAGGACGAGCTCAGGTGGCTCGCCGTCAAGGAGGAACGCGACCGCCGCACATGGCTGCGGAAGCTCCTGGGCGAGGGCACCACGAACACCAGCATCACCGCAGCCTCCATCGCCGTTCTCGTGACCATCCTGATCGCGGTCCGGCCGGAGTTCCGCGGAGAGGTGGTCTACGTCGCCCTGGGTCTATTGACGGTCACAGCGTCGTGGGTGCTCATGGTGTTCTCCTTCGCCCAGGCGTATCTCCGGCTGGCACTGACGCGGGATGGCACCGACCATCTGCGATTCCATATCGACGGGCCGCCCGAGTTCTCGGACTTCGCCACCTTGGCCGTGCTCGTCTCGACCATGGCGGCGACCACGTCAGCTCAGGTCAGAACGCGCAAGGCCTGGAGGCTGGTGCGCACGAACGTCCTGATCGCCTTCGTCTTCAATTCGGTGATCGTCGCCATGATGGTCTCGCTGATCTTCGGCGGCCTGCTCCAGTAGGCGCAGCGCGGACTGGCGAGACCAGCGAGCATGACGGCGGTGAACTACGACGGCGGAAGTGCGTGTGCCGCTCGGAGCAGTCTCTCCTTCCCGGATCAGCTGCGTCATTTACCGCTGTAGACGGGGAAGGCGGCGTGCTCGCCGTAGTCCTTCTCGTCCAGGTCACGCAGCGTGTTCATGTCTTCGTCGGAGATGATGAAGTCGACCTCGGCGTTGGAGCGCATGTGCTCCGGATTCGCCGTCTTCGGCAGCGACACCGTGCCCAGCTGCAGGGTGTAGCGGATGCACAACTGCGGAACCGACACCCCGTACTTCTCCGCGATGGCAGCCACGTGCTCATTGCCCAGGATCTCCCCGTGGGCGATCGGCGAATACGCCTCCACCAGGATCCCCTTGCTCGCGCAAGAGGAGATCAGGTCGCTGGGGGTGTTGCCGGCGTGCACCAGG
Source organism: Kocuria coralli (assembly GCF_008831305.1). GTDB lineage: Bacteria > Actinomycetota > Actinomycetes > Actinomycetales > Micrococcaceae > Kocuria > Kocuria coralli. The sequence continues at coordinate 155,790 of NZ_ML708615.1, forward strand.
ATCTGGTTCACGTGCGGGGCCACGGTGCCGTGCTCCAGGATGTTCTCCAGATCGCTCTCCAGGAAGTTCGACACCCCGATCGCGCGCAGCCTGCCCGCCCGGTGCGCCTCCTCCAGGGCCTTCCACGCGGCGAGGTTGCCCTCCGCGTAGTCGCCGCCGCGGAAGTCCTCCCAGGGTTGCGGAGCGTGGATGAGCATCAGATCGATGTAGTCCAGTCCCAGCTTCTCCAGCGAACCGTCGATCGCAGCCACAGCGGCGTCGTAGTCCTTGATCTCCGCAGCCAGCTTCGTGGACACGAACAGTTCCTCACGGGGGACACCGGAGGTGCGCACGCCCTCACCCACACCACGCTCGTTGCCGTAGGCCTGCGCGGTATCGATATTGCGATAACCGATCCCCACCGCCGCCCTGACGGCCTCGGCGGCCTTGTCATCGTCGATGAACCACGTGCCCAGCCCCAGCTTCGGAATCACCACATCGTTGGACAGGGTGTACGTCTCGTTGAGGGTGCTCATACGTTCTCTCCCTTCGTCGGCAGGGTGTTGTACTGCTCGTCGTCGACCGGTTCCAGCCATTCGTTGCTGACTCCCTCGCCCGGCGTGATGAAGGCGATGTGGGAGAACCACGAGTCCGCCTTCGCCCCGTGCCAGTGCTTGATGCCTGCCGGCACCCGGATCGTCGTTCCCGGCTCCATGCTGACGGGCTCCTCGCCCTCGGCCTGGTACCAGCCGCTGCCCGCTGTGCACAGCAGGATCTGGTCACCACCGCCATCGGCACCGTGGTGGATATGCCAGTTGTTCCGGCACCCCGGTTCGAAGGACACGTTGCTCACCGGCACGCTCCCGCCGGTCAGCGGGGCGAGGTAGCTCTGCCCGATGAAGTACTGCACGAAAGCATCGTTGGGCTCCCCGAGCGGAAACAGCTGGTCGAAATCCGTCTCTGCCATGATGGCTCCTCAATCCTTACTCGTTGTCGTCGGTGTTGTCGTCGGTGTTGTTGTCAGTGTCGTCGTTGTCCACGCCGTAGCGCAGCCACAAGCTCCCCGCGTCCTTCACTTCCGCGCTGATCAGGCGGAAGCCCTTCGGAGCATCGGAGGTGCGGCCGGCGGTCTCGAACAGCGCTGGGCTGTCCGACGCCCCGTCCGCTGCGGCGGCGATGACGACGCTGATCTCATCGCAGTACCCGGCCTGGACGAACGACCAGTTCAGGACGCCTCCCCCGCCGAGCATGAGCGTCTCGATCCCGAAGCTCTCCTTGAGCTTGTCCAGGAGGACGTCATAGTCGAGCTCATCCTCGCCTGCGACGATGTATGAGATGCCCAGCCGGCGCAGGAACGCCTTGTACGAGTTGCCGGCCCTCCCCGTGAGAACCTCCAGCACGTGCGCCCGGGTATCGCGGTAGCTCAGATCCGGGCTCTCCCACCCGAGCCTCCCGGACGGGTCGATCGAGACGTAGTACTTCCCCGCGTCCGTCACGGCCACGTAGTCGCCCTCGGGCACAGTCGCGGCGTTCTCGTCGAGAGCCGGTTCCTTGTAATGGGTGAAGTTGTCGTCCGTCGTCACCCGCCCGGAGAGCCACCCCTGGTGGCGGTAGTGCGGGGTGTCGCCGAACGCGAGGTCGTAGAACACGCCGCCTGCGGCCGAAGCCTCCGGGGTGCTCATGTACTTGCCGATGATCTTTCCATCGAGAGAGGTGAGCATGTGGCAGAAGATGAATGGCCTGTTCGTCATTCGGCGTACTCCTTCTTGTGCGGGTGGGTCTCATGTCCTCCGTGATCGAGGTACACGTCCTCCTCATCCCCGGCGGCCCATGAGGCGAGGAAGCGCAGTGCCTCGTAGGTGGGGCTTTCCGGTGGCGCGGTCCAGACCACGAGCTGCTGCTCGGCGTCGTGGGCTTCGACGAGAGTGTCCCAGTCGAGCACCAGCTCGCCGGCCACCCGGTGGTTGAGCGTCTTGGTGCCGGTGGTCAGGCTCTTGACCGCCCGGGCGGCCCACCACTGCCTGAACTGGGGGTCCTGCACGGACAGTTCACCGACAAGAGCAGTGAGGCGGGGATCGTCGGGGTACTTCGCCGCCTCCATGCGCAGCTGCGCTACCGCGGTCTGGGCCACTGACTCCCAATCGGCGTAGAGGGCGCGCATGACCGGGTGAGTAAACAGGATCCGCACGTAGTTGCGCTGCTTGGCGGGGATCTGTGCGAAGTCGACCATCATCGCTGCCGCGAGCCGGTTCCAGGCCAGGACGTCCATCCTGCGGCCCATCACGATCGCCGGGGTGGTCGGGAGATCGTCGAGAAGACGCTGCAGCTGCGGCTGGGCCTTCTGCGTCGTCCGCCGGGGAGCGCGCCTCGAGGGCTTGCCCGCGAGACTGAACAGGTAGCGGCGCTGGTCCTCGTCCATCTTCAGCACGTCCGCCAGGGTGTTGAGGACCGGTGCGGAGACCCTGATCCGGCCCTGTTCGATACGGGTGTAGTAGTCGGTGCTGATCGAGGCCAGCCGCGCCACTTCCTCCCGCCTCAACCCGGCGACTCGCCGCGCACCGGCGCCCTCCAGAAGCCCCGCATCACGGGGAGTGAGCTCGCCCCGGCGGGTCTTGAGGAACGTGCCGAGCTCGTTCATCTTCGTATCGCCAGCCATGCCTGCATTCTCCCCTTCCCCCCGCCGGATGTGAGGGGGAGAAAAACATCCCTGGATCTAGTCCCGTCTGCGCGGACATCTCCGCAGGAAGGTCAGGTCACTTGGCGACCAGCGTGGTCTCGAAGGCGTACAGGTCCGGGCGGTAGCAATGGGTGCCGTACTCGACCACGTCTCCTGGGTCGTCGAAGGCGATGCGCTCCATCGTGAGGACGGGGTCGCCGGACGCGATGCCGAGCAGGTCGGCCTCCTCCGCGTCGACGAGCCTGGCGCTGACGGCCTGATTGGCCACGCGGATCGCGACGCCGCGTGCGCGGAACAGCTGGTAGAGCCCCTGAGCAGCGAGCTCCCCAGCGCTGAGATCGAGGAAACCGCCGGGCAGATAGTTCTCGAGGATCGCGACCGGGCCGCCGTCGGAGGTCCGCAGGCGACGTATGTGGAGCACGTCGTCGCCCTCCGGGACCCGGAGTCTTTCCGCGATGGGCCCGGTCGCGGGAAGGACTTCATGAAGAAGCACCCGGGTAGCCGGGGCATGATCCGTGTCCTTGAGCTCGTCGTAGAGGCTCGAGAGCTCGAGAGGCCTCGGCACCTGCCCCTGCACCACCTGGGTGCCGATGCCGCGCCGGCGCACGAGCAGGCCCTTGTCGACGAGCGCCTGGATGGACCTCCTCGCCGTCGCGCGGGAGACCCCCAGGCGCTGGGCGATGGCGACCTCGTTCTCGAGCCGTGCCCCCGCGGGGATATCGCCGTCGCAGATGGCCCGCTCGAGGCGGGTGGATACCTGGTAGTAGAGGGGAACAGGGCAGTTGTGGTCGAGGTCGGTGAAGAACTCGTCGGGCCACACACGATCCAGCGGCACAGCGCCGTCGGCGGAGTGAGTCGTCGTCATAATGCCCCTTGTCGTGCGGATCCGCCCGGGCCCCGGACCCGCCCGTACTGCGCGGATCGGGCCGGGGCACCTGGCAGATGCCGTGCGGCTACTTGTTGACTATGTAGATCTGGCCGGTCGTCACGCCCACCTCGATGGATTCGAGCGTACGGCCTCGCGTCTCCGGCAGCAGCTTGAGCATGAAGAGCAGCGCAACGAAGTTGAACGCGGCCAGGAGGTAGAAGACCGACAGTCCCATGGCCGCCTCGAGCGTCGGGAAGAACAGGCCCAGGGTCGCGTTCGCGATCCACATGCAGAACACGGCGATTCCGATGCCGAGCCCGCGCATGTGCAGCGGGAAGATCTCCGAGAGGATCACCCAGGTCGCGACGTTCAGGAAGGTCTGCATGGAGCCCACGAACAGGACGACCAGCGTCAGGATGACGTACGGCTTGGCGGTGCTGTCCGGGAGGGCCAGTGCCGCGGTGCCGATGAGGATGTGGCACAGGGTGACCAGGCCGTATCCCGTGAGGAACATGGTCCGGCGGTTGACTCGGTCCATCAGGTAGAGCGACACGATGCTGCCGACCACGCCGATGAGCCCGGGGACCACGTTCGCGATGAGCGCGGCGTTGGCATCGAAGCCGGCCTGGATCAGGACGGTCTGGCCGTAGTAGACGATCGTGTTGATACCGGTCAGCTGCTGGAAGACGGCCACGCCGATGCCGATCAGCAGGATCCGGACCAGCCACTTGTTCTCAAAGACGGCCTTGAGCCCGATGGCGTGCTGCTTCTCCTCCTCCTCGGCCACGTGCTCGACGTCCCCGAGCTCGGCGATCGCCCGATCCTCGGGGCGGACGGTCTTCATCACGGCGAGTGCTTCGTCGTGACGACCTTTCTCCACCAGCCACCGCGGGGATTCCGGCATGCGCAGCATGCCGACGAACAGCCCGACGGCGGGGATCGCGCAGATCGCCAGCATGATGCGCCACACGCTGTCCATGTGTCCCCACAGATTGCCGATGAGGGCGTTCACGGCGAAGGCCGCGAAGGCACCGACGGCGATCATCACCTCATTGCGGCCCGCCAGGGAGCCACGGATCTCGTACGGTGCGAGCTCCGCCAAGTAGACCGGCACCACGGTGGACGCCCCGCCCACGGCGAGGCCGAGGACAATACGGCCGATGACCATGATGCCGAAATTCGGGGCCGCGACGACGATGATCGTGCCGGCCAGGAACGCCAGCGACAGCAGCAGGATGGTGCTGCGACGACCTCTAGCGTCGGAGAGCTTGCCGCCGAAGATGGCACCGAAGGCCGCCCCGAACAGCAGCGAGCTGGTCACCACTCCCGCCGTGAGCGGCGTGAGGCCGAGTTCCTCGGACATGGGGCGCAGGGCGCCGTTGATCACGCCGGTGTCGTAGCCGAACAGCAGCCCGCCGATGGTGGCGATCATGGCGACGATGCCCAGGCGCTTGCGATGGGGACCGTCCGTCAGCGGCGGGAGTTTGGTCCCCGCCGGAGTGGGTAATTCGGAACTCATGATGACTCCCTCGTCTGAGTGATAGAGCTGGCAGCGGTGTCGGCACTGACGATCGGCTGCCGGTGTGCGCGTTCTCGCACACGATCAAGGCGCTGGCCTGGGACGTTCGGTGAGCGTTCTGCCGCGGTCCCTGGCTAGCGGAATACGGATGGGCGCCTATCGGGCAGGCGCTACCGCGACGCCGGTACCGAGTCGGCTCGACTCGAGCGCGGCACCCACGACGTTCATCATTTCGGTGGCCGTGGCGAAATCGGTGTCCATCTGCCGGCCCGATGAGACAGAGCGCAGGAACTCCTGGATCTCAGCGGTGAAGGCCTCGGCGTAGCCCGTGCCCACACCGGCGCCGGGCATGGCCGCGACGTCGGTGAAGTAGGGGTGGGCCGGGCCCGTGAAGATCCGGCGCGGCCCGTTGTAGGCGGCATCGACCGCGCCGTCCTCGAACAGGTGGAACTCTCCCGAGGAGATCGAGTTGAACGACCCGCTCCCCCGGGTGCCGATGACCTCCACGGTCAGGGCATTCGGGGTGCCCGTCGCGATCCTGCTCAGCGCGATCTGTCCAACGGCCCCGCCCGTGAACCCCACGTTCAGCAGAGCCGTGTCGTCGTTGGTGACCGGGCCGGTCTCCGTCGAGGTCGATGCTCCGTGGCCGATCGCCCCCTGAACGGGGATCGGGCGCTCGGCGATCACGGTGCGCAGCGTGGCGCTGAGCACCTCGCCGATGGGACCGGCAACGAACTGGAGAGCGTCGATCGCGTGCGCGCCGATGTCCAGCAGCGCCCCTCCCCCGGACTGCTCCTGCGAGTAACGCCAGGAGAGCGCGCCGGCGGGGTCGGCCGCGTAATCCGCGTAGTAGGAACCGCGAACCGTATGGATCTCCCCCAGACGTCCTTCGCCGACCGCCTGTGCGAGCGCGGCGAGACCCGGGAGGCGGCGGAACGAGAAGCCGACGCCGGTCACGGCCGGGGACTGCTCGGCGAGTGCCTGCAACGATGCCGACTCCCCGGGGGTGCAGCCGATCGGCTTCTCGGCGAACAGGTGCTTACCCGAGGCGATGACCTTCGGCAGGATCTCGGCGTGCAGGAAGTTGGGCAGGGCCACGCTGATCGCATCGACGTCGCTGTCGATCAGTGCGTCCACGTCCGCCGTCGCGTTGCGGAACCCGTAGCGCCGCGCCACCGATTCGGCGAGGGCCAGGTTGGGGTCTGCGATGGTCACCAGATCGACGTTGATCTCGGATCCCACGGACATCATGGCGTTGCGGTAGCCGAAGGCATGGGCCTGGCCGGCCATTCCGGCACCGATGACGCCGACGCGGATGGGGGCAGTGGTCATGGGAGGACTCCTTTGTACGTGGAACGGGAATTTGTACATGGAACGGGAAGGGAACGGATGAAGAGATGGAGGAGGAACTGCGACGAAGATGCAGGAGAAGAGAGAAGTGTGGATCGACCACCGGAACTAGAGCGCGACAGCTTATGCGCGGACGTCACCGGAACCTGGCAGGTCCCCCGCAACCCTCGATGTACTCGCGCGTCCGGCGGGCGATCGGCAGGGGCTTGGAGAAGTCTCCGACCGGATACATGTCCTGTTCGATGACGGCGAAGATGCCGGGGGTATGCTGAGCGGCCTCGGAGAGCACCGGCCCGTATCCCGGCACGCCATGGGGTGGTTCGACCATGACGCCTTCGGCGACGGCCTCGGCGAAGGAGATGTCGTTCTTGAGCACGTGGGCGAGGTAGTCGGGGTCGACCTGCTTGAGGTGCAGGTACCCGATCCGGGACGGGTGCTCGCGGATCAGCCGCACGTTGTCGCCGAAGTAGTAGGCCAGATGACCGGTATCCAGGCAGAGATTCGTGTAGCGCTCATCGGTGCCCTCCAGCAGGCGGACGACCTCACGATAGGAGCCGATCGGGCTCTCGGCATGCGAGTGGACCTGCTGGCGCAGCCCGAACTCTTCGAGAAGTCGCCGGCCGATCTCGTCGTGACCGGCCAGGAAGCTGCTCCATTCGCCGGAATCGAAGGTGCGATGCCCGGTCACGCCGCCGTCGGCCGCACGCTCCCAGAGCTCGGGGATGGTGATGACGTACTGGCCGCCGAGGGCCTTGACCACACTCGCGACCTGCCGGACATCGGCCCAGGCACCCTCGATGGCTCCGGGTCCGCGGTGCAGCCCCGTGAAGACGGTGCCGGCGGAAAGAGCGAGGCCGTGACGCTCGAGGTCGTCTGCGAGCTTGTCCGGATCGGTGCCGAGGTAGCCGTACGGGCCGAGTTCCGTCCAGTGGTACCCGGCTTCGGCGACCTCGCGCAGGTACTGCTCGGGTCCCGGCTGAGCGTCGTCGACGGCGTTCCACACGCCCCAGGAATCGGGGGCGATGCCGACGCGCGGCGCGTCCTGTGGTGAGGTAGGCATGAGAATCAGTGAGCTCCTTTGCTGCGGCTGATGGAACGAATCTAGACTAGAGCGCTCTAGTTTGTACAGTCAATAAGGGTATTTGTCGAGAACGGATGGGCCCATGATGCGGATAACGATGGAGGACGTGGCCAGACACGTCGGCGTCTCACGGGCCCTCGTGTCCCTGGCGTACCGCAACCGCCCCGGGGTCAGCACCGAGACCAGGGAACGCATCCTCCACGCCGGCCGTGAACTGGGCTATGTCCCCAACCGCGTGGCGGCCAGGCTGGCAGGTCACGGCGGCAACACCCTGGGCGTGTTCCTGCAGGACCTGCACAACGACCTCTTCGCAGATCTCTACGAAGGCACGCGCGCCGTCGCGGATGAGGCGCACAAGCATCTAGTGCTCGGCGTCGGCGCCCTCGACGGCGGCCGGGACGCTGAAGCGCTCGAGACGCTCGCGCAGAGCCGGGTCGACGTCGTCGTCGCCTTCGGGCTGCAGCTACCCGATACCGAGGTACGGACGATCGCCGAGCGCGTGCCCATGGTGTGCGTGCTTCGGGGCGTCGCGGACGTGGACAGCGTCGTCTCCGATAACAGGCATGGAGCGCGGGCCGCGACGGAACACCTCATCGATCTGGGCCATCGCAGGATCGCGTTCCTGGCGAACCCGCCGTCGGACGGCTACATGGATCGCCGCCACGGATACATGGAGACCATCGCCGCAGCGGGACTGCGGCCCCAGGTGGTCCAGACCACCTACTCCCGGGAGACCGCTGCGAAGGACGCGGGGGCACTGCTCGACGGCGCCGACGCGCCCACCGCCATCTTCGCCCACAATGACCAGGCCGCCATGGGCGTGCTCGACGCCCTCGCGCTGCGCGGGCTCACCCCGGGACGGGACGTCTCCGTGATCGGATACGACAACAGCTCGCTGAGCAAGGCGCCGGGCACCTCGCTCACGACCGTCGACGTCGACGGTGTGGCCCTCGGACGCAGCGCCGCCGAACTCGCCCTGCGGCGGATCGAGGCACCGGGGGCGCCGTCCGAGTGGCGCACCTCGTTCCCCACCCTGGTGGTCCGCTCGACCACCGGAGCGCCGGCGGCCTAGTCCGCCCGGACGAGGACCTTCATGCGCCGGCCGGAGCGCAATGCGTGGAACGCGTCGACGACGCCGTCCAGGCTGACCTCGGAGACCCACCCCTCGGAGGTGTATTTCCCGTCGGCCATGGCCTGGATGACGGCGTCGAAGTCCTCCGGCAAGTAGGCGAGGGTGCCGCTGATGCCGGTCTCGCCCATGACGAACTGGGTCGGCTGGATCTCGGTGGGGCGCTCGTGGATCGCCACGACGATCGCCCGGCCACCGGGAGCCAGCTGGGTGAGCGCGCCGCTGAGCGCGGGCCCGATGCCTGCGGCGTCGAATGCGACGTCCACGCCACGACCGCCGGTCTCCTCCTGCACCCGCGCGGCGAGGTCCTGCGCCATGGGATTGACGACGAGATCCGCACCTACGCCCTCGATCGCGGCACGCCGCTCATCGCTCGGCTCGGAGACGATCACGGTCTCGACACCGTGGGCCCGAAGAGCGAACCACACCCCGATGCCGATCGGCCCGGCGCCGATGATCATCGCCGTCTGACCGGCCTGGATACCGCTGGCTTCCACGGCGTGCCAGGCGACCGCCATGGGCTCGACGAGTGCGCCCATTCGCAGATCCACGCCCTCGGGGAGGACATGGACCTTCGAGGCGGGAATGGTCGTGAACTCGGCCATGCCTCCCCCGTTCGAGCTCAGCCCATGGAACGCGATGGTGCGGCATATGTTGTACATGCCCTTCCCGCAGGCCGCGCAGCTCCCGCAGTAGTAGATCGGCCAGACCACCACGCGGTCACCGACCTCGACGCCGTCGACGCCGTCACCGAGTTCGACCACGGTGCCCGAGAACTCGTGACCGAGGACCTGCGGCGGCTTGGCGCCGGTAATGGGATGAGGTTCGTTGATGTTCACCCCAGATGCCTCCGGGGCGTAGTAGAAGTGCAGGTCCGAACCGCAGATCCCCGAATAGGCGTTGCGGATCTTCACCTCACCGGGACCGGGAACCGGTTCTTCGATGTCCTCGATGCGGAGGTCCTCTTGAGCGTGGAAACGAGCTGCCTTCATGATGGTTCTCCTCGAATGCTCCCCCGACGGGCCTCATTACCCGCCAGCGCGGGGGCCTGATCGGGGCTGCCCCGCATCCCCAACTATAATGCATGTGACTGATAAATAGGATGGAGTCATGGACCCCCGACAGCTCCGCACACGTCACCGGTTGCGCGAGACCATGTACCGGCTCGCGGCCGGAAAGCCGATCGAGCAGATCACCGTCGCAGAGGTGGCACGGGAGGCAGGAGTCACGCGCGACACCGTCTACCGGCACGGCGCGGACCCGGTGCGGCTGCTGGCCGGCTTCCTCGGAGAGGAGCTGCAAGAGCTCATCGCCCGCTCGACCACGGGCCTGCCCGCCTCAGTCGCCCGAGGCGGCACCGTCTTCGACGACGCCGAACGGGAACTGCTCGCACACATCGTGCGGCACGCGGAGATCTACCGGAACGCCCTCGGCTCCCGACTCATCGGCCCGGTCCGAGATGTCCTGATCGACAGCATCGCCGGCGGACTGCACGAGCACCTCGCGGCGCACCCCCAGATCGCCCCTTCTGCGGATCCCAGGATCCCCGCGGACCTGCACGCGAAGATGCTCGTGGCCTACGCCTCGGCGGGCACGGTCGCCGCGATCGAGGAGTGGCTGAGGACCGGTGATCTGAGCAAGGCCGACGCCGCCGCCCGCACCGTTCTCGCCGCCTCCCCCTCGTGGTGGCTGGGTGTCCTCAGCGCCGACCGTCCCGAATAGGCGTTCACCCCCCGTAGGCTATTTTGAGCAGAGTCAATACCTGGTCTATTCATGCGGAGGTCGAAATTCATGCCCATTGAAATGGGGGTCTGGCGCCTTGACGAGGACAAACCACGGCGCCTGCCGTTTGGTCATCTGCCGTCGGAAGCAGAACTGGAATCGTTCCTCGAACAGGACTCCTCACTTCTCGGCCAGCAATTATTGGTGATCGGTAGGCAAGTCCGGACTTCCTACAACAAATGGATAGACCTGCTGGCCATGGATAGCGACGGGAATCTGCACCTGCTGGAGTTGAAACGCGATCGCACACCTCGTGAAGTCGTCGCCCAGATCCTGGACTACGGCTTGTGGGCCACGGGGCTGGACCGGGAATTCATCATCGACCTCGCCAACCGCCATTTCCAGGAGATCGAAACTAACCTCGAGTTCGAGCAGGCCTTCAGCGAGCTGTTCGGTGCCCCAGCACCCGATGAGCTCAATAAGGACCTGGCCATGACGATCGTGGCCTCCGGCCTCGATGAGAGTTCCGAACGGATCGTGACTTACCTGCGCGGGTTCGGGGTACCGATCAACGCGGTCTTCTTCTCCTACCTGGAAGACGGCGAGCGGCGCTACCTGGCGAGGTCGTGGCTGGCCTCCGACGCCGAATCCTCGGACCAAGATTCCGGGCGCAAGGTCAGCAAACGGGCCGCGTGGAACGGGCAGGACTGGTTCGTCACGTTCAGCGACGATAACGCGCGGGACTGGGAGGACGCCCGGCGGTTCGGATTCGTATCAGCCGGGGGCGGTCAATGGTATTCGCGGACTCTGCGCAGCCTGCCGGTCGGCGCGAGAGTCTTCGTGCACGTCCCCAAGCACGGCTACGTGGGCGTGGGTGAGACCATCGGGGAGGCTGTGCCGTTCTCCGACGCTCAGGTCAATGTCGAGGGGAGCTGGACCCCGCTGGCGGACCATGACCTGACCGGCAAATATCAGCACGTCCAAGGTGACCCATCCACTGCGGACGAATTCTCGGAATACATCGTCCCGGTCCGGTGGGAGACCACCGTGCCGAAATCTCAGGCGTACTGGGAGAAGGGCATGTTCGCAAACCAGAACAGCGCCGGCAAACTACGCCAGAAATTCACGCTCGACAGGCTGGCGAGCCATTTCAACCTTGAGCAGGAGTGACCGGCTCACCCCTCGGTGAGAATCAGCGAATACTCGATCTGGCCCGTCTCCTGCACGCTCACGAAACCGAGGTCCGGAGCCTCGACGCCGTAGTCGGACCAGGTGAGGTCAGTGGCCCCGGAGACGGCCAGGGTTCCCTCCGGCGTGCGGGTGACGTGCAGCTCGACCTCGACCTGCTGTGTGGTGCCGTTGATCTCCAGTGATCCGGGGACGGTGACGGTCGCGCTGCCCGACTCGGCGAGGTCACCCAGGTCCCCCGGGCCATCGAGGGTGAACGTGGCATCGGCATGGATGGAGGTATTCACCGCCTGCGAGCGGAAGTACTGGTCGCGCTGATCCGAGTCGGTCGTGACCGTGCTCAGGTCCACGAGGACCTGACCCTCCGTGAGCGCCGAGTCGGTGATCTCGACAGTGCCGGTGACATCGCCCGTACGCCCCACCACCGTCACGTCCTCCCCGTTCAGGACCTCATCGACGCGGTACCCCGCCTCCGAACCGTCGGCCACCGTCCAGGACCCGTCGGCGCTACCGGGCTCCGCGTCGGGCAGCGCCGTGGAGCTCGCGAAGGCCTCCGGTGCGGCGTCGTTCTGGCTCGAGGCGTAGATCCGAGTTCCTATCACCACGCCCGCGATCAGCACCAGGATCACCGCGACGACAACGATCCAGGTGATCGGCCGGGTGAGGTACGAACGCGACGAGGACGTGGAGGGGCTCATACCAGGAAGTATGCGGCATCCCGCCCAGTCCATGGACCCGGCGCAGGCGAAACACGTCCTTAACCACGATCGCTCACACTCTTGATCCGGCCGGCGACCCCGGGCCGATTACGCTCTGCGTATATTCACTCGCTGGAATCTGCGACTCGCCCGCGCCCGCTCTGATCGGGGCGCGAACGGCTTCAGCATCGACCCCTTGCAGACGACCCTCTCTTGCAGACGACCCCTTGCACAAAGGAGCACAGCATGACCAGCACACAGCCGCCTCAAGGGCAGGCCACGATCAACCGCAAGGTCTTCATCGGAAGCCTCAGCGGCAGCGCCATCGAATGGTTCGACTTCTTCCTGTACGCCACCGCGGCGGCGATCGTCTTCGACAGGTTCTTCTTCCCTTCGGACGATCCGCTCGTCTCCCTGATGCTCTCCTACGTCTCGCTGTCCCTGACCTTCTTCATCCGCCCCTTCGGCGGGGTGATCTTCGCGCACATCGGCGACAAGATCGGGCGGAAGAAGACGCTCGTCATCACGCTCTCACTGATGGGTGGAGCGACGGTGGCGATAGGGCTGCTTCCCACCTTCGACCAGGTGGGCCTGCTGGCGCCGGTGCTGCTGGTGCTGTGCCGCATCATCCAGGGCCTCGCCATCGGCGGGGAATGGGGCGGCGCGCTGCTGCTGGCCTATGAGTACGCGCCCGAGAACCGCCGCGGCCTGTTCGGGTCCGTACCCCAGATGGGCATCACCATCGGCATGCTCCTGGCGACTCTCGCCTTCGCGGCCGTCAGCTCCCTGCCCACCGCGATGTTCGAAAGCTGGGGATGGCGCCTGCCGTTCATCGCCTCCATCGTGCTGGTGTTGGTCGGCCTCTGGATCCGCAGCGGGCTGGCCGAGACCCCGGCGTTCCAGGCCGCGAAGGAGAGCGGGGACGTCGCCAAGCTGCCCATCGGCGAGACGCTGCGCTACCACTGGCGTTCGGTCCTCGTGGCCATCGGCGCCAAGGTGATCGAGACCGCCCCGTTCTACATCTTCGCGACCTTCGTGGTCAGCTACGCCACGGGCATCCTGGACTTCGAGCGCTCGATGGTGCTCAACGCCGTCAGCGCGGGCGCGCTGGTCAGCACGATCATGATCCCGATCATGGGCAGGCTCTCGGACACGACCGGACGACCGGTCCTGTTCATCACCGGGACGGTGCTGATCGGCCTCTTCGCGGCCCCGTTCTTCATGCTCCTCGGAATGCACATGAACTGGGCGCTGTACGCCGCGGTCATCATCGGCCTGGGCATCTTCTGGCCTCCCGTCACCGCGACGATCGGCACGCTGACCTCGGAGATCTTCAGCACCCGAGTCCGCTACACGGGAGTGACCCTGGGCTACCAGGTGGGCGCGGCGCTGGCCGGCGGCACCGCCCCGCTCATCGCGACCTGGCTGCTCTCGCAGTACAACAACTCCTGGGTTCCGATTGCGATCTACCTGATCGCGCTCGCCGTGGTCTCGATCGTCGCCGTCGCCTGCGCCGGCCCGGTCCGCCGCCTCGAGTCGAAGCGTCTCCTGGAGCTCGGCATCACCTACGACGTCGCCCAGGCCAATGCTGTGGCGAAGCAGGAGCGGGTGGACGCACAGTCCTGAGGGCCGCAGCGCAACGTGTCGTCACGGACGCGTACGCGAGGCGCCTCCCTGCCGCGTCCTGACCCGGGTCAGGACGCGGCCCCGGCACCCTGCGAGTCGTCCCACCCCTGCTGCGGGGTGGAGCAGGTACCGCGGAAGACGTACTGCGAGGGCCGCTTGCGCTGCGCACTGGTCCAGTCGATCGGAGGGCGCCGCTGCTCGGAGGGCAGGTAGCCGAGCCGGTAGACGGCCATCAGCTCAAGGTCATCCGGGACCTCGAGCAGGCGGACGATCTGCTCCCAGCGGCCGGGGACCTCCATCGGGAAGGAGACGAACTGGATGCCCATGCCGAGTTCCACGGTGGTGAGCCAGACGTTCTCCATCGCCGCCCCCATGCTGAACACCGAGTAGAACGAGGACAGCTCACCGGGGCGGTACTCGGAACGATCGAGCATCACCCCGAGCAGCAGCGGGGACCCCGCGACGAGCTTGCGGTTCTCCTCCCCCAGGCTCTGCGGCACGCGCAGGGTGTTCATGAGCTTCTGGCCCCGCCCGGTGAACACCTGATGGGTGAACGGGCGCAGCGGGGCGGGCAGGCGATCGAAGAGCATCCCGTCCCGGCGGCGTTCCATCTCCGCCTTGCTGAACCGGAAATAGGGTTTGTAGCGCTCGAAGAAGGTGCCGTTGGACATCGCCTCGGTCATGCTCTCTCCGCTGATCCGCGCGATCTCCTCGATCGTCGGGCGCTCCTCGACGATCACGAACCGCCACGGCTGGCTGTTCAGCTGCGACGGGGCACGCCCGGCGACCTCCATCAGCAATCGCTGGTGCTCCTCGGAGACAGGGTCGGGCAGGAACGCTCCATTGGTCGTCTTACGACGACGCACGACGTCGAGGAACTCCATCAGCGACTTCTCCAGACCATAGTGAGAGCGGTTGCGAAGAACGGTGCGGCCGACCCTGCCACGGCGGCATGCCGGCACACGTCTCCCCCAAGATACGGCAGCACCGCCAGCGGGCCGACGGCGGGCAGCAGGGCAAGACCGGCCCGCTGCCGCTGGACCGCACTGGCGGCGAGCGCGATCGTGGTCATCGAGACCGTCGTGGTGAAGAGGGCGTGATGGACCCAGCGGATGCGCCCGTTGTCGATCAGCCCGGTCGCGACGGCGGCGCCGAAGGCCGCGTTCGCCGTATAGCTGGCGCTCGCGGCCGTTATCAGGCGGCGGGTCACCCGGTTGTTCTTGCGGCGATGGTTCATCGATCGGCACCTTCCCGGGTGAGCAGCAGGCGCTGCGGGAAGGCCGGCTCCGTCCGCCACCCCGGAGGCACGGCCTCCTGCAGCTCGTGCCGCCGGTAGCTGCGGCGGATGGAGAGCAACCCGTCCTGGCGGACGAACGAGCCGCGGGAGAACGGCAGTGCGGCAACCGCGTACACGGCGTAACTGGTGTACTTGCGGGAGAGGTCGTTGTGGATGATCGGCCCCCGTGACAGGGCCAGGCTGTCCTCCAGCAGAGCGGACAGTGAGGGGGCGTCCAGATGGTGCAGGAGGTGGTTGGAGATCACCAGGTCGTAGCGGTCGCCGCGGGCCACCAGGTCGGCGCTGGAGGCCTGTTCGTACCGCACTCCGTCGTCCGGCAGCCGGCGCACATAGTCGATGGCCCGGGGGTCGGGGTCGATCGCCGTCGTACGCAGCAGCAGCCCGTCCCGCTTCGCCCAGGACGTGAGGCGGCGCGGGATGTCCCCGCCGCCGAAACCGATGTCCAGCAGCGAGGTGGGCCTGTCGGATGCCAGGCGCGGCCGGATCCGCTTCGTGTAGATCCGCCGCCAGCCGGAGACCAGCCGGTTCACGGTGGTGAACTGGCCGTAGGTGCGCTCGAGCCGGGCGAGGTCACAGTCCGGGTCGTCCATCAGCTCCCGTGACTCGGTATCCCGCTGCGCCAGGCCGGTACCTCTCATGCCGCATTCCTCCGGGTGAACAGGGCCGATTCCACCGTGAGCCCCGGTCCGAACGCCACGGCGGCAACGCGTTCCGGTGCCGGCGCGGGCCTCGCGGCGTCGTCGCCCTGACGGATACCGTTGCCGGCGTCCCCACCAATGCCGTCCTCGCCGCCACCGTCCTCGCCATGAAGGATGCGCCGCAGGATGAACAGCACGGTGGCGCTGGACATGTTGCCGTAGTCGCGCAGCACCGCCCGTGAAGGAGCCAGCTGCTGATCTGAGAGCCCCAGCGCGTGCTGCACCCGGTCCAGGATCGCCCGGCCGCCGGGGTGCACGGCCCATCGTTCGATCTCCGGCCAGTCAGTGCCGCCGGTCTCCGGCACCCGGTCCAAGAGGGGCTGCAGCACGTCGGCGATCTGCGCCTCCAGGATGCGCGGGACGTAGCTGGAGAGCACCATCTCGAAGCCGAGGTCCCCGATCGTCCAGGCCATCTCGGCCTCGCCGTCGTCGGTGAGCATCGTCTCCAGCGCCTCGATCTCCAGCAATGGCGTCCCCTCAGGCGCGGGGCGGGCGGAGACCACCGCTGCGGCGGCCCCGTCACCGAAGACCGAGGAGGCGACGATCGTGTCCGAGTCGCCGGAGGAGCGCAGATGCAGCGTGCACAGTTCGGCGCACACGATGAGCACCGTCGCCTCCGGTTCCGCCCGGCAGGTCGAGACAGCGGCCCGCAGCGCGGGGAACGCTCCGTAGCAGCCCATGAACCCGACGTGCAGCCGGCGGGCAGAACGGTCGAGCCCGAGATCCCGCACCAGCACGTAGTCGGGTCCCGGAGCGAAGAAGCCGGTGCAGGAGACCGTGATGACATGGGTGATGTCCGCAGGGCCCAGGCCGGGCGCCTCGTCGATGGCCCGGGCGGCCGCGTCCACGAGCAGCGGCTGGATCTCCCGCGTGTAGACCGCATTGCGGCCTCCCGTGGACGGGGTCAGGATCCTCCCGCTCGCCGCGTCGTAGAACTCCGCCTCTTCCGCGACCGCGCCGCCCAGATCCCGCACCGCCGTATAGCGGTGCTCGATCGACGAGGCGTTGAAGACCGATCTCACCAGTCTGCGGGCCAGGGGGCTCAGACCCTCCTGGCCCGCGAACAGATCGCGGACGTCGTCCTGGGCCAGGCAGGTGGGCGGCACCGCCGTGGCGATCGACCGCACGCTCACCGCGGGATTCCGGGGGTCTGAGTGGCTCATGGGATGGTTCTTCCGGATCGATGGTGCCGGCGGACCGGGTGCGTCACCGCAGGATTTGCGGGATCTGCGGGATCTGCTCAGCCGGCTTCTGACTCGACCTTAGCGCGGCCCGGGAGGAAGAACATCAGCCCCCAGAGAACCGCGAACGCCCCCGCGATCCACCAGAGGACACCGGTGAAGCCTTCCCGGTTGGCCGCGCCGTCGAAGGAGCCACCGGTGACGGAGAAGAACGCCAGCGCGGTCAGCGCCGTGCCCAGAGCCATCCCCAGATGGATGGAGGTGCTGAACAGGCCGGAGGCGGAGCCTGCGTTCTCCTCCGGGATCTCCGACAGCGCGAGGTCCGCAAGCGGGCCGCCGATCATGCCGAAGGCCGAGCCGAGCACGAGCAGCAGCACCGCCATGCCCAGCAGGGTCAGCTCGTCCTGGAGGCCGTCGACGAGCGCCGCATAGGCGACCACCGTCACCAGCGCGAGCACCGCTCCGGTCTGCGGCAGGCGACGGGCAAGCCGTCCCGCGGTCCTGACGGCGACCGCCACACCCGCCATCTCCCCGAGGGTGAGCAGCACGAAGGCCATGGCCGCCTGGATCGGGCTCATGTCCAGTCCGCGTTGCAGGTACAGGGTCCAGGTGATGAAGAACATCCCGGACAGCAGTCCGAACAGCAGTTGCGCGCACAGACCCGCGGGGAAGGCCTTGCCCCGGAAGATGGAGAGCACGACCAGCGGCGAACGGTGCTGCCTGCACCGCTGCTGCGCGATGAAGATCCCCGCGATCAGGAAACTGGCCGCGAGCATCACGAACGACCACAGCGGCCAGTCATGGGACGGGCCTTCCGTGAGTGGCAAGAC
Organism: Kocuria coralli; assembly: GCF_008831305.1. Taxonomy (GTDB): domain Bacteria; phylum Actinomycetota; class Actinomycetes; order Actinomycetales; family Micrococcaceae; genus Kocuria; species Kocuria coralli. The sequence goes on from NZ_ML708615.1 coordinate 173,633, forward strand.
GATCAGCACCACGGCCAGCGCGGACAGCACCATACCGACGATGTCGAGGCGTTCGGCCTTCTCGGCGGTGGACTCGATGATGAACCTCCGGCCCAGGACGACCACGGCCAGCCCGATGGGCAGGTTGATCAGGAAGATGGTCCGCCAGCCGAGGCCGAAGAGGTCGGCTTGGACCAGGACGCCGCCGAGGACCCGGCCGAGCGCGGAGCCCAGCGACAGGATCGCGCCGTAGAGCCCGAACGCCCTGCTGCGGTTCTCGCCGTCGAAGGTCACGTGAACGGTCGCCAGGACCTGCGGGAGCATGATCGCCGCCCCGGCTCCCTGGAGCACCCGGGCGGCCACCAGATGCTCGGGTGAGAGCGCGATGCCGCACAGCAACGAGGCGGCGGTGAACACACTGGCGCCGATGAGGAAGACCCGGCGCCGCCCGTAGATGTCACCGAGCCGGCCGCAGGTGATCAGCCCGAGAGCCACGGCCAGGCCGTAGCCGGCCGTCAGCCACTGCACCTGAGCGGGTTCCGCACCGAGCGCCTGCTGGAGCGTGGGGATCGCGTTGAGCACGACGGAGTGGTCCAGGACGTTCATCAGCCCCGCCACCAGGACCACCGCCAGGGCGATCTTGGCCGAGAGGGCCACCTTGCCGGAGGTGATGGAAGGGGTCCCGGATGAGGACCGTAGTGACGTGCCGCTGGATCCGCGCGGCCCGCCGTCGGACTGGTTCGACATGATGTGGAGATGCTCCTGATCTATGGAATCTATGGATCGGGGAGCTCGCCGGCGGCCGGACCGAGGTCGGTGAACGCGAAACCCGGGGCGCTCGGCAGAGCTGCACCCGGGGATGAAGACAGAAAAACGGGGCGTTGACGCAACTCAGACCATCACGAAGTCCGCCCCTTCGAGCACGTTCGATCGGCTCGAACGCGAAGGAACACGGACGACTAGATGACCTGGAAGATGAAAACACCCCGCTGAGATGAGGAAACTGGAACAAGGAGGAAGGCAGGTGAGCCACCTTCGCAAAAGCAACCCGGTGAGGCTACAACGACGGCCGGAAGGCGTGCAAGCCGGCTCCTCCAGCATCGCCCCGGCGGGCGGGGGGTCCCGCTCTCTCACCCGTGGTGCGGGGAGACGCCTTGTCAGCTCTTCTTCAGCCCTTCTTCAGCTCCTCGGCGAGCATCACGAGGATGCCGCTGGGGCCGCGGAGATAGGTGAGCTTGTAGACGTCCCCGTAGGTCGCCACGCCTCGGAGGGGATGGCAACCGTGCTTCGCGGCGATCGCCAGGGCGGCGTCGAGGTCGTCGACGGAGAAGGCGACGCGGTGCATGCCGATCTCATGCGGGAGGGTGGGTTCCGTCTCGATGACCTCGGGGTGGATGTACTCGAAGAGTTCGAGCCGGCCATTGCCGTCCGGCGTCTGGAGCATCGCGATCCTGGCGTGATTGCCGTCGAGACCGACGGCAATGTCCGCCCACTCGCCGCTGACCGTGTCACGACCGAGGACCGTGAGACCGAGATCGGTGAAGAAGACGATCGTGGCTTCGAGATCGCGCACGGCGATGCCGACATTCTCAAATGTGATGGCCATGTGCTGCATCCTATGCCGGGCCTGGCCCGTGCGCGCCCAGTGCTCCTCTCAGGGGCGAGGACGGCGCCGCGAGAAGGACAGATGGACGACACCGCTGGGCGAGGCCACCGCTTCGACGTCGAAACGCTGTTCGAGTCCCTCCAGACCGTCCCACAGCCGCTCTCCCCTGCCGAGGAGGATCGGCACGACGGCGATGTGCATCTCGTCGATCAGATCCGCCCGGAGGAACTCCCGGATCGTGGTGGTGCCACCGCCGATGCGCACGTCGAGGCCACCGGCCAGGGCACGGGCCTGCTCGAGCGCTTCGGAGGGCTCCGCATCGACGAAATGGAAGGTCGTGCCACCCTCCATCTCCAGCGGCGGACGGGGGTGGTGGGTCAGGACGACCACCGGTGTGTGGAAGGGCGGATTCTCGCCCCACCAGCCCCGCCATTCCTCATCGGCCCACGGGCCGCGATGGGGTGAGAACTTGTTGCGTCCCATGATCTCCGCCCCGATGCCCGCGGCCCACCGGCCGGCAAAAGCCTCGTCGACCCCCACGGAACCCTCGTCGCTGCCATGGAAGCCCATCTGCTGGAACGTGCGCGTGGGGAATGCCCACTCGAGCAGGCGGTGTCCCGCGTGGCCGAAGGGCTCTTCGAGCCGCTGGCCCTCCCCCACTCCGAACCCGTCGAGGGAGACAGAGAAGTTGTGGACGCGGACCAGGGATCTCCGGCCTTCCGTTCCCTCGCCGACGTCTCGTCCTGTTTCACTCATCGCTCGCTCCTCCTACCGTTCCTGCTTGAGATCCTGCACCGGTCTATCCCCTCGTGGCAATGCCGGAACTTCCCTGTCCCGCGGATGAGGGAGCCGCGGTCAGCCAGGCGCGCACCGCGAGCACGCGGGCGTTATCCTCGGGCGCGGCCGTGATGCCGAGCTTCATGAAGATGGCACGCAAGTGCGCGTCGACCGTGCGACGGGAGATGACCAGTTGCGCGGCGATGCCCGCGTTACTGCGCCCGGAAGCCACCAACCGCAGCACGTCCTCCTCACGCTGCGTCAGCGCGGCGAGCTTCGGGGGCGTCCTGCTCAGATACAGATCGACGATGGTGGGATCGATCGCCGTGCCGCCGTCACCGACTACCTGCACCCGATCGAGGAAGCTCTCGGTATCGAGGACATGGTCCTTGATGAGGTAGCCGAAGGCGGGTGCGGCATCGGCGACGAACGTGGCGGCCATCTCCGGGTCGACTACCTGCGTGAGCATCAGCACCGCCAGCGAGGGAAAGCGGATGCGCAGGTACCGCACCGCACGTGCGCCGTCGTCGGTGTAGTCCGGCGGCATGCGGATGTCGGCGATGAGCAGGTCGGGCCGGTGCCGGTTCACCTCGGTGATGAGCGAGCGCGCGTCCCCGACCTGCGCGACGACGGAATGGCCGGCGCCCTCCAGCAGGCGCACCAGGCCGTCGCGCAGCAGCACCTGGTCCTCGGCGATCACGATGCGCACGGCAGCACCGCCTCGACCACGGTGCCGCCGTCGGTTCCGTCCCGGACCACGAATGCGCCACCGGCCGCCATCACGCGTTCCGACAGGGTCCGCAGCCCCGAGCCCGCTCTCGGATCGGCTCCGCCCCCTCCGTCGTCCCGCACGGTGACGGCTACCGCGCCTTCCACGGCGGAGTCGACACAGACCCCGATGTGGTGAGCGCCCGAGTGCTTGAGCGCATTCGTCACCGCCTCCCCGATGATGAAGTACGCGGTCTCCTCCACTGCGGGTGCCAGCCGCGTACCGGGGAGGTCCAGATCGACCATCGAGACGATGGGCGCGAGCAGAACGCGGAGCGCCGCTTCCAGTCCCCCCGTGGCGAGGGCATCCGGGATCCGCCCGCCACCCAGGCTGCGGACGTCCTCGACGATCGAGCGAAGGGAACCCACCGCGTCATCGATGAGGATGCGCGCGGCGGGGTCATCGAGGTCACGACCCGAGAGCTGGAGGTTGAGCGCGAGACCGAGTAGCCGCCCCTGGAGTCCGTCGTGCAGATTCTGGGACAGACGCCGTCGTTCAGTCTCGGCGGCGGCTTCGGCCCGTCGGGAGGCCTGCTCGGCCTGCGCCTCCAGCAGTGCCGGGTGCAGGACGGCCGAGCAGTCGCCCAGCGAGACCAGGCGCCGTGCTGCCCGGGGCAAGGTCACCGACGCCAGGACGCAAGACTGTCCGTTCCCGTCCATGGCCAGCACGATCTCCGTCGGGGCATCAGGTCCTCCGTCTTCTCGTTCCTCATCCGTCCAGGTGGCTTCGGCGCGATAGCGCACCAGCAGGGAGGGATCGCGGGCATAGCCTCGCAGGACGTGCAGGGTGACCTGGCGATGGTGACCGGCAGCGGCATCCCCCATGGCACTGAGCTCTCTCCGCAGCGTCGAGGCCGGATCGACCACCCGCCGAGTCCAGGCCCGGGCCTGCCACCAGCCCGCCGCTGCGAGAATCGTCATTGCGGCACCGACGCCGACGGAGAGGCTGGGTGGCACGGCCATCGTCGATGAGGCGAGGGCCGTCAGGGACCCCACCAGCAGCGCCAGCGCAGCGAGCAGGCCATCGAGCACCCCGATGAGCGTGCGCGTGCGCAGCAACCAGGTGTCCTCGGGGCCTGTTGCCGCCCCGAGCGAGAGCACGGCGCACAGCAGCGTGCTCACGGAGAAACCGGTCATGAGCGTGGAGACCGACCAGTCGTCACCGAGGCCGAAGCCCTGCCCGAGCACTCCGAGCGCGACGCACCACACGAGGAGCACCACGGGCACTATGGCGGCGAGCGCGGACAGCACTGCCCGGCGGCGGCGCACTCCCCCGCACGAATGCACGGCCGACCAGGTCGCCGCCGGGGCGATCCCGGCTGAGCCGGACCACAGGACAGCACCCGCGATCGCGAAGCCGCCAGCGCCGGGGGCATCCAGGCCGCCGAGAACCGTGCAGAGGGTGGTCACGGAAGCGGCCAGGATCACGGTGATCTCCCACCGCCGGTGACGCCGCCCGACAGCGGCCGTAGCCGCGAGAACCGGGACGAGCTGAAGCAGGAGTAGAGGCGGGATATGACCTGCACCGCCCACGAGGGCCGCGATGGCATTGCCCGGATAGGCGGCACCAACGCCCAGCAAGGCGGGATACGCGAGCACAAAGGCGCCCAGCCACCATGTGGCAGCGCGGAGTGCCCCGTGAGGTCCGGTGCGACCCGCCGTCACGATGATGGCTGCTCCCGCCACAGCCATCAGGATCCGTTCTGCGACCCCGAGACTGAACTCGGGTTGCAGCCATGGCAGCGTCAACGACCACGACACGGCCGCTCCGCCGATCGTGCACGGCACGATGATTCGCGCCCAGTGGTGCCCGCGCGCACGCTCCATGCCGGTATTGTCCCGCCGCGCGCAGCGCCGCGGAATAGGCGATCCTGCCGATGTGCGGGGCTGGTGCCGCTCACTAGCGTCGGTGCCATCGACCGGTCAGGTCGCGAACCCTCAGGAGGAGTGATGGCCACGACCCCAGCCCCGACTTTCCATAGCAACCGAGCAGAAGACGCCGGCCGTCCCCGTGAGCCACGGTTGATACCCGGGGCGATAGTGGCGGGCATCGGAGGGCCGCTCATGCTCGCCTTGGGCAATGCGCTGGTCAACTTCACCCCGGGATGGAGCGATGCCGCTTCCACGGCAGAGGTCGTCACCGTGGCAGCAACGCATCCTGTGCTCACGGAAGTGGTCATCGGCACCGGCATCCTGGCCGTGCTGCTCATCGTGCCCGGCATCTGGGCGGTGACGGCCCGGCTGGCGCACCGCACGCCGCGGCTGGCCGCGGTGGGCGGCTGGATGATGGCGAGCGGCTATGTCTGCGCTCTCGTGCTGTCCACCGATTCGATGATGGCACTGCTGGTCGCGAGCAGCGACCTCAGCCCGGAGCAGTTCGGGTCGGCGGTCGACGGGCAGACACTGGTCACCCAGGTCGCGCTCTACTCGGCCTTCGGCCTCGGCGCCCTGGGCGGCGGCATCGTGCTCGCCATCGCGATGCTCCGGCAACAAGGCGATGTGCCGAAGTGGGCCGGGTGGCTTCTGCTGGCCTCCGAGCCGATCCGCGTGGCCGGTCTCATGCTGGGCATCCCGATCGGGCCCCCGCTCGCGTCACTGCTGATCCTGGCAGCCTTCGCCGCGGTATTGCTCGCACGGCGCCGCGTCACCCCGGTCCAGTCCGCGCAGTAGCGGCCGGGCTCAATCGGCTACGGCGCCAGCAGTGATGTTGATGGAGGCCGCGGTGATGGACGCGGCTTTGTCGGAACAGGCGAAGGCCGCCACATTGCCGACGTCGTCGAAGGTCGCGGCGCGCTTGAGCATGGTCTGGCCGACGATCATGTCCACGATCGCGTCACGGCTGGCGTCCTCAGCCGGGATCGCCTCGACGATCCCGCCGGTCTGCAGAGTGACAGCGCGGATGCCGTGCGGGCCGAGTTCGGCGGCAAGCTGCCGGCGCAGGGTGTCGACGAGCCCCATGGCCACCTGGAATCCTCCGATGTAGTAGTCGCGGATGGGATCGTGCCCGTCGTCGCCGCCGAAAAACAGCAGCACGCCCGAGCCCTGTTTGATCATCTGCCGCGCCGCGGCCTGGGTGGTGAGGAACATCGTGCGGGCAGCGTTGACGACCGGGCGCTCGAAGACCTCCAGGGACATCTCCGCCAGCGGGGTGCCGTGGATGTCACCCAGCCCGATGGCGTTGAAGCTGATGTCGATGCTCCCGGCGCTCGCGGCGACCCGATCGGCATGGGCGGTGATCTGCTCCGCATCGAGGGCATCGACGACGGCGGTTCGCACCGAGCCGCCCTCATCCCGGATCTCGGCGGCGACAGCCTCGAGAGCAGTGAGCCTGCGTCCGGTCAGATGGACGGTGGCTCCCTCGCGAGCGAAGCCGAGAGCGACGGCGCGTCCGATCGGACCCGTGCCGCCGTAGATGATGGCGTTCTTTCCCTGCAGCAGCATGGGATCGCTCCTTGAATCATATCGAACTATCTAGTTCTGGAACTGAGTAGTTCTATAGTGCATCGCCCTCTGCGGGTCGTCAAGGCCGGCCGACGACCGGCATCGATCGTCTACAGGTCCTGCCCGTCCATGGATTGACGCACCGCGATTCCCGGCGCACCATAGAACTCATTAGTTCCCGAACTGAATGGTGCTTGACTGTGACGACTGATCAGCTGACCCGGACCTTCGCGGCTCTGGCGGACCCGACCCGGCGCGCGATCCTGACTACGCTGCGCGAACGCGGCGAGGCCTCGGTGGCAGAGCTGGCGGCACCGTTCGAGCTGACGCCCCGGGCGATCTCGAAACACATCGGCGTCCTCGAAGCGGCCGGACTGGTCTCCCGGGGCCGTGATGCCCAGAGGCGCCCGAGCCGGCTGCGGATCGAGCCCCTGGTCGAGCTGGACTCCTGGCTCCAGGACTATCGGGCGGTGTGGGAGCACCGTTTCACCGCCCTCCAAGCCGATCTGACCTCCGACGATCCCCAGGACGACACCCCGCCGGAGAAGTCATGATCTCCACGGCGCACCGATACGGCGACGGCGGCCTGGTGATCGAGATCGAGCAGGAATTCACCGCCGCGCGAGAACGCGTCTTCCACCGCTGGACCGATGCCGACGCCCTCGCCCGCTGGTTCGCCCCGCCGGGCTACCTCACCGTGTACTCCGAGTCCGATCCCCGTCCGGGAGGCGGGTGGAGACTGGTCTTCCAGGCCCGATCCGGAGAGCACCACTACTGCGAACAGGGTGTCTTCCGGGAAGTCGTCCCGTTCCGGCGAATAGCGCTGACGCTGATCCAGGTCGACGGTGAGCACACCAATCCCCAGACGCTTGTGACCGTCGAGCTGGACGACGTCGGAACTCCGGAGAGGCCGCGCACCCTGATGCGATTCACCCAGAGCGGCTACCGCTCCCCCGCCCTGCGCGATGACAACGAGAATGGCTGGCGCGGCTGCTTCGTCATCCTCGCCCACGACCTCGACCACCTCACCGACCTGGCTTGACCGCCAACTGACTGTCGCCGTCGTGCGTCTGGTGGCGCCAGGGCCTGCGACACTGAAGTCATGAGCGCTGAAAAACACGATGACCTTGCACGGGATCCGCTGCCGCTGCGGGGACGGTCCGTCGTCGTGACCGGCGTGAGCCGCAGGGCGGGGATCGGCTACGCCACGGCCTGCAGGCTCGCCGCCTATGGCGCGAGCGTGTTCTGCCATCACTATTCACCGCACGATCGGCAGCAGCCGTGGGGCGACGACGATATCGACGCCGTGCTGGACGGGGTCCGCTCGCACCTGGTCGGCGATGCGCGGGTGGCGGACATGCACAGCGATCTCACCAACGCGGACGCGCCTGAACTGCTGCTCTCGACGGCGGCGGAGGCGTTCGGCACGGTGGACGCACTGATCTGCAACCAGGCGCTGTCCGGATCGGACGGCCCCCTGGGCGAGCTGACCGCCGACATGCTGGACAGGCACTGGGCGGTCGACAGCCGTGCCTCGCTCCTGCTGGCCCAGGCGTTCGCGCGGCATCACGCACCAGGCACCCAGGGCTCGATCATCTTCATGACCTCGGGGCAGGGGCTCGGCCCGATGCCCGGCGAGGTGGCCTACGCCGCCGCGAAAGCAGCGATCGCTGGAATCACGGTGACGATCGCCGACCAGCTCGCCGACGACGGAATCCGCGTCAACACCGTCAATCCCGGTCCGGTCGACACCGGCTATGTCACCGACGAGATGTGGCAGGCTATCGCACCGATGTTCCCCCTCGGCCGGTACGGCGCCCCCGACGACCCCGCGCGCCTCATCTCCTGGCTGGTCACAGACGAGGCATCCTGGATCACCGGCCAGGTCATCAATACCGAAGGCGGTTTCGGACGGTGGCGGCCCCACGGTGGGTGAGCACGCCATCAACGACGAGTCGAGTGACTTTCCACCGGTGGAGCGGAGTAGGAACCGTATTCGGATATGACATGACTGATCTCCTGGGCAGGCCAAAGGGCCGACCATCGCGTGTGACCGGCCCTTTGGATTGCAACAGGTTAGCAGCGGTCGTGCAGGTCAGTCGACCGGGGAGACCCGGATGAGATTGCCATCAGGGTCGGTGATCAAGAACGTGCGGCCGAAGACATCGTCGTGCGGCTCCTCGATGACGTGGATCCCCTTCGAGACCCACCTCTTGAAGGTCTCGTCGACTGCGGACGCCACTCCCGGCAGCATCAGCCCGACCTCACATGTGCGGGGAGTGCTCGGCTCCGCGTGCTCACTGCGTCCTGTCCACAGCGCGAAGAGGACGCCAGGGGCAACCTCGAAGGCCACGTAGCGGGGACTGGTGAAGGTCGGCTCGATGTCGAACAGGTCGCTATAGAAGGCCGTGGCTTTTTCCGCGTCGCGGCCTAACACCCCAACTGTCACCTAACGGTGCGGCAGTCCCGTGCCGGAGCGATCGGCGGTATCGCTTTCGTGCTCATCTTGATCAGCGGTATAGGTGGCGTGGTCTGGTTATGGGGCGCGAGGCACGCGGGAGCGGGGTTTCTCGAACTGGCGCTCATGGCGCTCGTCGTCAACGCTCTGTTCGCGCTCTTCGACCTCCTCGTCATCGACTGGCTCATGATCTGCACCTGGCGTCCGCGCAGGCTGGTCTACGAGGGCACCGAAGACTGTGCAGGCTGGGGCGATTACGGCTTCCACGCCAAAGAACAACTCCGCCCCCGTACACTGGCCGTACTCTTCGCGTTCAGTGCCCTCATCGGGCTCATCGTCTGGTGGACGACCTAGCCACTCCCCCTCAGAGGGTCTCGGGCGAAGCTCAACGGGTCCGATTACTCTTGCCGGTATGCCTTCCCCGACCCTCATCGTGCTCGGCGGCCTGCCGGTACGGGCAAGTCGACGGTCTCCGCCGAGCTGAACCGTGCGGGCGCGTTCTCCTACGTCCGGATCGACAGTATCGAGCAGGCGCTCAGGGACTCCGATGAGATGGGAGCCAGCGGCGTTCAAGGTGCGGGCTACGCCGTCGGGTATGCCGTTGCCGGTGATCTATTGGCAGGTGGCAACGACGTGCTCGTGGAATGCGTCAATCCGATTGGCCTCACCCGGGCCGTCTGGCGCCAAGCCGCCCGAGCACGCGGAGCGGCACTGCTCGAAGTCGAGCTGCACTGCAGTGACCCTGCTGCCCACCAGGCGCGCGCCGAAGACCGGACGGTGGATGTTCCCGGCCTCCCACTCCCCGACTGGCAGGCGATCCAGTCTCGCGAATACGAGCCCTGGCAGACTGCAGATCTCCGGATCGACACGAGCGTGACCAGCCCGCAAGAAGCATCCGCGTTGATCCTCGACGCGGTCCCTTCGCTGGGATCGGCGTCATGAACGAACTGCACATCAAAGGCCCGTTGCCGGCGGTTCTCGTGGTCGGGTGCAGATAGGGCCAGTGGCGCCGAGGACGGGAGGCAACAGCGATGATCGTGAACATCCACGAACGCGACTTCGCAGCGTCAGGTGAGGAACTCGCCGAGCTGCTGGCGACGCTGTCGAGCGAACACGACCGGCTCTGGCCCCTTGAGGCATGGCCGAGGATGAGACTCGACCATGGCCTCGCCCCTGGTGCGAAAGGCGGCCACGGGCCTGTCCGCTACACCGTCGAGAGCGTTGATCCCCGCAGTGAGGTCGTCTTCCGATTCACCGGCCCCTCAGGCTTCGTCGGCTGGCACGCGTTCAGCATCATCGACGCAGCGAACGGAAGCACGACGCTCCGGCACGAACCCCGCCTGCACCCTCGCCTGTGGGCGTATCTGACGTGGCCGCTGTTCTTCCGTCCGCTGCACGATGCGCTTCTGGAAGAGGCGTTCGACAAGGCCGGCCGCGAACTCGGCGAGCCACCGGAGGCACCTCATCGACGGGGCATCTGGGCGAGCGCGCTGCGCGCTACCGCGATGGGCCTGGGCCGCCCTCGTCGCCGTCGACGGTGAACGGATCGGATCACGACGACGGCGACCGCAGGCCGCGGCATGTTCAGATGCACGCCTTCATAGGATGGCGACATGGACACCGATCGGGAGCCGAGCAGACGGGGGCATGTCGTCTGGATCAACGGTGCATTCGGGGCGGGGAAGACGACGGTGGCACGGCGACTCGCCCAGGCAGTGCCAGGAGCAGTCATCGTCGATCCCGAAGAGGTCGGCTCGATACTGCGGCAGGCGCTCCAACCTGTTTCGCCCGTACACGATTTTCAGGAGTGGGCCGCGTGGCGGGAACTCGTCGCTGCAACGCTCAACGCCGTCGTACATCAGCTGCCGGAGACGGGCCCGCGAATGGTGATCGTGCCTCAGACCATCACCGATGAGGCGTACTGGTCGCAGATCACCGCCTCGCTCGACCCCGAGTTCCAGGTGACTGCCATAGCACTGCACGTGGACCGCGACGAGCATCGTCGACGGGTCCTTGAGGACACCGACGAACCCGGCGCACTGCGGTGGCGGCTCGGCAAGTTCGAGCACTTTCGCGAGGCTACGTGGGTACGCGCGGCTTTCACGGGGATCGAGACGTCAGCGCTCACTCCCGCTGAAGTGGTGGACAAACTGTATGCCGCCCTGGGATCGGAGCAGGCCTCCAGCTAGCTCCGCCGCCCCTACCGCTGGGATGAGACGTAGCCGGCTTGGAGGTCGACGACCTTCGGGAAGGGCTCCCCCGCGATCCACCGATCCCAGTTCTCCATGTACTGCTCCGCCAGCCTGTCCATCCACCCTTCGGTGTTGCCGGACAGGTGAGCGGTGATGACCGTGTTGGTCGCGTCCCACAGCGGGTGCCCGGCAGGCAGTGGCTCCGGATCGACCACGTCGAGGCCGGCTCCGGCGATCGTGCCGTTCTCCAATGCCTGCACCAGGTCGTCCGTCCGCGTCGAGGCGCCGCGGCCGATGCTGATGAAACGCGCGGTCGATGGCAGCGCGGCGAAGACCTCCGCGTCGAACATCCCACGGGTGGACTCCGTGAGCGGAGCGGCATTGATGAGCCAGTCGACATTGGCCAGGTGAGCCGTGAGATCGGCCGTGTCGTGAATCTCGGTGAAGTCCTCGTCCCCCGGGCGAGCCCGGCTCGCGGCACCCGTCACCACCACGCCGACGGCGCCCAGCAGCTGTGCGATCCGCCGGCCGATCCCGCCGGTGCCCACCACCAGGGCCCGGGTGCCGGCCACGTGCTCCAGCTCCCGGGTGCGCCAATCGTGGCGGCGCTGCAGAGCCAGGCCCTCCTCGGTTTTCTTGGCGAACATGAGCACCATGTGGAGCATGTATTCGGCGATGGCCTGGTCGAAGACGCCGTGGGCGTTGGTCACCGTGATGTCCAAGTCGACCAGCGGCGGGAAGCGCAAGGAGTCGACGCCTGCGCTGGCGGCGTGCACCCAGCGCAGAGAGTCCGCTCCACCGATCGCGTCTTCGAGGGCCGACGAGAAGAAGTCCCACATCAGCAGGGCGTCGGCACCGGACAGCGCGGAGGCGAGCCCGTCCGCTTCCGTCCACCGCACCTCGGCGTCCTCGCTCAGCCGGTCGAAGACGGCGGGACGGTAGCGGCCGGGGCTGGTGAGGATGGTGAGGGTGGTCATGTCTCAGATCTTGGCACACCGCCGTTGTCCGGCTCGAACCGCGGTGGCTACCCTTCTGAGATGAAACCCGCGGCCCTGGAGAGAACCCCCGGCGCAGCGCTCCCGCTGTCGCCGAGGACCCTCGCCATCGGGCATGACCATGTGGCGTCGCTCGGTTGGGTGGGCGATGCGCTGGAAGAGTTCGGCCATCACGTGACCATGATCCATGTGGTGCCCGAGAGCCGCTTCGATCACCCGAACGTGGACTTCGAGTTCCCTGATCCTTCGGACTGGGACGCCATCGTGACCACAGGAGCGCCCTGGCCGCGGGAGCTGATCGCCACCTGGCTCCCCCGTGAGATCTCCTTCCTACGGCGAGCCCATGATCTCGGGATACCGATACTCGGGATCTGCTTCGGCGGCCAGTTGCTGGCCGAGGCTCTCGGTGGTTCGGTGCGCCATCTTGAGAGTCCACGGATCGGCTGGTCCGGTATTTATCCAAGCCATCCGAGGATTCCTGGCGGGCCGTGGTTCCACTGGAACAGCGACCAGATGGAATCGCCGCCGGGCGCGGAGATCCTGGCGACCTCCTCCTCGGGCTGCGAAGCGTTTGCCTGCGGCACCTCACTCGGCCTTCAGTTTCATCCGGAGATGACCACGGAGCTCCTCGATGACTGGCTCGCCGCTCAGGGCGTCGACCACGAGGAACCGTGGGTCCGGCGTCTCCGGGAGCAGACAGGCATGCAGGATAGATCCCGGCTACGGCAGCAAGCCGCGGACATCGTCCGCCTGTTCCTCGACCGAGCCTGACAGCTCGATGAGCCGGGGTCAGCCCGCAGCATCGGACGGCGATGGCCGGCCACCTCTCACGCCTCCACGATCTCGCCGTTGCGCGGCAGCCTGCCCCGAAACGTCAGGGGAACAGCACCGGCCCGGTCGGCCTGCACGGTGTCCATCGCCTGCACGTGCACGTGCGGTTCGGTGCTATTGCCGGAGTTCCCGCAGCGGCCGAGCGGCTCCCCCACCATGACGCGCTGCCCGGGTCGCACCTCGATGCTGCTCTGCTTGAGGTGGCAGAGCGCGACGACGGTCCCGGGGCTGCAGTCGGTGCTCTCGATCATGACGTGGTTGCCCGCGAGCGCCGCCCATCCCGCCGCGGCTCGTCGCCACTGGGTCAGCGCGTAGCCGATCGACGGCAGCCCCCGGTACGCCGGATGGTCGGGTTCGCCGTCGTGCACAGAAACGACGGCCCCGCTGACCGGCGCCAGGAGCGGAAGCCCGAAGCCCGGAAACCTCTCCGCCGGCTCGGGACGCGCCAGAGAGCGCAGGGTGAACGGTGCCGTGCGGCCGTCGTCGCCGACCGGGACGAAGTCGATGGCGAAGGAGGTGGCGAACAGCGCCGTACCGTGGCTGGGCACGCGGTCAGCCGGGCTGTTCTGGGTGAGCCACCGCCCCGTGAAGGGGTATTCCAGCCGGACGGACGCCGTCATACTCTCCCCCTTCCACCCCGTTCCTTTTCCGCGTTTCTTTCGTCCCCGATCATCCTCCGGTTCGGGCGGTGCCGGTAGGACGACGGCGAATCAGTCGTCGTAGCGGTAGAAGCCTTCACCGCTCTTGCGACCGAGCTTGCCGGCGTCGACGTAGGACTTGACCAGGTCGCGGGCCGTGGAGGGAAGCCACGGGTATTCCGCCAGGTAGTGCTCCTCGATGTCGAGCACGACGTCCAGTCCCACCTGGTCCATCATCGCGAACGGCCCGGCAGCCAGGCCCATGTTGGCCTGCATGATCCCGTCGACGTCCTGCGGCGTGCTCACGCCTTCGGCCACGACCACCAGCGACTCCCGCTTGATGGCCGCCCAGATGCGGTTGAAGATGAAGCCCGTGCTCTCCTTCGCCGCGATGAACGGCAGCAGGCCGAAGACCCGCAGTTCGCGATCGAGCAGTTCGAGCACACCGTCGGCGGTCTGCCCGTCGCTCATCAGCTCGACGGCCATGCTGCGCGGCGGCATCGCGAAGTGCATGTTGAGCACCCGCTCGGGATGGGCGACGTCGGTGATGACCTCACGCGAGGCATAGGAGGAGGAGTTCGTGGCGAGCAGGGCGTCAGGGTCCGCGATCCGGTCGAGGGTCGCGAACAGGGGCCGCTTGATCTCCAGTCGCTCGGGCACGGCCTCGATCACGAGCCAGGCACCGGGAGCCGCCTCTTCCACGCTCGAGTACGTCTCCAGCGCCTTCGGGGGCATGCCCGGAGCGGGTGTGAGCGCCCGGCTCAGCCCGGGTGCGATCTCCGCGACGTAATCCGCCGCCGCGGTCCGCTGCTGCTCGGCAGGGTCCACGAGCCGCACGGTCGCTCCCCCGCTGCTGAAGACCGCGGCGATGCGGCGCCCGAGGGTGCCGCCTCCCACGATGACGACGGCGCGGTCGGCGATCCCGGTCGGCAGTTCGAATCCCATGATGCCTTCTCTCGAGAATTTGAGTACAATCTGTATCGGATTCATTATGCACCCGATTTGGATGGATCGCTAGGAAGGCGAGGAAGATCGTGACCTCGAACATCAGGCGCCGCGCCAACACCCGTGCCCGCCTCCTCGACGCCGCCGAGGAGCTCATCACCGAGACGGGCGTGCTCTCCTTCGGCATCGACGTCGTCTGCGAGCGCGCCGGTTTCACCCGCGGGGCCTTCTACTCGAACTTCACCTCGGTCGACGACCTGCTCTTCACCCTCTACGAGCGCAAGACCGAGCACCTGCTTGAGGAGATCGATTCCGCGCGGCCCTCGCCGACCGCTCCGGCAGGTGACACGGAGTCCTCAGGCCGAGCCCGGCCGCAGGAGCCGGTGGACCTGGAGTCGGCCGTGGACCGGCTCGTCGCCGTCGTGCCCGCGGATCCGCAGTGGTACAGCTTGCGCGCGGTCTTCGCGCTGCGCGTGTCGAAGGACGATGAGATCGCCGGCTCGCTGCACGTGCACGCCGAGGAGCTGCGCCGGGGCCTGACGCCGTTCATCGCCCGGATCGTGGAGGCGGCCGGGCTCGAGCTCACCGTCGACGCCGCGGAAGCCACCCGGGTGGTGATCGCAGCCCACGTCGGGTCGGTTCTGCAGGGCGCGCTCGTCGAGGATCCGGAGCGGCTGCGCCGTGACACCGTGCTGGCGGCGCTCCGGGGCCTCACCACGGCGGCCCGCCCCAAGGCGGCGCAGACCGCGGTGGAACAGGAGGCTCCCGAGAGGCCCGCACGCCCCGTGCTGTACGCGCTGACCGCCATCCCGGGAGGCGTGCACCGGGTGGAGCCGGAGACCGGGGAGACCACGGCGCTCGTGACCGGTCTGGACGAGGTTCCCGACGGCATGGTCGTGGACCCCGAATCGAACGAGCTCGTCTTCACGCTTATGGGCAGCCTCGACGGCACGCCGGAGCGGGGGAAGGAACCGTTCTTCACGCACCGGAACGGCTCGGTTCAGGCTATCTCCCTCGTCGGCGAGGCCGAGGGCCGGAACCCCCGGACGCTCGTGGAGCGCGGAACCTTCACCACCGGCAAGCAGCTGACCCGGGATCCGGAGACGGGTCGGCTCTACTGGGCGGATCGCGAGGGGCACGGCATCTACCGCAGCGAGCGGGATGGCTCGGCCGTGACCCCGCTCGTCCTCACCTCCGGCACCACGCGGGCTCCTGATGAGGACGAATGCGTCGGCGTGGCCGTCGATCCCGTCAACGGTCACCTGTACTGGACCCAGAAAGGCCCCGCCGACGGCGGCCGCGGGCGCATCCTGCGGGCCGGGCTGGAGATCCCGGAGGGAATGACGGCGGATTCGCGGGAGGACATCGAGGTGCTGTGGCAGGGGCTGCCCGAACCCATCGATCTCGAACTCGATCTCCGCTCCGGCATGCTCACCTGGACCGACCGCGGTGCGGAGCCCGACGGGAACACCCTGAACCGGGCGCCGATTCCGGCCGCCGGCGAGCGCGGCGGGACTCCTCAGATCCTCGCCCGCGGGTTTCAGGAGGCGATCGGCGTGGCCCTGGACCAGCAGCGAGGCGTCGCCTACGTGTCGGATCTGGGAGGTTCCGTGCGCCGGGTCGATCTGGTGACCGGGGCCGTGCGCGTGATCGCCGAACTCAGCGGTGGCGTGACGGGGATCGTGCTGCACCAGGAGCCGTGAACGCGGCGGGGCCTGGCCTCGCCTCAACCCGAACATCGAGCCCGACGGAGGTCAGGACCGGCGTCAGGGCGTCCCGGCGCTGACGACGTCGTCACGGTTGCGCGCCGTCGTGGTGGTCGCGACGACGGCCATCCCGAGCAGCAGCACGCCCGCGGGCACCAGGTCGCCGAGGACCCACCGCGGTGTGATCGGCAGCAAGCGGGTCGTGTCGAGTTCGAGGAAGCCGTCGGTGCCGTCCGGGAAGACGATGTCACCGGCCTCGGGGACCGTCAGCGGGAGCGTGACCTCGAAAGATCGGTCATCGGTCGAGACCGCTCGCCCGATGAGTTCGTAGTCTCCGGGTGAGAGGTCTTCCGGCAGCTCTCCATCGGCGGTCAGCCACCTGTTGTGCTGGACCGTGGCCGAGAGGACGGTCTCGCCTCCCGGTTCGAGCGTCACGGTCGCCTCTGAGCCCGGCTTCAGGTCGAAGCCCCACATGGACACGACCGGGGACGTGACCTCCGCTCTTCCCGTGTCGTCGTAGGCCACGCCGCCCTCGCCGGAGGCCGAGATCGACAGGTCCGGCGCGATGTTCAGCCCGTAGACGGCGGCCGCACCGTAGCCGAGCGACATCGTGGAAGCGCTCACGACGAAGAGGACCGACAGGACGAAGTTGAGCTTCTTCGCACCCACCACCACGGCCGGCTCCGGTTCGGCCGTCCCCGCGCTCCGGCGCGCGAGGATCGTCCCGGCCAGCACGCCGGCCCCGATGATGGCGAGGATCCCCACCCAGAGCCACACCTGCAGTGCCGTGCGGGTGAGGTCGTAGACCACCAGGCCGATCACCAGGGCGATCGCCGTCGCGATGATCGGCGTCACGTAGGCGAACGCGACCCTGGACCGTCCGCCGGAGTCACCTGCTGCCTGCTCCCCCGCCCACGGCGGGCTCCCCTGCGCTCGGGTCTCTCGCGGCACCGAGGGGATGAAGACGAATCCCGCCAGGATCAGCGTGACCACGAGTGCGGTGTTGAGCAGGATCGGCAGGTAGACATTGAGGGCGCGGATCAACGGCTCGGGTTCCTCGACCTCCAGGCCGAAGAACCCTCCGAGGAACGTCACGAGCACCTCGAGCACGGCCAATGCCGCCGCGACGATGACGACGACGCTCGCGAACCGCGAGACCGGACGCACGAGCGTGCTCCTGGGCGCGTCCGAAGCCCTGAGTGCGGTGAGCCTGCGCTTGGCGAACAGGGCACCGAGACCGACGATCATGAGCGCCGCGACCGTGAGATACAGTCCCGGCGTCACGCGCTGCGGTTCGTCGTAGACGGCGTCCATCGAGGTGGAGGTCCCGGATCCGGCATACCGCCCGGTGGCATCGGCGAAGGTCATGAGGTCGATGTACCGTCCCGCCAGGAACAGCAGCCAGGCCAGGGCGGCCGAGGCCATGATGAGCAGGAGCGCTCGAAGCGCTATGCGGCGGGTGTCGCCGATTGTGCGTGACATTTTCGAATCATACGGTCTGTCGCCCCTGGCCAGCCCGCGGTTTCCGCAGTTGCCGGAGTGGCCCCTCGCACCGGGGCCGATTCACTCGGATGCGGCCGGCCTCGGACTCGCCAAGGGTGCCGTCGAACGGCGCAGGATCAGCCTGGTCGGCATGATGATCGGGTCGGTATCGGCCGGCTCCCCATCGGTGCACAACATCCGCATGAGCAGCCGAGCTGCTACCACGGCCTGGCCGGGGACGTCCTGCGCCACGGTGGTGAGGTCCAGGACGGGAGCCATCTCATGGTCGTCGATGCCGATCACGGACACGTCCTCCGGCACCCGCAGCCCCGCCTTCCGCAGCGCCCAGAGAGCACCGATGGCCACCTCGCTGTGGTCGGCGAACACGGCGGTGGGCAGGACGGGCCCGCCGAGCAATTCGGCCATGGCAGCGGCTCCTCCCTCGACGCTGTGAGGACCGGAGACCATGAGCCGCGGATCGGGCTGCAGCTCCGCGCTCTCGAGCGCCTCCTCGAAGCCCTGCTGACGCAGACCGGAGGAGACGAAGTCGAAGTCGGCCTCCTCCGCCGTTCCCTGGATCAGCGCGATGCGCCTGTGACCGAGGTTGAGGAGATGGCGGACGGCACCGCGGGCAGCACCTACGTCGTCGATACCCACCGAAGGCGAACCGGGAATCTCCGGGCCCAGGCTGACCAGGGGCATGCCGAGCGATCGGAGGGACAGCGTGTGCTGATCCGTAAGAGGCATCGACAGAGACAGGACCCCGTCCACACGTCCCGCGAGAGGCATCCGGGAGAAGAAGCTGTCACGGGCCTCCGCCGTCCCCAGGTGGTAGAGCAGCACATCGTATCCGTGAGAACGGAACCGATCCGCGGCGGCCGACATGACCGTGCCGAAGTACGAGCGATGAACGAACGGAGCGATGATGGCGACGGTCTGCCGGCGCCCCGGCTCGCCGCCGAACGCTTCCATCGCGGTGATGTACGAGAGATCCCGGGCGGCCTCCAGCACTCGCTGCCGCGTGGAGGAAGCCACCTTCGATACCCCGCGCAAGGTGCGTGAGGCCGTCGCCGTCGATACGCCAGCGCGGCTGGCCACATCGGCCAGGGTCACTCGATCGCCGGGTACGACGGGGTTGGATTGCACCTCATGAACTCTAGTCCGGGCCCTCAGCGAAACCCAATGCAAGACTTTGCATTGTTGTACGGGTTTTCTTCTACCCGAGGAGTGCGGTATCTGTCTGGGTTCCATGGCCCCCTCCCGTCATGTTCGGAGAGCTAGGAAAATCCCTTGACAGACCCGTATCGGCGGAGGATTCTTACCACTGCAAATCGCTTGCATGGGTGACGCATTCGCGTCCTTCTCGCAGATGCAGCATGACCAATGGAGGTTACATGCAGACGGAATCGACGACGTCGACGGGCAGCGATACAGACACCACCTCACTGAGCGTTCGTCCACCGATGAGCGTTGCGACGATGCTGGTGATGAACTTCGGATTCTTCGGGATCCAATTTAGCTTCGGTCTGCAGCAGACCGCGGTGAACCCTCTGTTCCAGATGATCGGAGCGGACCCCCATTCCCTTCCCCTCCTGAATCTCGCGGGGCCCATGACGGGCCTGCTGATCCAGCCGATGATCGGAGCGCTCAGCGACAGAACGTGGAGCGACCGGTGGGGAAGGCGCAAACCATATCTGCTGATGGGCGCACTCGGATGCTCGCTCACCCTCTTCCTCTTCCCCTTCGTGGGGGCGCTCTGGGCGGCGGTGCTGCTGCTGTGGCTTCTGGACATCTCCAACAACACATCCATGGAGCCCTACAAGGCCCTGCTCGCGGATGTCCTGCCCAAGAACCAGCTGGCAAGGGGCTTCCTTCTCCAGTCGATGTTCACGGGCGGAGGGCTCATCGCCGCGAACGCGATGATCTTCATCTTCCAGCGAGTGGTCAGCGGTGCCTCCGGTAACGGTGTGCCCTACTGGGTGTTCGTCGCGTTCTGGACAGGAGCGTTCTGCTCGATCGCGACGGTCCTGGTCGCGATGCTGCGGACCAAGGAGCACCCGCCCTCGGCGGAGCGCCTCGCGGAGATCCGCAGCGAGTCGAAGAGCCCCATCGCCATGGCGCGCGAGGTGGGTGCCGCAGCGCGGACCATGCCCATGGGGATGCACAAGCTCGGCCTCGTCTACCTCTTCCAGTGGTACGCCATCGTCATCTACTGGCAGTTCGTGGCGGTGAGTCTCCGGGAGACCGTCTTCGACGGCGATCTGGACGCCGCCGTGGGCTGGACCGGGGCCATGGGGATGGCCTACAACGGCGCCACCGTCGTCTCCGCGTTGCTGCTGATCCCGCTCGCCAACAAGTTCGGTGCAAAACGTTTGCACGCCGCCTGCCTGGTGCTGATGTGCATCGCCATGATCACGGTCTCGCAGGCCGACAACCAGTACGTGGCGCTGATCCCGATGGTGCTGTTCGGCGTCGGGTGGGCCAGCATGATGGGCGTTCCGTTCATCATGGTCGCGAGCATGGTGCCGCAGAGGCGGATGGGCGTGTATATCGGCATCGTCAACATGATGATCGTCGTTCCCATGCTGATCCAGAGCTTCACCTTCGGCTGGGTGTTCGAGAACCTTCTCGGCGGATCCGGATCCAACGCGCTGATGCTCTCCGGCGTGCTCTTCGGGATCGGCGCCCTGGCCATGCTGTGGGTCAACCCGCCGCCCGCCGATGCGGAGTCCCCGCTGATGCCCCTGGGCTCCAGGCCGATCACGGTCTACGGGCGCGTCGTCGTCGGCACGGACGGCTCCCCCAGCTCGCAGTACGCCGTGCACCGGGCCATCGAAGTGGCGACGGCCTCGGAAGCCCGCCTCGTCGTCGTGTCGGCCTACAACCCGGGCGACCGCGAGTCGGTTGACACCGGCCGGATCGACCTGACGGGTAAACAGTCAGCCGAGACGGCGATCGCCTCGTCACTGGTCGAAGTGGACAGGAACAGGTTCGCGCGCATCGAGCAGCGCGCGATCGCCGCCGATCCGTCCCGGGCCCTGCTCGACACGGCACGACGCGAACCGGGCAGCCTGATCGTGGTGGGCAACCGGGGGCTCGGCGCCGTCCAGGGCCAGGCACTGGGGTCCGTGCCGGCGAATGTCGTGAAGGAGGCCGACTGCGACGTTCTCATCGTGCAGACCTCTGCACTCGACGAACCGGAGTAAGGCTCCCACCCCGAAAGGCCCCTGAGAACCGTACGGTTCTCAGGGGCCTTTGCCGTGCCGAGGCAGGCCTCACGCGTCCGTGAGCCTCCACCCCTGGGCCTTGTGCAGGCGGTCCCAGAAACGTGCGTAGGTGCCGTCCGCGGCCAGCAGTTCCTCGTGGGTGCCCTGCGCCTCCAGGCCTCCGTCGTCGTCCAGGGCGATGATCTGATCCGCCGCGGCGATCGTGTCGAGCCGATGGGCGATGATCAGCACGGTCGCCTGCCGGCGCAGCGTCTCGATCGCCGCCACGATATTCGCCTCGTTCTCCAGGTCGAGGGTGGAGGTGGCCTCATCGAGCAGCACGATCGGAGACTGCTTCAGCAGCGCCCTGGCGATGGCGACCCGCTGCCGTTCGCCGCCGGACAGCGCCCGGCCTCCCTCGCCGACTCGGGTCTCCCAGCCGGCGGGGAGCCGGTCGGCGATCTCGGTGACCCCGGCGAGCGCTGCCGCCTCGCGGATCTCCTCCCGGGTGGCGTCCTCGCGGCCGACGGCCACGTTCGCCTCCAGGGTGTCGTCGAAGAGGTAGACGTCCTGGAACACCATGGAGAGCTGGCTCATCAGCTGCTCGGTGGTCTGCTCCGTAACGGGTGCTCCCCCAACTCGGACCGTACCGGCGTCGACGTCGTAGAAGCGGCTGATCAGTCGCGCGATCGTCGTCTTGCCGCTACCGGAGGGGCCGACGAGGGCGACCATCGAACCCGCGGGTACGGAGAGCGATACGTCCTTCAGCACCGGCCCGGTGCCGGAGTCGCCCGCGTAGGCGAAGGCGACGCCGTCGAGCTGGATCGAGCCGGGGGCCGGAAGCTCGGCGGGGACCGACGGTTCGGGCAGCGGCTCGGCCGTGAGTACGTCGTCGATCGAGTCGAGCAGGGGGCGCCTGGATTCCAGGGACATCGCGCTTTCCGTGATGGTCGACAGCGTCGAGGTGAATCGCAGGGCCAGGCCGATGAAGGCCAGTGCCGGAATCGGCTGCAGTGAACCCGCGACGGCCAGCGACCCCGTGATGGTGATCAGCGCGACGACCACGCCCTGGGTCACGGCGCCGCTCAGGAGCATCCCGAGCGTCTCGATCCACTGGGCGCGCGTCTTGGCCGCCCGGGTGGCCTCGAGGGCGTCGTCGAGCGGTGCGAAGTCCTCGCTGCGACCGCAGGAGCGAAGCGCGCCCTGGCACTGCGCGTACTCGACGATGCGCCCCGCCAGATTGACCTCTTCGGGTTCGTGGATCGCGCTCCCCCGGCGCATCAGCACCGTCGAAGCCAGGGTGATCACGACGAAGACGGGGGCCGCGATCGTCAGCACCAGGCCCAGTAGGGGGTTCCAGAGCCATGCGGCGACAACGATGACGACAGCGGAGACGATACGCCCGATCAGCGGGCCGATCATGTGGGCGAAGATCTCCCCGGCGCTCATCAGCTCGCTCGAGACCATCCTCGAGAGCCGCCCAGCGCGGGGACGGGCGAACCAGCCGAGCGGCTGCTTGGAGACCTGGTCGCCCACGAGCCGATGGATGCTGTAGAGGAAGTCCAGGGCCACAGCGTAGGTGCGGCGCTCCTGCAGGAAGTACAGTCCGAAGGAGACGATCGCCAGGACCGCGAAGACCCCCAGCCAGCCGCCGATTCCCAGGCCCCAGAGCGCGTCGCCCGATGCCAGGGTACTGATCGCGGGCAGCAGGGAGGCCAGCGCGAGTCCTTCGATCAACCCGGTCAGTGCGGCGACGGTCAGCGCCGGCCGGAGCGATTCGGGTCGGGAGATCATGCGCCGCAGGCGCGGGACGATGTCGATCAGAGGGAGCTTCATGCGCCTGCTCCTCGCTCGATGGTCGCCGTCGTGGACTCCCAGAGCCGGGCGTATCCGCGGTGGTGCAGCAGCTCCTCGTGCGTTCCGCTCGCGACCAGTCGGCCGTTCTCCACCAGGATGATCTGGTCGACGCCCTTGATCACCTCGGGGCGGTGCGCGATGAGCAGGACCGTCTTGCCACGGGCCATCTCGGAGAGCGCCTGCTGGATCTGGTGCTGCGACTCCGGGTCGGTGAGCGCGGTGGCCTCGTCGAGGATGAGCACGGGCGCGTCGACCAGGATGGCGCGTGCGATGGCGATGCGCTGGGCCTGGCCTCCGGAGAGGCCGGTATCCGCTCCGTAGACGGTGTCGAGGCCGTTGGGCAGCGCCTCGATCTCGTCGAGGACCCGGGCCGCGCGTGCAGCATCGCGGATCTGTTCCTCGGTCGCATCGGGGCGGCCCAGCGCGATGTTGTCCCGGATGCTGATAGCCGGAAGCTGAGGGTCCTGCAGGACGAAGCCGACGTGCGAGTACAGCTCGCGCATCCGGTCGATCGACGCCCCTCCGAGACGCACCTGCCCCGACAGGGGATCGTCGAAGCGGGCCAGCAGCGTGGCGATCGTCGACTTCCCGGAGCCGGAGGGCCCGATCAGCGCGGTCACGGTGCCCTCCTGCAGCGTGAAGGAGACATCGTCGAGCGCGAGCCCGGCGCCTTCGCCGTAGGAGTAGCTGACTCGGTCGAAGACGACGTCGTGCCCCTCGGGCTCCGCGCTCTCCTCCGGGTCGGCGAGCACCGGGGTCTCGAGCAGATTCGTCAGCCGCCGTGCCGAGGCGCCGGCCATCTGCTGCGCCCACATCGAGTTCATGAGCACTTCCAGGCCATAGGGAATCAGCAGGGCGATCAACGACGTCGCCAGCACATCCGCCGCAGTCACCCATCCCTGGCTGACCAGCCAGGCGCCTCCCCCGACATTGACCAGCAGGATCAGCGGCAGCGCGAGCAACGAGTTGCCCAGCGAGCTGACGGTGATCAGCGGTTTGACCCATTCGTAGTAGAAGCTCTGGAAGTCCTCGGCGGCGTTCTGGTAGGCGCGGTGGGCTCGCCCGACCCGTCCGAATGCTTTGACGACGGTGATGCCGGTGACGAACTCGACCATGCGAGCCGAGACGACGCCCAGCTTCTGGTCCATCTCGACGGTCTTCTCCCCCATCCCGCGCATCGAGACCGCCATCGCCGCGGCGTAGAGCGGCAGCCTTCCGATCGAGAGGAGGCCGAGCCGCCAGTCGATGAGGAAGGCGTAGATCATCAGGGCCAGCGGCATCACGGTGGCGTTGGTCGCCTCGACCGGGCGATGGGCGATCAGGTTGTGGATCGTGCCGATGTCGTCTTGCAGCGCTTTGCGGACGCGGCCTGAGTTGGTGGATGTGAATCAGACGAGCGGCACGCGCGAGAACCTTCCCACCATGCGCTTGCGAATGAGATGGCCCAGCGTGATGTCGGCGAAGTGCGTGATGAGCAAGGCCACGAAGTAGGTGAAGAGCCTGAGCGTGAACGCGGCCATCAGGACACCGAGCCAGCGCGAGACGCCTGCGCGGTCGACACCGGAACCGCTATCGGCGGCATCGAGCAGGAGCTGACCGATGTTCACCAGCGCGATATACGGCACGACGGCGAGGATGCCGGATACCGCTGCCAGCAGGCGCCCGATCGCCAGCTGCGGCGCCACGGGGCGCATGAGGGCTTTCAGCGCCCGCGCATCTCCTTGCTGTTCAGTCTTCAGGTGGGCTGCCTCATCGGATGGACCCTCCGCAGGCGCGGTCGTCGACTGCGATTCACCGCTCATGTCCCCCCTTGCATGCGGTCCGCCGCTCGGGGCTGACCTACGTCACGTTACTGAGAATTGTTATCAACAACCATAGGAGAGCGGGCGGGGTTTCACCAGAGCGGGCGAGCAGGCGCTACTGCGAGCCTTCGGATCTCGGAGCGTAGAAATTGCTCACCGCATCCAAGTAGCGAGCAACAACCTCCAGGTCGGAAGCACTGAACTGCCGACTCAGCGCGTCGAATTCGGCGTCGGCGTTCCCGTATACGCTCCGCAAGGGGGCGATTGCCTCATCGACGAGTTCGATGAGGGTCTTGCGCCGGTCGATCGGATCGGAAGTGCGGCGTACATACCCCGCTCCTTCGAGTCGATCGAGCAGCTTGGTGACCGTGCTTGTCGGCATCCCGGTCGTGTGGCTGATCTGCCGGGGAGTGCGCACGTCGTCGCGCAGCACCATCAGATGCAAGGTCTGCAGGTCGGTCACCCGCAGGCCGTGCTGCCTGGCCACCCGCTCATTGCCCAAGATCGCGTGCACCAATTGACGTTGCAACGCGGCGCGCACCTGGAGCACCAACTCATCGGTCATGGCTCTCACTCCTTGCCAGAGTATTCCTGATTCGGGAATACTCTATTTCGGGAACATCTTGCAAGTAAATTTGATGACGAGGAGTCAGGGAACGGCATGAGGATTCTGGTACCGGGAGCCACCGGCATGGTCGGCGGCCATCTCGTTGAGCAGGCACTCGCAAGGGGACACGAGGTCGTCGCAATCGCCCGCAATCCGGCCAAACTCATCATCGAGCACCCTCGGCTCACGAAGTCCCCGGGGGATATCCTCGACGCTGCCTCGGTCGAGCCGCTGCTGGAAGGCGTCGACGCCGTGGTGAGCACGGTCGGGATCGGTACGTCCAAGCAGCCCACAACGCTGTACTCGGAAGGCACCCGCAACCTGCTCGCGGGCATGGGCAAGCACGGCGTCGAGCGGATCGTGGTCATCTCCTCCGAAGTCGCTGAGCACTGGGCCCACCAAGGACTGTTCAAGCTCTGGGTGGTATTACCGCTGCTGCAGAAGTTCATCGGCGCGACCTACGACGATATGCGGCGCATGGATGTCGTGCTCTGGGAGAGCGATGCGCAGTGGACAGCGATCCGGTCACCGCGTATTCGATCGGCACGCGCAAAGGGCCAGTACCGACTCGACACGGACAAACCCCTCCCACGCGGCTGGTCGATCGCGGCCCCGGACATGGCGACCGCCCTGCTGGACATCGCCGAACGGGATGACCTTGGCCGAACGCACGTCTATATAGCGAACTGAGCAGTCTTTGCCTGGGAGGGCGCGCATCCGTCGCTCGGCATTCGTGCACTCGCAGGAATACTGCCTGGGTGCACCTTCTACACGCATGGCCAGGTCAGGATCACAAAGATCGTCACTCGAGCCCGTTCAGACCGGCGATTCACCTCCCGCTTGGTCGGGACGACGATGGGCACCCCCCAGAGCCACCGCGATAGGCTGACGTTTTACCTTGATCGAAAAGAGTTCTCATGGCTGAATCCGCCGATGGCAGGGTCGCCGTCTACATCGACTTCGACAACATCGTGATCTCGCGCTACGACCAGGTGCACGGTCGCAATCAGTACCAGCGCGACAAGGTCAAGGGCCTCAGCGTCGCCGACGCCGACGAGGAGCTCGCCGACAAGCTCGCCCGGGCGACGGTGGACATCGGCGCCGTCATCGACTTCGCGTCGTCGTTCGGCACGCTCGTGCTGACCCGCGCCTATGCCGACTGGTCCACTCCGATGAATGCCGACTACCGCGGCCAGCTCGTGGGCCGCTCCGTCGACCTGGTGCAGCTCTTCCCCGCCGCCGCGTACGGCAAGAACGGCGCCGATATCCGCCTGGCCGTGGACGCCGTCGAGGATATGTTCCGCCTGCCCGACCTCACGCACGTCGTCGTCGTGGCGGGCGACTCCGACTACATCGCCCTGGCGCAGCGCTGCAAGCGCCTCGGTCGTTACGTCGTGGGCATCGGCGTGGCCGGCTCGACGGCGCGCTCCCTCGCCGCGGCCTGCGACGAGTTCGCCACCTACGACACGCTGCCCGGCGTCAAGCCCATACAGCCCGCGGCCGTCACCAAGCCGAAGACGGCGGCCGCTGAGCCGGCGGCCGACGCCGTCGATGTCGCGGCCGATACGGCGAAGGCTCAGACCAAGAAGGAGAAGGGCGAGCAGCAGCGCAAGACCAAGTCCGGCTCGGACGCTCCCTCCAAGAAGCGCGGATCGCGCCAGGCGCAGGCATCCGCTCCCGTGATCGAGGAGGAGCCCGAGCCCGAGACGCCGGAGGATCCGCAGGAGATCGCCACCAGCCTGCTCGAACGCGCACTGCGCCTGGGCCATGAGCGCGACGACGCCGAATGGTTGCACAGCTCTCAGGTGAAGACCCAGATCAAGCGGATGGACCCGTCCTTCAGCGAGAAGGCGCTCGGCTACCGATCCTTCTCGGAGTTCATCAAGTCACGGCCGTCCATCGCCGAACTGGATGAGAGCAGCACCGCACGGTTCGTCCGCCTGGTCTAAGGGCTCGTTCGACGTCGTCGCGGGTCGGCTGAGCCGGGTGTGCACCGGGATGCCGACTCTTCGACTGCGTCTGCGCCGTCACCAGTCGAATTGTTCGACGTGGATCTGGTGGTTCGGGACGCCGGCAGCGCGGGCGTCCCGGACGACGAGTTCTGTCCATGCGATGGGGCCGCACACGTAGAGGTCCGAGTCGGTCAGGTCGGGCAGCATGCTCTCGAGGGTGAGCTGTTCTGCTGACGCGGTGGCGGAGATCCATGTGGTGGTCCCCGGTGGGCGGTGTCCGCGCATTTCGATGACGCGGGTGCCCGATTCCTCGGCGAGGGCGTGGATTTCGTCCCAGAGGTAGGTGGGGTCGCTTCCGGAGTGGCGGAGTATGACGGTCGCCTCCCCTGGGCTGAGGGCGGCGTCTTCGAGGAACGCGCGGATGGGCGTGACGCCGATGCCGGCACTGATGAGGACGGCGTGGGGCGCGGTGCGGGCTTGGTTGGTGAAGATGCCGAAGGGTCCGGAGAAGGTCACGCGGGTGCCGGGGTTGACGTTGGTGAGGGCGCGGCTGCCGTCGCCGAGGTCGCGCACGGTGATGCGGAGCGTGTTGGGAGTGGGGGTGGCGGAGAAGGAGATGGGGTGGGCGTGCCACCAGGTCTTCGCTCCCCAGAAGCGCCAGAGCGCGTACTGGCCCCCTCTGATCCTCAGGCTCTCGACGCGTCGCCCGGTGAGGTAGATCGAGGCGACTCCGGGGGCGATGTGCTCCACCCGGGAGACCTTCAGCCCGTGGAAGAGGCTGCGGCCGACGGGAAGCAGGACGCGGAAGAGGAGAAGGGATCCGAAGGCGATGCCGTAGAGGGTGAGCCAGTAGGCGTACCGCCAGGACCCGTCCGCGAGGACTGCGCCGGGGATGCTCTGATGGGGCAGGGCGAGGACGATGGCGATGTAGCTGAGCAGGTGGATGACGTACCACGCCTCGTATGACCATTTCCGGACCGCGGCGACGATCGAGGACACCACGACGACCACGAAGAGCAGCAGCCCGATGGAGGCCAGGAAGTTGTCCAGGTCGGTCAGGATCGTGATGGTCGCGCCGACCACATCGAATCCGTCCAGGACCGCTGCGCCGCCGATGAGGAGTGCCGCGTGAGCGAGGATGAGATAGAGGGCGGGTTTGCCGAGTTTCCGGTGGTAGGCGATCGCCGTGTCGTGGCCGATGAGCTGGTCCAGCCAGGGGATGCGGGCTGCGAGGACGAGCATCACGAGTACCAAGTCCGTGCCGATGAGTCCGGTGATCATTCCGAGGCCGCGCATGGTGGAGCCCAGGTCGACCATGGTGGCGATGCCGCCCCACAGCACGAACAGCATCACCGACATCGCCACTGACGCCCAGAACAGCACGTGCAAAGCAGTGACCGCGGCGTGACGAGATCGGGGAGACGTGGTGACCGTCGATGGTGCACTTGGCGGGGCGGGAGGAGCAGTGGCGATTGACATGGCGTGGGTGCCTTTCCGGTAGCCGTGATGGCATTTAGCTGAGAAGAAAAGGGAGTGCGGCCGGCGGTCTACCGTTGACGACGAAAATCGCCGGGAAGGACGGGTCCGTACTGCCCGGATGCGTGCTGGTTGCCGGAGGCGAACAGGAGCATTGGGAACGTCGAAGGGACGCTGGCACGCACCAAGGAGGCGGCGTCAAGCATTGTGCTGTATCCATTCATCGTTCCTGTCCTTTCCCGGTGACAAGAACGACGCTAAGAGGCCCGGACACATGAATCCAGTTCATTATTGATAACTAGAGCATGACTCCCAGTCATGTGAATTCACGTGCGCTGTTGAGCCTCGACAGCCGGAGCGTGCAAGGTGCCGCGACGCAGCTCTGCCTCACCTGCCCTGATGCTCATCCTCGACCGTGACCTAGGGACTGCTGCACGGAGAGGTGTCACATC
>NZ_ML708616.1 GCF_008831305.1 Kocuria coralli
TTTCTGCGGCCACATCACCGGCCACCACACCCGCTTCACCGTGCACCACCGCTGCGGCAGCCCACGGCCCAGCTTGAGCCAGGTACTCGGGCAGGCTCTCACCCCGGCGTGCCAACGCCGCCTCGTACAGGTCTGCGGTCAACCGCAGCAGCCGGCCCCTGGCGGCGGCCTCCACCCGGGCCGCCGCCTGAATACCCGCCACCAGCTGCTGGGCAGTCTCCCCATCCAGGAACGACAGCTCCGAGGGTTGCTGGGCCGCGTCAGTGCCACTGGTCCTGGCAGCGCCGGTCAGGGGTTTGTCGTGGCCACCGGCACCGTCGTGACCACAGGCACCGGCAGTGTCACCGGCGGGGGTGTGCGCGGGGCCCTGCCCCAGGCCGGAAGGAACCCCGTTCCCCTCAGCGTCTTCGAAGGGCCCGAACCCCTTCTGACCTGCCCCGTTCATGCTCCCAGCCTCCCACGAGGGTCAGACAACACAAGCCCGAAAACAACCCCCAACAAGCCCCCGAAGAGAATTTCCTTTAAGAAATTCTTATACGCATGAAGAGGTCAGTAGCGGTTCCCCGTGAATAGCTAGCCCAGGAATCATTCGCGTCCGACGGAGCGGAAGAACCACGAGTAGAACATCGCCCAGGCGGTGAAGAACACGATGCGTTCGGCCGCCTCCGGGGTCACTCCTGGTATTCGCGTGACCCCGCGACCGGGCGCCGAGAGTCCTGTCCGTCGGGCGGCCGCGGCGATCCCGCCGACAGCGGCAGTCACCATGACGAAACGCGTCATTCTCGCCGGTACGGACCAGAGCAGGAAAGCGGGCAGGGAGAGGTCCTGCACCCCTGCGGAGCGGGCGTACAGCTTGTAGGGCGTACCCGTGAACGGCCCGATCATCAGGGCGGGAAGCCCGTGTTCGGCCAGCTGCCGGTCGACCTTCTCCACCATGGCCGGGCTGATCGCAGGGATCCGGGCGGCCAGTTCGGCCGATCGGGCCTCCGGCATGGACGACGCCCACCGGTACGTCACTGCTCCGCCCAGCAGGGCACCGGCTGTGGCCGTCGCCGTCGCCGCCAATCCACGACGACGGCGGCCCAGCGCCAGGTACGAGGTCCAGAAATCCGGGACGACGAAGAACACCGTGGCCTCGGCGATTCCCCACGCAAATGCGACACCGTGGTCGCGAAACCGATGGGCCCGACCGCCGGGGGGATGAGCGAGTCTGTGCCGGGTGCGACCTAAGGACCTGGGGTGCTTCCGACGACGGTTCATTCCCCGAGTCTCGCAGGCGCACGAGTCTCGGGGCCAGGGCCGGCCTGAGATTGTCTGCCCCGACCCCGGGACTCGCCTATTCGCGCTCCTCCGCGACACGACGGGGATGAATCGCGAGACGACAGGGGTGACCCACGGACGGACTCAGGCGCCGATGACCGGAGAATAGGTGCTCGCATCGCCCTCGAGGGACTGCGACGGCTCGCCCTTGACGTTGACCGGGATGTCACCGGCCACGGTGACCCGCCTCATGAGCCTGGGGAGGCGGTCGTAGTTGTCGACGGCGTAGTGCTGGGTGATCCGGTTGTCGAAGACCAGCAGGTCGCCGGGACGCCACGTGTGGGTGAAGACGAACTCGGGTCGCTCGATATGGGCCTGGAAGGTCCGCAGCAGATCCACGGATTCGTTGGGGGAGACGCCGAGGATCTTCAGCCGCTGCGCAAAGGCCCCGATGAACAGGCCCTTCTCCCCGGTCCGGGGATGCACCCGCACCACGGGGTGCACCGTCTGGAACCGCGTCGATTCGAACTCCGCACGGTAGTCGGAGTTGTCCAGATCGGAACGGTACTGCGGCCGGATGTAGTCGGACTCGTTGGTGTGCAGCGCCCACAGGGTCTCGGCGAAGCGCTGCAGCTCCTCCGGGAGATGCCGGAAAGCGGCCCCCGCGTTGGCCACCAGCGTCTGCCCGCCGTATGGCGGCAGCGTGACGGGGCGCAGCGTCGACAGCTGCGGGGGATTCACCACGAACGTCACGTCCGTGTGCCACTGGTTGGCCACGGACTCCTCGGAGTTCACGGTCAGCACCTCGCGCTGGCCGGTCCTGGAAGCGACGGTGGGGTGGGCCGCCGTCAGCGGGCCGAACTGGCCCGCGAAAGCTGACTGCGTTGCCTCATCGGCGATCCCCGAGTCCCGGAAGACGACTGCCTTGTGCTCGTCGAGCAGGCGACGGATCGTCTCGACCGTGGGTGCGTCCAGCGGCTGGGAGAGGTCGAGTCCCCGGACTTCGGCGCCGATGTTGGCGGTGAGCTTGGTGGCCCCCAGGTCGATCGCCTGGGCGGAAGCGGGTGCGTTGGTGATGGTGGTCATGGTTGCTCCTGAATGGATGGTCGAGGTGGGGAATCCACCGGTCGGTCGGGGGCGGCCGTTACAGACCGCGCTGGATACGGGTGCCAGGAAGGCCGGGCAGCCGTGGGTCCGAGGGGGCGGACGACGCCGCACAGGACAGTGCATGGTTCACCTCTCGCCGTCCTGCCACCGGGAGAAGTGCCGCTCCACCCGCAGCAGCCCGGCGTTGACGAGCAGCCCCAGGAGGGAGATCGTGACGAGTCCGGCGTACATGTCCGGGATCAGGAAGCTGTTCTGCGCGGAGGTGATCAGGAAGCCCAGTCCGGCTTGGGCACCCACCATCTCGGCGGCGATCAGCACCAGGATCGATGCCGCTCCGGCCATGCGGATCCCCGTGAAGGTCGTGGGGACCGCCGCCGGGAGCACGATGTGCCGGAACATCTGCACCTGGGAGAGCCCCAGCGATCGCCCGGCCCGGATCAGGAGCGGGTCCACGGACCGCACTCCGGCGATGGTGTTCAGCAGTACGGGGAAGAACGCCGCGAAGATCACGATCGAGACCTTGGACAGTTCCCCGATCCCCAGCAGCAGGGTGAAGACGGGCAGCAATGCCAGGGCGGCCGTATTGCGGAAGATCTCCAAAAGGGGGTTCAGCGCTTCGGCGACCGGGCGGTACCACCCGATCACGAGGCCCAGGGCCACTCCGGCGACCGTGGCGATCGCGAAGCCGATGAGCGACCGGAGCAGGCTCGCCTGGAAATGCTGCCAGATCACGCCGTCGAGCAGCATGGACCACCAAGCGCCGACGACCACGTGGAACTGCGGCAGGAATACCCGCCCGCTCGGGCTCATCAGCAGTGGCCCGAACTCCCACAGGAGCAGGAAGGCGACGATGGGCAGGCCGCCCCTGAGCAGGCTGCGGCCGGTCTGCGCATGCCGGGCGGGCTGGAGAGCCGGGATGTCCTTGCTCTCCGGCCGGTCGGTCACGGGGGAGGTGGCCGTCATCGCGCACCCCCATGGGTGGCAGCTCCGCCGTGCAGCAGGCTCCACACCTGGTGACGGGCGTCGATGAAGGAACTCGTCGAGCGCAGGTCCTGGTCGGGATCGGTGTGGTCCAGGTGGACCGGGATCTCCGCCTTGATGCGTCCCGGCCTCGTGTCCAGGACGACGACGCGCTGTCCCAGCACCACGGCCTCCTCGATCGAGTGCGTGATGAACACGATCGTGGTGCCGGTGCGCCGCCAGATCTCGAGCAGCTCCACCTGCAGCCGCTCACGGGTCTGCGCATCGAGCGCCCCGAAGGGCTCGTCCATGAGGAGCACGTCCGGCCGGTAGGCCAGGGACCGGGCGATGGCCACCCGCTGTTTCATTCCCCCTGACAGCTCATGCGGATAGCGGTGCTCGAAACCGGTCAGGCCCACGAGATCCAGGTATTCGAGGGCCTTCTGCCGGGCGTCGCGGCGCCGGTGCCTCATGGACTCCAGGCCGAAGGCCACGTTGTCCAGGGCGGTGCGCCACGGCAGCAGGGCGTACTGCTGGAACACGATGCCGCGATCGCGGCCAGGGCCGTGGACCTCGGCGTCGTCGATCAGTACCCGCCCCGAGGTCGGCCGGGGACAGCCCGCCCAGCAGGTCCAGCAGCGTGGACTTGCCCGAGCCGGATGGACCCACCAGGGTGACGAACTCGCCGTCGTCGATCCTGAGATTGATATCGGAGAGCGCCACGAGGGGGCGGGCCTCATGGCTCTGGTCGGTGCGGACGCGGAAGGTCTGGGTGACGTGCTCCAGGCGGATCTTCGCGGTGTCTTGTCCTCTTCCCGGCAGGGTCCCGGGGTGACGCGTGGCGGACAGGGCGAGGTTCATGATGGCGCTCCTGACAATGAGGTCGCCGGGGCCGGGGTGATGGCTGCGGCGGTGTCGTTCCGGATGTAGTCGTTGGTGTAGTAGTCGCCGGGGGTCACGGGCCCGTCCACGATCCGGGTGGCGTTGAGCCATGGCTCCCAGCGTGTGAAGTCCGTATCGGACATCAAGCCCCCTGAGCCCAGGCCCGGGCCCTTGTAGTGGGTCAGGGGCTCGGTCTTCTCGTTGCGGTCCCTGCGGGCGACGAACGACTGCAGGCGGTCGATCACCTCATCGCGAGGGCGGTCCGCAGCCCAGCGGATGGCCCTGTCCATCCCGGTGGCCACGATCGTGGTGGCTTCCGGGTTCGCCTCGGCCCAGGACCGGCGCACGGCCGATTCCCCCGCGGCGAAGTGCCCGAACAGGTCCGTGTCCCGCATGACCTCCCGGATCCCGCCCTGGGTGAGGGCGACGTCCTGGGCGATGCCGGAGAGGCATCCGCAGTCGATGTGCCCGCGGAGGATGTTCTGAGCGATGTCATTGGGAGGCACTGCCACGAGGGTCACGGAGGCGATCTCCTCCTCGCTCAGCCCTCCGGTACGCAGCCAGGTGGAGACGTAGGCCTCGGCATGAGCGCCCAGGGCGTTCATGGCGACGGTCTTGCCGATCAGGTCCCGCTGCGTGTGGATCTCGCGATCCTCCCCGGTCATCAGAGCGTCGAACCGCGTGGCGTCCGATCCGTACTCGAGGCTGATGGCCTGGATGTCGGCGCCGGCCTCAGCGAGCTTGATGACCGCGCCCGTGAACGCGTATCCGATGTCGGAGGACGCGGTGGCCACGGCCTGGATGTCCTGGGGTCCGCTGGTCGTGGAGCCCACCCCTTGCAGGCTCACCCCGTCCAGGTAACCCAGATCTTCGGCCAGCTCCACATGGAGGACCGAGCTGGGCCAGCCCGGATAGCGCACGATCGTGGACCCGTCGGCCGCCAGGGGAGCGGTCGCCTGCCCGGCCGATGCACAAGACGTCACCATTCCCCCGGCGGCCATGGCCAGGGCGGACTCCAGAAGGCTGCGTCGGGTGGGCAGACGGCGTACCCGCTGCGCGGGATCGTGCACCATGGGGATTCGTTCTCCTCGGACCGATGGACGGATGGACGGTGGCGGGAGGCCTGGGCTCCCACTTGCTGCGGCTCATCGGGCGACGACGTGGTCGCCGCGAAGCCATCTGGGGAAGACCTCGGGGATGTAAAACCTACTCATCCGGTAGGAATTATGGGATATCGGCGTCACGGGGCGTCACGGGCTGTCAAAGACGGTCATACGGGTGGGGCTCGAAGGCTCCCCGGGTGTACTTTCCGCCGCTTCACATAGAGGCATGTGCGGGATGCGATGCACGGCAATGATTTGCAATCGCTATTCTTGGATTGTCCCGTGAGTCCCTCCCACGGGTGACGACCACCGGCCGGTCCACGGACCAGAGAGAAGGACGGACCATGAGCGAGCGCAGCTCGTCCAGCACCGACGACGAACGCACGATGCGACGCGTGGTCCCGCAGCGCACCACGGGCTGGGCGCGGCGCACCGCACGCGGACTGCAGAAGCTGCACCTGACCCCCAACATGATCTCCGTGGCCTCCGTCGTCATCGCCGCCATCGGATGCGCGGCTCTGATCGCTGCGGGAAGCGCTGACGACGCCGTGCCCCGCGCCCTCCTCCTGCTCCTCGCCGCGCTCTGCGCGCCTCTGCGCCTGCTGGCCAACATGCTCGACGGGATGCTCGCCGTGGAGGGCGGGATGAGCTCACCGGTGGGGGACCTCTACAACGAACTCCCCGACCGCCTGTCCGACCTGCTGTTCCTGGCGGGCGCCGGATACGCGGCCACGCAGGTTCCCGGTGGGATCGCCATCGGCTGGATCGCAGCGTCGCTGGCGGTGCTCACGGCCTACGTGCGCTCGCTGGGGGCGGCGCAGGGGCTGTCCAACCATTTCGAGGGGCCCATGTCCAAGCCCCGGCGGATGTGGGTGCTGGTGCTCGGCTGCCTGCTGTCGATCGCCGAGCCCTTCACCACCGCTCCTCTCGGGCTGCCCCTGGGCAGTTCCCTGGTGCTGGCGCTGGCGGTCATCGCTCTGGGGTCCCTGGCCACGGTGGTCGTCCGGCTGAAGTGCATCGCCCGTGATCTGGAGAACGCCGCGCTGACGGCCGGTGGCCAGCACCACCAGCCTCCCGGGGCGCCGTGATGTCCTGGCTCGCGGAGGTCTTCGAGGGCACCACGCGGATCGGCCTCGTCGGTGGTCAGGCCGCTTGGCTGCTGGCCGGCGCGCTCGTCGTGCTGCTGGCGGCCACCGTGGTCGTGGAGCTGATCAGTGCATCGGTTCTCAAGGACAAAGCCTCGTTCCGGTCCGAACTGCGCCAGCGCACCTGGGCCTGGTGGATCATGATCGGCGCTCTGGGGCTGACGCTGCTGGTGGGGGAGACCGCCGTCGTCGTGCTCTTCGCGGTGCTGTCGCTGGTCGGCCTGCGCGAGATGGCGGCGCTGCTCCCGGATCGACGACGGGACCGGCACACGCTCCTCTGGCTGGCCGTGATCACCCCGCTGCACTACTGGTTCCTGTGGGAGCACTGGTACGGGATGTTCGCCGTCTTCATCCCCGTGTACGCGTTCCTCTTCCTGCCCGCGGTGGCCGCCCTGCAGGGTCGCACGCGCAACTTCATGTACCGGGCCGCGAGCGTGCAGTGGGCGCTCATGGTGTGCGTCTACGCGGTGTCCTATGTACCGGCGCTCCTGCAGCTGCCCGCGGTCGTGGAGCTCGGACGGGTGGAGGCGGAAGGCTCCCCGCCCGGCTCCGGCGGTTCTCAGGGGGCTGCGCTCATGCTGTTCCTGGTGATCGTGGTGCAGGGCTCCGACGTGCTGCAGTACGTGTGGGGCAAGACCCTCGGCAGGCATCCCGTGGCTCCGTCCGTGAGTCCGAACAAGACCTGGGAAGGGCTGATCGGCGGCGTGCTCACCGCCACCGCACTCGGCGCCGCCCTGTGGTGGGCCACCCCGTTCGCGCCCTGGCAGGCCGCGGTGCTCGCCTTCGTCTCCTGCGTCATGGGGTTCCTGGGCGGGCTGGTGATGAGCTCGATCAAACGAGATCGCGGGGTCAAGGACTTCGGGTCGGCGATCCCCGGCCATGGCGGGATCATGGACCGATTCGATTCCCTGGTCTTCGCGGCGCCGGTGTTCTTCCACCTGGTGCGGTTCTTTTTCACCTGAGTTCGCGCCGTCTGGGCGTCGTCCGGGCGACGTCCGGGCGCCGGGTCCTGATGCCCGGACCTTCAGATGCCCAGGCCCTGCGGAAACAAGTGCCTGCGGTTCTTGACTGTGACGTAACGTCACGGCCCACGATGAACCCATGAAGATCAAGGACGCGGCGGAGCTGACGGGAACCACCGTCCGCACCATCCGCTGGTATCACCAGGAAGGGCTCGTCCCCGTTCCTCCCGTGCACGCCGGCCGACGGGACTACAGCCTGGAACATGTGGCGCGGGTCCTCCGGGTCCGCTGGCTTGCCCAGGCGGGCCTGAGCCTTGGCGCCATCCGCGACCTCCTCGTGGAGGAGCCTCCCGACGAGGACGACGGGACACCCACGTCCGGTCCGGAGTTGCCGGGGGCGATCCACGATCTGTATGCGACGCTCGAGCACATCGACGGCGCCATCGAGCACCTTCACGGCCAGCGCGAACGCGTGCTGCACCTGATCGACTCCGCCGAATCCGGGCGCGGACTCTCGTCCATCCCCCGGGAGATCTCGGAGATCTACGAACGCCTGGAACGAGCCGTCCCGCATGACGCCCACATCCAGCGGGTGCTGCGCCGCGAGCGGCGCATGGCGGAGATGCTCTGCCAGCGCGGGCTGATCAAGGGCGACGTGATCGATGCCTTCTCCATGGACGAAGAGGCCGTCGAGCAGTGCGTCGACTTCCTCGTGCGCTTCGCCGGCATCACCGAAGTCCCGGAAGACCAGGCGGAGGAGACCATGACCGTCCTGGCCGACGACATGCTCGCCTGGTGCCTCAGGCACCGCGAGCTCGTGGAGCTCTACCTGACCGTCATACCCGGCTGGTCCACGCCGGGCATCCGTTCCGTGGTCCTGAGGCTGCTGATGCTCGAGTACCGCGATCCGCGCCAGCGTGAGCTGATCCGCCGCACCCTCGACGGGCTCAACCACCTGATCGACCGGGGAGCCTTCGAGCAGGGAACTCCTGCCATCCACCCGTACCTTGCCGCCCATTCCGCAGGAGACCCCTCATGAGCCACGTCGCAGGCAGGCCCGTCGCATCCCGGGAGCCCGAGGCCGAACCGCACGGCGATCCGGCCGCGGCTGAGGCTCCCGTCCAGGTACGGGGCCTGGTCAAGAAGTTCGGTACGTTCCACGCTCTCGACGGTGTGGACCTGACCGTCGAGAGGGGAACCGTCCACGGTTTCCTCGGCCCCAACGGCGCCGGCAAGTCCACCGCCATCCGCGTGCTCCTGGGCCTGTACCGCGCCAGTTCGGGCACCGTCCGCGTGCTGGGCATGGACCCCGGTCGCCGGCCCTCCGAGGTCACCCGGAACGTCTCCTACATCCCCGGCGATACCGCCCTGTGGCCCAACCTCACCGGCCGTCAGGTCCTGGACGTGCTGGCCGGGCTGCGGGGCCGCAGGGACGCGGCCCGCGAGGAGGAGCTCATGGAGCGCTTCTCGCTGGACCCCACCAAGAAGGTCCGCTCCTACTCGACCGGCAACCGCAAGAAGGTCATGCTCGTGGCAGCCTTCGCCGCGCCCACGGACCTTCTGATCCTGGACGAGCCCACCTCCGGCCTCGACCCCCTCATGGAGCAGATCTTCCAGGACTGCGTCGAGGAGGCCTCCGCCGCAGGTCGTACCGTCCTGCTCTCCTCCCACATCCTCAGCGAGGTGGAGCGCCTCTGCACGGACGTCACGATCATCAAGGACGGCGTCGTGGTCGAATCCGGCTCCCTGGCCCGTCTCCAGCACCTGGCGGCCGTGGAGGTCACCGTCCACGACGACGACGAAACCCTGGCCCGCCTGGCCGCCGACCTGGCCGGCAGCGGGATCGACACCAGACTCGCCCCCGGGGAATCGCCCCGCGGAGCGCTCGACTTCCCGGTCGATCGCGCTCGCCTGCCCGTGGTCCTGGCCAAGGTCGCCGTCGCCGGCAGTACCGACGTCAGGGTGGCCTCGGCGTCGCTGGAGGACCTGTTCCTGCGCCACTACGAGGTGGATGCGCGATGACCGGCTTGTGGCCCGCGACGCGCCTGATGTTCAGGCGGCACCGTGTCGCATTGATCGCTTGGGCGCTCTCGCTCCTGCTGCTGGTGGCGATCACCGTGCCCTCGTATCAGCAGACCTACCCCGGGCTGTCCGAACGCGCGCCCCTGGTGGCGCAGATGCAGAACACGGACGGGACGCGACTGCTCTACGGCATCCTGCATGATCCGGGCACCCTGGGGCAGTTGTTCACCTGGGAGGTCGGGGCTTATGTGGTGGTCCTGACCTGCGTCATGGCCCTGCTGCTGGCGGTCTCCACCACACGGGGCGAAGAGGACGCCGGGACCCTCGAACTCGTCCGAGCCTCCGGGGTGAAGCCCATGGCGCCGCTGGTGGCGGCCATGATCCTGGTGTTCACGGCGTGCCTGCTGGTCGGCGGGGGCTCGTCGGCAGTCCTGATCGTCCAGATGCTCTGGGCCGAGGACCTGGCAGCCGACGAACTCACTCTCGTCGGCGCGGTGGGCTTCGGCGCGCTGACCACCCTGGCCGGCTTCACGGTGGGCCTTGTGGCCATGGTCCTCGCTCAGCTGCGCGGCGAGGCCCGCGGAGCTCGTTCCTGGGCCTTCATCTTCGTGGGCGTCACGTTCCTGATGCGTGTCATGGCGGACGAGGCGATCTCCAACAGCGACTGGCCGCAGTGGCTCAAGGCCCTGAACTGGTTCTCCCCGTTCGGGTGGAAGGAAGTGGTCTCCCCCTACACGCACGACCGCACCTGGGCCCTGGCGGTCTTCGCGGGCGCGTGTCTCGCGCTCATCGCCTGCGTGGCCGCCCTCTACACCCGGCGGGAGTACTCGGAGTCCATCCTCCCGGACCGTTCCACCTCCACGCGCGGAATGCGGGTGCGTTCCGTGGAGTCGTGGAGCTGGGCGGCCGGACGTTCGCACGTGGCCGGCTGGGCCGTGGCCGTGCTGCTCATCGCTGCGCTGTTCGGATCCATGACCGGAGGGCTGGTGCAGACACTGCGGGAGAGCGAGCCCACGCGGCAGCTTCTGGAGCAGATGTCCGCCTCGTCCGCTGCGAGTGGTGCGCCCGGCGTCGACGCGGGTGACCTCGCCGCGGCCGCGGACACCCTGGCGCCCGAGAACCTCCTGGCCCAGTTCTACGAGTTCCTGGGGCTCTACGTGGCGATCCTGGTCGCGGTGTTCGCCATCTCCGCCGTCCTGAGGTGGCGAGGCGAGGAGAAGGCCGGGTACCTCGACCTGGAGCTCACCGCCGGCACGAAACGGTGGCGTTCGTTGCTGGCCCGGTGCACCCTGTCCGCGGTCTGCTCGGTCGTGCTGCTGGCTGCTTCCGCAGCACTCATGGGCTGGCTGGGAGAGATGCAGATGGCCGGGGAGGTCGGCGCCGGTGAGGCCTTCCGCCAGTCCATGACCGCGACCTTCGGGCAGGTGCCCGCCGTCCTGGCGGGCGTCGGCGTGGTGGCCGTGCTGATCGCGGTCGTCCCGCGCTGGTCCGGGGCGATCTGGGCGGTTGTGGCGGTGGCTGCGTCCATCCAGACCTTCGGGGGGCTGGTGAACCCGCCGCAGTGGGTGCTGGACCTGAGCCTCTACGCCTGGGCCCCGGCCCTCGGCGATGACTGGCCCTGGGCGCAGATGATCCTGCTGACGGCGATCGGCGTACTCGGCGTCGTAGGGGCCGCTGCGTCAGTCGGCAGGCGCGACGTGACAACGGGCTGACCCCCTTCCCCCTCTCCGCCGAGTGTCCGATTGGGTACCGGAAATCGCGAAAAATCGGTATGCAATCGGACACTCGGCGGAGAGGGGCGGAGAGGGGCGGAGAGGGGCGGGGAGTAGAGGCGGGGAGGGTTAGCGTGTCGGTATCGCTAATGGGACTACGCGGAGCAGGATCACCATGGCCACCAGCTCGACCAGCGTCTGGGTCAAGACCACCAGCGGTGCCAGATCGTAGCGTTCCGGCAGGGCGAGGGCGAAGGGCAGCACCACCAGGGAGTTGCGGGCGACGGCGCTGAACACGACGGCGCGCCCCGTCGCCGTCGGCAGACGGGTGGCCCGCACGGTCACCGCCGCGATCGCCGTCATGACGACGACGAAGGCCACGAACACCGGAACCGTCCGGATCAGCTCGCCCGCCCGGGAACCGACTGCATGAACCTGGGACGCTGTGACGACGACCAGCACGAGCATGAGGGCGGGCACCATCAGCCCCTGCCCGGCTGCCTGGACCCGCGCCACGGCACGGGAGCGGGAGGCGCCCGTCTGCACCGCCGCGGCCGCCGCCAGAGGCAGCAGCAGGAGCAGGAACAGCGCCTCCACGAAGGGGCCATGATCCACGTCGACCACCAGGCCCGGACCGCCGATCAGGAGCAGCAACGGGGCCAGGAGCACCATCTGGGCGACCATCAGGACGGGGGAGGCCGCCGTCATACGCGCCCCGTCTCCGCCGGCCAGGCCGGTGAAGACGATGACCCAGTCGATGCAGGGCACCAGGAGGACCAGCAGCACACCCACCAACAGGGCGGGCTGATCAGCCAGGGGGCGCGTCAGGACCCACACCACCAGCGGAACCGCCACGAAGTTCAAGGCCAGCAGGATGCCCAGGAACCTCACGTCGCGGAAGCCGCGGGCCAGATGCGTCAGCGGAATCGCCAGGAACGTGCTCCACAGCATGATCGCGATGGCCGGGTTGATCGCCGCTTCCATCAGCGGTGCGGCAGCCGGCAGCGTCAGGCCGAGCAGGACGCCGGCCCCCATGGCCGCGAGATAGAGGGCCACCTGGTGCTTCTCGAGCCATTGCACCGTCCGGTGCGCCGTGGCGGTCAACTGGACTCCGTCCTTCTCGTTGCACTGGCCTTCTCGCTGCACTGGGTTCCGTTGCCGGGATCGGAGGCCATGGGCGGCGGACCCATCGCGGCAGGGCAATCGTGACATGAGAAGCGCCATGGAATGAACCGCTGACCCGCAGCGTTTATGTGACATGTCCCTGACTACCGGCCGGTGGCCGGGGGAACGAACGGTCCGATAGGTGTGGAAGCAATGACGCAAAACCCGGAGATCTCCCTGCAGCACAATGCAGAGCGCAACGCGATCGAGTTGTTCGACGGTGACCAGAAGATCGGCGAAGTCGACTACCTCGAAGCGCATACCCCCGACGGCGCAGCGGCCTGGAACATGGTGCACACCGGTGTGCGACCGCAGCACCGCAACCGGGGCCTGGCCTCCCAGCTCGTCCGCTTCGCCATGGAGACCGCACGGGAGCACGATCGGAAGGTGATCCCCTCGTGCCCGTACATCCAGGTGTGGCTGCGCAAGAACCCCGACTATCAAGATCTGACCAGCTGAGGCGGAGACCGTGAGCAACACTGAGCCCACGCCGCTGGAGACCCTCTGCGAATCGGAGGGAGGCTCCGAGATCCAGATCCTTCCGCCGCGCCTGGTGCCCC
This sequence comes from Kocuria coralli, assembly GCF_008831305.1. Lineage (GTDB taxonomy): Bacteria > Actinomycetota > Actinomycetes > Actinomycetales > Micrococcaceae > Kocuria > Kocuria coralli. Next base: position 12,878 of record NZ_ML708616.1, read on the forward strand.
TGGGCGGACCCCGCGGGATGACGGTACGCCGGACGCTGCCGCAGCGCCGTCGCTCGCTGGTGGGGGCATGGTGCTTCCTGGACAGCTACGGCCCGGACGACATCTCCGCGACCAACGGCATGAACGTGCCCCGGCACCCTCACACCGGCCTAGCCACCGTCTCCTGGCTGTACACCGGGGAGATCGACCACCTGGATTCCGCAGGCAACAGCGCGCGTGTGCGTCCCGGTGAGATGAACCTGATGCTGGCCGGGCGCGGCATCACCCATCAGGAGTTCTCCGCCCCGCAGACCACCGTGCTGCACGGCGCCCAGCTCTGGTACGCCTTGCCCGACTCGACCCGGGAGATGGAGCACGAGTTCATCCACTACGTCCCCGAAGCGGTCGTCGGCGATGGATGGCGACTGAGCGTCTTCCTGGGGTCGCTGGCGGGGTCGAGCTCTCCCGTGGAGACCCGCACACCCCCGCTGCTGGGCGCCGAACTGATCATGGAACCGGGTGCCTCCATCGACCTGACCCTCGATCCCGCTTTCGAACACGCCCTTCTGGTGGACCGCGGCGCGCCCGTGGCCGACGGGGTCGCGCTGCCCAAGGATCACCTCGCGTACTTCGCGCCGCAACGCGGCGAGCTGAGGGTGGTGGCCACCGACGATGACGGCGCCGTCAGGATCCTCCTGCTGGGCGGTGAGCCGCTGGGCGAGCAGATCGTGATGTGGTGGAACTTCATCGGCCGTTCCCACGAAGAGGTCGAGGCCTACCGGGCGATCTATCAGCACGAGATCGGCCTCGAGGAGGCGCCCGCCCCCGGGCAGCTGCAAGCCGCCGGACTTCCCGCGGGCGATGCTCCCCGTTTCGGGCCCTATCCGGCCGGGCAGCCGGCACCTCTGCCCGCTCCGGTCCTGCCGAACGCCAGGCTGCGCTCGCGAGGGTGAGAGCGCCGGGAGAGCGGTGCCATCACGCCGGGCCCCGCACGCCCGTCAGTTTGGCCGGATTGCTCTGCGCGAAGACGGTGGTGACCAAGCCCTCCCGGTTCATCTGGAGGACGAATACCCGGGTTTCATCGCCGATCAGCGCGCGGTAGCCCGGGGCATCGTTCACCTCGATCGTCTCGATGCGGACCGTTTTCCCGTCGGCGGAGCGCCGGGATTTCTCCGCGACGCCGACGAGGAACCGGACCACATGATCTGCCCCCATGACAGGTCGCAGCGCTGCCTTCGTGCGGCCACCGCCGTCGGTGATCAGCACCGCGTCCGCGCTGACCAGAGCTATCGCATCGGCGACCCGCCCTTCGAGAATGGCCGAGACCAGGCGATCCATGGTCGTCCTCTGCTCCTTCGCGGGTAGGTGCGGGGGAAGCTCGCCGAGCTTGAGCTGGGCCCGGTGCCTCAGCTGCCGGCAGGCGGCGGGAGTGCGCCCGACCATCTCGGCGATCTCCGGGTAGTTGTAACCGAAGGCGTTCCGGAGCACATAGATCGCACGTTCGTCCGGAGTCAGCCGTTCCATCAAGTGCATCATCGCCATCGTCAGGGTCTCGCGCTGCTCGGTGCTCTCCTCCGGTAGCAACGAAGGGTCCACCGGATCCGGCAGCCATGGTCCGATGTAGTCCTCGCGACGTCGTGTTGCGGTTCGCCACAGATCGAGGCTGATACGCGTGGCTACGGTTGTCAGCCACGCCGCTGGTTCACGAACCGAATCCGGCCGGGAGGTATGCCATCGCATCCAGGTCCGCGAGGCCACGTCTTCGGCATCGCTCCAGCTGCCCAGCATCCGATATGCGACTCCGAGGACCCGAGTGTTCAGCGTCGCGTATTGCTCCGGGCTGAGATCAAGTGGGCGCCCCACGGAGAGGGTCGTGCCGTCATCCAGTACTTGTTTCTCTGCCGGGTGGTCGTTCACAGGTCGGCGGCCTCGAGTCCGGTGGATATCGCGATCCTGTTCCACACGTTGATGGTGCAGATCGCGATGATCAGGTGTCCAGTACCTTTCTCGCCCCATTGCTCCACCGCGGCGTTCCAGACGGTGTCGCTGACTCCGCTTTCACCGAGTCTGGTGACCTCATCGGTGAGCGCCAAGGCGGCCTCCTCCGCGGGCGACCACACGTCGAGTGCGCGCCAGTCCGAACGCAACGCCTCGATCCTGTTCTCTGCTTCGCCTTGCGCGAGCGCATCGCGGACATGCATCGCCGAGCAGTACCCGCATCCGTTGAGAGCAGAGGCCCGGATCTTGACCAATTCGTATGTACGCCGGTCGTTGCTGCGGCGCGCGTACCCCTCCAATGCGAGCACCGGAGCGTACCCGAGGGGGATTACCTTCTGCAGGATCATCCGTGGCATTGATCGCGTCCTTTCGGTGTGGGCGGACGGCACGGGACGTGCCGAGCTGTAGGTACCGCCTCACCTTGTCTGACGCCGCTGAAGGCCGGAATGTGACATCGGCGATCGCGCCGTGTGCCGCCGCTGGCGCCGGTGTCCTCTCGGGGCCACCCGTTACCAAATCTATTTCGGTACGCGCCCTTGCGCTTATTCACACGGCGTCATGCCGGTGAGGTAAAAGCCCTTGCCAGAGCCATATTCGATAAATAAGCAACGTGATATTGACCTAATCATTGTAAGGCCTTCCTTGCTTGTGCTAACCCGGGGTGCTTCCTAATCTTGAGGTACGCGGTTGAAGGAAAGTTGAAGGAAAACCGCCCCGACAGACCAAGCTGAACGGGATGCGCTGGGCGTTCCGAGGCTTCGAGAAGAGGAGACCGAAATGCCTACCGTCACCGACGTCAAGACCTGCACCGTTACCGCCTGCGCCTACAACAACGATGGCTGCACCGCCGAGGCCGTGACCATCACCGATCACGGCTGCGCCACCTTCATCTCGCTGGATGCCCGTGGTGGCCTGCCCACCGCCGGTGCGCACGTCGGCGCCTGCCAGCGCGCCAACTGCAAGTTCAACGAGGACCTGATGTGCACCGCGTCGGCCATCACCGTGGGAGAGTCCACGGCTGACTGCCTGTCCTTCGAGGCTCGCTGATCCACGAGTCCGAACAGGCGCACAATCCCGCGGCCGCCCGTCGAAAGGCCGCGTGGATTGACGAGAGCCCCCGCACATCACTGCCAGGCGTGGGCGGGGGCTCTCGCTATCAGGTTGATCAGGGCCAGGATCCTTACAACCTGATGGGGAGAAGATGGCTTGTGGCTCGCTGCTCCGCCCGTGGAGTGGCGAGCCACAGTCATGCCGTCTAGGCGGTGCCCGCCACCAGCTCGCGCACTCCGTTGACGAGATCGTCGACCGAGCGGGCTGGCCGCATCAAAGGCACCACAACTGTTTCGCGCTTGGGGCCTTCGGCCACCAAGAACGAAAGATCGCGGTCGGTTACCGCTACCGGGTAGGCGCGCCCCGTGGCGCAGTGCGCGCCACCCGGCGCGTCTGGGAACGCGGCGGTCACCGTTGACGCCGCGCGAAGTGCAGGGATGATTTCGGTCAGATAGGTGCCCCACTCGGAGCGCAGCGCCTCGATGGCGTCCAGTTCATCCGAGGGGGAGGGCCATGCGGCGCGAGGCTTGAGGGCCTCGTTGTCCAGGGCGTGCGATCCGTGAACGTGATGGATGGTCATGCGCAGCGGCTCCACGCGCCACAGCTGAGCGCCCGGCCAGCAGGCCAAGGTGCGGGCGACAGAGGACGGCAGCGGGCCTTCGGCCAGGAGGGCCAGCTCTTCGTCCTCCGAGCACCGGGTGAGCATGGCGTGCCCGGTGAGCTCTGCGGTGTTCATCCGGATGTCCGGCAGCGGAGCGTCCGCGGAGATGGTCATCGCCACCCGCTGCGGGCGCCCGGGCTGCATCTCCGGCCACTCGTCGTGGCCGGGGGCGGCCACCAGGTACCGGCTTCCGTCCGCTGCGGCGCCGTGGAGCGCCGTATCCAGGGTGTAGCCCTGAGTTCCGTCATGACATACGATGACGACGCTGCCCGCCCCGTTCAGCAACCGCGCCGCCGTATCGGTGGCGTTGACGTCCAGGTGGCAGGGGGTGGTGCCGTGGGCGTTGCCTGATGATGCGTGGCTGTTGGCGGTGCTGGTCCGAGTGCTCGCGCGTTCGCTCGAGGCGGTCATTCGGGTCTCCAGGTCTCTCGTGGACGTTGGTCGTGCTCGCGGGGGCGTGCCTTCCTGCGCTGCTTCTGCAACAACAAGTGAGGCGAACCTAACCTAAGCCGGGAGGGGGGCGTCAACCCCTATGACAAATTAGGTCATAAAGTTATGTGCTAATTAGGTGCCTCATTCGGTCTGGCGGAGCGCGTTCCTTCCGCCCGGGGGGCCTGCCGACATCCCGGTGCGGCGTGACACCATGGCTGTCATGCGCACTCCCGACCACCCGGCTTCGGCCTGGGCCGAGACTCCTGTCGGGGAGATGCTGATCGTCACCACACGTCACGGGGTCCTGCGCACCCGCTTCTCCGCGCCGGATGGCAGCGACGCCCCGGACGAGGACGCATTGCTGGAGGAGCTGGCTGGGTACCTCGGCGAGCCGCCGGAGCAGGAGTCCCCAGGGCTGACGTGGCTCGTCCAGCAGGTGCAGGAGTGGTTCGACGGCGGTCGGCTGGAGTTCGAGGTCGGCATCGACCTGGGGATGTGCAACGACTTCCAGCGTGACGTCTACCGGGTGATCGCCGAGATCCCGTTCGGGGAGACGATGAGCTACGGCGAGGTGGCGGCGATGGCCGGGTCCCCGCGTGCTGCCCGCGCCGTGGGGACGGCATGCCGCGATATCCCCGTGTCCCTCTTCCTGCCCGTCCACCGGGTGATCCGGGCGGACGGGACGACCGGAGAGTCCCCCAACTCGCCCTGCATGCGCAGGACCCTGCTCGCGCACGAGCGCGCCGTGCTGGGGTATGGGCCTTCGCCCTGGAAATGAGCACCCGATCCGGACTAGAAGTGCGCTACCCCGTGAATCGCCACGGATGTCTGGCCGCCCACCCAGATCTGCTCGCCGTCGCTGCGCACGCTCACGCGTCCTGCCCGGCCCAGCACGGTGCCCTGAGCGGCCAGGTACTCCTCGGGGGCCAGCCCCGCCGGGATGAGCCACGTGGCGAACCCCGCGTTCAGGCTCCCGGTCACGGGATCCTCGCGGACGCTGCCGCCCATGGAGATCAGGGCGCGGACTTCGACGTCGGGTGATCCGGGAGCCCGCCTGGCCGGATCATGGGCACCGAGCAGCCCGATGCGCAGGTCGTGGCGGGCGAACGACTCCGGATCGGGAACCACGTCCAGGACCGCCCGGGCATCGCGAAGGACCAGGCCCAGCCAGCCGGGGCCGTTGTCCACCCAATGAGAGGCCTCGATCTGCCCGGGCTTGAGGTTGAGCACCTCCATGGCGCGGGCGAGAGTGTCCGAGTCCGCCTCGCCCGACCGGATCAGGGGTGGTGCGGCGAAGGCGAGGCCGTCGTCGTCCAGGAGGATCGTGATCAGCCCCGCCTCGCATTCCTGCACCACCTGTCCCGGCGTGCGCGGCACGCCGCCTGCCTCGAGCCAGGCGCGGGCGGATCCCAGCGTGGGGTGGCCGGCGAAGGGGAGCTCCTCGTCCGGGGTGAAGATCCGCAGCCGGTAGTCGGCGTTCTCCGTGGTCGGCGTCTGGAGAAAGGTGGTCTCCGAGAGGTTGGTCCAGTTCGCGAAGCGAGCCATCTGCTCGTCAGTGATGCGATCGGCGTCGTGGACCACGGCCACCGGGTTACCGCGGTGGGGGCTGGAGGAGAAGACGTCTACCTGGGAGAACTCGTGTACGGCCATGGCACGATTCTTCCTCTCGGGATGCCGGTGCGCTGTCTCATCTCCCCGGGGTGTTTGTGGTTGGCTTGGAGCGAACTTCGAAAGACCGGTGAAAGTGCGGGGGGATTCATGAGGCGGGCGGCCGATGCACCATCCACCCGTGCCGTCGATCCCATCGCCCTCCTGCTGATGTTCGCTTGCTTGGCGGGTGTGACTCTGCAGGCGGTGCAGCCGATCAACGAGGAGAAGCTGTTCTTCCTGCGGTATTTCACGTGCCTGTCCGCCTTGATCTGCGCGCTCGGCTGCCTGGTCTTCCGTCGTTCGGCGGCCGGTGCGTTCCTGTACCTGACCGGGGTCGTGGGAGTGTTCTGCTCGGGCCTGGGCTGGTGGCTGATGATCGTCGCGGACTTTCCCATGGTCCCCCGTAGCGTGATGGAGCAGGCGAGCATCTACTCGCTGCACGTCCTGGTGCCCTGCGGTGCTCTCGCGCACGTGCTGTTCGGCATGATCCCCTGCAAGCTGCCGGCCGGGGCGTCCATCGCGACGCTGCTGATGCCGGTCGCCTACGGCGCCCTGACCCTGCTGGCGCAGATCTACCTCTCGGCGCAGGCGCCGTACGGGTTCCTGGATGTCCGGGTCCTGGACATCGCCGGTGTCCTGGAGCTCGCGGTCACGTTCTGCGTGACCTGGTTGCTCCTGACCATCGGTGTGGTCCGGGTCCAGATGGTGCGCCGTCGCTGGCTGGAGAGCGGGCTCGAGGAGATCTCTGCACGCTCCTATGGCTGCTCTGGCGTTCCGGACACGGATAAATGCAATCTCCGGGCGGTTTCCTGCACTTTTCCGTGTTCAAAGCGCCAGTCAGTGCTCACGAGGTCCGGCGGCCCGTGGCCAGCACCCCCAGGGCGAGCGCCAGAACGGCCAGGCCGGTCCATCCCAGGAGGGAGAGCCGCTCGCCGACCACGACGATCGCGAGCAGGGCGGCCACGGCGGGCTCGCTGAGCGTGATCGTGGTGGCCGTGCTGGGGCGTACTCGGGTCAGGCCCACGCCGAAGAGCAGATAACCGAGGAACATCGGGACGACGGCCATGTAGGCGCCCACCGCGAGGTTGCCCGGTGAGTCCAGGAGCGGACCGCCCGTGACCAGCAGCACCGGGAGCAGCATCAGCCCGCCCAGCCCGAAGACGGAGCCCATGGCGGAGCCGCGCGCAGCTCCCTGACCCAGCAGCCGGTGCACCGCCCAGGAGTAGAGGGCGTAGCTGGCTCCGGCCAGCAGGCCGAGCCCGATCCCCGCGAGCGTCTCGGCGGCCGAGGCACTGGGCTGCGCGGCCTTGGCCACGCACAGGAGCGTGCTGCCCGTGATGCCCAGTCCCGCGGCCGCGATCCATCGCGGGCTCAGTCGGCGCCGGTCCAGGAGCAGCTCCAGCACCCCGGAGGCCAAGGGAGCGCTGGCCAGCGAGACCACGGTGCCGATGGCCACGCCGGCCAGGTGCATCGAGCTGTAGAACGTCAGCGGGTAGACCACGACGGCGAAGGCTCCCACAGCCACCAGCCCCATGTTTCCGGACAGGACGGAGCGGTCCCGGCGCAGGGCCGGCAGCGCGATGAGCGCCTGCAGCAGCCCGCCGATCCCCATGGCCGCCGAGCCGATGGCGATGGGGCTCACCTCCGGAGCGAAGGTCGCCGCGGTGCCGGTGGTGCCCCACAGGACGGCCGTGATGAAGACAGCAAGGATGCCCGCCGTCGATCCGGCGGCGCTCACAGGGCGTCGACCAGCCCCTCGGCCAGCGCGCGGGCGTGCACGATGCGATCCTCGGTGCGTTCCAGGCCGGCCAGCGACATCGAGCCCTCCAGCAGGAACGCCATGTGCTCGGTCAGGGCCTCGGCCCGTGCGTCGTCGGTCATCTCGCGCAGCGCGGCGCGCAAGAGGGCCTGGACCTCCGTCTTGTGTCGCAGCACCGCTGCCCGTGCCGGATCGTCGGCGGTCAGCTCGCCCGCCGCGTTCAGCAGGCCGCAGCCGCGGAATCCCCTCTCGTAGTCGCCCTTGGCGTGGTCCAGGTAGGCGTCGAACACGGCCAGGACGCGATCGCGGGGGGTTGTGGCCGTGGCGGCCCGCAACCGATGCAGGTCCATCCATTCACGGTGGCGGACATCGATGTAGGCCTCGACCAGGGCGGACTTGCCGTCGAAGTTGTTGTAGAGGCTCATCTTCGCCACCCCCGCCTCGCCGATGACGGCATCGATCCCCGTGGCGGCGATGCCATCCGCGTAGAACCTGCGGGCAGCCGCAGCGAGGATGCGCTCGCGAGCCGGTGTTCGTGGTGCCATGGTGAGTTCCCCAGCCAGTGTCGACGACGTCGGGCATGGAGTAGTCGACCATAACTAGACAGATCTGTCTAGTTATGGCGTCTTACGGCAGGGAAGGGTGAGCAGAGGTCAAACGCCGCCCGCAGTCCGGCTCTCCTGGGCGGCCCATGGGTCGTCAGGGAACCGCACGCCGATGATCTGCCGCGTCCGGTCCAGCACGGCCAGGGTGTCCAGGGAGGCCTGCTGGTGGGCCCGGAGGGCGTCGTCGTCGCGCTGGCCTGCCGGGGCCGTTGCCAGGCGGGCGAATTCCGCCAGCTCGTAGCGCATGTTCTGCGGGGCGCCCGATCCGCCGCCCGCCCCGTCCACCACGATGGTTTCCGTGCTCCCGTTGGTCCCGCGGAGGACGAGCCGGCGGGGCGTGGTGATCGAATCGATCTCCAGGGTGGCCTGCTCTCCCTCGATGCCGCTCGGCGTCGCGGACGAGGTGATCTTCGAATAGTGCAGGCTGGCCGCGAAGCCCGCGGGGGAGTCGTAGCCGCACAGCACGGTCCCGGCGCCGTCGGCACCCGACCGAAGAATCGTGGCCTCAGCGTGGATTCGTGCCGGCTCGCCCCACAGGGCGGCCGCGGGGTGGGCGCAGTACGTCCCGATATCCATCAAGGCTCCCGCCGAGAGCCCTGGGTCGAAGATCGCAGGGGTCTCACCGGCCAGGAAGCGGTCGTACCGGCTCGAGTACTGGCACAGCCGGAACTCCGCCCGTCGGAGCGCCCCCAGGCCGGGCAGCAGCTCGCGGATCCGTGCGAAGCCAGGGTCATGCACGGAGCGCATGGCCTCCATCAGCACGACGTCGGAGCGGTGGGCCACCTCGAGCAGGTCGGCGAACTGGTCCCGGCGCGATGTCGCCGACTTCTCCACCAGCACGTGCTTGCCGGCGGCGAGCAGGGTCCGGGCTTGGGCGTGGTGGAGGGCATTGGGACTGGCCACGTAGACGGCGTCCACATCCCCGGCGCCGGCGAGGTCGTCGAGGTCCGTGACGACGCGCGCACGGTTGCCCGTGGCCTCCGCCGTCCGCTGGGTGAAGTCCTCTCCGCGGGAGACATCCCGGGACAGTGCAACGGTGTGCTCGACGCCGTCGACGTCACCGATGGCCTGGGCGAACGTGGCAGAGATCGAACTGGTTCCAATGGTCGCTATCCGCATGCCATCAGCCTACGGCGGGCACGAAGCCATGGACGAGGTGGAGCCCTCCCGGTTCCGGGAGGGCTCCATCGGTGAGGGGCGGGCTCAGAGATGCTCGCCGAAGAAGGGGATCACCTTCTCCAGGGCAGCGCCGGCGCCCTGGGGCTGGTCGTAGAGGTCGTAGTGGGAAACGCCCTCCAGGACGACCAGTTCCTTGTCCTGGGAAGCGGCCCGGCGGTAGATCTCGAAGCCATCGCGGTACGCGCCGAAACCACCGGGCTTGTCGCCGATCACGATCAGCGCCGGCTGGGTCAGCAGCACCTCGGCGAGGTGGAACGCGTCCCAGCCCAGGGCAGAGGCGCCGTGGGCGACGTCGAAGGTGGCCGGGCCGTTCGGGGCCTGACCGCGCGGGGTGCAGTAGTAGTCGTAGGCCTCGATGACGTCGATGTCGCCGATCTGCTCGGCAACCTCCGCCGAGGGCGGGAGGGCCGCGTTGAGTTCCGAGTCGGCCCCGGCGATCTCCGACGACCGCTGTGCCGCGGCCGCTTCCATCGCTGCGATCGGCCCGCCCTGGGCGATCGAGTTCTCCCGCACCATCCGGCCGTAGTTCACGCCGGTGATGGACACGACGGCCTTGAAACGACGCTCCGTCATCACCGCGTTGAGGGAATAGCCGCCGCCACCGCACACGCCGAGGACGCCGATGCGGTCGTCGTCGACGTAGGGGAGGGTGACCAGGTAGTCCACGACGCGCCGGAAGTCCTCGACCCGCTGGGCGGGATCCTCCAGGCGGCGGGGCGTGCCGCCGCTTTCGCCCTGGAAGCTGGCGTCGAAGGCGATGACGACGTAGCCCTCCTGGGCCAGACGGTCGGCGTAGATGTTGCCGGAGGTCTGCTCCTTGCAGCTTCCGATCGGGTGCGCGCTCACCACGGTGGGGTAGGTCTTGTCGCGATCGAAGGACGGCGGGAAATACAGATCCGCTGCGATGTCCCACTCCATGTCGGGGTTGCGGAACGTCACATGTTCGATGTTCTCTGCCACCAGTCGGCTCCCCTCATCGATGTCCGGCAGCGTCCGTACGGGCCTGTGCCGGTTGAATCCATGGGCCGAGATTTTCAGCCCGGTTCATAGTCTGCCGAGGCCCGCAGTGAACCGCCAGGTCGAAGATGAACCTAGGAAAAATTGTTCCTAGGTTCGTTCAGCTGTCATGTGTCCTGGGCATGCGGGCCCGCTGTGGAGCCGGTCGCCTCCCGCTCCGTTGGACAGGGGTGCGCTGCCGGTTCTTCGAGGCGATGAAGGACGCCAGCTGGAACCCGGCGGTGACTCCTACACCCAGGCCCGCGACGATCAGTGCTGCCTGGGCGAAGAACTGCAGGCCGGTGTCATGGAACATCTCCAGGGCGAGTCCCTGGAAGACGATCAGGCCCGGGAGCAAGGCGCCGGTGATGCCCATCAGGGCCAGAACCGGTGCTGGATAAGCGGACCTGCGGGCCCAGAGGGCGACGGCGAAGCCGAGGACCGCGGCGCTGATCGTGCTGGCCCAGGCCGAGGGGATGCCCGCCCAGTGGATCAGCGCTCGATTGCAGCAGGCCGTGAACAGTCCGACCGCTGCGGCGGGAATCAGCAAGGCGCGGCCGCCGGCGTTGGCCATGGCGTTGGAGATCGCGCCGAGCATGGAGAACACCAGACCCAGCGGGATCGCCAGTGACGGCAGTGCGATCTGATCGGCCGTCTCGGAATGCAGGTCGCCGGCAGCCGAGACCACGATGAGGCCACCCAGGACGATGCCGCCCAGAGCCAGCGCCAGTGAGGCGAAACGGGCCATGGCTGCCAGGTGATCCGCATTGACGGCGTCGACGACGGTGCTCACCACCAGCGGGAGAGGGACGAGCAGCGTCCAGCTGACTGCGATGCAGCCGACGGCCTCGATCCAGGAGACGGCGCCTATTCCTAGGAGAGCTGCCGTGGTCGCCGCCCCTGCGAGGCATTGCAGGGCCACTGCGTACAACCGCGTGACCCCGAGTCTGCCGGTCAGCCGTGCGGTGGCGCTTGCGATCAGGTGCACGAGAGCCGCGCACAGCGCCATCACGGTGGTCCCGCCGACCTGCAGGCCGATGCAGAAGGCCAGCAGCGTGAGCCCTCCGAGCGTCCACCACCAGGGAAGCTCGAACGTCGTGGCTTCGTCGATGAGCCGCCGGGATTGCCGCGGGGTAGCACGGCCTTCGGCCATCGACGTCGAGGCGAGCCCCAGGCGGCGCAGATGCTCGCAGTTGATCGCATCGATCGCCGCAGCGGCTGCGGTGCGGCTCAGCGCCCGATTCTGCGGATCCACGTATTCGACGGTCACCGTCCTGCCGGTGATCCAGACCTGGGCGGTGTGCAGCCCCAACCCCGCCGCGCTCTCCTTGACGTTGCGGATCGTCTCACTCGTCGATTGACCCGCCTCCCTCTGCGCCGTACCGAGGCGCAGGAGCACATCGAGACGTTCCCATACCTCTGCCTCGGCAAGCTCGGTTTCCTGACTGGCAGTGTTCATGATCGCCTTCCCGTGAGTAGCTCGAAGGCTATCGGAGGACGACCGCGTTATAAGGGGACCGCCCTGCCGGCCGCTGGCTCGGGCATCGTCATCGCGCTCGTGCGAGCGCCGGATGGTGCGCGGCGGCCAACGGGGTACGGGACAGAGGGAGAAGAGATCCGTTTGGTGCGATGAGCAGGGCCGAGCCTTGCTGGCTGCGCTATCTCAGCGAGCACTCATAGCGCTGGCGATGAGGCCATCGGGAGTCAGGGCGGTCCTTCGCCGTGACCGTGAATCCGGTGCGCCGGTAGAAGTTCACGGCATCATCGTCAGTTTCCGCGTACACAGCACGATCGGGCGCCAGCCCGCGCACGGCACCGACCATCGCCGTTCCCAGGCCACTGCGCTGGGCGTTCTCGGCGACGGCGATGTATTCGATCACGGTCGCGACCTCACCCGGGCGGAATGCGATGAAGGCGAGCACACGGTTGTCCTCGATGGTGCCGAGCACCGTAAGCTGCGGCAGTTCTTCGCGGATGACCCGGTCGAGTTCAGGGTCGTCGACCTCAGTCGCGAGCCACAGCAGATGCAGGAATTCCTGGCTGTTCGTCTCGGTCGTCGTCAGTGACCGGATCATGCCCTCATTGTGCTCGAAACCGCCAGATACTCGATTCTGCCAGCAGGTCTTGGCTAGTCAGCGCCAACCTAGAGCCGGAGCGACGTCCTTCAGGATCGCCTCGATGACATGCGCGTTGTACTCGACGCCCAGCTGGTTCGGCACCGTCAGAAGGAGGGTGTCGGCCTCGGCGATCGCCTCGTCCTGGGACAGCTCGTCGATCAGGACATCCGGCTCGGCCGCGTAGGTGCGGCCGAAGACCGAGCGCACGTTGTCGATGATCCCGACCTGGTCCGACTTCTCCCGGTTGACGCCGAAATACGCTCGATCCAGGTCATTGACCAGCGCGAAGATGCTGCGGCTCACGGAGACTCGCGGCTCGTGGTCATGACCGGCCTCGGCCCAGGCCTGGCGGAATGCCCGGATCTGCTTGGCCTGCTGGACGTGGAACGGCTCGCCGGACTCATCGGTCTTCAGCGTGGAACTCATGAGGTTCATGCCCAGCTCAGCGCTCCAGCGCGCCGTCGCGTCTGACGCGGCGCCCCACCAGATGCGCTCCCGCAGGCCCTCCGAATAGGGCTCGATGCGCAGCAGGCCGGGCGGATTCGGGAACATGGGCCGGGGGCTCGGCTGCGCGAACTGCTTGCCCGAAAGCGCCTCCAGGGCGAGCTCGGTGTGCCTCCTGGCCATGTCGGCGTCCGACTCCCCTTCAGCGGGCTCGAAGCCGAAGTACCGCCAGCCGTCGATCACCTGCTCGGGCGATCCGCGGGAAATCCCTAGCTGGAGCCTGCCTCCGGCGATGAGATCGGCCGCGCCGGCGTCCTCGGCGAAGGTCAGGGGGTTCGAATACCGCATATCCACGACGCCGGTGCCGATCTCGATACGGCTCGTCCTGGCTCCTACCGCGGCGAGCAGCGGGAACGGCGAGCCGAGCTGCCGGGCGAAGTGGTGGACCCGGAAATACGCACCGTCCGCGCCGAGCTCCTCGGCCGCCACGGCGAGGTCGATGCTCTGGAGCAGCGCATCCGAGGCTGATTGGGTGGACGACGTGGGGTGTGGGCTCCAGTGCCCGAAGGACAGGAAACCGATCTTCTTGCTCACGTGCACACTAACCTCACGGGACCGCCCCGTATTCCGCCGGCCCGGCGCGCCTCCCTCATAAGGGGACGTGTCACAGATCTCAAAAATTGCAGTTGTGCAAAAAGTGCTGGAGTGCAAATATTGCAGTCATGCAAGAAAAGAGTCTCAGGGAACGGAAGAAGGCGGAGACCTGGGAGGCCATCCACCGTGAGGCCGCCGAGGCCGTGCTGGAGCGCGGCCTGGATTCGGTGACGGTCGATGAGATCGCCCAAGCGGTCGGCATCTCCTCGCGCACCTTCTTCAACTATTTCCCCACCAAAGACCACGCCGTCCTGGGCCTCAGGGACCCGGTGGTCCCTGAGGACACGCTGGCGGACCTGACGCCGGGCTCCGGCCTGCTGCGGCAAGTGGTCACCTTGCTGGACCAGGTGGTCGTATCGGCGCGACCGGCCACCACGCCGTCCCTGCGCCACCGCCTGCTGAATCAGCACCCCGAGCTGATGGGGCTGCACAAGCAGACTCTGCACCGCACGGAGGACCTGGTGCGCGCGGCGCTGCTGCAACGGCTGGCCGAACAGCCGCCGTCGGACCTGACCGAGGACGACGCCGTGTCCATGACCGAACGCGTCCGGATGCTCGTCCTCGTGGCAGGCAGCATTCTCCGCTTCGCGTGGACCGGTTCGGGGCATGTGCCCGGCCAGGACCCCACCCCCCAGGACTACGACCACGCCGTCGCGGTCTATCACTTCTTGAACAGAACGGACCTGTCATGACCACAACCGACTACTCGGAGCGCGAGCCGCATCCCGAGACGGCGCCGACCACTGTGGTCGGCGCTTCGACCGGTACTGCCGGTGCGCCGCCCTGGGACTACGAGACCGAGGAGACGGACGGCTCCAACCGCAGGCGTCTCCTGCCGATCTTCCTGGGCCTGATGGTGGTGATGCTGCTGGCGGCACTGGACCAGACGATCTTCTCGACCGCCCTGCCCACGATCGTGGGAGATCTCGACGGCGTTCACCAGATGCAGTGGGTGATCACCGGCTACATCCTCGCCTCGACCGTGATGATGCCCGTGTACGGCAAGATCGGCGACCAGATCGGACGCAAGCCCGTCCTCCTGGCCGCGATCACCCTGTTCATGGTCGGATCCGCGATCAGCGGCCTGGCCACCAACATCGACTGGATGATCGCCGGCCGTGTGGTCCAGGGCCTGGGTGGCGGCGGTCTGATGATCCTCTCGCAGACCGTGATCGCCGACGTCGTCCCTCCGCGTGATCGCGGACGCTACATGGGCCTGATGGGCGGCGTCTTCGCGCTGGCCTCCGTCGCCGGGCCGCTGCTGGGCGGGTGGCTGACCACCGGACCCGGCTGGCGCTGGGCGTTCTGGATCAACATCCCCCTGGGGCTGTTCGCGTTCGGCCTGTTCGCCTTCCTGCTGAAGCTGCCCCGCCCGCAGCAGCAGGTCAAGGTGGACTTCGCCGGAATGGCCACTCTGGGGGCCGCCACCGTGGCCCTGATCCTTGCTGCCACCTGGGGCGGCAACGACTACGACTGGGGTTCCTGGCAGATCCTGTCCTTGTTCGGGGCCGCCGTGGTCCTGGCCGTGATCTTCGTACTGATCGAGCGTAAGGCCGCTCAGCCCGTCCTGCCGCTGTCCCTGTTCAGCAACCGGAGCTTCACGCTGACGATGCTGGCCGGCCTGTTCATGGGGATCGCGATGTTCGGAGCCCTGGGCTACATGCCCACCTACCTGCAGATGGTGCACGGCGCCAGCGCCACGGAATCCGGCCTGCTCATGATCCCCATGATGGCGTGCATGCTCGCCACCTCGATCATCACGGGCCAGGTGGTCAGCAAGACCGGCCGGTACAAGATCTTCCCGCTCATCGGCATGGTGATCATCGCGGGGGCCCTGGTGATGATGGGCCAGCTCTCCGCGGATCTCCCCGTGTGGCGCGTCTGCCTGGCGCTGGGCGTGCTCGGCATCGGCCTGGGCATGACGATGCAGATCCTGGTGCTGATCGTCCAGAACGTGTTCCCGCCCTCCATGGTCGGCACGGCGACGGCGGGCAACAACTTCTTCCGCCAGGTCGGCGCCACTCTGGGCTCGGCCGTGGTGGGAAGCCTGTTCGCCTCGCGCCTCATGGACATGCTCTCCGAGCGGATGCCCGCGCAGGCCATGACCGGTGCGGGCGGCGGGGACGCCAGCGCCGACTTCACGCCGGAGCTCGTGCGGTCGCTTCCGGAGCAGATCCAGTCGATCGTGATCGGGTCCTACAACGACGCCCTGATCCCGGTCTACCTGTGGCTCGTGCCGTTCGTCGTCGTCGGGGCGATCCTGATGTTCTTCGTCCCCGAGACCGCGCTGCGCACGTCCAACAAGGTGAGCGAGGACTCCGGAATCCAGGAGTGAGCACCGCCTCGGGTTCTCAGAGCCCGAGGACGCTCTGAGAGACTGGCCGGGACCCGGATCATGAGTGATCCGGGTCCCGGCCAGTTCCCGATCCGCTCTGGCCGCCTCTGCGACCCGGCAGAGACCCAGCCCGCTGAACACCGGCACGCAAAGGAGCGACCGTGGGACTTCTGGACACCGCCCTGTTCGAGAACGCCGTTTTCACCGGCCGATGGACGTCAGGGGGCGGCGACCCGCTGACGGTCCGCAACCCCGCCAACGACGACGTCCTGGCCACCGTGGGGACCGCCACCCCCGACGAGGTCCGCGAGGCCGCGACTCGTGCGGCGAAAGCCCAGGAGGAGTGGGCACGGACCAAGCCGTCCGAACGGGCCGCGATCATGCGCCGTGCCGGGCAGATCATCGAGGACTACGCGGAGGAGATCGCCGGCTGGGTAGTGCGCGAGACGGGAGGCATCCCGCCCAAGGCGGATCTGGAGGTCCACGTCGGAGCAGCCGAGTGCTACGAAGCCTCCGCCCTGCCCACGCACCCTCAGGGCCAGTGGCTGCCCTCCGACTCCGCCCACTGGTCGCTGGCCAGGCGTCGCCCGGCAGGCGTGGTCACGGTGATCTCCCCGTTCAACTTCCCCCTCATCCTGTCGATCCGGTCGGCCGCTCCCGCCCTGGCCCTGGGCAACTCGGTGCTGCTCAAGCCGGATCCGCGCACCACCGTGACGGGCGGATTCCTGATCGCCCGCGCCTTCGAAGAGGCCGGCCTGCCCGAGGGGGTGCTCCAGGTCCTGCCCGGGGGAGGGGACGTCGGAGCGGCGGCCGTCGCCGCCGACGAGGTCCGCATCGTCTCGTTCACCGGCTCGACCGCAGCCGGGCGGATCGTCGGTGCCGAGGGCGGCAGGCTCCTCAAGCGCACGCACCTGGAACTGGGCGGCAACAACGCCGTCGTCGTCCTGCCCGGGGCGGACCTGGACCTCGCGTCCTCGGCCGGTGCCATGGGCTCGTTCTTCCACCAAGGCCAGATCTGCATGACCACGGGCCGTCACGTGGTGCATGAGGAGGTCTACGACGAGTACCTCGCCAAGCTCTCCGAGCGCGCGGACAACCTGGTGGTGGGCGACCCCTCCGCGGGGCCGGTCCACCTGGGGCCGATCATCGACGAGAGGCAGCTCAAGAACATCGATTCCATCGTCCAGGAGACCGTGATCGCCGGGGCCTCCGTGCGGTCGGGAGCCACCCATGACGGATTGTTCTACCGCCCGACGGTCCTGGCCGACCTCACCCCGGAGATGCCCGCGTGGAAGGACGAGATCTTCGGCCCCGTGGCGCCCGTGCTCTCCGTCGGCTCGGCGGACGAGGCCGTGCAGATGGTCAACGCCTCGGACTACGGCCTGTCCGTCTCCGTCATCGGCCCCGTCTCCGAGGCCATGAAGGTGGCCGACGGCGTTCGGTCCGGCAAGGTGCACATCAATGAGATGACCGTGGGGGACCAGGCCCACGCCCCGTTCGGCGGCGTGGGCGACTCCGGGACGGGATCGCGTTTCGGCGGGGCCGACGCGAACATCGAGGCCTTCACCGAGACCCAGTGGGTGACCGTCTCCCCGGAGATCGTCCGGTACCCGTTCTGATCCGGCTTGGCCTGATCCGGCCTGTCCCGACCCGCCCCGGCCTGGCATCGGCCCTGACCTGGCCGATCCAGCGGGTTCAGGCGCTGAGGCTGATCTGCCCGCGCACCCGCGAGGTGACGGGACCCCCGATCCAGACCTCGGAGCCCCTGGTCTCGACCTGAACCGTGGCGGCGCGACCGAGGGCCGTGCCCTGGGAGACCGTGTACGACCGGGGTGCGATCTCCTGCGGCACCAGCCAGGCGGCGAAGCTCGCGCTGAGTGCGGCCGCCGCGGGATACTCCGCGACGCCCAGGGACGGCGCGAAGGAACGCAGTTCGAAATGGGTGCGACCGCCCTCGGGGTAGGCGCCCATGACCCCCACGCACAGCTGCCCGAGCTCGTGGATATTGGGATCCATGGCCTTCACCGTCTCGGCGTCCGAGATCAGCAGGCCCAGGAACCCCGGGCCGTTGTCCAGCCACGTGGTGGCCTTGATGTCCTCATGGTCCAGGCCGAGGACCTCGCGGGCGATCTCCACGGTGAGCTCGTCGGGAACGCCCCGGTCGTACGACGGCGGAGCCGTGAACTGCAGGTTGTCGCCCGGCCCGACGGCGATGTGCACCAGGCCCGCGTCGCACTCCTGGACGACCCCGCCCGGTGAGCGGGGTTCATGGCCCTGATCCAGCCAGGCGCGGCAGGCCGCGAGGGTGGACAGCCCCGCGAAGCGGACCTCGGTGGTGGGTGCGAAGCACCGCAGTCTGTAGTCGGCCCCGGCTTGGGTCGGCGGGAGCACGAAACCCACCTCGGTCGCGGCCGACCAGCTGGCGATGGCCGACATCTCCGGATCCGTGAGTTCGCCGGCATCCAGCACGACGGCGACGGGGCTGCCCTGGAACGGCGCTGCGGCGAAGACGTCCACGACGAGATGGGGAAGAACGCTCATGTTCCCGAGATTAAGGGCAAGCGCGCTGCCCGATGGCACCGAGAGAGGGCCTGTGGAGGGATGACCACGTAAAAGCGGACGGACTCATGCCTAGTCCTCAACTAGTCCTCAACCATCCCGGCCAAGGCGGTACACAGCCGGCACAGAGCCGGTGGCATGTCCTCGAGCTCTGCCCGCACGGCCGCCGTCCGCAACGCCCGGTGGTTCTTCGCCGCCAGTTCCTCGCCCAGCGCGCCGAGGGCGGCCATGAAGGAGGGCCAGGCCGACAACTGGGCCTCCAGGTCGGCTGAGAAGGCGCACCACCGGCTTCCGGCCGTGCTCGGACCGCCGAACTCCCAGCCCGCCTCCTGAGGGGCGAGCCCGCGGAGCAGGTTCTCCGTCTGGATCCGCCGGGTCCGGGCCACCCGGTGCGCCATGGCAGGACCCGTGGGGATGGGACCGCCGTCGCCGTCGAAGACCACATATGTCCGGACGCCCAGGCGAGTGGCCAGAAGATTGAGGGCCGCCATCCGGACCTTGCTGTGGGCGGCCACCACGGCGATGCCGGGTAGGGCGAAGCGACGGATCAGGACCTCGAAGACGGCCCGGTCCGTCCGGCCCTCGACCAGCACGGCCCTCTCGGCGCGGAGCAGGCGGGTAAAGGAGAGGGCGTCCGTGGAGGTCAGCTCGCGGAAGACATCGTTGCGGCTCCGCCCGAGTTCCCGCGCCACCGATCCCACGTCCGCCCGGAAGGAGCCCGCGGAGCCGCAGGGTGGGATCCTGATCACGGTCTCCGCCCATTCCGGCGGGATCAGGTCGTCGTCGCCGGGCAGCACGAGCAGATCCCGCTGACCGCAATCCGCGGCCAGGCGCCTCGCGGAGGCCGTGTGCTGCTTGAGCTCGCGCAAGGCGCATGCGGCTGCGGAGGGGGAGTCCGCGGCCAGCCGCGACCGCTCCGGAAAGGGAGAGCGCCGGTCCAGCACGGTTCCGCGGGAGACACCCCAGCGCGCCAGGGCGCATTCCACGGCGTCGTCGGTAAGCCGGGCTGCCGGAGACCCGGCGGCCACGACCACCGTGAGGCGGACGGCCGGGACGGCGGCCCGGCCCCCGGGCGGTCTCGATCGGTTCCGCTGCGGGCTGGAGGGCGGCACCCCTTCAGCATATGCACCGAGGAACGTTGTACTGTCGAATCATCCCTAAGTCGGAAACCGCGTGGGTGAAACCTGCCGTTGCGACCCACGGTTCATTCTCCCGAGGGATGTCCATGGCCCCCGGATCCGACACCATGGAATCAGCGACCCTCATGGGGTCGATTCACACTCAATCAGGAGGCGAAGGCGATGGAACCGGCGGTCCTTGAGACCGAAAATCTGGTCAAGGTCTACGGACGCGGGGCTAACCGTTTTGATGCCCTCAAAGGGCTGACGCTGGAGATCCGGCGTGGAGAGTCAGTGGCGGTGATCGGGAAATCCGGTTCCGGTAAATCCACGCTGATGCACCTCATGGCGTTGCTGGACCGCCCCTCCCAGGGGGTGGTGGCGCTCAACGGCCGTCCCGTGTCGGAATTGAAGAACAAGGAGATCCACAAGCTCAGGAACGAGAGTTTCGGGTTCGTCTTCCAGCAGTTCTTCCTGAACCCCAATCAGACCGTCCTGGAAAACGTGGTGCTTCCGCTCAAGATCGCCGGCGTGGCCAAACGCGAGCGCAATCGCCGCGGCATGGAGGCTCTCGAGCGTCTGGAGATGGCGGACAAGGCCAAGAACAAGGCGACTGATCTCTCCGGCGGCCAGAAGCAGCGCGCGTGCATCGCCCGTGCCCTGGTGACCAGCCCGTCCGTGATCTTCGCCGACGAGCCCACCGGCAACCTGGACTCGAACACCTCCGAGGTGGTCGAGGAGATCCTGTTCGGTCTGCAGCGCGAGCAGGGCATCACCCTGGTCATCGTCACTCACGACGACGACCTCGCGGCCAAGTGCGATCGCCGGATCTATCTCAAGGACGGCGAGATCGTGCAGGCCGAGGAGATCCACGCCGATTCGGCCGGTGCGCCCGCCCAGGGCACCACGGGCGGAGAGCGGGAGGACACCTCCACCGGCGCCCACGTCGCACCAGCACCCCAGTACCCGGCCACCGAGCCGTGGGCCGCCCCCGCGGACTCGGACGGCCCCAAACACCGTGAGGAGGGCACCCGATGAAGGCGACGGACGTTGTCACCACGGCCCTTGGCAACACCATGCGCTCCAAGGCGCGCACCATCCTGACCGTGATCGCCATCTTCATCGGCGCGTTCACGCTGACCCTGACGTCCGGTCTGGGCGTGGGCATCAACCAGTACGTGGACCGTGCGCTGGAGGGCTTCGGCGATCAGGACCAGATCTACGTCCAGAAGATCGCGGACCAGACGGAGACCACGTCCCAGGGCCCGCAGAAGTACGACCCCGACGAGGCGGCCTCCGACGGGATGTTCGGCGGCATGCCGATGCTCAGCGAAGGCGATATCGAGACCGTCCGCGGAATCGACGGCGTCGAGTCCGTGGATCCCACGGTCTTCGTCTCGGCCACCTACCTCGAGGCGCAGAACGGCGACCAGTACCGGCTGACCCTGGGAGCCCCGGGCCAGTCCGGCAGCCTCGAGTACGCCGCCGGGGAGAGCCCCGCCAGGGACGCCGATGAGATAACGATCCCCAGCACGTGGCTGGACGCCCTGGGTTACGACGACGCGGAAGCGGCCGTCGGCGAGACGGTCAAGGTCGGCATGACCAACGTCGTGGGCGAGGAGCAGGACTTCGATGCGACCATCAGCGGTGTCACCGACGAGATGATCTCCGGTGCCGGCGCGGACCCCGTGCCGTCGTCGTCCTTCAACGAGAAGCTCTACGACTACCAGGTCTCCGGCGGCCCCGACGACACCCCCCAGGCCTACATCGCGGCGACCGCGGTGGTTCCCGACTTGGATCAGCAGAACCAGGTCAAGACGGACCTGTCCGACGAGGGGATGCTGGGCATGACCTTCGAGGACCAGCTGGGCGCGATCCGCGGCGTCATCAACGCGGTGACCTGGGTGCTCAACGGCTTCGCGCTGATCGCCCTGCTGGCGGCGGCCTTCGGCATCGTCAACACGCTCCTGATGTCCGTGCAGGAGCGGACCCGGGAGATCGGCCTGATGAAGTCCCTGGGCATGTCCCCGGGCAAGATCTTCGGGCTGTTCTCCTCGGAGGCCGTGCTCATCGGCTTGATCGGATCCCTCATCGGCGTGGGCGGAGGCGTGCTCGTGGGCACCGTGGCCAACGCTGCTCTGACGGGTGAAGGCGGTGCGCTGAGCAGCGTCGCGGGCCTGACCCTCTACGGGATCGCCCCGGTGCAGCTGCTCGGTATCGTGGTACTGATCATGGTGATCGCCTTCATCGCGGGCACGTTGCCCGCCGCCCGGGCGGCCCGCAAGGATCCCATCGAAGCGCTGCGCTACGAGTAGTTCTCGGTGGGGCGCCGCCGCAGCGGCGGCAGCGCCCCACCCCCGCCCCCACCGATCCAGATCAAGTCCCCTGAAGAAACCTCGAAGGAGGAGCTGACGTGACGAACGCACCACAGTCCCCCCAGTACCCCGAGTATCCCCAGAACCCGCAGGGCGGAAACAAGTACGGCACCGCCGGCTACGATCCCAATCAGAACTTCGAACTGACCAAGCCCCCGCAGGTGGACCGGCTGTTCCAGCTGACCATGGCGTCCTTCGTGCTCTACCTGATCTCCTCCGTAGTGGGGATCGTGGCCCTGTTCAGCGACTCCACCCGGGAGGTCATCCGGGAGGAGCTGGAGTCCCAGGGAGTGGCCAGTGGCGCGGAGCTCGACCAGTTCGTGAACGCCGGCCTCATCGGCGGTGCCGTGGTCATGGTGATCCCCCTGGTGATCGCCATCGCCGGCTACGCACTGGTGCTGCTCGGCATCAAGAA
The DNA here is from genome assembly GCF_008831305.1 of Kocuria coralli. Classification (GTDB taxonomy): domain Bacteria; phylum Actinomycetota; class Actinomycetes; order Actinomycetales; family Micrococcaceae; genus Kocuria; species Kocuria coralli. The sequence goes on from NZ_ML708616.1 coordinate 35,204, forward strand.
GCGCTGGGGCTGGAGCCGCATCCTGGGCATCGTCCTGGCCATCCTCGGCACCCTGTTCACGGCGTACGGATTGCGGCCCACCCCTGAGGTGACTGCTGCGGGCGGTATGTACGCCGTCAACCTGATTTTGGGCCTGCTGTTCATCGCCGTGAACGTCTACTGGCTCGTCCTGGCCTTCAACGGGAAGGTCGCCGCGTGGCTCGGCCGCCGCGGCTGACCGCCTGAACGACACCAGGACCCCACCGACCGGAACGGTCGACCCGGTGCCGCCCGGATCGTGCGATCAGCACGGTTCGGGCGGCACCGTACTGAAAGGACCCGCCATGCCGCAGCAACCGCAGCAGCTGCTCTCCAACCGCCTGTATTCGTTGCTCATCGCCTCCGCCGGTGCGTATGTGCTCCTGAACGTCCTGCACGCCATCGCCCGCTCCACGGACACGTACCGGGACAAGCTCCTCACGGCCTACGACGAGGTCATGGGCCCCGGCTCCAGCAGTGCGCTGGACACCTCCTCCGCCGTCGGCTTCACGTCCGTGCTCGGGTGGATCGTCGTCCTCGGCGTCTATGCGCTGGTGCTGGTCCTCCTGATGCGAGAGAAGCGATGGGCGCGGCCCGCGGGCATCGCCCTGGCGTGCCTGGGCTCGGCGGCAGCGCTCTTCGGCCTGATCTACGTCTTCTTCTACGGCATGCTCGGCCTCGTGGTGGCGGCCGTGATCGTCATCTACGCAGCGATCAACGTGGCCTGGGTCGTGACCGCGGTACGGACGAGGCCATGACGGGGGAAGACGGGGCGTGCCGCGGGGTCATCCCCGGTCCCGTAGGCTGATCGTATGGTTGCCCCCGCTTCGACCCCCATCCGTAGCCTCGTCAAGAAGGTCGTGGTTCGCACGGCACTGGGTGTCGTCACAGCCCAGGCGGCGACCATCGGTGGCCTGGTGGCCTACGACGCCCTGACCAAGAGCCAGCGGAAGACCCGCTCCGGTTTCCCCCGTCCCGGTCGTTTCGGCACGGACGTGGCCAGCTCCGACGTCGACGTATTCACCTTCGGCGCCGACCTCTACGACGACATGATCGAGAAGATCGACGCCGCCGAGCGCAACGTCTTCCTGGAGACTTACCTCTGGAAGGGCGACGAGTACGGGCAGAAGTTCCTCGACGCGGTCAACCGCGCCGCCCGGCGAGGGCTGGACGTCCGGGTCATCTACGACGGCTTCGGCAACCTGGTGGTCCCGTCCAAGTTCTACCGCTTCGATCCCGCCGTGAAGGTCTACCGGGTCCCGGTCCTGCGCCCCGAGCTCCTGACGGCGCCCATCCGCACCACCGGGGTCAACCACCGCAAGGTCCTGGTGGTCGACGACGACACCGCCTACGTGGGCGGGTACAACCTCGGCTCGACCTACGCCACGACGTGGCGGGACACCCACCTGAGAGTGTGCGGACCGGACTCCTGGGCCCTGCGTCAGTCCTTCGCGACCGTGTGGAACGGCGCGGCCGGCAAGCACGACAAGGTTCCCCGGCTGGATCCTCCGGAGTGGGACTCCCGCGTCCGGGTGTGGGCCAATACGCCGTTCCGGCTGGTCTACCCCATCCGGAGCATGTACCTGCAGGCCATCGACCGGGCCACGCATCACATCTACATCTCCACCCCGTACTTCATCCCGGACCATCAGATCCTGAACGCCCTGATCCGGGCCCAGGAGCGCGGGGTGGACGTACGGATCATGGTGCCCATGGACTCCAACCACGTCCTGGCGGACTGGGCCTCGCGCGGCTTCTACGTGCCCCTGCTGCGCGCCGGGGTCACGCTGCTGCTGTACAAGAACGCGATGATCCATGCCAAGACGGCAACGATCGACGGCGTGTGGTCGACGGTCGGCACCGCGAACATCGACCGGCTGTCCCTGTCGTTCAACTACGAGGTCAACCTGGAGATCATCGACAACGACCTCGCCGCCGTGATGGAGCGGGTGTTCGAGGTCGACAGCTCCAATTCGCAGCGGCTGAGCCTCGAGGAATGGGAGGACCGGCACCCGCTGGCGTGGGTGGCCGAGCTGGCCATCGCGCCCTTCCGGTCCTTCCTCTGAACCTCTCCTTCGGCGGTAGACGTCTTCGGCGGTAGACGTCGCCCTGGGCTCACGCCCGTGCGCTCACTCCTTGCGGTGGACCGCCCAGGCGACCACGAGCACGCCCGCGACCAGGAGCCCGGCCACCACGAGGCCGAGACGGTCGTCGGCGTACCACGGGTTGGTCTTCTGCCGATGATCTTTCTGGTCAGCGGAGCCGGCTGACCGCCTGGGGGCGCCGCCCTCGGGGTCACGGGAACTCTGCGTGGCATCCGCTGCGCCGGAGTACACCCCGGCGGCCGGGGCGTCGGCGTCATGGCGGCCTGCCTCCGGCCCGTGGTCGTCCTGATGGCCGCCATGGGTGGTCTGCTGGACTCCGCTTTCGGAGTTGGCCTGAACGGGGTTGTTGATACCGGGGATCGCGTTGTTCGGCATGGGGTCCTCCTCGCTGACGTCACCTGAAGGGATGCGAGCGAGCCTCCGCCAACGGCTTTCTACCGGCCTCCCGTCCACCGCGACGGGGAAGCGCGCTCGAACTGCTGTATCCAACACTGCTATATCCAACATAGGGCCATAAGCGGCCTGATGACAGATTCTGACCCGGGCGGCGAGGAGCCGGGTTAAAAAGAGTCGTGCCCGGCATCCCTAGGGATGCCGGGCACGATCAGAAGTCTGGAACGGGTCAGCCGAGGACGGTGATGTTCGCAGCCTGGAGACCCTTGGGGCCTTCCTGGACCTCGAACTCGACGCGCTGGTTCTCCTCCAGGGAACGGTAGCCATTACCGTTGATCGCCGAGAAGTGGGCGAAAACGTCCTGCTGAGAATCATCGGGGCTGATGAAGCCGAATCCCTTGTCAGCGTTGAACCACTTGACAGTGCCGGTCTGCATTATTGCTGGTCGATCCTTCCGGAACGGTGACGGACGCCGACTCTCGGCGACCGCTTGCCGTCGTCTTGCTCCATACGACTTGGTCCCGGTGGACAGTCGGCCGCGAACGGCGCTGGCCCCGCGTGTGCGGGAATTTACGACAACTATCCACAACGGTACACGAGGTGACGGCCCTGGTCTCGTTTCGTGCCGAATTTCACGGTCGGGTTCACAGTCGGTTGCATGCTCAGGTTCGTAGGCCCGACCCGGGGCGGGGCCATGGGCAGTCCTTGACCGGGTGGGCGGCTTCCGCTCCGGTTCGGTAGGCAGCCACCGATGGCACGGGGCTTGGCACCCAGGAAACGTTGAGGGCATGCCGTGTTAAATACCAAGGGTGTACCAGCCCCGTGCCAGGCGGGTGCGGTTAAGTAGTTATCACCTCGAACAGAGGGCGGCAGTTCCGACTGGAGGGTTCGGTTCTGCTGAGCTTCCTGTAGCGACGATGACGGTGGTGGTGCGTCGTCATCAAGAGTCTCGCTGCAGGAGGGGGACAGAAGAGAGCCGCCTGCCACTTGACCCCTGAGTGGCAGGCGGCTCTCTGTTAATGTCTAAGCTTGTAGGGGCTATTCCCGACAACTGCATGCTTTTGCAGGTAGTCTCAGGCGGCAAAGATGGAGTTGTCCCGCTGGTACGGCGGGAGAAGAGGGAGATGGGTCAGGGGTGGTCCACGTGGCGCGTTCCGACGGCGAGAGCCGGGTTCTTCTGCGCGCCGGAAGCCGGACCGCCTGGTGCGCCCGGATCAGGTCCTACGGACCGAACGGTGAACCCGCCGCGATTCCCGAGCAGGAACTGCATGACTCGTTCGGAGGCGTCCGCGAGGTCTTCCGCCACGGCCTGATCGCGGCCCTGGGTACCAATGAAACCGGTCAGGACGTCGGCAGCGAAGACCTGGCCGTGAGCTATCTGGACATGGGGCTGGGCGACTACGCCCTGTGGTTCGACATCCGTGACCGGCGCAGCCGCGCGGCGCGCTGGCTCTCTCCCAAGGTGACCTGGGAGGCCGCGGTCGAGCTGCTCATCGGAGAGGCCTCCAGGGACATCGTGGCCCTGCTCAGGGCCACCGCGATGGGCGTCTTCAGCAATGCCGAGGGTCTCATGATCCGCCCCGTGCCGGGGCCGGACGGAATGCAGTCCCGTGTCGAGATCTCCCTGCCCGGTCAGCCCGCCGCACGACTGGATTCCACTTTGTGGGACTGGTCGCGCAGCCCTCAGGGACTCGAGACCGTGCGCGAGATGTTCGCGGCGCTCAGGGCATCCGAGGTGGCCTATGTGGAGGTCATCCTGTACGCGGGATCACCGCAGGAGAAGACCATCAGGCTGGATGCGACGCCGGGGGTCCTGAACTTCATCCAGGGCGCCGAGCCAGGGGTCTGAGCCCGGCGGCGCCGTCAGCGACCCCGCCCCTCCTCCGCGTCCCTGCCCGCCTCTGAGTCGCGTTCCATAGCGGCCTCGATCGTGCGCAGCAGCCGCCGACCCGTGGCCACCAGATAACGATCGGTCCCGAAGGCGAGCAGTATTGGGGATCGGTTCCAGCGGCTGGCGGCCCGCCCCTCCACGCTCATGGTGATACGCGTCGTCCCCGGGGAGGAGGCGAGCCCCTCCCACGCCACGGTGGTCCGGGCGTCCACCGGCCCCCGGGTCGAGCGGAGCACGACCTTCTCGTCCCGGTGGAAATGGGAGACGATCGCAATCCAGGAAGGGGTGAAGGGCCCTAGGGCGAGCGGGTACTCGAGAACGGTTCCCGGGGCGATCAGCGTGGTCGAGGATGCCGTCCTTCCCCCGGGTGAAGCCCAGAAAGCCAGGAACTGCTCGGCGTTCTCCATGAAGTCGCCGGTCCGCTCGGGGGACAAGGGGATATCCACCGAACGGGAACAGAAATAGGGTTTGGGGGCGCGCATGATGCTCCAGGGAACAGGCCAAAGATCAATGATAAAGAATAGACCCCGCTCTCTGACCTGCACGGTTTAAGTCGCTCGGTGACGCGATGTGTCCGATTTGTCGCTGACCGTGAACACGCCTGGTCCCGTGGGACCTGCGGTGAGAGCGTTGTAGGCAGTTCATCGCTGCCGGTACCGCGTCGGTTCTGGATGTGAGGCCGGCGGCGAAGCCCGAATCCCTGGAAGGGGGAACCATGACGAACATCGTTCTGATCGGTGGCCACGGCAAGGTGGCCCTGCTGGCCGCGCCGCTGCTGTCCGAGGCCGGTGAAGAGGTGAGCTCGTGGATCCGCAAGCCCGAGCAGATCGACGAGGTCGAGGAGACCGGCGCCAAGGCGGTGGTCCTGGACGTGCAGAACGCCTCGACGGAGGAGCTGACCACCGCGTTCGAGGGCATCGACGTCGTCGTGTGGACCGCCGGTGCCGGAGGCGGTGACCCGGAGCGCACGTGGGCGGTCGACCGCGACGCCGCGATCCGCTCGATGGATGCCGCCGAGCGCGCCGGGGTGGGTCGCTACGTGATGGTCTCCTATCTCGGAGCGGGCCCTGATCACGGGGTCCCCGAGGATGATTCCTTCTACGCCTATGCTCAGTCCAAGACCGAGGCCGACGCGCACCTGCGCGACTCCTCGCTGCGGTGGACCATCCTGGGCCCCGGGGCCCTCACGCTCGACGAGCCGAGCGGCAGGATCCGGGTCGTCGAGGACGGGCAGAAGGTCGAGGACACCTCGACCTCGCGGGCCAACGTGGCACGGGCGATCCTGGAGGCCGTCCGCAACGACGTCTCCGTGGGCCGCACGGTGAACTTCGTCGACGGCGATGAGCCCATCGACGAGGTCTTCGCCACGGCGTAGCCCGGACTTCAGCTGCCGAGTGCCCGGCCGACAAGCGGTTCTGCGTGATCCGCGGGTCGTCTCCGGGTGCTCGGCAGAGTTCGTGCCTGTTTGTCTTGACATTAGAACAGGTGGACTGGAAGAGTGTGAGGCATCACACCAACGACGGTGGTGATCGCGTGACCGCCCGGCAGGGCGATGCGCGCCAGTAGTCCTCGACCGCTGACCCAGGAGTCACACCCATGACCTCGCCGACCTCCCCCAGCGCTACCCCCGGTACTTCCGGGACGACGGCGGAGAACACCTTCATCATCGGAACGGCGCCGGACTCCTGGGGAGTGTGGTTCCCGGACGACCCCCAGCAGACCCCGTGGGAGCGTTTCCTGGACGAGGTCGTGGCGGCCGGCTACAAGTGGATCGAGCTCGGCCCCTACGGCTACCTGCCCAACGACCCCTCGCGCCTGGCGGAAGAACTCGCCGCCCGTGATCTCAAGGTCAGCGCCGGTACGGTCTTCACCGCCTTCCATCGTGGCAAGGACGAGTCGGCGGCGGCCTGGGAGCCGGCCCGGCGGGTCGCGGAGCTGACGGCAGCTGTGGGCGGCGAGCACATCGTCGTCATCCCCGCGATGTGGCGCGACGATGTCACCGGGGAAGCGGTCGAGAACGGGACCCTGGACAAAGACCAGCTGAACCAGTTGTTCGCGGGTCACAACGAGCTCGGCAAGGTGCTGCAGGAGGAGTACGGCCTCAAGCAGCAGTTCCACTCCCACGCCGACTCCCACGTCTGCTCGATGGGGGAGATCGAGACCTTCCTGGAGGGCACCGACCCGGAGCTGGTCACCCTGTGTCTCGATACCGGCCATGCGGAATACGGCGGAGCCTCTTCCGCCGAGCTGATCCGCAAGTATCCCGACCGGATCGGCTACCTGCACCTCAAGCAGATCAGCCCGGAGATCATGAAGAAGGTCCGCGAGGAGGATCTGACCTGGGCCGCCGCCAACCTGGCCGGCGTGATGGTCGAGCCGCCCGCCGGCGCCCCGGACCTGGCGGAGGTCATCGAGCTGGTCGAGGCGCTCGACCGGCCGATCTTCGGCATCGTGGAGCAGGACATGTACCCGGTCTCCTCGTTCGACGTCCCGCTGCCCATCGCCACGCGCACCCGCCGGTACCTGTGCGGTTGCGGTTCCCGTACCCGAGTCGCCTGATCGCGCACCGATCGACGACGTCGCCAACCACCAGCCCGCAGAAGAGAGCAGGACTATGACCCACGATCTCGTGACCATGGGGCGCATCAGCGTCGATGTCTACCCGGAGGACATCGGGGTAGGCCTGGAGGAGGTGAAGACCTTCGGCAAGTACCTGGGCGGATCCCCGACCAACGTCGCCGTGGCCGCCGCCAGGCACGGCCGCAACACTGCGGTGATCACCCGCACGGGTGCCGACCCCTTCGGCGACTACCTCCGCTCGGAGCTGCGCCGTTACGGCGTGGATCCCCAGTGGGCCACGAGCGTGCCGGACCTGCAGACCCCCGTGACCTTCTGCGCCATCAGGCCGCCGGAGGACTTCCCGCTGTACTTCTACGGCCGTACGCCCACCGCCCCCGACTGGGCGATCGACCCGGGCGAGGTGGACCTGGACGCGTTGCGCGAGGCGACCCTGTTCTGGTCGACGGTGACCGGCCTGGCCCAGGAGCCGAGCCGCACCGCCCAGATCACCGCGCACGAGGCCCGCCCGAGGGAGTCGCTGCGCGAGGGCCAGCACACCGTCCTCGACCTCGACCACCGCCCCATGTTCTGGGACTCGGAGGAGCACGCCCGGGCAGAGGTCGCGAAGATCCTGCCGTACGTCACGGTGGCCATCGGCAACGAGACCGAGTGCGCCGTCGCCGTCGGGCACGGGACCCCCGACGAGCAGGCGGACCGCCTGCTCGAGGCCGGGGTCAAGATCGCCGTGGTCAAGCTGGGATCGCAGGGCGTCATGGCCGCGACCGCCGACGAGCGCGTGGTCTCGGCACCCCTGCCCGTGGAGACCGTCAACGGCCTGGGCGCGGGCGACTCCTTCGGGGGCGCCTTCTGCCACGGCCTGCTGGCCGGCTGGCCCCTGGCCCAGGTCCTGGACTTCGCCAATGCGTGCGGGGCGATCGTCGCCTCCCGCATCGCGTGCTCCGAGGCCATGCCCACCACCGAAGAGGCGTTCGAGCTGCTGCGCGAGCGCGGCCGGGCCCTGCCTGCGGAAACCGTCTAGGAGCTGGTCGACATGGCCTATGAACCGCTGAGCACCGATACCCGCCGCTACGAGCACCTGAGCCGCATCCGCCTCGAGGACCCGGACGCCGTCGCCCGCGCCGCCGCAAGCCGACGGCGCCATCCGGGTCTGGTCTACGGACGGCAGAACTTCGTGATCGCCGCCGACCACCCGGCCCGCGGCTCCCTCGGCGTGGGCAACGAGCCCCACGCCATGGCCGACCGGCTGGACCTCCTGGACCGGCTCCAGATCGCGCTCGCGGACCCGCGCGTGGACGGCGTGCTGGGCTCCCCGGACATCCTGGACGACCTGCTGCTGCTGGGCGCTCTGGAGGGCAAGCTCGTCTTCGGCTCCATGAACCGCGCCGGGCTCCCCGGACTGGTCAACGAGATCGACGACCGCTTCACCGGCCATACGGCCGCCGCGCTCGATGCCCTCGGCGCCGACGGCGGCAAGATGCTCACCCGCATCTGCTTCGGCGACCCCCACACCACCTCGGTGCTGGAGTCCACGGCCCAAGCCATCGACGACCTGCACGCCCACGGCCTGATCGCCATGGTCGAGCCGTTCATCTCGGAGGTCCACGCGAACGACCGCGGCAGCCGGGTGGTCAACGACCTCTCCGCCGACGCCGTGATCCGCTCGGTCGCGATCGCCCAGGGGCTGGGCGCCAGCTCGGCGAGGACCTGGATGAAGCTGCCCGTGGTCGAGGACATGGAACGCGTGATGGCCTCGACCACCTTGCCGACCGTGCTGCTGGGCGGGGATCCGTCCGGTGACCCCGACGAGGTCTTCTCGACCTGGCAGGCGGCCTTGGCCCTCCCGGGCGTGCAGGGCCTGACCGTGGGCCGCACCCTGCTCTACCCGCCGGACAACGACGTCGCCGCGGCCGTGTCCTCCGCGGCCTCCCTGCTCAACGGGCGGGAGCCGGCGGACGACGTCGCAGTCAACGCTGCAACCGGCACGGCTACTGATGGAAGCGAGATCAATCGATGAGCACCCGTGAAATGTCGGTGGCCCAGGCCGTCGTGGAGTTCCTCGGCAACCAGTGGACCGTCGACACCGTCGACGGCGTCCGCACCGAGGTCCGCACGATCCCGGGGACCTTCGGGATCTTCGGCCACGGCAACGTGGCCGGCGTGGGCCAGGCCCTCAAGCAGGCGCAGGTCCGGGCTCCCGGCCTCATGCCCTACTACCAGGGCCGCAACGAACAGGGGATGGTCCACCAGGCCGTCGGCTACGCCCGGCACACCCGGCGCCGCCAGACCTATGCGGTGACCGCCTCCATCGGGCCGGGCTCCTCCAACATGGTCACCGGCGCGGCGCTCGCCACCACCAACCGCCTGCCGGCGCTGCTGCTGCCCTCCGACGTCTTCGCCACCCGCACGCCGGACCCCGTTCTCCAGCAGCTGGAGCGCCCGGACGCCTACGACGTGACCGTCAACGACATCTTCCGCCCGGTCAGCCGGTACTTCGACCGGGTCTGGCGCCCGGAGCAGACCTTCTCCGCCCTGCTCAACGCCATGCGCGTGCTGACCGACCCGGTGGAGACCGGCGCGGTGACGGTGGCGCTGCCGCAGGACGTCCAGGCCGAGCGGGTCGAGGTGCCCGAGGAGTTCCTGGCCCCGCGTCAGTGGCGCATCCGCCGTCCCGACCCGGAGGCCGAGGAGCTGCGCGACGCCGTCGAGGTGATCCGCTCCGCCAAGCGCCCCGTGATCATCGCGGGCGGCGGCGTGCACTACGCCTTCGCGCACGGCAAGCTGAAGGCCTTCGCCGAGGCCACGGGCATCCCGGTCGCCTACACCCAGGCGGGGGTGGGCGTCCTGGACTGGGACCACGAGCTGTGCCTGGGGGCAGTGGGCTCCACCGGTTCCACCGCGTCGAACGCCTACGTGGCCGACGCCGACGTGATCATCGGCATCGGCACCCGCTACGAGGATTTCACCACCGCCTCCAAGACCGCCTTCCAGCACCCCGGCGTGCGGTTCGTGAACATCAACGTGGCCTCCTTCGACGCCTTCAAGATGGGCGCATCGGTACCGCTGGTGGCCGATGCGGGCAAGGCATTGACCGAGCTCACCGCAGCCCTGCAGGGCTGGCACGCCGAGGACGAGGTCGCCGAGACCGTGCGCCGGGAGAAGGCGCGCTGGGACGGCATCCTGGACGAGGCGTTCACCTCCCGCCAGCAGCCGCTGCCCGCGCAGAACGAGATCATCGGTGCGGTCAACGGAGCCATGGCGGATCAGGACGTGCTCATCTGCGCGGCGGGATCCCTGCCCGGTGACCTGCACAAGATGTGGCGGGTCAAGGATCCCTGGGGCTACCACGTCGAGTACGCCTTCTCCTGCATGGGCTACGAGATCGCCGGCGGGCTCGGCGTCAAGCGGGCCGCCCTCGCCGAGGCGGGGATCGGACCGGACGCGGCGGCCGAGAACGCCACGGGCGCCGGTGTGACCGAGCCGCGCGACGTCGTCGTCATGGTGGGCGACGGTTCCTACCTGATGATGCACACCGAGCTGGTCACGGCGGTGGCCGAGGGTCTCAAGCTGATCGTCGTGCTGATCCAGAACCACGGCTACGCCTCGATCGGGGCGCTCTCCGAGTCCCTGGGCTCGCAGCGGTTCGGGACCAAGTACCGGTACCTGGACGAGGAGAAGCACACCTTCGACGACGCCGGGACGCTGCCCATCGACCTCGCCACCAACGCGGAGTCCCTGGGGGCCGAGGTCATCCGCGTGGAGCCGGGCGAGGACGCCATCGACAGGCTCGCGGCAGCCGTCGCCGAGGCCAAGGCGCGCCCCGAGGGCTCCGGCCCCGTGGTGATCCACATCGAGTCCGATCTCTACGCCGACGCCCCCAGCTCCGAATCCTGGTGGGACGTCCCCGTCACGGGGGTCTCCAACCTGGAATCCACGCAGGAGGCCTACGGGGTCTACGCGGAGCACAAGGCCCGGCAGCGCCCGCACGTCGGCTGAGGCCATCAGTCAGTCCACTCCAAGCACTTACGAAAGGACGTCAATCATGAGCGAGAACCACATCGAGCACTGGATCAACGGCGAGCGCACCCGCGGGGCCGGGACCCGTACCCAGGAGGTGTACAACCCCGCGACCGGCGAGGTCTCCGGCATCCTCCACCTGGGCTCCTCGGAGGAGCTCGAGGCCGCGGTCACCTCGGCCCGTGCGGCGGCGGACACCTGGGGCGATATCTCCCTGGCCAAGCGCATGTCCGTGCTGTTCAAGTTCCGCGAACTCGTGGCCGCCAACGTCGACGCGCTGTCGGCGGCGATCACCGCCGAGCACGGCAAGGTGCTCTCCGACGCCGCGGGCGAGGTGGCCCGCGGCCTCGAGGTCGTGGAGTTCGCCTGCGGTATCCCGCAGCTGCTCAAGGGCGAGTACTCGGACCAGGTCTCCACCGGGTTCGACGTCTTCTCCTTCCGCCAGCCGCTGGGCGTGGTCGCGGGCATCACCCCGTTCAACTTCCCCGCCATGGTTCCGCTGTGGATGGCGCCCCTGGCCATCGCCACGGGCAACACCTTCATCCTCAAGCCCTCGGAGCGCGACCCCTCCGCGTCGCTGCTGCTGGCCGAGTACTGGAAGCAGGCGGGTCTGCCCGACGGCGTCTTCCAGGTCCTGCACGGCGACAAGGAGATGGTGGACGGCCTGCTGACCCACCCGTTGGTCGACGGCGTCTCCTTCGTGGGCTCCACCCCGATCGCCAAGTACGTCTACGAGACGGGCGTGGCCCACGGCAAGCGCGTCCAGGCGCTGGGCGGCGCGAAGAACCACGCGGTCGTCATGCCGGACGCCGACATGGACCTCGCGGCCGACCACCTCTCCGCTGCGGCCTTCGGGTCGGCCGGCGAGCGCTGCATGGCGATCTCCGTGGCCGTGGCCGTGGGAGACGCGGCCGATGCCGTCGTGGAGAAGGTCAGGGAACGCGCCGAGGCGATCAAGGTGGGCAACGGCACCCACTCCGATTCGGAGATGGGCCCGGTGATCACCTCCTCGGCCCAGGAGCGGGTCAAGCGGCTCGTCGGCGAGGCCGAGCAGGCCGGCGCCGCGGTCGTGGTCGACGGCCGCGACCTGGTGGTCGAGGGTCACGAGGACGGCTACTTCGTGGGCCCGACCCTCCTGGACAAGGTGGGCGTGGAGATGTCGGCCTACGAGCAGGAGATCTTCGGCCCGGTCCTGGCGGTGGTCCGCGTGGAGACCCTGGAGGAGGCCATCGAGCTGATCAACTCCAACCCGTACGGCAACGGCACGGCGATCTTCACCGGTTCCGGCAACGCCGCGCGCACGTTCCAGCGCAAGGTCACCGTCGGCATGATCGGCATCAACGTGCCGGTGCCGGTCCCGGTCGCGTGGCACTCCTTCGGTGGATGGAAGGACTCCCTGTTCGGGGAGCACCACATCTACGGCCCGGACGGCGTGCGGTTCTACACCCGCGGCAAGGCCGTGACCCAGCGCTGGCCCCAGGCCAACGACCTCTCGGGGGCGTCGATGAACTTCCCCTCGAGCCAGGACTGACGCGCGGCGCGCGCCACTTCTCACGTAGTCACCCTCGGGGATGTGCCCGGCGATGCCGGGCACATCCCCTCACCAGAACCTTCAGGAGTCTTCATGGCGATCACCGAGACCGCAGAAAACGTTCGTCCCGCATCCCTGAGAGTGGCCGTCGTCGGCGCCGGCAGGATGGGCTCGGACCATGTCACCCGGCTCGCGCACCGCATCCACCGGGCTGAAGTCAGCGCCGTCGTGGATGTCGACCGCGCCAGAGCCTCGGCGGTCGCCGCCGAGGCCGGGGTGCCGAACGTATTCGAGTCCTTCGACGAGCTGCTGGCCAGCGGCACCGCCGATGCAGTGCTGCTGGCCACCCCGGGTTTCCTGCACGAGGAACCGCTGCTGAAGCTCATCGAGGCGGGCGTCCCGGTGCTGTGCGAGAAGCCCCTGACCATGGACCCCGAAGCCTCGCTGCGCGTGGTGCAGGCCGAGGCGGCCGCGGGCAAGCAGCTGATCCAGGTCGGGTTCATGCGCCGCTTCGACGCCGGGTACCGGCAGCTCAGGAGCGCCATCGAGTCGGGCGAGTGCGGGCAGCTGCTGACCCTGCACCACCAGCACCGCAACCCCGCGGGCCCTCCAGGCTTTACGGACGAGATGATCATCAACGACTCCGTGGTGCACGAGTTCGACGCCATCAGATTCTTCACGGGGGAGGAGATCAGCAACGTCCAGGTGCGCACCGGCCGGGTCAGCTCCCATGCGCCGGAAGGCGTCCACGACCCCCAGAAGGTGACGGCCCAGACCGAATCCGGTCTGCTGGCCGACGTCGAGATCTTCGTCAACGCCCGGCTGGGATACCAGGTCCACACGCAGGCGACCTTCGAGACCGGCGTGGTCAAGATCGGGGAGAACAGCGAACTCGAGCTGACCACGGCGGGCAGATCCGGGACGTCCGTGGACGCCGGTTTCGAAACCCGGTTCGGCGCGGCCTACGACGAAGAGGTGCAGCGGTGGGTCGACGCGGTGCGCCGTGGCGAGATCGACGGCCCGTCCGCCTGGGACGGATATGCCGCAGGTGCATGCTGCGCGGCCGGAGTGGCCTCCCAGGAGTCAGGCCAGATCGTGAACGTCGAACTCGCCCCCAAGCCGGAGTTCTACAACTAAGCCCGAATGCCAGCCATCACGAGGAGTCCCCGTGAAATTCACCTTTGACCCGGTTCCCTTCCACCACACCCACTCGCTGCTCGAGTTCCCCAAGGTCGCAGCGGACCTGGGGTTCGAATGGCTGCAGATGACGCCCCACCCGGACTTCATCCCCTTCTTCACGCACCCGAAGGCCGACGACGCCCTCGTGTCGGAGTTCGGGCAGGCCTGCAAGGACGCCGGGGTGGGCGTGGCCTCGATCCTCCCGGTGCAGCGATGGTCCTCACCGGACGAGAACCTCCGGGAGGCCTCGGTCCGCAACTGGAAGCGCGCCATCCAGATCGCCGTCGACCTGGGCGTGGAGCAGATGAACACCGAGTTCTCCGGTCGCCCCGAGAGGGCGGAGGAGTCCGAGGCCGCGTTCTACCGCTCGATGGAGGAACTGGTCCCGATCATCGAGCGGGAGGGCATCCACGTGGCGATCGACCCGCACCCCGACGATTTCGTCGAGAAGGGCCTGGACGCCTGGCGGGTCATCCGCGGGGTCAACTCCCCGAACCTCGGCTTCGTCTACGTGGCCGCGCACTCGTTCCACATGGAAGACCCCATGGACCAGATCCTGGACCAGGTGGGCGACCGGCTGCGGGTGGTGCACATTGCCGACACCCTGGATCACCATCTGTCGGGCGGGCTGCGCTACATCACCAACCCGCCCGGATCTGCGGCGCGGGTCCACCAGCACCTGAGGATCGGCGACGGCGACGTCGACTGGGACGCCTTCTTCGCCGAGCTCAACCGCAACGGCTTCCTCGACCGCGAGGACTCCGTCATGGTCACGAGCGTCTTCGCGGAGAGCGAGAACAACGTGGAGACCACCCGCTATCAGCTCGAGCAGATGAGAAGCAGGACGGAAGCCGCACGGGGCTGACCTGGCCCGTGAGCGGATGCGACCGCCCCAGCTGCCTCCGACCAAGGACATCCTCCCTGGTCGGAGGCAGTTTTCCGTCCTCCGATGCGGATCTGGGACGGCCGAAAATCATTTGTGCATATGTTCGGACAACCTATAGACAGGGCGATTTTTTGGCGGCATGATGTAAGTCACAACGGCCGCGGTCATTTCAGTCCTGCCACGGCCGCGACGACGAAGGAGTCCTCATGGCCGGCACCGCGCAAGAAACGGGGGCAGCGAATCTGCCACCGCTCACTCCCGGTCCGTATCGGAAACGGATCGGCCTCATCTCGATCATCGCCTGTTTCGGTGGTCTTCTCTTCGGGTACGACACGGGCGTCAGCAACGGCGCCGAAGGGCCGATGCAGCGGGAGCTCGGGCTCACCGAACTGCAGCTGGGCCTGGCCATCAGCTCGCTGGTCTTCGCCGCCGCGTTCGGCGCCCTGTTCTGCGGCAAGATCTCCGACGCCTGGGGCCGCCGGAAGACCATCATCCTCCTGGCCGTCATGTTCTTCATCGGGACCGCGCTGGTGGTGTTCTCCCCGGGCGGAGAGGCCTTCGGGTCACGCCTGCCGGACTACATGCTGGCCGGTGGCGCGGAACACGAATGGCTGAACCACGGCAGCTTCTCGGGGGTCGGGTACGGAGTCCTGCTCGCGGGGCGCATCATGCTGGGCCTGGCCGTGGGCGGCGCCTCGACGGTGGTGCCGGTCTACCTGGCCGAGATGGCTCCCTTCGAGATCCGCGGGGCGATCACCGGCCGCAACGAGGTGGCCATCGTCTCCGGTCAGCTGCTCGCCTTCGTCATGAACGCGATCATCGGCAACCTCTTCGGCGAATACGCCGGCGTCTGGCGCGTCATGTTCGCGATGTGCGCGATTCCCGCGATCTTCCTCTTCTTCGGCATGCTGCGCATGCCGGAGTCCCCGCGATGGCTGGTGGAGAAGGGTCGGCACGATGACGCGCTGGCAGTGCTCAAGACCGTGCGTTCCGAGGATCGCGCCATCGCCGAGCTGCACGACGTTCAGGTGGTCGCCGAGGAGGAGGAGAAGTTCAACGACAAGAAGGTCGGCCTGGGCGCCCTCCTGTCGAGCAAGTGGCTGGTGCGCATCGTGCTGATCGGCATCGGCGTGGCCATGGCGCAGCAGCTCACCGGGATCAACTCGATCATGTACTACGGCCAGCGCATCCTGATCGAGGCCGGGTTCTCGGGCGACGCCGCTCTGATCGCCAATATCTCGGCCGGTGTGGCCGCCGTGGTCGGCGGGTTCATCGCCCTCTACAACATGGACCGGCTCGACCGGCGTCTCACCTTCGCGATCGGCCTGACCCTCACGACGACGTGCCATCTCCTGATCGGCATCTCCTCGATCGTGATGCCCGAGGACGCGGCCTACCGCCCCTACGTGCTGCTGCTGCTCATCGTGGCCTTCGTGTTCTCCATGCAGACCTTCCTCAACGTGGCGGTCTGGGTGTGGCTCGCGGAGATCTTCCCGCTGCACATGCGCGGTCTGGGCATCGGCATCTCGGTGTTCTTCGGCTGGACCACGAACGGCCTGCTGGCCCTGTTCGTCCCCACGCTGATCAGCACGATCCACATCACCGGTACGTTCTTCCTCTTCGCGGCGGTCGGCTTGCTCGCACTGCTGTTCGTGGTCAGGTTCGTGCCGGAGACCCGCGGTATCACCCTGGAGAAGCTGGAGGAGGACGTCTCCACCGGCGCCATCCACATCGTCACCCGGGAGACCAAGCTCCTGCGCAGGTAACAGCAGGAACCTCCGATCGACGGCCCGCCCTTCACGGTGCGGGCCGTCGATCATCTGACCCCCGGTTCTCCGGCTCCGGTCTCCCGTGCTCTTTCTGTGAAAGGACCCCATGCCATGAGCTCTCCCGTACGTATCGGCCTGATCGGCACCGGCAGGATCGGCAGGGTGCATGCCGGGAACATCGCGGCGGATCCATCGGTCGAGCTGAGCTGGATCGCGGACCCGTTCGTCGAGGGCGCCCGTTCGGTGTCCGCCCGTTTCGGCGGCAAGGTCACCGAATCGCCGGAGGAACTGACCCACTCGGGGGAGGTCGACGCGATCGTGATCGCCTCGCCGACCCCCACCCACGTGGACCTGATCTCGTCGGCGGTCGATGCGGGGGTGCCGGCCTTCTGCGAGAAGCCGATAGACCTCGACATCGCCCGCGTCGACGCGCTGCGCGAGAAGGTCGCCTCCTCCGGGGTCCCCGTCGCGCTGGGTTTCAACCGCCGCTTCGACCCCGACTTCGCCGCCGTGCGGGCGCGGGTCGAGGCGGGGGAGATCGGCCGCCTCGAGCAGCTGTGCTTCACCAGCCGTGATCCGGCTCCGCCACCGGCCGACTACGTGCGGGTCTCGGGCGGGATCTTCCGCGACATGACCATCCACGACTTCGACATGGCCCGTTTCTTCCTGCCGGATCTCGTGGAAGTCAGCGCCGTCGGCACGCAGATGTTCGACGACGGCGCCCGTCGGCACGGTGACTTCGACATGGCGGTGACCACCATCCGGTCGGCATCGGGGGCTCTCGTGACGATCGTGAACTCGCGTCACAGCGCGTTCGGCCACGATCAGCGGATCGAGGCCTTCGGCGAGCACGGGATGATCCAGGTGGCCAATGCCCCCACCAGCCTGGTCAGCGCCTCCACGGCCGCCAGTGTGGAGGCCAGGCCTCCCTACCAGGAGTTCTTCCTGGAGCGTTATGCGAAGGCGTACGCCGCCGAGCTGGCGGAGTTCGTCAAGCTGGTGAGAGGGGAGCCGTCGTCGAGCCCCACGTTCGACGACGGCCGCGCGGCGCTGCTGCTCGCCGACGCCGCCCAGCGCTCGGCCGAGGAGGGGACGGTCGTCCCCGTGCAGCTGGATGCCGGCTGAAGCGCCCGCGACCGCCTGAAACAACCGTCTAAGCACGAGCCTCCGGGGGCGCAGGACCCCTGGAAGCGACGATCGACGAAGGAGACGCACATGCAGATCGGCTTGCTCACAGACTCCCTGGGGAACCGCAGCCTCGAGGAGGCCCTCGACACCGCGGCCGGACTCGGGTTGGACACCGTCGAATTCGCCATGGGCAACTGGTCGGGGGCGCCCCACACCGATCTCGCGGCCCTGGTACGCAGCGCGGGGGCGCGGGATGCGCTCGCGGAAGCGGTCGGCTCCCGGGGGCTGACCATCAGCGCGCTGAACGCCAACGGGAATCAGCTCCACCCGGTCTCCGGGGCGCAGCAGGACGGGGTGGTCCGGGACACGATCCGCGTGGCCTCCGAGATGGGGGTGCCCACCGTCGTGCTGATGTCGGGGCTTCCGGCCGCGCGGGGGGAGAAGTCGCCCAACTGGATCACGACCTCCTGGCCTCCCGAGACCCTGGAGATCCTCGAATACCAGTGGGAGGAGGTTGCCAGGCCGTACTGGCTCGACCTGGCCGAGTTCGCGCGGCGCCATGACGTTCGGCTGGCCGTGGAGATGCACGGCCGTCAGCTGGTGTTCAACGTCGCCACCCTGAAGCGGCTGCGGGACATGGCCGGCGACGACGTCGTGGGCGCCAACCTGGACCCGTCGCATCTGATGTGGATGGGAGCCGACATCCTCGAGGTCATCCGGGCACTGGGGTCGTCGATCTTCCACGTCCATGCCAAGGACGTCAGGATCGACAGGCGCAACGCCGGTATCAACGGCGTGCTCGACACGCTGCCGCCGGCCGACGCGGCCGAGCGGTCCTGGAACTTCGTGACGCTGGGCCTGGGGCACCCGGGCGGGGCGTCCTTCTGGGCGGACTTCGTCTACACCCTCAGGTCGGTCGGCTACGAGGGCCCGCTGAACATCGAGCACGAGGATGTGCTGCTCTCCTCGGCCGAAGGCGTGCGCCGGTCGGCGGAGCTGCTCCGCTCCGTGGCCATCTCCGAGGCGCCGGACTGGGTTCCCGCCGATATCCACGGAAGCATCTGAGAGACCTCGACGCCGGGCGCCCCGTCATCCGGGGCGCCCGGCTCCCGTGCCAGAATATTCGTCATGCCGAGAAGCAGTGGAGCGTCGCGTCCGACCATCCGGGATGTCGCCGCCGAGGCGGGGGTGTCCAAGGGGCTGGTCTCACTGGCCTTCAAGGACGCCAGCAAAGTCAGCCCCCTGCGGCGTGAGCGCATCCTCCGCGCTGCCGACAAGCTCGGATACAAGCCCAACTTCCTGGCGCAGTCGCTCGCCACCGAACGCTCCTCCTTCATCGGCATCCTGCTCAGCAACCTGCACAACCCGCTGTTCCCCGAGATCGCCGATGCGGCACGGGTGGTGTTCGAGCAGGCGGGACGGCATAGCCTGCTCACGAGTGCCACGGGGCCGGGAAGCACCGGCGCGCCGCGGGTGGACCAGCAGCTGATCCAGATGTTCCAGGACCTCAGGCCTTCGGGGGTGCTGGTGATCGGGTCGCTCGCGCAGGACAGCGCGCTGCCGCTCGATACCCCCGTCGTCTACGCGAGCTCCGTCCCGGCCGGGCAGGCGGGCGGCTCCTCCGTGCGGGTGCACGACCATGCCGGGATATCCCTGGCGGTCGATCACCTGATCGCCCAGGGGCGGGAGAGGATCGCGTTCGTCGGGGGAGAAGGGGGCGCGGTGTCGCAGGTGCGGGCGCAGGCCTACCGCGACGTGCTCACCGGGAAGGGGATGGACGCCCGGGTCTATCCGGCCGACCTCACCGAGCGCTCCGGTTTCGAGGCGTTCAGCAAAGCCGTGGCGGACGGCGGCCGGCCGGACGCCGTGGTGGCGGTCAACGACCTGGTGGGCATCGGCGTGCAGTCCGCCGCCGACCAGATCGGGTTGCGTGTCCCCGCCGACCTGGCCGTGACCGGCTTCGACAACACCTTCCTGGCGGGGCTCCACCGGATCTCACTGACCAGCGTGGATCCGCAGAACGCCCGCGTCGGAGCCGAGGCCGCCCGGACGCTGCTCGCGACGATGGGCGGCGATCATGATCTCCGGGAGGAACTGGTGGAACCGAGGCTCGTGGTCAGGGGATCATCCTCCTGACCTGCGGGTTCCGACGCTCCGGAGGACTCCGGACCGGCCGGTGAATCCGGCCGGTCACCTTCTGGAAACAAGCTCTTGACGTGTGGATGTGATGCGCACTACTGTTTTTTGAACCGGTTCAAAATGTGACCACCCGGAAGGACACGCTATGCATCGCCAGCTTCTCATCGGAGGCGAATGGAAGCCCTCCGCAGAGCCCGGGCTGCGCCCGTTGACCGTGACCTCGCCCTACGACGGGCGGGTCGTCGGTGAGGTCGTGGCCGCCGGAACCGAAGACGTCGGGCTGAGCATCGAAGCCGCCGAGCGCGGCGCGGCTCGCTGGCGGCGCACACCGGCCCATGAGCGGGCCGCGATCCTCAACCGGGCGGCGCAGCTGGCCGACGAGCGCGCGGAGGAGATCGCCGCGGTGCTCAGCGCGGAGAACGGCAAGACCCTCAAGGAGGCCAGGTCCGAGGCCGGTCGTTCGGGCGACATCATCCGGCTCGCGGCTTTCGAGGGCACTCAGCTCTACGGCCAGACGCTGCCGCTGGACGCCAACCCCGGGACCGGGCAGGACAAGCTGGGCTTCACGCTGCGCCAGCCGGCGGGAATCGTGGCAGCGATCACCCCGTTCAACTACCCCGCACTGCTGGTCATGCATAAGGTGGCGCCGGCGCTCGCCGCGGGCAACGCCGTGATCCTCAAGCCGGCCAGCACCACCCCGTTGACCGCGCTGGCGCTGGCCGAGTGCTTCATCGACGCCGGACTGCCCGAAGGCGTGCTGTCGGTGCTGCCCGGCCCGGGCAGCACCGTCGGCGACGCCCTGGTCTCCGACCCGGCCGTGCGCAAGGTCTCCTTCACGGGGTCCACGGCGGTCGGCGAGCACCTGGCCAGCATCGCAGGGGTCAAGAAGCTCTCCCTGGAACTGGGGGCCTCGTCCCCGGTGGTCGTGCTGCCCGATGCCGACCTCGAACTGGCCGCCTCGGCGGTCGCCGCCGGCGGCTACGTCAACGCCGGCCAGGTCTGCATCTCCGTCCAGCGAGTGATCGCCCACCGCAGCATCGCCGGGGACTTCAACGACGCCCTGCTCGCGAAGGTCCGCGAGCACCGCACCGGCGACCCCGGCAGCGCGGACACCACGGTCGGCACGCTGATCACCGAGAAGGAGGCCCGGCGGGTGGAGGCCGCCATCCAAGGGGCCGCCAACGCCGGAGCGCGGCTGGAGACCGGCGGGCAGCGCGACGGGGCGATCGTGGAACCGGCACTGCTGACCGGCGTGGCACCGGATGCGGAGATCATCCACGAGGAGCTGTTCGGCCCCGCCGTCGCCGTCTCGACCGCCGAGGACATCACCGAGGCCATCGCACTGGCCAACAGCACCTCCTACGGCCTGGCCGCCGGGATCTTCACCAAGGACGTCAACGCCGCGGTGCAGGCGGCCCGGGAGGTGGATGCCGGCAGCATCCACATCAACTGGACCCCGCTGTGGCGTGCCGATCTGATGCCGTACGGCGGGCTCAAGGCCTCGGGCGTCGGCAAGGAGGGCCCGCGCGCCGCCGTCGAGGAGATGACCGAGGCCAAGACCATCGTCCTCCACGGACAGCCCTGGACCTGAGGCGTCGTCGGGACGCCCCGCGAGCCACCCTGAGCAGAGAGCAGAGATCATGACCCACAGCGATGAGACCGTCCGGCTGACCGTGGCCCAGGCGGTGGTCAAGTACCTCACCGTGCAGTACTCCGTCCTCGACGGCGACCGGCGCCGTATCGTCCCGGCCGCGGCGGGCATCTTCGGCCATGGCAACGTGTCCGGATTCAGCCAGGCCTTCTCCCAGTACTCGGACGACCTGCCGTTCATCCAGGGCCGCAACGAGCAGGCACTGGGCCACGCGGGGGCCGCGCTGGCCAAGGCCACGCGACGTCGCCAGACCCTGGCGGTGAGCGCCTCGATCGGGCCCGGGGCGATGAACCTGATCACCGCGGCCTCGCTGGCCACCGTCAACCGCCTGCCGCTGCTGCTGCTTCCCGGCGACACCTACGCGACCCGCAGGCAGGGCCCGGTCCTCCAGCAGCTGGAGGACCCGCAGGATCCCGGGCTCACGGTCAATGACGCCTTCCGCCCGGTCTCGCGCTTCTTCGACCGCATCACCCGGCCGGAACAGCTCGTCACGGCGCTGCCGCAGGCCTTCCGCGTCCTGACCAGCCCCGTGGAGACCGGTGCCGTGGTGCTCTCCCTGCCCCAGGACATCCAGTCCCACGCCTACGACTTCCCGGTCGCGCTCTTCGAACCTCGTGACTGGCCCATCCGCCGCACCATCCCGCACGAGGAGGAGATCGCCGCCGTCGCCGGCCGGCTCCGCGAGGCGCGGAAGCCCGTCATCGTCGCGGGCGGCGGTGTCCTCTACTCCGAGGCCACGGTGGCACTGGAATCGCTGGCGGAGGCGACGGGGATCCCGGTCGCCGAGACCTTCGGGGGCAAGGGGGCGGTGCAGTCCGAGGCGGACTGGCTGCTCGGCGGCATCGGACTGGAGGGCAACCCCGCCACCAACCAGCTCATCGCGGAGGCGGACCTCGTCCTCTCCGTCGGCACCCGCCTCACCGACTTCGCCACCGGCTCGCAGAGCATGTTCAAGAACCCGGACGTGCGGTTCGCCTCGATCAACATCGCCGATCTGGACGCCATCAAGCAGGGTGCGACCGCCGTCGTCGCCGATGCCCGGCTCGGCCTCGACGCGCTGCGATCGGCTCTGGGGGACTACCGGGTCCCGGAGCAGTGGAGCCGAGAGATCGCCGCCAGGCGCGGTGAATGGGCTCCCGAGCGGACCGCCGCGCTGGATCCCGACACCCCCTTCGACAAGAGCGCGCCGGAGCACGCGGAACTGGGCATCCCGGACACGGATGCGGAGATCACCCAGGGCCAGCTCATCGGCCTGCTGCAGGAGCACGCTCAGGACGGCGACACGATCATCGCCGCGGCCGGAGGCCCTCCCGGGGACCTGCTGAAGGTCTGGGACGCCACCGCCGGGCGGAACTGCCACCTGGAGTTCGGGTTCTCCTGCATGGGCTACGAGGTGCCCGCGGGCATCGGGGTGCGGCTCGCCGACCCGGACCCCGCCCACCGGGTCACGGTGTTCATCGGCGACGGCACCTTCCTGCTGAACCCCACCGAGATCCTGACGGCGGCGCAGGAGAGAATGAAGATCACCTACGTGGTCTCCGAGAACCACGGCTACCAGGTGATCCGACGGCTGCAGATGCTGAAGTTCGGCGAGCAGTTCGGCAACGACTTCCGCTACCGCGGTGACGGGGAGAACGCCCGCCTGGACGGCGACTACCTGGAGGTCGACCTCCGCCAGATCGGGCAGGGCCTGGGGGCGCAGGCCGAGCGCGTGACCACCGCCGCGCAGGTGCGCGAGGCGCTCGACCGCACGCGGGACGTGGACGGCCCCGTCCTGCTGGTGGTACCCACCGTTCCCCTCGTGGATCTCCCCCCGGGCGGTGTCTTCTGGGACGTGGCCCCCGCCGAGGTCTCCGAGCAGGACTGGGTGGCGCCCATCCGCGAGGAGTACGAGGCGGGGCTCCAGGACCAGCGGTGGCACGTATGAGCGCCGGTCCCCTCGACCAGGGTGCGGTCAGGCGGAGGATCCGGGGCGGCGGCATCACCTCCGGGTGCTTCGCCGGGATGGCCTCCCCGATGGCCGTCGAGGTGATGGCCGCCGCGGGCGTGGACTGGGTCGTCCTGGATCTCGAGCACGGCGGTGGCGGCGAGGAGCAGGTCGGGCCGGCCGTCGTCGCGGCGGGAGCCTACGGCGCCTCCGTCCTGGTACGGGTCGAGACGCCGGAGCGGCTGCGCATCGGCCGTGTCCTCGACGCCGGCGCGGCCGGCGTGATGATCCCGCGCGTGGAGAGCGCCGAGCAGGTCCGCTCCATCATGCGTCACCTGCGCTATCCGCCCAGGGGAGACCGGGGCGTGGCGACCTACAACCGGTCCATCCGCTGGGGGCTGGACAAGGAGGCGCTGGCGCAGGCCGACGACAGGGTCACCACCATCGTCCAGATCGAGACCCTGCAGGCGCTCGCGGAGGCCGATGAGATCGCCGCGATCGACGGCGTCGACGTGCTGTTCGTCGGCCCGCTCGATCTCAGCTACGCGGTCGGGCACCCGGTGGACTTCGAGGCGCCCGAGTTCACCGAGGCGCTGGCGAGGGTCCTCGCCGCGGCCGAACGCCATCAGGTGGCCGCGGGCATCCTCTGTCCGGGGCCCGAGGTGGCAGCCCGCAGACGCCGGGAGGGATTCCGTTTCCTGGCGGTCGGCTCCGACTCCACCCTGCTGGCCGCCGCGACCTCGGCGGCCATGGCGCAGGCGCGCGAGGGCTCGCCCGCGGCGGGGTGACCGCCGGCCGTCGGCGCTCTCGCCCCTGAGACCGCCTTCACACCTCACTGATCTCGCATCACACTGATCTCACACCTCACCGAGAACCGAAGGAGCACCATGTCCGTTCCCCGCGAAATCGGCATCGGCCTCATCAGCGTCGGCTGGATGGGCCAGCTGCACAGCCGGGCCTATGCCAACCTGCCGATCGTCTACCCCGAGCTCGGCATCAAACCCCGGCTGGTCCAGGCGGCGGATACAGCGGCGGATCGCGTCGACTACGCGATCAACGCGCTGGGATACGAAAGCGGCACCGACGACTACCGGGAGGTGCTGGCGAACCCGGAGATCGACGTCGTCTCCATCTGCGCGCCGAACTTCCTCCACGCGGAGATCGCGGAGGCGGCCGCCCGGGCCGGGAAGGCCTTCTGGATCGAGAAGCCCGCCGGCCGTTCGGCGGCGGAGACCCAGGGCATCGCCGACGCCGCGGCCGAGGCCGGGGTGGCCACCGCCGTGGGGTTCAACTACCGCAGCGCCCCCGCGATCGAATACGCCCGGCAGCTCGTGGCGGAGGGAACGCTCGGGAGGATCACCAACGTCCGCGGGGCCTTCTTCGCCGACTACTCCTCCGAGCCCAACGGCGCGTTGTCCTGGCGGTTCATCAGGAAGCTCGCCGGCACGGGGGTGCTCGGGGACCTGATGGGCCACCTCGTCGACCTCGCCCACTACGTGGTGGGGCCGATCGACAAGATCACCGCCGCCACCTCGACCGTCTACACGGAACGCCCCGAACTGCCCATGGGCACCGGAACCCACTTCGCCGTCGTGGAGAACGGGAAGATGCTGCCCGTGGAGAACGAGGACTACGCGTCCATGCTGGTCTCCTTCGGCGACGACGCGCAGGGCGCCGGCGCCGTGGGCACCCTGGAGGCCTCCCGGGTCGCCGTCGGGCCCCGGGCGCAGTACGGCCTGGAGGTCTACGGCACGGAGGGATCCCTCCGGTGGAACTTCGAACGGCTCAACGAACTCGAGCTCGCCCTGGGGCGCTCCGGCCCGCATGTGGGGTACACCACGGTGCTTGCCAACAGCCACTTCGGGGATTTCGCCCGCTTCCAGCCCGGGGCCGGGACGCCGATGGGCTATGACGACCTCAAGGTCATCGAGGCCAAGAAGTTCCTCACGGCCTTCCTGGGCCGTGAGTCGGTCCACGCCGACATCCGGGACGCGCTCGCCGCCCAGCGGGTGGTCAGCGCCGCGGAGGCCTCGGCGACCGACAGGTCCTGGCAGGACATCGCCCCGGTGGCGGGCACCAGCGCCGCCCGCAAGACGGAGGAGGGCGGCCGTGACTGAACGTCCCCTGGTGGTCGGGCTGGGTCCCGTGCCCGCTGAGATCGTGTGCCCGGTCCTGGGCGACGACGTCGATTTCGCACCGGAGCCCACCGCAGAGGAGCTGACCCGGGCCGACGGCGCGATCGTCCGCGCCGCCGCGCCGGTCGGTGCCGGGGAGCTGGCGGCCATGCCGGCGCTCAAGGTCATCGCCCGCACTGGGGTCGGCTACAACCTGGTCGACGTCGATGCCGCCGCCGCGCGCGGGATTCCGGTGGCCATCACGCCGGGCAGCAATACGAACGCCGTGGCCGAAGGGGTCTTCGCCCATCTGCTGCACCTGACCAAGCGCCTGGGGCCCCTGACCCGCCTGGTCCGCGAAGGGCGCTGGGACGAACGCGGCGAGGTCGTAGTGGGCGATCTCGAGGAGGCCACCCTCGGGATCGTCGGCTACGGGCGGATCGGGCGCCGGGTCCACCGGATCGCGGAGGCCTTCGGCATGCGCGTCGTGGCCTACGATCCCGTGGCCGAGATCCCCGATGGGATCCGGGCCGCTTCCCTCGAGGGGCTGCTGGAGTCCTCCGACGCCGTGACCCTGCACCTGCCCCTGCTGCCCGAGACGCGCGGGCTGATCGGCGAGGCCGAGCTGGGCCGCATGCGCCCGTCGTCGATCCTGCTCAACCTCAGCCGCGGCGGCCTGCTGGACGAGGACGCGGTGCTCGCCGCTCTCGAAACGGGCCGGCTGGCCGGCGTCGGGCTCGACGCCTTCGAGCCCGAACCGCCGGCCGACCACCCGCTGTACCACCATCCGTCGGTGGTGCTCAGCCCGCATCTCATGGGCCTGAGCACCCGCGCGGCCGAGGCCACGTTCGTCGACGCCGCGCAAGCCGTGCGCGACGTGCTCGACGGCGGGAGCCCGCGGTTCGTGGTCCGGGCATGACGGAACCCGGTCCGCACGGACCTCCAGACGACGGCGAAGACGCCGGACGACATCGACATGAAGGAGAAAGCTCCATGAGCGCAGAAGAGCCGATCAGGCAGCGGATCGCCGCGGCCCCCATCTCCTGGGGGGTCTGCGAGGTCCCGGGGTGGGGCTTCCAGATGGAGCCGTCCGAGGTGCTGAGGCAGATGCAGGAACTGGGGTTCGCGGCGGCGGAGTTCGGCCCGGCCGGTTTCCTGCCCGAGGACCCGGAGCAGAAGGCGGAGATCCTCCGAGCGCACGGGATGGCGGCTCTCGGCGGATTCGTCCCGGCCGTGCTCCACGACCCGGGGCACGACCCCCTGCCCGAGGTGCGGCGCGAACTGGAGGCGTACGTGGCGGCGGGCGCCCGCACGCTGGTCCTGGCCGCCGCGACCGGCGTGGACGGCTACGACGACCCCCGGCCCGTGCTGGACGAAGAGGGCTGGCGGCGGCTGCGCGAGAACGCGGAGCGCATCGTCGAGGCGGCGACCGAGGCGGGCGTCTCCGTCGCGCTGCACCCGCACGCGGGCACGATGGTGGAGAACCAGGCGGAACTGGACCGGATCCTGGAGGACACGGACCTGTCCATCTGCCTGGACAGCGGCCACATGCTCGTGGGCGGCATCGACCCCGTGGCCTTCGTGCGCGATCATGCCGACCGGATCTCGCACGTGCACGCCAAGGACGTGGACCTCGCGTGGGCGCGTCGCGTCCAGCAGGGGGAGCTGAGCTACTACGACGCCGTGGTGAAGGGGATGTACCGGCCGCTCGGCAGCGGCGACCTGGACCTGGAGAGCATCCTGCGGAACCTGGAGGAGGCCGGCTACCAGGGGTGGTTCGTCCTGGAGCAGGACACGGTCCTCGATCAGGCGCCGTCGGAGGACGGCGGACCGCGCAACGATGTGTCCGCGAGTCTGGAGCACCTGGTCCGCACGGTCGAATCGATCAGGTCGGAGGCTCGTTCGTCATGAGGATCGGCGTCATCGGCCTGGGGCGCATCGGGCTGATGCATGCGCGCAACGTCGCGCAGAGCAGCGGCGTGGACGAGGTCGTGCTGATCGGGCGCGATCCGGAGAAACTCGGCACGGCTGAGCGCGCCCTGCGGGAGGCTCTCGCCGACGGGGCTCCCGCTGAACTGCGCGGCGACCATGCCCCTCCGCCGCGTCCGGTCGGGCTCGTCACCCGGCTCGCGGACGAGGAATGGCTGACCGGCCTGGACGGCGTGGTCATCGCGACGTCCACGGGGTCCCATCCGGAGCTGACCCGGCAGGCGGTGCGCGAGGGCGTGCCCGTCCTGGTGGAGAAGCCGCTGGCGATGACCATGGAGGAGATGGAAGAGCTCGTCGATGAGTTCGCCGGGGCCGAGACCCCGATCATGGTGGCCTTCCATCGGCGCTACGACACCGCCTACCAGGAGCTTCGCCGGCGGACCCTCGCCGGTGAAGCCGGCACCGTCCGGCTGGTGCGCGCCATCGCGCACGACCATCACCACATCACCGAGGACTACATGGCCGGGTCCGGCGGGATCTGGCGCGACCTCATGGTCCACGACTTCGACATGCTGCCGTGGCTCCTGGACGACGAGGTGGTCTCCGTCTATGCCACGGGTTCGGCTATCGACGAACCCGCTTACGCCCGCCACGAGGACCTGGACACCGCGACCGCGGTGCTGACGTTCTCCTCCGGGGTCCAGGCGGTCATCACGGGAGCCAGGAACATCTCCGACGGGCACGATGTCAGGACCGAGGTCTACGGCAGTGATGCCGCATTCGCCGCGGGGCTCGACTCCCGGGTACCCCTGCAATCCACCGAGCCCGGTGCGGCCACGCCGAAAGACAGGTACAGCGAGTTCATCTTCCGCTTCGAGCCGGCATTCCGTCGTGAGATGGAGCATTTCCTCAAGGTCGTCCAGGGCCAGGAGGTGAGCCTGACTCCGCCGGCTGAAGGCCTCAAGGCCATGCGGCTGGTGCTGGCGGCCGAGGAGTCGGTCCGGACGGGGCGTCCCGTCACCCTATGAGCTGCGGTCGGGCTCCGGCCCTGCGCGCATCGAGGAGTGCACCACCCACCGTCTTCTTGAGGTTACGATCGTCTGATGACCAAGTCCCGCGGCCCCGCGATGGCCCTCGTAGGGATTGCGATCCTGATCACGGCCATCACCCTCCGTCCCGGGGCGACCTCGGTGGGCTCCGTGCTCGCCGAGATCAGGGAGGGGCTCGACCTGTCGAGCGGGACCGCCGGGCTGCTGACGGCGCTGCCCGGGTTCATGTTCGCGGTTGCCGGGGTGGCCGCGGTCCCGCTGGCCCGGAGGCTGGGCGTCGGGTTCTCGATCGCGCTCGGCCTGCTGCTGATGGCGGCCGGTCTGCTGGCCCGGCCGTACGTCGGCGCGGGCTGGGTCTTCGTGCTCTTGAGCGCCCTGGCCCTGTCCGGCATGGCGGTGGGCAACGTGCTGGTCCCCGCGGTGATCCGTATGTTCGGCGGCAGCCGCCCGGCGCTTCTGGCCGGGCTGTACTCCACCGGACTGGCCGTGGGCGGTGCCGTCCCCCTGCTGATCGCGGGGTGGCTGCTCGACATGACGGGCGGCTGGCGCAATGCCCTGGCCTCCTGGGGAGGCCTGGCCGCCGTCGCCCTCGCCGTGTGGATGGTGCTCATGGCGGCAGCGGGATGGCGGCTGAAGGCGCCCTCCCGGCAGGGCGGCGGGGACGACGACCTGGACTCGGCCGGTGAGCCCGCGGCCACGACCGGCAGGATGGAGCCCGTCCGGAGTTCCGGCGAGCGCGTCAGGGCGGAGCACGCCGGCCAGACCGCCATGAGGACCCCGGTCTGGCGATCGCCCACGGCCGTGGCGCTGACGGTCTTCTTCGGGCTGCAGTCCACGAACGCCTACATCCAGTTCGGGTGGATGGCCCAGATCTACCGTGACGCGGGCCTGAGCCTGGGCACGGCCGCCGCCATGGTGGGGGTGGTCGCCTTCATCGGGGTTCCGGGAGGCTTCGCCATGTCCTGGCTGGTATCCCATTCCCCGCGGCTGGCCACCTGGATCACCGGGATGGGCCTGTGCATGATCCTGGGGTACGGCGGCCTGCTGGTGGCCCCCGCCACCGTGCCGCTCGCGTGGGCGATCCTGCTCGGTCTGGGGTCCCTGGCCTTCCCGACGGCGCTGGCCCTGATCACCGCCCGGACCAGGGACCCGATGATCACCGCGCGGGTCTCGGGGTTCACCCAGCCCGCCGGGTACCTCATGGCGGGCCTGGGTCCCCTGCTGATCGGGCTCATCCACGGCGCCACCGGAAGCTGGGCCGTGCCGCTGGTCCTGCTGGCGCTGTCGGCCGTTCCCCTCACGTATTTCGGCCGCAAGGTCTCCCGGGAGACCTATGTGGACGACGAGCTGGAGCGCCGCGGCTGACCGGGGACCGGCCGGCCCGGAAGGCCCGGCCGGCCCGGAAGGCCCGGCCAGCCCGGAAGGCTCAGCCGGCGAAGGGCAGCCGGGGGTCCATCTCCTGGTCCTCCCAGGTCTGGCGGATCCAGCCGTGGTGGGCGTCGTCGCTGATCAGCCACTTGCGGACCGGACCGGGGCCGGCCATCACGTTCAGGTAGTACATGTCGTGGCCCGGAGGGGTCATGGCCGGGCCGTGCCAGCCGTAGGGGACCAGGACGAGGTCGCCCGTGCGCACCTCGACGGCGACGTCGATTTCGCGCTCGTCCGAGGCGTAGACCCGCTGATACCCCATGGCGTCCGGGCCGCCCTCCTCGGGTGAGGGGATGGGCATGTTCTTGGCGGTCTGCATCTCGAAGTAGTAGATCTCCTCGAGCGCGGT
This sequence comes from Kocuria coralli, assembly GCF_008831305.1. Taxonomy (GTDB): domain Bacteria; phylum Actinomycetota; class Actinomycetes; order Actinomycetales; family Micrococcaceae; genus Kocuria; species Kocuria coralli. The sequence continues at coordinate 65,284 of NZ_ML708616.1, forward strand.
CTCGCCGTCCTTCTCCTCGTCGTGCTTGTGCGGGGGGTAGGAGGACCAGTTGCCGGCCGGGGTGAGCACCTCACACACGATGAAGCGGTCGGCCTCGAGGTTGGGAGGGGTGCCGAAGTTGTGCACCTGCCGCGAGCAGTTGCCGGCCCCGCGCAGCTCCAGCGGCACGTCGTCGGGGAGCACATGGCGGGTGGGATAGGAGTTCTTCGCGGGGGCGGAGGCCACCGCTACGCGCCCGCCGTCGTCGGAGGAGATGGTGCAGCCCCTGCTCACACCGGTGTAGAGGACATCGGTGGGGCCGCTGAACACCGACGCCCGCCCGGCCAGGGCGTAGGAGGCGTCGCCGTCAGCCTCTCCGGAGACCGTCACGGTGAAGGATCCCGTCAGCGGGATGACGATGCGCTCCTCGTCCTGCGCCGCGAGGGAGACGGACGCCCCCGGCTGCAGCTGCGCGACGCGCAGCCCCGTGTGGGCCCACCCGGGGGCCTGGACCTGCGAATCCGGGGTGCCCAGATCCAGCCACCAGTCGTCGTGGCCGGTGGCCCCTGCGGGGTAGAACCAGTCAGAAGATGCGGTGGTCATGGCGCTCCTTTGCACGTTGGTTACACATAACGTTTGCACATGTCGCGGACATGTGCCGGCGGGCGGCGATCCCGCCGCCCGCCGGAATCCACGTCTACTTCACGAGGGTCATCTCGAACGAGTACATATCGGCACGGTAGAGATGGTGGCCGCCGTCGACCGCCTGGCCGTTCGAGTCGCGCGCCACGCGCTCCATGAGGACCAGGGGCGAGCCCTCGTCCACTTCGAGCAGCGCCGACTGCTCGGCATCGGCGACGGTGGCGCCCATGCGCTGATGGGCCAGGCGGAAGTCGACGCCGTTGGCGCGCATGAGGTCGTAGAGGCCGCTGTGCTTGAGCTGCTCAGGGGTCAGCTGCACGACGTCGGCGGGCACCCAGTTCTCCATGATCGCCAAGGGGGTGCCGTCGATGGAGCGCACCCGGCGCAGATGCTGCAGCGGAGAGCCCTCCTTGATGCCGAGCAGCTCGGCCCGGTCCGTATCGGCCGCCACGGCCTCGAACTCCAGTAGCTGGGTGGTGGGTTTCGAGCCCTGCTCGATCAGGTCATCGTAGAGGGAGGACAGCTGCAGCGGGCGGCGCACGGGGGGCTCGATCACCTGGGTGCCGATCCCGCGGCGGCGTACCACCAGCCCCGCCTGGACCAGCTGATCCAGCGCCTGGCGCATCGTGGGACGGGACAGGCTGAAGCGTTTGGCCAGCTCGATCTCGTTGTCCAGGCGCGTGCCGGGGGGAAGCGACCCGTCCCGGATGGCGGCCTCGAAGGCGGTTGCCACCTGGTGGTACAGCGGGACCGGAGAGGACCGGTCCAGCGCAACCTGTACATCCGTGGCCATGGGCAACTCCTTCATGTGATGTATGTCATTTTGTCATGACAAAACCGGGATAGGAAGCCCGGAGGATGAATCCATATCCATATCTGTCCTACACCTGTCCATCATGCGTGACGGCGCCGTCCAGATGCGACTTGAACCGCTCATCGGCTCTGATCGGCGGTTCAAGTCGCATCTGGACGGTATCGGGTGGTGGTCAGACGCACTCCCGGCAGAGCTGGCGGCCGGAGGAGCTGGGCTCGATGCACAGGAACCGCGGACGGGGCAGGCCCGCCGCGAGCACCTCCCGGTCGATGTGCTCGACGATCGAGTCGACCCTCAGCTCGGGCAGCAGGGCCAGGACGGAACCGCCGAAACCGCCGCCGATCAGCCTGGCGCCGGTGGCACCGCGTCTGAGGGCGATGGCGACGATCAGGTCGGCGGTGGCGAAGGAGGCCTCGGCATCGTCGCGCATGGAGGCGTGCCCCTCGGAGAGGATCCGGCCCAGTTCGCCCGGTGCGCCGCCGGCCATCGAGGGGTCGGCGCCGTGGCGCAGCAGTGCGTCGATGCGCTCGGAGCGCAGCATCTCGGTCAGGGCGTGACGCAGACGCCGCCGGGCGTCACCGGGATCGTGACCCTCCAGCCGGGACGCAGACGGGGCCAGCTCGTCCCAGCGGGCCAGCACGGCGTCCACATCGGCCTGGCCCGGAGCCTCCGGCAGGAGGTCCCGCAGGCGTTCGGCGCCCAGGAACCTGGCGGCGGCCTCGGCGTCCTTGCGGCGGGAGCTGAACTCGTCGCCGCCCAGCCAGTGCGGGGTATTGGTATCGACGCCGACCAGCCGGTGGCCCTCGAGCAGGGGCGCGGCGGGGTAGTGCTCGATCGAGAAGTCCCGGCAGTCCAGGGACAGGATGTGCTCAGGGCGGGAGCGCAGGCTCGCCGTCTGGTCCAGCCCTCCCGTGGCGGCTCCGACCACTTCGACCTCGGCCATCATGCAGGCGCGGGCCAGGACGGCGCGGGTGCCGTCGTCGAGGTCCGTGCGACCCAGGGCCATGCCCACGAAGGCGAGGATGGCGGCGCACTCCAGGGCCGCGGAGGAGGACAGCCCGCCGCCCATGGGGAGGGTCGAGCGGATCAGGAGGTCGGCCCCGAAGTTCTCGGGTATGGCCAGCTCGGGGTGGTCCTGGGCGGCGATGTGCAGAGCCCACAGGGCGCCGGCGACATATCCGGTCCAGCCCTCGGGGCGGCCGGGGCCGATGCCGGCGACCTCGACCTCCACGATGCCGGCGTCCAGGCTGGGTTCCAGGGTCCGCATGCGCAGCAGCCCGTCGGTCCGGGGTGCGGCGGCGACCAGGGTGCCGTAGGGCAGGGCCATGGGCAGGCAGCGCCCGCCCAGGAAATCGATGTGCTCGCCGTTGAGGTTGGCGCGCCCCGGGGACATCCAGATGCCCTCCGGCTCCCGTCCGAACACGCCCTGGAACCGGCGGAAGCCGCGGCGGCCCATGGCCTCCAGATCGGGGTGCTCCACCCAGATCGGCTTGAGACCCTCCGCAGCGCCGACCCGGCCCGGCACGGGCGCGCCTGGACCTGTCGATGGTGCGCGGTGTGTGGTCACGGGGCCTCCTGGAAACGAGCAGTGCTTACGAGCCTATCGTTCCCAGCAACGCTGACGCGCCCCCACTTCATCCTCGGAACCTGACCGGCCGGGGAAAAGGCAGCGTTCGTGCGCGGCCGCGCCTGGGCGGAGGCGGGGGATTGCTGGCGCCGTGGGCGGTGACCGTCTGCAGGATGCGCTCCAGGTCGGTGCTCACGGAGACGAGCCACCAGTGGTCCCAGGTGTTGCGGATCTCCAGCTTCTCCAGCTGGTCCGACAGGTCCGCGATCCGTGCCCGGGCGCGGCGGGCGAGGAGGGCGACCTCGTCCTTCTCGTCGTCGTCCAGGTTCAGGGGGACGATGGTCAGCGCTGTGGTCAGCGCCTGGAGGGAGGCGGTGTCCACGCGCCAGGCCACCCGCATGACCTCGGCGACGGCCCGCAGCGCCCGCTCGAGCTCCTTGGAGACCTCCGCCGGGACCACCATGTGCGAGCCGTCGGAGGCGAACAGCCGGCGGAGGACGTCCGTGAGGTTACGCATGTAGAAGCCCACGTACTCGACGCGGATCAGGCGGGCGAGCCCGGGATCCTGATTCTTGTTGTTGGGCAGCAGCATGCGCGGGTTGCCCTTCATGCCGGTCGCCGACTCCATGACGACTCCGCGGACCTCCATGGTCATCTCGGTCACCTGCTGGTTGACCTCCATCCAGTCCCGGCGCGACGTCGAGCCCGGGGTGCGCACCTCACGGGCGACATCGCGCAGGTAGTGCACCATCAGCTTCTCCACCCGGCCCAGTTCGAGGGAGGCGGAGCGGATGTCCACGGGCGGGGCGATCAGCAGGTGCACGGCCAGTCCGATCGCGGCGCCGGTGGTCATCTGCACCAGGTAGCCGATCGAGTAGTCATCGGCATTGGGGCCGCCGATGACCAGCACGAACAGCGCGGTCATCGGGATGTAGTCGGCACCCGCCCCCAGCTTCCGGACGCCGGCCAGCACGGTGCCGATCACGATGACGATGAACAGCGTGATGACCGTGTTCAGGTCCGTCAGCAGGATGACCAGCGCGAGCGCCATGCCGATGGCCAGTCCGGCGATCGTCTGGATGCCCGTGCGCATCGAGCCCAGCAACGTGGGGTACATGACGGACAGGGCGCCCAAGGGGGCGTAGAACGGGTACTGCGCCACGACCCCGGGCATGAACGGCGCGACGATCCAGGCGATGGTGCACGCGGTGGCCGCCTTCAGTGCCAGCAGCAGCCGCGGCGGGGTGATCGCCCCCTGGTGCCAGGGGCGGATCAGCTGATCGTCGTCGGGGGCCACCGGGGCCGACGACCGCTTGGGAAGACGCACGGAACTCCTTTGTCGCGCGGTGTGCGTGCGCCAGCGTATTCGCTGCGAGCCGGTGCCGTCGATGGATGGGCGGGACCGATTTCCCGGCGGGAACCGTGATCTATGTCTCCCGGGTTCCGCCGGTGGAGCGCCGATAGGCTGAACGGTGGAAACCGTCACCCAGACCTCCCGCGGAAGGACCGTCATGAGCCAGATCGGAAAGAACCTGTTGGGCGAACCCGCCCCCACCCTGCTCGAGGAGAACCCGGAGCTCAACGCGCGGTACGACGCCGGCGACGAGGCCGAGGACCTGGCCCGCTCCTTCCCCAAGGAGCAGCTGCCGTGGGCCCTGCTGGCCGAGGAGGCCCTGGGCGACGGCCGCACGCTGGAGGGCTACGCGTACGCCCGGGTGGGCTACCACCGGGGCCTGGACGCGCTGCGGGGCAGCGGGTGGAAGGGGCACGGCCCGGTTCCGTACTCCCACGAGCCCAACCGCGGTTTCCTGCGGGCGCTCGCGGCCCTGGGGCAGGCCGCGGCGGCGATCGGGGAACTGGACGAGGCCGAGCGGATCCAGACGTTCCTCACGGACTCCGACCCCGTAGCCGCCGAGGAACTGCAGCGATGAACACCCCCTGACTTACAGGGGCATACGAAGGGCGGGGACGGTCAGACCGTCCCCGCCCTTCGGCTGTCCTACCGGGTGCTCAGCGTTCGGTGGTCGACTGCCCCGCGACGACGGAGTCGAAGGAGGCGGTCGCCCCGAGGCGCTCGCGGACCCGGGCGGTGGCCGCCACCAGGTTCTCCAGGGACCGCTTGGTCTCCTCGTAGCCGCGGGTCTTCAGACCGCAGTCGGGGTTGGCCCACAGCAGATCGGCGTCCACGTGGTCCAGCGCGCTGATCAGGAGGGACCCGATCTCGTCCGCCGAAGGCACGCGCGGGGAGTGGATGTCCCACACACCCGGGCCCAAGCCCCGTGCGAAGCCGACCGAGCGGACATCCGCGAGGACCTCCATGCGGGAACGGGCGGCCTCGATCGAGGTGACGTCGGCATCGAGGGCGTCCACGCCCTCGATCACCTCGCCGAACTCCGAGTAGCACAGGTGCGTGTGGATCTGCGTCTCGTCCGCAGCGCCAGCGGTGGACCGGCGGAATGCGTCCACGGCCCAGTCCAGGTAGGCGGTGCGGTCCGCGCGGCGCAGCGGGAGCAGCTCGCGCAGCGCCGGCTCGTCCACCTGGATGATCCCGATCCCGGCGGCCTCGAGGTCGGCCACCTCGTCGCGCAGGGCCAGGGCCACCTGGTCGGCCGTCTCGCCCAGGGGCTGGTCGTCGCGCACGAACGACCAGGCCAGGATGGTCACGGGTCCGGTCAGCATGCCCTTGACGGGGCGCTGGCTCCGGGACTGGGCGAAGGAGATCCACGGAACGGTGAACGCATCGCCGCGCAGGCCCTCGCCAGCCCGGGAGACATCGCCCCACAGGATCGAGGGGCGGGTCGCCCGCGATCCGTAGGACTGCACCCAGCCGTTGTGAGTGACCTCGAAGCCGTCGAAGTTCTCCGCGAAGTACTGCACCATGTCGTTGCGCTCGGGCTCGCCGTGCACGAGCACGTCCAGGCCGAGCTGCTCCTGCAGCTCGATCACCCGGGCGATCTCATCGCGCAGGAACTGCTCGTACTGCGCCCGGTCGATGGTGCCGGCCCTGTAGTCGGCGCGGGCCTTGCGGACCTCCCCGGTCTGGGGGAAGGAGCCGATCGTCGTCGTCGGCAGCACGGGGAGCCGGGCGGAGCCGAAGGTGCGCTCCGCCTGCACCGAACGACGGCGCTGGGCGTCGCCCCGCTGGGTGTCGGCCGGGGTCTGGGCGGCGGCACGGGCACGGACCTCCGGGTCGTGGACGCCGGGGGCCTCCCGGCGGGAGGCGGCGGCCTCCTCGGATTCCCGGAGCTCGCCGGCCACTGCGTCGCGGCCCTCTGCCAGGCCGCGGGCCAGCGTGGCGACCTCCTGGATCTTCTCGTCGGCGAACGCCAGCCAGCGGCGAACCGCGGGATCCAGGTCGTCCTCGCCCTCCAGGGTGTGCGGGACGTGGATCAGGCTGGTGGAGGTGGCCACCGAGACCTTCGCCCCGGCGTCGCGGAGGCCCTCCAGGCGGGTCAGGGCGGCGTCGAGCTCGGTGCGCCAGATATTGCGCCCGTTCACGATGCCGGCCACGAGCGCGGGGGCCCGGTCGGCCGTGAACAGGGCCAGCTGCCCGGCGTCGAGGTCGCCGCGCACCAGGTCGACGTGCACGGCCTCCACCCCGGAGCGGGCGATCGGCGCGAGCAGGTCCCCGGCGTCGCCGTAGGGGGTGGCCAGGAGGATCTGGGGGCGTGCGCTCTGGCCGGCCAGGTAGGCGGTGGCCCGCTCGATCGCGGTACCGAGCTCGTCCTCCGTGACGTGGGCGAAGTCGGCGACGACGGCGGGCTCCTCGATCTGCACCCACTCGGCACCGGCCGTGCGCAGCTGGGCGAGGATCTGGGCGTAGACGGGAAGAAGGTCCTCCAGCCGGTCCAGGGGGCGGATGGGCGAGGCGGAGGTGCCGTCGTCCTTGGCCAGGGCCAGGAAGGTCACGGGGCCCACGATGGAGGGGCGCACGGTGCGGCCCTGGGCGGCGGCCTGCTCCACGGCGGCCACGAGCTCGTAGGGAGCCGCGGAGAAGGTGGTCTGGGGGCCGATCTCGGGGACCAGGTAGTGGTAGTTGGTGTCGAACCACTTGGTCATCTCCAGCGGCTGACGAGCGGCGTCGCCGCGGGCCAGGACGAAGGCGCCGTCGCGGTCCACGGAACCGTTCTCCCCGCGCAGGTCGGTGAACCGGGCGGGCACGGCACCCACGGCCACCAGGGTGTCGAGGACCTGGTCGTAGAGGGCGTAGCTGGCGGGAACGGCCGAGGACTCCTTGAGCCCCAGCTCTTCGATGCGGTCGGCGGCGTAGTCGCGCAGGCCCGAGGCGGTCTGCTCGAGGTCCTGGGCGCCGGACCTCCCGGCCCAGTAGGACTCGAGCGCCTTCTTCAGCTCGCGGTTGGGCCCGAGGCGGGGGTAGCCCAGGACGGTCGCGGAGGGGAAGGCCTTCTCGGACGCGGTGCGGTCGGTGTTCTGCTCGGTCATGGGGTTCTCCTTGGCATCGGGGACATGGGGTCCGGGTTCGTGGGTCGTGGTGGAGGTGCCGTGGTCCCGGGCGGGCCCGGCATCGGCGGGTAGATGGACGCGCTGGCGGGGCGGGGGCTGCACGGCGGGAAGCGGCGCCGTGATGTCATCGGCCTGCGGCGGCGTGGGCCGGGGCAGATCGAGGCGTTCCAGGACGTCCAGCGCCGCCTGGTGCTCGTTGAACGTGTAGAGGTGCAGCCCGGGAGCGCCCGAGGCCAGTGCGGCGCGGGCGGTGTGCACGGCGGTGTCGACGCCGATGCGGTGGCGCTGGGCATCCGAGGTCGCCGTCTCCAAGGCGTGGGCCAGATCGACGTCGGGGGTGAGGCCGGCCAGCCTGCACACGGTCAGGTAGCGGCGCAGATTCGTCACGGGCAGGATCCCCGGGATCAGGGGCAGCTCGATGCCGGAGCGGCGGGCACGGGTCACGTAATCCTCGTAGTCCGAGGGCTCGCGGTAGACCTGGGTGATCGCGAAATCCGCCCCCGCGCGCTGCTTGGACAGGAGCACCTCCAGGTCCTGGCTGACGCTCGTCGACTCCGGGTGCTTGATCGGGTAGGCCGCGACCCCCACGGAGACCCGGCCGGCGCACAGGTAGGCGGCGCGCTGGTTCTCCACCCGGCGGATGAGATCGATCAGGTGGCGGGCGAAGGGCAGCTCGTCCTCGCCCGGCTCGCTCACGCCCTCCGGCCGGTCGCCGCGCAGGGCGAGGATGCCCCGTACGCCGGTCTCCAGCAGCTGGCCGATCAGCTCGGTCAGCTCGGTCTCGGTCTGCCCGACGCACACCACATGGGCGAGGGGCCGGAACGGGGTCTCGTTGACCAGGTGGTTCAGCAGCGACAGCGCTCGTCGGCGGCGCAGCCCGTCCGTCCCCGCGGTCACGGACACGTAGTCGGGCGAGGTGGGCGCAAGCGCATCGAGCGTCGCCAGCAGCGTCTCGCGGCTGCGCTCACTACGCGGCGGGAACAGCTCGAAGGACAGAGCCGGTATCTGGGGGTCGGCCACGCCGTAGGTCTCCTCTCGTGTACCCCCGACAGAGGGTGCACGAGATCGCTCGGCCCGTACGTCGTGAATCGACGACGACGGTCCGGTGGACCACGGAACACTTTTCGCTCCATCGGTCCTGGCGGGAGCACCGTTCCTGAAGAACAGGATGGTTGCTGCGGCGTCGACAAGCCAGGTCTCTCGGCCGCTCTGGATAGATAGCGCAACAGATACAACCAGACTCGCCATGTCTTCGCAACGACTCTGGCTTGAGGTATTGCATTCCGTGCTCCCCGGAAGCCGTGCCCCGGACGGGTCGCGCGCTAGACTCGGCGGGTACACGACCGCAGACCGGTGCCTTCCGCGCCGAATGTCAGGAGCGCATCAGATATGCCAGCGATCTCGATCGTCGGTGCCCAGTGGGGCGACGAAGGCAAGGGCAAAGCCACGGACATCCTGGGCGGCCGCGTCGATTTCGTGGTCAAGCCCAACGGCGGTAACAACGCAGGTCACACCGTGGTCGTGGGCGGCGACAAGTTCGAGCTGAAGCTCCTCCCGGCCGGCATCCTCTCCGAGCAGGCGACGCCCGTGATCGGCAACGGCGTGGTGGTCAACCCCCAGGCGCTGTTCGAGGAGATCGACGGCCTGGAGGCCCGGGGGGCCGACACCTCCAAGCTGCGGATCTCCGCCAACGCGCACCTGGTGGCCCCGTACCACCAGACCATGGACCAGGTGACGGAGCGGTTCCTGGGCAAACGGGCGATCGGCACCACGGGCCGCGGCATCGGACCGGCTTACATGGACAAGGTGGGCCGGCTGGGCATCCGCGTGCAGGACGTGCTGGACGAGTCGATCCTGACCCAGAAGATCGACGGGGCGCTGCGGCAGAAGAACGAGCTGCTGGTCAAGCTCTACAACCGCCGGGCCTTCGACACGGAGGAGATCGTCGAGTACTTCCTGGGCTATGCGGATCGGCTCGCACCCATGATCGTGGACTCGACCCGGCTGCTCAACGACGGCCTGGACGCCGGCAAGGCCGTCCTGCTCGAGGGCGGGCAGGCCACCTTCCTGGACGTCGACCACGGGACCTACCCCTTCGTGACCTCCTCCAACCCCTCCACCGGGGGCGCCTGCGTGGGCGCGGGCATCGGCCCGACCCGGATGACCCGCTCGATCGGCATCATCAAGGCGTACACCACGCGCGTGGGGGCGGGGCCGTTCCCCACGGAGCTCTTCGACCAGTGGGGCGAGCGGCTGCGCACCGTCGGCGGCGAGTTCGGCGTGAACACCGGGCGGCCGCGCCGCACGGGATGGTACGACGCCGTCATGGCCCGCCAGGCCTCCCGGATCAACGGCTTCACGGACTACTTCCTGACCAAGCTCGACGTGCTCACGGGCATCGAGTCCATCCCCGTGTGCGTGGCCTACGACGTGGACGGCGTGCGGCACGACGAGATGCCCATGACGCAGACGGAGTTCCACCACGCCAAGCCCATCCTGGAGAACTTCCCGGGCTGGACGGAGGACATCTCCGGGGCCCGTTCCATCGAGGACCTTCCGGCCAACGCCCAGACCTACGTGCGCGAGCTGGAGGCCATGTCCGGCACCCGGATCTCCGCGATCGGCGTGGGCCCGGGCCGGGAGCACACCATCGAGGTGCGCGACCTCATCGACTGAGCGCCGCGCGGCTTCACCGCGGATGCCTCACCGCGAAGGCTTCACCATGGATAAGGACCGCATCCGGCTTGGATGTGGTCCTTATCCATGGTGAAGTTCACTCATTGACCATGCCGCTGGGACACGCAGCCTGACGATGCAGCGCAGTACCCGGCCCCACCGAACGAGAGGCACCCGCCGTGTCGACAAGCCCGTCCCATGAGGTGAGCACCAAGGCCGAGGGCGAGGGCCTGCGCCGCAGCCTGCACACCCGGCATATGACCATGATCGCCATGGGCGGCGCCATCGGAACCGGGCTGTTCGTGGCCTCCGGGAACTCGATCGCAACGGCCGGCCCCGGCGGCGCCCTGGCGGCGTACGTCGCCATCGGCCTGATGGTCTACCTGCTGATGCAGTCCCTGGGCGAGATGTCCGCCTGGCGGCCCACCTCGGGCTCCTTCGGCGACCACGCGGGCCGCTACGTCTCGTCGTCCTTCGGCTTCGCGATCGGGTGGAACTACTGGTTCAACTGGGCGATCACCCTGGCCGCCGAGCTCGTGGCTGCGGCATTGGTGATGCGCTACTGGTTCCCGGATTCGCCGTCGTGGCTCTGGTCGGCGCTGTTCCTCCTGATCGTCTTCGGTCTCAACGCCCTGTCCACACGGGCCTACGGCGAGGGGGAGTTCTGGCTGGCGGCGATCAAGGTCGCCGCCGTCGTCGTGTTCCTGGCCCTCGGCGTGCTGATGATCCTCGGAATCCTGGGCGGGGAGAACCCGGGGTTCACGAACTGGACGGCGGGGGAGGCGCCGTTCGTGGGCGGCCCGATCACGGTGCTGGCGATCTTCATGGTGGCCGGGTTCTCGTTCCAGGGCACCGAGCTGGTGGGGGTCGCGGCCGGTGAGGCCAAGGATCCGGAGACCACCGTCCCCAAAGCCATCCGCACCGTGTTCTTCCGCATCCTGCTGTTCTACGTGGGTGCCATCACGGTGATCGGCTTCCTGCTGCCCTATAACAACCCCCATCTGCTGGCCTCGGACATCCAGGACGTGGCGATGTCCCCGTTCACCCTGGTGCTGCAGAACGCCGGGGTCGCTTTCGCCGCGTCCGTCATGAACGCCGTGATCCTCACCGCGATCCTGTCCGCGGGCAACTCCGGCCTCTACGCCTCCACGCGCATGCTCTGGTCCCTGGCCATGGAGGGCAAGGCGCCCCGGTTCCTGCGCAAGCTCAACAAGCGCGGCGTGCCCATGTACGCGCTGCTGATCACCTCCGCGTTCGGCCTGCTGGCCTTCGGCACCACCTGGTTCGGCGACGGCGCCGTCTACACCTGGCTGATCAACGCCTCCGCGCTGGCCGGATTCATCGTGTGGGCCGGGATCGCCTGGACGCATTACAACTTCCGGAAGGCCTTCAAGGCGCAGGGCCGCTCGGTCAGCGAGCTGCCGTTCCGGGCCAAGTTCTTCCCGGCCGGCCCGGTCGTCGCGCTGGCCATGTGCCTGCTGGTGATCGTGGGCCAGAGCTACGAGGCGTTCATCAACGGCACCATCACCCCGCTGTCGCTGCTCTCCTCCTACCTCGGGCTGCCGTTGTTCCTGGCCTTCTGGTGGGGCCACAAGCTCGTCACCAAGTCCCAGCGCGTACAGCCCGCCCAGGCCGACCTGTCCCGCAACCGCGACGACGAGGCCGCCTGACCCCGCGCAAGGAACTGCGGGCGGGCCGGCTGCGGCTGCTCAGAGAGCGATCACGACCACCAGGGCCGCGGTGCCCAGAAGCACCACCGCCGCGCCCAGCAGCAAAGGGGCTCCCACGCTGGCCCGGTGCAGGTTCCGGGCGATGGTCTCGGTGCGCTGGGCGTAACGGGGACGCTGGGTGAGCCAGATCCCCAGGGCCACGGCAAGGGCGGCGCCGAACAGCACGACCACCACCGCGCCGTGCTCGGGCCCCCATCTCAGGAAGAAGGCGGCCACCACCACGAAGGACACCAGCGTGCGGTTCCACGCGAGGGTGGTCCGTTCCGGCTGGAGCCCGGGGTCGGCCGCGCGGCCGTGGCGGCGAGGGTTCATCGGAAGAGCAGCACCCCCACCATCACGCCCGTGGCCACGGCGGCACCGGCTGCGAGGATCGGGGCCAGCCACGGCAGCGGAAGGGGCAGCGAGTGGCGCATGGCCCGCTCGATCCGGATCCACCGGACGGTGGCCCCCGCCGCGATGACCATGCCCACCAGCAGCAGGGCTATCGCCAGCCCCGTGCGAACGGGGGCGGGGAAGACGTCTCCCGCGAAGGCCTCCAGCGCCACCCCACCGGCGAGGAACGCCAATGCGGTCCGGATCCAGGCCAGGAAAGTCCGCTCGTTGGCCAGGGTGAATCGCGGATCCGGTTCGATGCCCCCGCCCAGCACCCGCGCAGACAGGCCGGTGCGCTGGGTGGAGGGCTGCGAGTCGTTCTCCGTCATGTCCCCGATGCTAGTTCGGACGGGTGGCTCGGTCCGGCCGAAACCGGACTCCGGTCGCCGATCAGGGGTGAGCGGCGACCGGAGTCCGGTTTCGAGCGGGTGGCAGCGGGCTCAGGACGCGCCGATGTTCGCGCCCCACTGGATGCCGAACCTGTCCACGAGTTCGCCGTACTCGTCGCCCCACGCCTGTTTCTCCAGCGGGAACCGGACCTCTCCGCCGTCGGAGAGCGCGTTGAAGTACCCGCGCAGGGCCTCGGCGTCGTCACCGTGCAGGCACAGCGAGACCCCGCCGGCCCCGCCCGTGGCCCCCTCCATGAAGGAGGGCAGGTCCGCGGCCATGAGCCGGATCCCGCTGGGCGCGTCGAGCTGGCCGTGCATGACCAGATCGGCGTCGGCGCCCTCGGCACCCATGTCGCCGTGACGCATGATCTCGGGCTGACCGCCGAAGACCTGGGCGTAGAAATGGAGAGCGTCCGCGGCTTCGCCACGGAAGGTCAGATAGGTGGTCAGGAATTGCGTGGCCATGAGATGCTCCGCATCGTCGAGGGAGCGCACGGGCTCCTGCGCCCCGGTGCAGCGGAGTCTACGCATCGCCGGTACCCCGGGCCAGGGTCCGGATGCGGCTGTACGCGGCCCCTCCGCCGTCGAAACCGGAGTCCGGTCGCTGATCGGGGCTGAGCAGCGACCAGCCTCCGGTTTCGAGCGGGGAAGGCGCCCGCCGACGACGCCGACGCCGGAGGCGGGGCTCCACACTGCGGCTCGTGACCGGCCCATCGGGGATTTGTCCCCCGTCCGGGGCGCCAGGACAGCGGCCGATCACGCGATCGGGCCTACTGAGAGCATGCCGACTCCACCCCACCTCCCGCCGGTGCTGCCGGCCAGGTGCTTCACCACGGACGAGGCCCGGGCCGCCGGAGTGACCGTGGGCCAGCTCAAAGGGGTGGCGTACGACTCCGTGGCCCGGAACGTATGGTCGCTGGCCGCCAGGCGCCGTCCCGAGGAACCCGCCGACCGGGTATCCGACATCCTGCTCGCCCTGCAGCAGGTGCTGCCCCGCACGGCGGCCAGCCACGTCACCGCCGGCCTCCTGCTCGGTCTTCGGCTGCCCCTCCGGGTGAGGCGAGCCGAGCCGGTTCACCTGACCCGCTGGGGCCCGGGGGATCCACCGGAGATGACCGGCATCGCCGAGCACAGCGGCACGCTCGGAGCCGAGGACCGCTGGAGTCGTTCCGGACTCCGGCTGACCGGACCCACCCGGACGGTGGTCGACATCGCCGCCATGCGCGGGCCGGGGGCTTCCTGGCTGCTCACGGACGATGAACTGGTCGCCGTCCTGGACGGGGTCGTCAACGAGCACCTTCACGGGTACTCGGCTGGGGTGCCGCCGATGAGAGACCTCGCCCGGGTGCGGCAGGACCTGCAGCGCATGGCGAAACGCCGGGGCGTGGCCCGGGTCCGTGCTGCCCTGCTGAGAGCCCGGGTCGGGGTCGACTCCGCGCTCGAGACGCGAACCCGGCTGCTCCTCGAGGGTCACGGACTGAGCGGCTGGTCGATGGACGTCGAGCTGCTGGCCCCCGGGCACCGGACGGTCCACCCGGACCTGGCGGACCTCCAGCGGCGCATCGCGGTCCAGGTCGAGGGCCCCCACCACGATTCGGATCGGCAGTGCGTGCGGGATATCGAACGTCAGCGGGCCACCGAGGCCGCGGGCTGGGTGGAGGCCCGGATCGTCTCCGCGGATCTGCGATCCGTGCGAGGCGGCCCGCCGCGTGCCGTTCACGTGGTCCGTGAAGCGCGACGACGGGCCGAGAAGGCCGTCCCGTAAACCGAAACCGGAGTCCGGTCGCCGATCAGGGTTGATCGGCGACCGGACTCCGGTTTCGACGGATCAGCGGGTCACCAGATCCGGACGCGCTCCTGCGGGGCCAGCCACATCGCGTCGGACTCGGTGACGCCGAAGGCCTCGTGGAAGGCGTCGATGTTCCGGGCCGTCTGGTTCGCCCGGAACTCGTTGGGCGAGTGCACGTCCACGGCCAGGCGCTGGGCCACGGTCTCGTCGCGGGCCTTCTGCTGCCAGACGAAGGCCCAGGACAGGAAGAGCTTCTGCGCCGGGGAGAGCCCGGCGTCGTCCATCTCGGAGAAGGCGCCCGGATCGGCCGAAGCAGGGCCGCCGTCCTCGGAGTCGCCCACGCCCCGGGAGAACTCCCAGGCCTTGTAGGTGATCGACAGGCCGCCCAGGTCGCCGATGTTCTCGCCCAGGGTCATCTTCCCGTTGACCGTGGGGGCATCCGCCTGGGAGGAGAGCTGCTCGGGCACCAGGCCGTCGTATTGATCGACCAGCTTGCCGGTGCGTTCCTCGAAGGCCGACCGGTCGGCGTCGGACCACCAGTTGCGCAGACGGCCCTCGCCGTCGGCGGTCGAGCCCTTGTCGTCGAAGCCGTGCCCGATCTCGTGACCGATCACCGAGCCGATCGCGCCGTAGTTGACCGCGTCCTCGCCGTCCTCGTCGAAGAACGGCGGCTGCAGGATGGCGGCGGGGAACACGATCTCGTTACGCAGCGGGTGGTAGTAGGCGTTGACCGTCTGCGGGGTCATGAGCCATTCGTGCTTCTCCACGGGCTTGCCGGCCTTGCGGATCATCTCCCGGAGTTCGTACTGCGAGGTCCGCACGATATTGCCGACCAGGTCGTCGGCCCGGATCTCCAGGGTCGAGTAGTCCTTCCAGCGTTCCGGGTAGCCGATCTTCGGGGTGAACGCCGCCAGCTTCTTCAGTGCCTCGGCGCGCGTCTCGTCCGTCATCCAGTCCAGCTTCTCGATGGACGACCGGTAGGCGGCCAGCAGGTTCGCGACCAGCTCGTCCATGCGCGCCTTGGCGGTCGGCGAGAAGTGCCGTTCCACGTACAGCTTGCCCACGGCCTCGCCGAGCACCCCGTTGACCAGGCCCACGCCGCGCTTCCATCGCTCCTTGAGCTCGGGGGTACCGGAGAGCACGGTGCCGTAGAACGCGAAGTCCTCGTCCACGAAAACGCTCGACAGGTAGGCGGCCCGCCCCGTGATCACGCGCCAGCGGGCCCAGGACTTCCAGTCCTCGAGGCGCTGCTCCGTCAGCAGCTCGCCGAGCCGGGTGAAGAAGGACGGCTGGGCGTTGATCACGGTCTCGACGGCCGACTCGGGGAGCCCCAGGCCGTCGATCACGACGGCGGACCAGTCGAACGACTCCGAGGATCCGGTGAGCTCGGCCCAGGTGTACGGGTTGTACATCTTGGTCAGGTCCCGGACCTCCACCTTGTCCCAGTGGCGGGAGGCGATGTCGGTCTCCAGGTCGAAGACCCGCTGGGCCTGCTCCGCGGCGTCGGAGAACCCGGCGTGGGCGAACATGCGCTCGATGTGCCCGCGGTACTGGTCGCGGATCCCGGCATGGGAATCCTCCCGGTAGTACTCCTCATCGGGCAGCCCCAGGCCGGCCTGGCCCACGAAGACCAGGTTCCGGGAGGGGTCGCCGGGGTCGGAGTCGGTGTCGGCGCCCAGGACCGACCCGACACCCCGGGCGAGCAGGACGCCGAAGAGGTGCTGCAGGCCGGCGACGTCGGCGGTCTCGTCCACGAGGGCGAGATCCTCCCGGAGCGGTTCCGCTCCGAGGGACTCGATGCGCTCCTCGTCCATGAAGGAGGCGTAGAGATCCGCCACCTTGGTGGACTCGACAGACCCCGCAGCGCCGGCCTCGACCCCGGTGATGATCTCCCGGACGGCTTCCTCGGCCCGGTCGCGCAGCACCATGAACGCACCGGTCAGGGGCTTGTCGTCGGGGATCTCCACCGACTCCAGCCACGGTCCGTTGACGTGGCGGAACAAGTCCTCCTGCGGCCGGATCGACGGGTCGAAGGTCGAGGGGGTGAGCACGGTCAGGGCGCTGTCGTCGGTCTTGGCGTCGGAAGTCACGTCAGAGGTCATAGCGTCAGACTAGACGCGGGTGCCGGGCGCCGGCCCGGAGCATCGCCCACCGCGTAACCACGTCCGGCGCGGGACATCTCCCCGGCCGGCCTGGCGGGCGGCGCCGCCTTTGACGGATGATGTGGAGCACGGAATCAGCCGACGAGGGCTGCCGACGCGAGTTGCAAGGGAGCACGGGAGACCATGAGCGCATCCGATCCGACCAATCACCCCAGGCACGAGGATCCCACCGCAGCCGACTCGGACCGGTGGCTGCACGAGGATCCCGCGCCGGCCGACTACCGTGCACCAAGGCTCGCCGGAGCCATGCCGTCGGACGGCCGTCCCGCCGATGCGGAGGCCCTGGCCGGTTCCGGCAACCCCGTGGAACTCCTCAACGACCGCCCGGGGCAGCTCGACGAGCGCATGGGGGTGGTCTACCTCGAGGCCTCGGCCGAGCGCGTCGTGGCGCGGATGCCCGTCGAGGGCAACCGCCAGCCCATGGGGCTGCTGCACGGCGGGGCCACGATCGCCTTGTGCGAGTCGGTCGCCTCGATCGGCTCCGTGCTGCACGCGGCGGGCTTCGGCAAGGTCGCGGTGGGCGTGGACGTGAACGCCACGCACCACAAGTCGGCCACGAGCGGTTACGTGACCGCCACGGCAACGCCGATCCGCGCGGGCCGCACGGTGGCCAGCCACGAGATCGTCGTGGTGGACGACGCCGGCGAGCGGGTCTGCACGGCGCGCATCACCTGCTTCCTGAAGGCGGTCTGAGCGGTCTGAGCTACGCCCCCAGCCGCGCCCGGAAGCCATCGAGCAGGGTCTCCAGGCCGAGTTCGAAGGCCTGCCGCGCGCCCTCGGCAGGGTCACCGGTGCGGGCATCCACGGCCGAGGTGAACGTGGGCGCCAGCTCCTCGAGCTCCCCGGGCTCGAAGAGACCGCCCGGGGCGGTCGCGTCGTAGGCGGAGCCGAACAGCAGGGACTCCAGGACCACGATCATGTTGACCACCTCGTCCCTCGCGAACCCGGCGGCCACCAGACCGGAGGCCACGGCTTCGTACATGCGCAGCGTGTGCGGCGCATTCGCCACGGGCAGTACGGCCATCGTGGGGATCAGCTCGACGTGGCGCGCGTAGACCTCCAGGTAGGACCGTGCCCAGCGTGCCAGCGCCGCGTCCCACGGCAGGTGGCCGAAGCCCGAGCAGTCGATCTCCGAATTGAGCCGGTCCTGCACCCGCAGCAGCACGGCGTGCTTGGAGGGCGCGTGGTTGTAGAGCGCCGAGACCGAGACGCCGAGCTCGCGGGCCAGGGCGGCCATGGTCAGCGCCTTCGCCCCTCTGGCCTGGATGATCTTCATCGCGGCGTCCGTGATCCGCTGGGGGGTCAGGACCGTGTGCCTCGGTCGTCCCCGACGGCGCTCGGCCCTCGGATGGTCGGTCATGACCGTCCTTCCTGGTCGCTCCTGGTCAACGTGCCCGCATGTTGCTGATCCGTTAAAACTACCCCGCGGGGGTTGACGGGACGACTCAGGTGCGCATTAATGAATCACATTCATTTTACGTGAAGGGGACCACATGCCGGATCAGCGAACTCTCGGAAGCACGGAAGCCGTCGAACGCGATGTCGTCGTCGTGGGTGCCGGGCCCGCCGGGCTCAGGGCCGCCCGCGAACTCGTGGCCGCGGGTAAGACCGTGGCGGTCCTGGAAGCCCGCGACCGCGTGGGCGGGCGAACCTGGTCGCGCGTGATCGACGGCGCCTTCCTGGAGATCGGGGGCCAGTGGATCTCGCCGGACCAGACCGAGCTGCTCGGGCTGGTGGAGGAGCTCGGCCTGGAGACCTTCCAGCGCTACCGCGAAGGGGACTCCGTCTATATCGCCCCCGACGGCACCCGGCACACCTACACCGGGGCGACCTTTCCCGCGGGCGAGCAGACCATCGCGGAGATGGAGCGGCTGATCGGCGTCCTGGACGAGCTCGCGGCGGATATCGGCGCGGCCGAGCCCTGGGCCCACCCCCGGGCCCGCGAACTGGACACCGTCTCGTTCCACCACTGGCTGCGTCAGCTCTCCGACGACGAGGCCGCGTGCAACAACATCGGCATCTACGTGGCGGGCGGGATGCTGACCAAGCCGTCTCACGCCTTCTCCACGTTGCAGGCCGTGCTCATGGCTGCCTCCGCGGGATCCTTCTCCAACCTGGTGGACGAGGACTTCATCCTGGACCGCCGCGTCGTGGGCGGCATGCAGTCCGTCTCGGAGGCGATGGCCGAGCAACTGGGCGACGACGTCGTCTTCCTGAACGCACCCGTGCGCACGATCCGATGGGGCGGCCCCGAGGACACCTACGCCGAGCACACCCCGGGCACCGGGGTGACCGTCTGGTCCGATCCGGTCACCGTCAGGGCGCAGCAGGTCATCGTGGCCGTCCCGCCGAACCTGTACTCGCGGATCTCGTTCGAGCCCCCGCTGCCCCGGCTGCAGCACCAGATGCACCAGCACCAGTCGCTGGGCATCGTGATCAAGGTGCACGCGGTCTACGAGACCCCCTTCTGGCGGGAGAAGGGTCTCTCCGGCACGGGATTCGGCGCCGCGGAGCTCTCCCAGGAGGTCTACGACAACACCAACCACGGGGACTCGCGGGGGACCCTGGTGGGCTTCGTCTCCGACGAGAAGGCCGACGAGGTCTTCAAGCTCCCCGCCGCGGAGCGGAAGAGGCTGATCCTGGAGAGCCTCTCGCACTACCTGGGCGAGGAGGCCCTGGACCCGGTGGTCTACTACGAATCCGACTTCGGCTCCGAGGAGTGGACCCGCGGCGCCTACGCGGCCAGCTACGACCTGGGCGGACTGCACCGGTACGGCGCCGACCAGCGCAATCCGGTGGGCCCCATCTTCTGGGCGTGCTCGGATCTCGCCGCGGAGGGCTACCAGCACGTCGACGGCGCCCTGCGCCAGGGCAGGCTCGCCGCCCGTGAAGTGCTGGGAGGCTGACATGGAGACCACCCGGTACGTCGTCGGCTACGACGGCACCACGTCCGCGCAGAACGCCCTGAAGATGGCCACGGCCATGGCCCGGGCCTTCGAGGCGGAGCTGGAGATCGTCCTGGTGCTGCGCGAGGACAACCCCTATCAGCGGGTCTACCCGCCGGTCGGCGATATCTCACCGGTGCTCGAGGCCCAGGCGCGGGTCTGGCTGGAGGAGGCGCTGGCCGTCGTCGAAGGGGCCGCCGGAGATGCGGCCGACGGGGCCGTGACCGCGCGCACCCACCTGTGGCGCTCGCACTCCGTGGTGACCGGCCTGCTCGAGGCCATCGACCAGCTGGGCGCGGCCATGATCGCGATCAGCGCCGGATCCGGCAAGGGCCGGCTGTCCGTGGGATCGGTGGCCGATGCGCTGCTGCACAGCTCGTCCGTACCGGTCGCGCTGGCTCCGCGGAACTACAGGCCGCAGGTGCCGCCGGATCGCATCTACGCCGCCGTGGGCACACGGCCGGGGGCGCAGCAGGTGATCCGGGAGGCCCACGAGGTGGCCGATCGCACGGGCCTGCCGCTGGAGGTGATCTCCTTCCTCACCGACGACGACGGCGCCCGCGATGCGGCCGTGGTCGAATCCGTGCGCGAGCACGTGGGGAAGACCGTCCGCGACGTGACCGAGACGGATACCGAGGTCAATGTCGCCTCCGGCGCCTCGCTGAAGAAGGCGGTGGCCACCGTGGACTGGCAGCCCGGCGGCGTCCTGCTCATCGGCTCCTCGCGTCTGGCCCAGGGCCGTCAGCTGTTCCTGGGCACCACGGCGGCCCGGCTGCTGCGGCACCTGCCCGTACCCATGGTCGTGGTCCCGCGGCCCGGAGCGACCGAGACCGGCAGCGCCGGGCTCCTCGGCGGATAAGGAGCGTGCACGATGTCGCCGAACGGACATGAGGGCGGGAGCAACGCCCAGGGCCTCCAGCCCACCGCGGGCACGGAGGCCCCGCAGGACACCTCCAAGGGACTGAGCAAGGCCTCGGTGGGCCTGCTCGGCGCCGTGGTGATCGGTGTCTCCACGATCGCCCCGGCCTACACGCTCTCGGGAGCGCTGGGCCCCACCGCGGCTGCCGTGGGCACCCACCTGCCCGCCATCCTGCTGGTCGGGTTCATCCCGATGCTGCTCGTGGCGGTGGGCTACCGCCAGCTCAACCGGGCCATGCCGGACTCCGGCACCACCTTCACCTGGGTCTCCAAGGCCTTCGGCCCGTGGGTGGGCTGGATGGGCAGCTGGGGCCTGCTGGCGGCCACGATCCTGGTGCTGTCCAACCTGGCCGGGATCGCGGTGGACTTCTTCTACCTGGCGCTGGCCCAGATCACCGGCAACGACGCGATCGCCGAGCTGACCCGCAACGTGCCGGTCAACATCGCCACGTGCCTGGTGTTCATGGCCGGGGCGGCGTGGGTCTCCTACCGCGGGCTCGAGGCCACCAAGGTGCTCCAGTACATCCTGGTGGCCTTCCAGGTGGTCGTGCTGCTCTGGTTCTCCGTGGCGGCCTTCGCCCACGTCGCGGGCGGCACCTCCTTCGGGGGCCTGAGCATCAGCCCGGAGTGGTTCAACCCGTTCGGGGTCGGGTCCTTCTCCGTCTTCGCCGCGGGCATCTCCCTGTCCGTGTTCATCTACTGGGGCTGGGACGTGGTGCTGACCCTCAACGAGGAGTCCACCGAAGCGACCACGACCCCCGGCAAGTCGGCGATCACCACCATGCTCGTGATCGTCACGCTCTACCTGGTGGTCTCCCTGTCCATGCTGTCCTTCTCGGGCGTCTCCGACCAGGGGCTGGGCATGGGCAATCCCGATATCCAGGAGAACATCTTCGCGGCCCTCGCCGGGCCGGTCATGGGACCGTTCGCGATCCTGATGTCCGTGGCGGTGCTCTCCTCCTCCGCCTCGTCCCTGCAGTCGACCATGATCTCCCCGGCCCGGACCATGCTCGCCATGGGCTTCTACGGCGCCCTGCCGGAGAAGTACGCCCGGATCAGCCCGCGGTTCCAGTCCCCGGGCTACGCCACGATCGCCTCTGCGGTGATCTCCGCGGTGTTCTACGCCTTCATGCGGGTGATCTCCGAGAACGTCCTGTGGGACACCATCACCGCCCTGGGCATGATGGTGTGCTTCTACTACGGGATCACGGCCCTGGCCTGCGTCTGGTACTTCCGGCGCCAGTCCTTCCGCAAGGTCAAGAGCTTCCTGTCCCAGTTCCTGGCCCCTCTGCTGGGCGGGATCCTGCTGCTGGTCTTCTTCGTCCAGACCTCGATCGACTCGATGGACCCCGAATACGGCTCCGGTTCCCAGGTGGGCGGCATCGGCCTGGTGTTCATCCTCGGGGTGGGCATCCTGGCCCTGGGCTTCGTGGCCATGTTCATCCAGTACCGCCGAAACCCCGACTTCTTCCGCAGCCGCTTCGAGACCACAGAACTGCCGGTGATCGACTGATGCCCGAGCACGCCCCGGAACCCGCGACGACGGCCCCCTCCGGACCTACCGAATCCGCGCCCTCCGGATCCTTGATGCCCGCCGAGTGGGAGCGGCACGAGCGGACGTGGATGGCGTTCCCCCCGGCCAACGACACCTTCGGCCCCGAGGGCTCCGCGTCCCTGACCCGGGCGCGGCAGGCATGGGCCGTGGTGGCCGGGGCCATCGCGCGGTACGAGCCCGTCGTCATGGTGGCCTCCCCACCGGACGCGGCGCTGGCGCGGGAGATGCTGCCTGAGGGCATCGGCGTCGTCGTCCACGACCTCGACGACGCGTGGATGCGCGACATCGGGCCCACGTTCGTGCGCGACGCCGCCGGACGCCCCGCGGCCGTGGACTGGACCTTCAACGGATGGGGCGGGCAGTCGTGGGCCTCCTGGGAGAACGATGCCAGGATCGCCCGTCTCGTGGCCGGCCGGGCCGAGGTCCCCGTGCTGGACAGCTGGCTGGTCAACGAGGGCGGCGGGTTCCACGTCGACGGCGAGGGCACGGTGCTGCTGACCGACACCGTCCAGCTGGACCCGGGGCGCAACCCCGGCGCCACCCGCGAGGGCGTCGAGGCGGAGATCCACGCCCGGCTCGGGACCACCAAGGCCATCTGGCTGCCCCGCGGGCTGACCCGGGATTACGAGGAGTTCGGCACCCGCGGCCACGTGGACATCGTCGCCTCCTTCGCGGGGCCCGGGAAGGTTCTGGTGCACGACCAGACGGATCCGGGGCATCCCGACCACCAGGTCTCGCGGGTCATCCTCGAGGTCCTCGAAGGCGCCACGGACGCCCGCGGGAGGGAGCTGGAGATCGTCCGGGTACCCGCGCCGACCGTGACCCGCACGGAGGAGGGGTTCGTGGACTACTCGTACATCAACCACTACGTCGCCAACGATGCGGTGGTGCTGTGCGCCTTCGACGATCCCCACGACGCCGTGGCCGCCGGGATCCTGAAGGCCGCCTATCCGGGCCGGTCCGTGGAGCTGGTGGACGCCCGCGAGATCTTCGCCAACGGGGGCGGCATCCACTGCATCACCCAGCAGCAGCCAGCCTTCGCCTCGGCACAGGCTCCGTTGCGCGAGCAGCAAGCCCGGTGAACGCCTTCGACGTCGCGGAGGCATCGATCGCGCAGCTGCGCGCCGCGCTGGAATCCGGCCGGGTCACCAGCGAGGACCTCGTGCTGGCCTACCTGGAACGGATCGATCGCCTCGACGTAGCGCTGAACTCCGTCGTCGTCCGCAATCCCGCGGCACTGGCGGAGGCGCGGGAATCGGACGCGCGCCGCTCCAGGGGGCAGCTCCTGGGGCTGCTTGACGGCATTCCCTACACGGCCAAGGACAGCTATCAGGTGCGCGGTCTCATGGTCGCGGCCGGATCCCCGGCCTTCGAGCACCTGGTGGCGCAGTGGGATGCGTTCGCGATCGAACGGCTGCGGGCCGGCGGCGCGGTGCTGATCGGGCTGACCAACATGCCGCCCATGGCCAACGGCGGGATGCAGCGCGGCGTGTACGGCCGCGCCGAGAGCCCGTACAACCGTGCCTACCTGACCTCCGCCTTCGGCTCGGGGTCCTCGAACGGCTCCGGGACGGCCACCGCGGCCGGCTTCGCCGCTTTCGGGCTGGGGGAGGAGACCTGGTCATCGGGCAGGGCCCCGGCATCGAACAACGCCCTGTGCGCCTACACCCCGTCACGCGGGGTGATCTCGATGCGCGGTAACTGGCCGCTGGTGCCCACCATGGACGTGGTGGTGCCGCACACCCGTACCATGGCCGACCTGCTGGAGGTCCTGGACGTGATCGTGGCCGACGATCACAGCACCCGCGGTGACTTCTGGCGGGTGCAGCCGTGGGTCCCGGTTCCCCCGGCCTCGGCGGTCCGCCCGCGCTCCTACCCCGGCCTGGCGGTGACCGGCGACGCCGAAGCCCGCGAGGTGCTGGCCGGTCAGCGATTCGGCGTGCCGGCGATGTACGTCAACGCCGATCCGGAGGCGGGAACCTCGGAGAGCCCCGGGATCGGCGGACCCACCGGCCGGAGGATCGTCACGCGCGGAACCGTCATGGAGAGATGGGCCGCCGCCCGTGACGATCTGCTGGCCGCCGGGGCGGAGGTCGTGGAGGTCCCGTTCCCCGTGGTCTCCAATTACGAAGGGGACCGCCCGGGTGCCCCCACCATCGCCACGCGGGGC
This sequence comes from Kocuria coralli, assembly GCF_008831305.1. GTDB lineage: Bacteria > Actinomycetota > Actinomycetes > Actinomycetales > Micrococcaceae > Kocuria > Kocuria coralli. Next base: position 89,456 of record NZ_ML708616.1, read on the forward strand.
CTGGTCAGCTCGGAGTACCTGCGCCGGGAGATCGTGGACCTCTCGGCCTGGGCCTGGGACGACTTCCTCAAGGCCAACGGGGACCCGCAGCTGCGTGCACTGACCGACGTCGACGGCGCGCGGATCTTCCCGCATCCGGAGGGCGCCCTGCCGGACCGCTACGACGGCTTCGACGACGACATCGCCGGGTACCCCGCCCACGTGCGCGAGCACCCCGTCTCCGCGGTGACCGAGATCCCCGGGCTCGGGGAAGGACTGCGGGGACTCGAGGAGACCCGCCGGCTGGACCTCGAGCAGTGGATGGACTCCCTGGAGCTGGACGCGGTGGTCTTCCCGGCCGTCGCCGATGTGGCGCCCGCCGATGCCGACGTCAACCCGGCCTCAGCCGACCTCGCCTGGCGCAACGGGACCTGGGTGGCCAACGGCAACCTCGTCCCGCGTCACCTGGGCATCCCCACCGTGACCGTCCCGATGGGCACCATGAGCGATACCGGAATGCCGGTCGGCCTGACGTTCGCCGGCCGGGCCTTCGACGATTCCCGTCTCCTGCGCCTCGCGGCGGCCTTCGAGGCCACGGGTGCCCGCCGCACCCCGCCGTCGTTCGGTTAGGTCCGGAAGCCTCAACGCCGGCTGGCCTCCTGCATCTCTTTCATCTTGCCGATGACGCGCAGCTCCGTCGTGGTCGGGTGTTCGAGGGCCGACGGCGACACGGACAGATCCACCTGGTGGTCGATCTGGGCGTCCAGGGCCCCGAGGTGATCGCCCATGAACCTCCCGATCCGGTCCGAGTCGGCCTCGAAATCCGGGTCGTGCTTGAGATAGAGCTTCGTCTCGCGCACCACCAGGCCGGACAGCAGGATCAGCCCGATCAGGTTCGGGATGGCCATGAGGCCGTTCATGATGTCCGAGAAGATCCAGACGATCGACAGCGGCGCGATCGCTCCCACACCGCACGCGATGGAGAAGACCACTCGGTAGGCGGTGATCCCCAGACGGGCACCGCCGAGGCGCTCGACGCAGCGCTCCCCGTAGTAGGCCCAGCCGAGGACGGTCGAGTACCCGAGCAGCACCAGGCATACAGTGACCACCATGCCGCCCCACTCGCCTGGCAGGCCCGTACCGAAGGCGGTCGACGTGTTGATCCCCGGGTTGTCGCCCTGCCAGGCCCCCGTGGTCAGCAGGACGAATCCCGTGACGGAGATGACGACGAGGGTGTCGACGAAGGTCTGCGTCATGGACACGAGCCCCTGCCGCACCGGGTGGCTCGTCCGGGCGATCGACGACGGGATCGAGGCGGTCCCCATCCCGGACTCGTTCGAGAACAAGGACCGGGCGACGCCGATCTGGATGACCATCAGCAGCGATCCGGCGGCGCCGCCGCCCATGCCGTGCGGTGTGAACGCGTTGCCGAAGATGAGCGCGATGGCCTCGGGAATGCCCTGGTAGTTGAGGGCGATGATGTAGAGCCCGCCCAGCAGGTACAAGCCGATCATCATGGGCACGCAGAACAGCGTGACGCGCGAGATGGTCTTGATGCCGCCCATGAGGGCCAGCAGGGTCAGGAGCCCGATGACCACGGCGGTCAGGACCGGCGGAACGGAGAACGAGTTCGCCAGGTTGACGGATATCGCGTTGGACTGCGTCATGTTGCCCACGCCGAAGGTGGCGATGACCGCGCAGAAGGCGAACATCATGGACAGGAACCAGCCGAACCGGTTGGGGATCCCCCGTACCAGGTACACCTGCGGCCCGCCGGTCATCTCGCCGTTCTTGTCACGGGTGCGGAACCGTACGCCGAGGAAGCACTCCGCGTACTTGGAGGCCATCCCCACCAGGGCGGTGAACCACATCCAGAACAGCGCACCGGGCCCGCCCAGGCTGAGCGACAGCGCCACTCCGACGACGTTGCCCGTGCCGACCGTCGCCCCGAGGGCCGTGGACATCGCCTGGTAGGACGAGATCTCACCCTTCTCCCCGCCGGTTTTCCGGCGTCGTCCGAAGGCCAGTGACATCGCCTTGCCGAACAGGCGGAACTGGATCGCGCCCAGTCTGATGGTCAGGAATATGCCGGTGCCGAGCAGGAGCGGCAGCAGGAGCCAGGGCCCCCATACTGCCCCGCTGATGGTTTCGAGAATGTCGTGGAGCTGTTCCACCGGTGGACCTCGATTCGATCATGTGGGAGAAGACCCGGGAGGAAACGGATACGGCTGCATCGACGTTAGCCAATCCGCCGTTTCGCACCGGTTTCGATCTGGGCAGGGAATGCCCTTTTCGTGTTTCCACTGGCTCTGGGAAGTCGACGGGATCTGGTCCTTACACCGGGATTTCCGGCCACGCATACTGATTCGGCATCGTATCCGCACCGTAGCCGAGGAGGTCTCATGCCCATTCCCGAAAGCGCCGAGGGGCGCCGCATCTATGAGGAGGACCGGGCTCACGTCTTCCATTCGTGGTCGGCGCAGAACGCCCTCGATCCGCTCGTGATCACGCGGACGGAGGGGTCCCGGGTCTGGGACGCCGACGGCAAGGGGTACCTGGACTTCTCCTCCCAGCTGGTCTTCACCAACCTCGGCCATCAGCATCCCAGGGTGGTCGAAGCGATCCGCGATCAGGCGGCGGCGTTGTGCACGATCGCGCCCGCCCACGCCAACGGGGCGCGTTCCGAGGCCGCCCGACTGGTGGCCGAGCGGCTGCCCGACGGCTTCGACAAGGTCTTCTTCACCAACGGCGGAGCCGAGGCCGTGGAGAACGCGATCCGGATGGCACGGCTGTACACCGGACGCTACAAGGTGCTGTCCTTCTTCCGCGGCTACCACGGGGCGACGCAGCAGGCGATCAACGTCACCGGTGATCACCGCCGCTGGCCGAACGACTACGGCGCCTCCGGCGTCGTGCACGTCCACGGACCGTTCCTCTACCGCACCCAGTTCCACGCCACCACGGAGGACGAGGAACGCGATCGTGCCCTCGAGCATCTCGAGAGCACGATCCGTTTCGAGGACCCCGATGCCTTCGCGGCGATCATCGTGGAGACGATCCCGGGGACCGCGGGCGTCATGCCGCCCCCGCCCGGCTACCTGCAGGGCGTCCGCGAGATCTGTGATCGCTACGGCATCGTCATGATCCTCGACGAGGTCATGGTGGGTTTCGGCCGTACCGGAGCGTGGTTCGCCCTGGACAACTACGGCGTCGTCCCCGACCTGGTGACTTTCGCCAAGGGAGTGAACTCGGGTTACGTCCCCCTCGGCGGGGTGGGGATCTCTCGGCCGATCGCCGAGTTCTTCGGGGACAGGCCCTACCCCGGCGGCCTGACCTACTCCGGGCACCCGCTGGCCTGCGCCGCCGCCGTGGCCACGATCAAGGCCATGGTGGACGAGCGCGCGGTCGAGCACGCGGCCAGGCTGGGGGAGGAGATCCTCGCACCGGGGCTGGCCCGGATCGCCGCGAGACATCCCAGCGTGGGCGAGGTGCGGGGACTCGGCGCCTTTTTCGCCCTGGACCTGGTGAAGAACCCGGTGACGCGCGAGGAGCTGTCGCCATACGGCAGCAGCAACGCCGCGATCGGCGCCGTGCTCGCAGCGTGCAGGGACGACGGGCTGCTGGTCTTCAACAACTACCATCGCATCCACCTGGCACCGCCCCTGAACACCACCGAGGAGGAGGTGCGAGAGGCCCTGGCCATTCTCGACCGCGCACTGGAGGTCGCCGACTCCTACGTCGAGACCTCTGCCGGCGGTACCCGCGACGAGCCCGTTCTCGAAGGGGTGCCGGCATGACCCCGGAGACCCGCGGCCGTGCCGGTGGTCCGCCAGTCGCCGTGGTGACCGGCGCCAGCAGCGGGATCGGTGCCGCTTCGGCGCTCGCGCTCGCCGGGGCGGGCTACCGGGTGGTCCTCGGCGCGCGCCGCATCGACCTGCTGGAGGAGGTCGCCGCGGCGTGCGGGGGAACGGCGCTCGCGCTGGACGTCACCGACCAGGCATCCGTCGATGCGTTCGCCGAGGCGGTAGGCCCCGTCGACCTCCTGGTCAACAACGCCGGGGGCGCCCTCGGGGCGGAACCGGTGCAGGACGCCGCGGTCGAGGACTGGCAGTGGATGTACGAGGTCAACGTGCTCGGCACGCTGCGGATGACCAAGGCACTGCTGCCCCGCCTGATCGCATCCGGTGACGGGCAGGTCGTGAACATCGGATCGGTCGCTGCACGCGAGCCCTACCGGGGCGGGGCGGGGTACAACGCCGCCAAGCACGCCGTGGCCGTCCTCTCGCGGGTCCTGAGGATCGAGATGCTCGGCCAACCCGTGAGGATCAGTGAGATCGACCCCGGCATGGTGCACACCGATTTCAGCCTGGTGCGCTTCCGCGGCGATCAGGCCAAGGCCGCTGCCGTCTACGACGGCGTCACCCCGCTGGCGGCGGAGGACGTCGCCGACGCCGTCGTCTGGGTGGCCACTCGCCCGCCGCATGTGAACATCGACCAGGTCCTCATGCTCGCTCGCGATCAGTCCTCCGCGCAGGTGATCCACAGGCGGTGACCGTCGAGCTGATCGTCGCCGTCATCGCGGTGGCCGCCGCAGCCTCCTGGATCCAGGCCGTCGCCGGGTCGGGGTTCGGGGTCATCGCGGGACCGCTTCTCATGACGCTGCAACCAGAGCTGATGCCGGGTATTCTCCTGCTCGTCTCACCGCCGGTCTTCGCCATCGCGCTCTGGCAGGACCGGCTGGGGCTGCGGAGCCTGGATCTGGTCCTGCCGTCGCTGCTCGGGGTGGTCGGTGCCCTGGCGGCCCTGCCGCTGCTGCCGCGGCTGGATGTCTTCTGGCTCTCCCTCGCGGTCGGGGCGACGGTCACCGCGGCCGCATCCGCGGCCCTGGCGGGCCTGCGCGTCCCTCAGCGACAATGGGTCCTCGCGCTGGCCGGCACGATGGGCGGCGCGCTCAGCACCCTGGCCGCCGCTCCGGGGCCGCCTCTGCTGGTCGTCTACAACCGGAGCGAGCCGCAACGGTACCGCGCCAACCTCTCCCTGTTCTTCCTCGTGGCGTGCACGGTCTCCCTGGTCGTCCTGGTCCTGGCGGGCCGGCTCGAGGCCCCGAGCGCGCTCGGGGCGCTGTGGCTCGTTCCGGGCATCGCGATCGGCATGATCGCGGCCGCCCCGCTGCGGGGCCGGCTGCCGGGAACCGCCGTCCGGAAGGCCGGCCTGTGGATCGCGCTTCTGGCGGGGGCCCTCCTCCTGACGCGTACCGTGCTGTGACCCGTGCTGTGACCTGTGCTGTGACCCGTGCTGTGACGAGGAGATGCCAGATGCCCGACCCCGAGAACGCCCCCGCCGGGACCTCCCGCCCGCTCCACCAGCAGGTGCGGGAGACTGTCGAGACGGCGCTGCGCGAAGGCGCGTACCCGCCCAGGAGGCCGATCCCGTCCAGCCGTTTCCTCGCTCAGTCCATGGGGGTCTCGCGGGGAACGGTGCTCACCGCCTTGAACTCCCTCGTCGCCGAGGGGCTGCTGATCAGCCGCCCGCGTTCGGGGCTCTACCCCTCGCCTACCGTGGCGGCTGCGGGGCCCCCGCCGTCGGGTGAGGCATCGTCTCCCGGACCCGGAGGGCCTCCGGCCGATGGTGACGAGTCCGCCGTCGACTGGCAGGGGGTCCTGCTCAGGGCGGGTGACCCGTGGCAGAGCAAGTCGGTCTCCGACCCCGACTACCTCAGCGCGCCGTACCCCTTCCTCTCGGGCCAGGTGAACCCCGCGACCTTCCCGACGCGCGCCTGGATCCGGGCGTTGACGCGCGCCTTCGACGGCCCGCACGCCGGGTACACGCTCCGCGATGCCGTGGACACCGACGATCCGCTGCTCGTGAAGGCCGTCACGACCTTCCTGCTTCCTCTCAAGGGCATCCACGCCTCGCCCGAGCAGGTCATCGTCACCTCCGGGACCCAGCAGGCGCTCGCCCTCCTCGCCGATGCGCTGCTCGATGGCACGCGGACGGTGGCGATGGAGGACCCCGGGTATCTCGACGCAGCGCGTATCTTTCACGGGCGGAGGGCCCGCCTGGAGTTCTTCGACGTCGACGAGCGGGGAGTGCGTCCCGACTACTCCCGGCCGTTCGACCTGCTCTACGTGACGCCGAGCCATCAGCATCCCACCAACGTGACGCTCTCCCCCGACCGCCGAGCGGAGATCCTCGGGCAGGCGGCGGAGCGGGACTTCCTGGTGATCGAGGACGACTACGACTCCGAGATCCGCTACGTCGGAGCGCCCACTCCGCCTCTGCGTGCCGCGGACGACTCCGGCAGGGTGATCTACCTCGGCACTTTCTCGAAGTTCCTCACCCCCGCACTGCGCCTCGGTTTCGTCGTGGCCGCCGAACCCCTCATCGCCGAGCTCAGGGAGCGGCGCTACCTGGCCACGAAGCACCCCTCCGGGGTCGACCAGCGAGCACTGGGGCATTTCATCGAATCGGGAAGCTATCAGACGGCATTGCGGTGGCGTCGGAAGGAACTGCAACGCAACTGGGCCGGCATCGGCGAAGCCCTCGCCGAGCATTTTCCGTGGCAGGTGCCCACCCCGCCCGGAGGACTGAACTACTGGATCACCGGACCCGCCGGTTTCGATGCGACGGCGCTGGCGGCCGGGGCACGGGAGCACGGAGTCATCATCACCCCCGGTGAGCGGTACCACCTCCGCCCGGAGCCCCCGCGCAACAGTTTCCGGCTCGGCTTCAGCGCCATCCCGCATGCCCGCATCCTCCCGGGGATCCGGGTCCTGTCGCGACTGGCCGAGGAGGCGGCTGCCGCCCAGCCGTGACCCGGAGGGCCTTGTGGCGGGTCAGGCCCGCTTGGAGCGCATGGCCGGCAACTTGGTGACCGAATCGTCCTCGATCAGTTCCGCGTAGCGCTGGGAATCGACCGGGACCAGGGCGAGCAGGCCGTCGTCGTCGAAATGGAATCCCCAGCCGTAGCTCTTGGCCAGGGGAGAGGACCGCAGGCACGCGCGTCCCTGGGCGTAGTACTCCTTGAGCGCGCGGCCGCGTTCCTGCGCGGGGATCCCCTGCCGGTCCGCGTAGACGGTGAAGATCAGCTCGTCGCTGGTGAGCTGGTACTCCCGGTTGTGCAGGAGAACGTACTGGCGCTCGGCAATGCTGCCTTTGCCGTGCGGGGGCTCGGTGCCCTTCTGCGCGCGGGTGTCGGAGGCGACGGTGATCAGGGTGCGGCGGTAGTTGGTCGAATGCACGGTGCGCTCCTTGTCGAACGGACCGGCCGGCAGGCCCTTCTCACCAGGGCCGGTGCCCGCAAGCCGGTGCCCAGCTGGTTCGATGCAGCTTACGAAGCATCCTGCCGGTCTGAGAAGGGGTTGCCGCGCTGTGCCGCGAGATGACGGGCGACGGCGGCCCCGTCTCATCCCCGGCCCGTGAACTCCGGTTTGCGCTTGCCCTGGAACGCAGCGAAGCCCTCGGCGTAGTCGGCCGTGGTGCACAGCTGCCCCTGGGCGATGTTCTCCGCATCCAGGGACTCCCACAGCCCCACGCGCCGGTCGCGGATCTGCGCCACCAGCTCCTTGGAGGCGCGGAAGGCCAGAGTGGCCCCTCCCGCCACCCGGGTCGCCTTGGTCCGGGTGAAGTCCAGGAGCTCGTCACGCGGGATCGCACGGGAGAACAGCCCGGCTTGCACCGCCTCCGTCCCGCTGATCAGCTCCGCGGTGTAGATGAGGTCCAGGGTGCGGTGCGCCCCCAGCCGTTCCGTGAACAGCCAATGGCCCCCGGAGTCCAGGGTGGCCCCCAGGTTGGCGAAGGGCGAGCCGATCTTGGCGTCCTCGGCCACGTAGACCACGTCCGTGGCGACGGCCAGCCCCAGGCCCACGCCCAGGCAGGCGCCCTGCACCGCGGCGAAGGTCGGGACCGGGACCGCGCTCATGGTCCGCAGTACCGGGGTGACCTTCTCGCTCAGGTAGGCCGTGGCGTCGTCATCGGCGGGGGTCACGTGCGAGATGTCGCGCCCGGCGCAGAAACCGCGGCCCTCCCCGCGCAGCAGCACCGCCCGCACCTCACCGGCCTCGGCGGCGGAGGAGACCTCCGCATAGGCCTGTTCCAGAGCCGCCAGCGCGGACTCGTCCAGCGAGTTCATCTTCTCCGGGGCGTTGAGGACGATCTCCGCAACGCCGTCGTCGATCGAGGTCTCGATCATGGCTGCACCTCAGGAATCGAAGTCGACGGACAGGGTCTTGCCCGTGGGGCGGGTCTGGCAGGTCAGGACGTACCCGGCTGCCACCTCGTCGGGCTCCAGGGCGAAGTTCTCCGCCATCTCGTACTCGCCGTCCACCACCTTCGCCCGGCAGGTGCCGCACACGCCGCCCGCGCACGCGAACGGGACGTCCGGGCGGGAGCGCAGGGCGGCGTTGAGCACCGTCTCGTGCGCCGCCACGGGCGACTCGACCTGGCCCGTCAGGCCGTCGAGGGTGAAGGTGATCTCCACGTTCTCCCCGGACGGGTCCACGTGGACCACCCGGCCGGTCTGCCCCTGCGGGTCCTGGGGGTTGCCCGTGGTGAACAGCTCGAAGCGGATCGCCTCCTCCGGCACCCCGCGCTCGGCGAGGGTGTCGCGGCACATCTGCACCAGTTCGAAGGGGCCGCACAGGAACCACTCGTCGGTGCGGTCCACCTGGATCACGTGGTCCAGCAGCTCGGTGAGCTTCTCGGCGTCGATCCGCCCGGACAGCAGCGGGTTGATCCGCTGTTCGCGGGAGAGCACGTGATGGATGGCGAACCGCGACGGGTAGCGGTCCTTCATATCGCCCAGTTCCTCGGCGAACATCACGTCCGACGACGACCGGTTGGCGTAGACCAGGTCCACCGACGAGTTCGCGGAGGCGGCCAGCACCGCGCGGGTGATCGCCATGATGGGGGTGATCCCCGAGCCGGCGGCGAAGGCCACCAGGTGCACGTGGGCGTTCTTGGCCACCTCGCGGGCGGCCAGCTGCTCGGCGTCGTTCATGGAGGTGATGTTCACCGAGTGGCTGGATGTGAACGCGCCCTGCGGGTTCATGACCTCCAGCTCGTCGCCGACCTTGAGCTCCTCGTTCGCCCAGGTGGAGAACACGCCGCCCAGGGTCTTCTTGATCGCCACCTTGATCTCGCCGCGCACGGGCTCGGCGCAGATGGAGTACGAGCGGCGGATCTCCTGGCCGTCGATCCGGCCGCGCAGGGCCACGTACTGGCCGGGGGCGTAGTCGTAGTCGTCGGCCAGTTCCTCCGGGACGTGGAAGGTGACCTCGATGGAGTCGGTGGTCAGCGAGCGGATCTCCGAGACCCGCAGCCGGTGGAAGGTCGCGCGACGGCGCTTGGCCCCCGCGCCGCCGGTCCCCACGGGCGAGGTCCCGGCCGGGGCGTTGATCGTTTCGCTCATCAGTGCACCTTGAAGTGGTCGAAGGGTTCCAGGCAGTCGTTGCAGACCCACAGCGCCTTGCACGAGGTCGAGCCGAAGCGGGTGAGCTCGCGGGTCGAGAGGGAATCGCAGTGCGGGCACTTCACGGCGAGGCTCAGGGCGACCGGCCCGGCCGCGGCTCGCCCGGTGGGCGGGGCGATGCCGTACTCGTCGAGCTTGCGGCGTCCTTCCTCGGTCATCCAGTCCGTGGTCCAGGCGGGCTGCAGCACGGTGCGCACCTCCACGGGCGAGTAGCCGTCCTCGGCCAGCGCCGCCCGCAGATCCCGGGTGATGGTCTCCATGGCCGGGCATCCCGAGTAAGTGGGGGTGATGACGACGACGGCGCCATCGCCCGCGGCGCTCGCGCCGCGCAGGATGCCCAGATCGGCCACCGAGAGCACAGGGATCTCCGGGTCGTTGACGGTGGCCGCGACGTCCCAGATCCGCGCGGCGGCGGGGTCGCCGGGGCGCAGGTCGTCGTCGCGCCGCGGGATGTCGTCGCCCGTCGGGCGCGGGGCGGCCTCCGGGTCCTGCTCGAAGTCGATGCGGGGCATCTCCATGGTGCTCATGCCTGATTCCGTGATCGGTCGATCCGGTGCCGGCTCCTCCGGCGCTCCGTCCGGGTCACCATGTGGCACCCGGGTGCTGACGGGCCAGGACCTGCATCTCGGCCAGGATGTACCCCCGCTGCTCCGAGAACCGGCCCGTGCGGTCCGAGCCGTAGGCGGGCTTGGCGTCGGGGACGGTCATGCCGGCCTCCTCGAGGGCCGAGACGATCCGGCCCATCGTGTCCTCGCGCAGCGAGGAGGGCGCGACCGCGCGGTTGCCCAGCGCGGCGATCGGCTCGACGTCTTCGAACAGCTCGCCGACGTACGGCCACAGGACGTCGAATCCCTCCTGGAGGCGGCGGGCCGACTCCTCGGTGCCGTGCCCCAGCCGCAGGCTCCACTGCGTGGCGTGATCCTGGTGGTACTGGACCTCCTTGAGCGCCTTGGCGGCGATCGCGGCCAGGGTGGCGTCACTGGAGTTCGCCAGGCGGCGGTAGAGCTCGTACTGGTAGTAGCTGAAGATCAGCTGTCGGGCGATGGTCCGCCCGAAGTCCCCGTTCTCCTGCTCCACCAGGCGGCAGGAGCGGAACTGCTCCTCGTCGCGGAAGTATGCGAGGTCGTCCTCGCTCCTGTCCCAGGCCGTGCCCGCATAGGTCAGGAAGAACCGGGCATGCCCCAGGAGGTCCAGGGCGATGTTGCCCAGGGCGACGTCCTCTTCCAGCTCCGGTGCCCGGGAGATCCAGTGCCCCAGGCGCTGGGCGAGGATCAGGGAGTCGTCACCGAGCATGAGCGCGTAGCGGGCGATGTCCTCGTCGGCCTTGACGCCCCGCGCGGCGATGTCCTCCGGGGTGATCGCGGTGCCGGCCGACTGGGTGGTGGCCGATTCGGTGGATGCCATGCTCACAGGTGCTTCACCCCTTCGCTCTTGGTGTAGTAGGTGGCGTGGCGATAGGACTTGCCCGCCGAGGACTCGAAGTACCCGCCCTTGGAATCGGGGTCGGAGGAGGTCACGGCATCCGAGGGGACCACCCATACGGAGGTGCCCTCGTTGCGGCGCGTGTAGAGGTCGCGGGCATTGCGGACCGCCATGGTGGCGTCGGGTGCGTGCAGGGAGCCGGCATGGACGTGGGACAGGCCCCGGGCCGATCGCACGAAGACCTCCCACATGGGCCAGGCCTCCGCGCTCCCTCCGCCCTGACGGTCCCGGGCGGCCGTGATCCGGGTCGGCGGAGTGGTCGTCCCGCTGTCCTCGGCGCCGTCGCCGGCGGTGCTCCTGGTGGTGTTCTCCGACATGGCGTCAGGCTCCGATCAGTGCCGAGGTGGCGGTGCGGGAGGTCTTGGCGGCGTATGCGGCGGCGGCTTCGCGGACCCACTGGCCTTCCCGGTGGGCTTCGCGGCGGCGCTGCATGCGCTGCTTGTTGCACGGCCCCTGGCCCTTGAGGACGGCGAAGAACTCGTCCCAGTCCAGCTCGCCGTAGTCGTAGTGCCCCCGCTCCTCGTTCCACGCCAGGTCCGGATCCGGCAGGGTCAGCCCGAGGGCCTCGGCCTGGGGGACGATCATGTCCACGAAGCGCTGACGGAGGTCGTCGTTGGAGAACCGCTTGATCTTCCACGCCATCGACTGCTGCGAGTTGGGCGAGTCCGCGTCCGGGGGGCCGAACATCTGCAGGGCGGGACCGTAGAAACGATCGACCGCGTCCTGGGCCATCTGGTGCTGCGCCTCGGTGCCGTGGGAGAGCTCGTAGAGGATCTCCCATCCCTGGCGCTGGTGGAAGGACTCCTCCTTGCAGATGCGCACCATCGCGCGGCCGTACGGTCCGTAGGAGGCACGGCACAGGGGAACCTGGTTGCAGATCGCGGCGCCGTCGACCAGCCAGCCGATGGCGCCGATGTCGGCCCAGGTCCGGGCGGGGTAGTTGAAGATCGAGGAGTACTTGGCCCGGCCGTCCAGCAGCTGCTGGTTGAGCTCGTCGCGCGGGGTGCCCAGCGTCTCCGCGGCCGAGTAGAGGTAGAGGCCGTGCCCCGCCTCGTCCTGGACCTTGGCCATCAGGATGGCCTTGCGCTTGAGCGAGGGGGCCCGGCTGATCCAGTTGGCCTCCGGCTGCATGCCGATGATCTCGGAGTGCGCGTGCTGGGAGACCTGGCGGACCAGCGTCTTCCGGTAGGCGTCCGGCATCCAATCGCGTGGTTCCACGCGGGAGTCCTGATCGATGAGGTGCTCGAAGTACTCCTGACCGCTGTGAACCTGATCGGTCATGACGGCTCCTTCCCTGGCGTGCTCCCTGTGCTCCGTGTTCCCCGCGAGGCGGCCTCGCGGGAGGGAGCTGACGGCTATTTACTGACCGTTCGGTCAGGATAGGTGCCCGGCGGCTCGCAAGTCAATGCCGACCCCGTAACGATGGGCGCTCCGGTGTGAGCCTTGACACGGATGGCCTGTGGTGGTTCGCTGTGCCTATTACTGACCGATCGGTCATTTTTGGGAGGTTGTGTGGGAGAGCACAAGATCTTGGCCAACGACTCCGCCACCCGGTGGATGGGAATGGAAGTCGTCACGGCCGAGCCCGGCCACGCCGTCGTCCGCATGACGGTGCGGGAGGAGATGACCAACGGGTTCGGGATCAGTCACGGCGGAATGATCTTCACGCTGGCCGACACGTGCTTCGCACTGACCTGCAACCACCCCGTTCACGACGACGGCACCGTGACCGTGGCTTCCGGCGTGGACATCAACTTCCTGGCCCCCACCCGGGCCGGCGACGTCCTGGAGGCCGAGGGGCGGCTGATCCAGGAGAACGGGCGCAGCGGGATCTGCGACATCACCGTGACCCACGGGGAGACCGTCATCGCCCTCTTCCGCGGACGCCACCGCACCATTCCCGCGGCACGCAAAGCCTGACACCGCGGGCGCCCGATGCCGGCCCCGCCCGCGCCCGCAGGCCCGACCCGGCTTACCGCCGGAAACGCCCACTGCCAGAGACACCCACGCCAGAGTTTCTTCAACGACGAGGACTGTGCACCATGACCACCTCAATCGCCAATCCCTATCTCCCCGCAGCTCCGGGTGTGGATCGCTCCGTACCGGACCCCGAGGAGCTGATGAGCCGGGATGAGATCGAGGCGCTGCAGTTCGAGCGGCTCCGCTGGAGCCTGCACTACGCCTACGAGAACGTGCCCGCCTACCGCGAGCTCTACGATCAGCACGGGGTGCACCCGTCCGACTTCAAGCGGCTGGAGGACCTCCGCCTCTTCCCGTACACGGACAAGGAGTTCCTGCGGAAGGCATACCCCTTCAAGGGGTTCGCGGTGGACTTCTCCGAGATCCGCCGGATCCACGCCTCGTCGGGGACGACCGGCCAGCCCACCGTGGTGGCCTACACCGAGAACGACCTCGCCACCTGGGCCACCCTGGTGGCGCGCTGCCTGCGGATCTCCGGCGTGCGGTCGGGGGAGCGGGTGCACAACGCCTATGGCTACGGGCTGTTCACCGGCGGGCTGGGGGCGCACTACGGCGCCGAGCGGCTCGGCTGCGCGGTGATCCCCATGTCCGGCGGGCAGACGGAGAAGCAGGTCCAGCTGATCACGGATTTCGAGCCCGCCGCGATCCTCTGCACCCCCACCTACCTGCTGACGATCGCCGACGGGTTCAGGGCCAGGGGGCTGGATCCCAGGAAGACCTCGCTCCGGCACGCCGTGCTCGGGGCCGAGCCGTGGACGGAGGAGATGCGGAGGGAGATCGAGCAGACCTTCGACATCACCGCCTCCGACATCTACGGACTCTCCGAGGTCATGGGGCCGGGGGTGGCCGGCGAGTCGGCCGAGACCAAGGACGGGCTGCACATCTGGGAGGACCATTTCCGGCCCGAGATCATCGACCCCATGACCGACGAGGTCCTGGAGATGGGCCGTCCCGGCGAGCTGGTCTTCACCGCGTTGACCAAGGAGGCCCTGCCCATCATCCGCTACCGGACCCACGACCTGACCCGTCTGCTGCCCGGCACCGCGAGGCCCGGGCACCGGCGGATGGGCAAGATCACCGGCCGCTCGGACGACATGATCATCCTGCGCGGGGTCAACCTGTTCCCGTCGCAGATCGAGGAGCTCGCTCTGCAGATCCCGTCCCTCTCCCCGCATTTCCAGCTGGTGCTCACCCGCCCGGATCGCATGGACCAGATGTCCGTGCGCATCGAGCGGCGCGAGGATGTGGCGCGGGAGGTCGCCGAGGAGGGCGCCAAGCGACTGCAGCATGAGATCAAGACCAAGATCGGGTCCTCGGCGGCCATTCTGATCGAGGAGCCGGGAGCACTGCAGCGGTCCTCCGGCAAGATCCGCCGGATCTTCGACGAGCGGCCCAAGGAATGACGCCGTCGGGCGCTGACGAGGCCCGTTATGAGTCCTGCTGTGTCCGGGAGCTGGGAAGCGGCGTGAGGGGCAGCGTAGGCTGCTGCTGATCCGCCCCAGCCAGCCGAGGTTCCTGAACGCCTATGACGACAACCCAGCCCGCAGCAGTCCGACGTGGCAGGCCCGGGTACGACCGTGAGCAGCTGCTCCAGGTATGCGTCGAGGTGTTCAACCAGCACGGGTACGACGCGACGTCGATGGGCAAGCTCGCAGAGCACCTGGGGATCACCAAGTCGGCGATCTACCATCACGTCAGCTCCAAGGAGGAGCTGCTCGAGCTCTCCCTGAACCGTGCCCTGGACTCCCTGGAGGCGGAGTACGACGCCGTGCACGCCCGCCCGCTGCCGGCCGTGGAGCGCCTCGAGCTGGTCCTCCGCGGTTCCGTGCGGGTGCTGGTCGAGCAGATGCCCTACGTGACCTTGCTGCTGCGGGTCCGGGGCAACTCCGAGGTGGAGATCACGGCGCTGCAGCGACGGCGGCGTTTCACCCGGCAGGTGGGCGAGCTCATCGCCCAGGCCCAGGACGACGGCGACATCCGCACCGACATCAGCGCCGTCGCGGCACCCCGGCTGCTGATGGGCATGGTCAACTCCATGGTCGACTGGTACCGGCCCACCGGGATCGGCGGGCCGGAAGAGGTGGCCGACACGGTGGCCAAGATCGCGCTGGACGGCCTCCGGGCCCCCTGAGCGGCCCGAGACCGGCTACCGGTCAGTCGGACTCCGCCGCGGGCAGCGGCCAGGTCTTGGCGACCAGGGTGAGGACGTCGTACTGGGCGACCAGCTCGTCGTCCTGGTTGTGCAGCACCGCGTCCCATCGGACCTCGCCGTAGTCGTCGGTGACGCGGGGCGTGATCTGCTTGGCGGTCAGGGTGACCCGGATGGCGTCGTCGTAGGTGACGGGGGTGATGAACCGCAGGTTCTCGAGCCCGTAGTTGGCCAGGACGGGACCCGGGGCCGGATCGACGAACAGGCCGGCAGCCCAGGAGACCAGGAGGTACCCGTGGGCGACCCTGCGGGGGAAGAACGGGTTGGCGGTGGCCGCCTCCTCATCCGTGTGGGCGTAGAAGGTGTCGCCCGTCTCCTGTGCGAAATCGGTGATGTCCTGCAGGCTCACGGTGCGCAGGTCTGAGCGGAACTGGTCGCCGATGCGCAGGGTCTCGAGCGACTTGCGGAACGGGTGCTCGGTCTCGCCCGAGTCGACGGTGGCGCGGGTGGCGATCCTGGCCGTCGCGCCCTGGTGCCAGATGCCGGTGATGCCGGTGAGCAGGTCCGGCGACCCTTGGATGGCGGTGCGCTGCATGTAGTGCTTGACGGCGCGCACGCCGCCCAGCTCCTCTCCGCCGCCGGCGCGGCCGGGCCCTCCGTGCACGAGGTGCGGCATGGGGGAGCCGTGGCCGGTGGAGGTCTTGGCGTCGTCGCGGTCCAGGAACAGGACGCGCCCGTGGTGGGCGCCGATCCCGGAGGCGAACGCGGCTGCGGTGCCCGGGTCATGGGTGCAGACGGTGGCCACCAGGGATCCCGAGCCCAGGGCGGCGAGCTCGATGGCCTCCTCGATCGTGCCGTAGCCGATCACGGAGGTGACGGGGCCGAAGGCTTCGACCGAGTGGACCTCGGGGGTGCGCGGGTCCTCGAAGGAGAGCACCGTGACGGGGTAGAAGGACCCGGTGGCGGGCCTCTGCCCCTCGGGGCCGCCGACGCGGACCGCGCCGCCCGCGGCGATCAGGCGCTCGACCGCACCGGCGACCTCGCCCAGCTGCTCGGCCGAGGCCAGCGCCCCGACCGTGGTGGACTTCTCCCTCGGGTCACCGAGGCAGGCGCCCTGCCCGACGCGCTCGGCCAGTGCGCCGACGACCGCCTCCAGGTGCTCCTGCGGGACGATGACGCGCCGGACGGCGGTGCACTTCTGGCCGGCCTTGGCGGTGATCTCCAGCACCACGGACGTGATGTAGGCGTCGAACTCCGGGGTGCCCGGGCCGGCGTCCGGGGCGAGGATCGCGGCGTTGAGGGAGTCCGTCTCCGCGGTGAAGCGCACCCCGTTCTCCAGGACGCCGGTGTGCTCCCGCAGGGTGCGGGCGGTCCCGGCGGAGCCGGTGAAGGCCACGTGGTCGCGGTAGTCCAGGTGGTCCAGCAGGTCGCGGGCGGAGCCGGAGATCAGCTGGATCGAGCCCGGCGGCAGGATGCCGGAGTCGACCATGAGGCGCACGCACGCTTCGGTCACGTAGCCCGTGGGGGTCGCGGGCTTGACGATGGAGGGCACGCCCGCGATGAACGACGGCGCGAACTTCTCCAGCATGCCCCACACGGGAAAGTTGAAGGCGTTGATCTGCACCGCGACGCCGGGAAGGCGGGTGTAGATGTGCTCTCCCAGGAAGGAGCCGTCCGCCGAGAGCGGCTCGATGTTGCCGTCGACGATCGTCTGGGCGTTGGGCAGCTCGCGCCGGCCCTTCGAGGAGAAGGTGAACAGCGTGCCGATGCCGCCGTCGATGTCGATGTAGTGATCCCGCTGGGTGGAGCCGGTCCGGAAGGAGAGGTCGTAGAGCTCCTTCTTGTGCTCCTGCAGGTGCAGGGCGAGCTGCTTGAGCTTCAGGGCGCGCTCATGGATGGTCAGCTCTCCCAGGGACTTCTGGCCGACGGCGCGGGCATGCGCGACGGCGCGACCCAGGTCGATGCCGTCGGTGCTGACCGTCGCGACCGGCTCGCCGGTGACCGCGTCCAGCACTTCGGTCGTTCGCACCGGCTCCTCCGGTATCCACCAGGCGTCTTCGACATAGCTGGGCAGAATGGCGCAGTGGCGGGCCTGCGCTGCGGTCGCGCTCTCGGAGACGGACTGGCTCACGGGGGCTCCTTCCGGCGGTGAGGATATCCTGACTGTTCGGTCAGTTATTCTGACTATAGCCTGTGATGGAGACCTAAGCCACAACCGGGCCGGGACGGTTCCCGCCGCCCGGCCCCGTCCGCCAGGAGAAGAGATGACCGACCTTCAAGACCAGCCCGGGCCGTGGGCCATCCGCCTCGGCGAACTGGACGAGCGGATGGGCGTCCAGGTGCTGGAGCAGTCCGCCGAACGCGTCGTGATCACCGCGCCGGTGGAGGGCAACCGCCAGTCCTTCGGGCTGCTGCACGGCGGGGCGATGGTCGCCCTCGCGGAGGCCGCCGGATCCTGGGCCGCGGTGATCCACGGCTCCACCATCGGCAAGGTGGCCGTGGGGCTGGAGATCAATGCGTCCCATCATCAGTCGCGGCGCTCCGGCCTGGTCACGGCCGTGGCCACGGCCATCCACCTGGGCGGCTCCACCACGACGCACGAGGTGGTGCTGACGCATGAGGACGGCACGCGCCTGTGCACGGCGCGCATCACCAATTTCCTGAAGACGGGCGAGATCCCGGGCTGAGGTCGCCCGGGTCCGGCGGGCTACCGGGCGAGCCTCTGCGGGTACGGGCGTTCCTCGAAGATCAGGTGCGTCTGGGTCTCCAGCACATAGGGCAGGGGCTGGATGCGCTCGAAGACGATGTCGCGCAGTTCCCGGGAGTCCCGGGCGCGGACCAGGACGACGACGTCGAACTGCCCGCCCACCAGCGCCACGTGCTCGACGGCGGGGACGGCGTCCAGAGCCTCCTCGAGTTCCCGCCATGAGTTCTGCCGCAGTTTCATGGTGACGTACGCCGAGGTGCCCAGGCCCGCCCGGACGGGGTCGACCAGGGCTGAGAACCCCTTCAGCACCCCGGTGGCGCGCAGCCGGGCCACGCGCTCGTACGCCTGTGCCCGGGAGATGTGGACCCCGGCGGCCAGCGCGGTGATGGACTGCCGCCCATCGCGGATCAGCTCGTCGAGGAGGTGCCGGTCGACGTCGTCGAGGGCCGGCGCGTGGTGACCGGCGGGATCGCCGGGGGACTCCGCTCGCGGTGGGGGCATGGGTTCTCCTGGGTCGGAACGCTGCTGGACACAACGTTGTGAGGCAGGTCACGCTTCGGCATTTCGTCCACCAATATAGCCAAGAAATCATGGTTAGTCCGATGATCGGCGGATTACTGGAGACGGATCTCATCCCTAGGTCACACTGCCTGGACGGAAAGCAATACATCCGGGCCGCCACCGCGGCCGCAGTCCAGGAGGAGCCGTGTCCGAGTCCATCGACATCCCGGCGGGACCGCCCATCCCCCCGGCGCAGGAAGACCTGACCCCCATCGAGCGGGTCAGCGCCCGCATGGGGATCAGCCCCGAGGACTACATGCTGCCCGCCGAGCGGGAGATCCGGATGCTCTCCCCTGACGGCACGCTCCTGCCCGCCGAGGAGCAGGGGACCGGCCCCGGCCACGAGTATCCCGTCCCGGGGGACGACCTGCTGCTCGAGGCCTACGAGCAGCTGATCGTCGGCCGCCGGGTCAATGACCAGAACACGGCGCTGGTGCGCCAGGGCCGTCTGGCCGTCTACCCGTCCAGCCATGGCCAGGAGGCCTGCCAGGTCGCCGCCGCCCTGTGCCTGGACGAGGGGGACTGGCTCTTCCCCACCTACCGGGACACCGTGGCGGTCATCGCCCGGGGCGTGGACCCGCTGGAGGTGATGGTCTCCTTCCGCGGGGACTGGCACTGCGGGTACGACCCCCTCGAGCATCGCGTCGGCGCCCAGGCCACGCCCCTGACCACCCAGCTGCTGCACGCCGTGGGCGCCGCTCATGCCGCGGTGCTGCGCGGGGAGGACACCGTGGTGCTGGCCATGTGCGGCGACGGCGCCACCTCCGAGGGCGACTTCCACGAGGCGCTGAACTTCGCCGCCGTCTTCCGCCTGCCCGTGGTGTTCCTGGTGCAGAACAACGGCTACGCCATCTCCGTCCCGCTGGCCCGGCAGTCGGCCGCCCCGACACTGGCCCACAAGGCGGTGGGCTACGGCATGGCGGGCGAGCGCGTGGACGGCAACGACCTCGTGGCGGTGCTGGCCGCGTTGCGGCGCGCCGTGCAGCTGGCCCGCTCCGAACGCACCCCGCTGCTGGTGGAGGCCCATACCTACCGGATGCAGGCCCATACCAACGCCGACGACGACACCCGCTACCGGGAGCGGGAGGAGGTCCGGCAGTGGGCGGAGAAGGACCCGGTGCTGCGGATGGAGGCCTACCTGCGCTCGCGCGGCGTGCTCGACGACGACGCCGCCACCCGGATCACCGGGAACGCCGAAGCGGTCGCCGCCGCCTTGCGGCAGGCCATGAACGCCGAGGCCGAACCGGACCCGCTCGAGATGTTCGACCACGTCTACACCGAGCCCACCGCGCAGCTGAGGCAGCAGCGCGACCGGCTCATGGAGGAACTGGCCGCCGAGTCCGCGGCCGACTCTCCCGACGCCCAGGAGGACGCGCGATGACCGCCGCCACGCAGGCCACGGACCGGAGGGGAGGCGCCGGGGCCGTATCGGCTGCCCGACAGCCCGCGCCCGTGGAACTCACCTTCGCCGGTGCCCTCAACGCGGCGCTGGCCCACTCCCTGGAGGACCACGAGGAGGTGGTGATCTTCGGCGAGGACGTGGGCACCCTGGGCGGGGTCTTCCGGGTCACCGACGGCCTGGCCGCGACCTACGGGAGGCAGCGGTGCTTCGACACGCCGCTGGCGGAGTCCGGCATCGTGGGCACGGCCGTGGGTATGGCGATCAACGGCATGCGTCCCGCGGTCGAGATGCAGTTCGACGCCTTCGCCTACCCCGCCTTCGAGCAGGTCGCCTCCCACCTGGCCAAGATGGGCAACCGGACCCGCGGCCGGGTGCGGCTCCCGGTGACCGTCCGCATCCCCTACGGGGGCGGCGTGGGCGGGGTGGAGCACCACTGCGACTCGTCGGAGGCCTACTACGCGCATACCCCCGGCCTGAAGGTCTACGTGCCCGCGACCGTGGAGGACGCCTACCTCATGCTCCGGGAAGCCATCGACTCGGACGATCCCGTGGTCTTCTTCGAGCCCAAGAAGCTCTACTGGTCCAAGGCCGATCTCGACGTCGGCCGGCTGCGCTCGCGCTACGACGGCGGCGAGCGCCGGGAAGGACGCGCCGCCGTCGTCCGCGCGGGCACCGATCTGACCCTGGTGACCTATGGCCCCTCGCTGCCCACCGCCCTGAAGGCGGCGCAGGCCGCGGAGGAGGAGGGCGTCAGCGTGGAGGTGGTGGACCTGCGCAGCATCGTGCCGCTGGACGACGTCACCGTCTGCGCCTCCGTGGAGCGCACCGGGCGCGCCCTGGTGGTGGCCGAGGCGCAGGGTTTCGCCTCCGTGGCCGCCGAGCTGGTGGCGCGGATCCAGGAACGCTGCTTCCATTCGCTGGCCTCGCCGGTGCTGCGCGTGACCGGGTTCGACATCCCGTACCCGGCGCCCAGATTGGAGCAGTACCACCTGCCGTCCGTGGACCGGATCCTGGACGCCATCGACGACATGCAGTGGGAGGACTGACATGCCCCGCACTTTCCTGCTTCCCGACCTGGGCGAAGGCCTGACCGAGGCCGATCTGGTGCGCTGGCTCGTGGCCGAGGGCGATGAGGTCGCCGTCGATCAGCCGGTCGTCGAGGTCGAGACCGCCAAGTCCCTGGTGGAGGTCCCCTGCCCGTGGGCGGGAGTGGTCGTGCAGTTGCACGGCCAGGCCGGCGAGACCCTCCAGACGGGCCAGCCCCTGATCTCCGTGGACACCGGCCAGGAGGGATCCGGCAACGTCCTGATCGGCTACGGAACGTCGCAGGAACAGGACACGGGGCGCCGTCGTCGTCGCCGGAGGACGGCCGATGCCGAGGCGGCTGCTCGGCAGGCCCACGAGAGGATGGCCGAGGCTCCGCGCCTGGCGCCCAAGGTGACCTCCCCGCTCGTGCGCAACCTCGCACGCGAGCACGGCGTGCACGTGGGGGAGCTGACCGGCTCCGGCCCCGGAGGGCTGATCATGCGCCGTGATGTCCTGGAGGCCATCGAGAGCTCCCCGGTCAGCACCGACTCCACATCCGCCACCGGATCTGCCGGCGACCCCCTGCCTATACCGGAGACCGGCACGAGCGAGTCCGTGGACCCCCGCACGGGCCTGCCCGTGGCCGGGCGGCAGCGGATCACGGGGATCCGCAAGGCGATCGCGGAGACGATGGTGCGCTCCCGCCGGGAGATCCCGGAGGCGACGGTCTGGATGGACGTGGACGTCACCGGGCTCATGGACCTGCGAGCGCGGCTCAAAGAGCGTCGGGGGCATGCGCCGGGGCTGATGGCGTTCATGGCCCGGTTCGCGCTCGCGGGACTGGTGGAGTTCCCCGAGCTGAACGTCCGCGTGGACCCGGCTCCCGAGGAACCGGATGGGCAGGAGATCGTCGGGTTCGGCGACGTCAACCTGGGATTCGCCGCGCAGACCGATCGGGGCCTCGTGGTCCCGGTCGTGCGCAATGCCCAGGGCAGGAGCGCGGAGGCGTTGCAGGAGCAGTTCCGCGATCTGGCCCAGACCGCCCGCGAGGGGAAGGCGACCGCGGCGCAGCTATCCGGTTCCACGTTCACCATCAACAACTACGGCGTGTTCGGCACGGACGGGGCGACGCCGATCATCAACCACCCCGAGGCGGCCATCCTGGGGATGGGGCGGGTGATCTCCAGGCCGTGGGTGGTCGACGAGCAGCTGGCCATCCGCAAGATCATGGTGCTGACCTTGGCCTTCGACCACCGGGTGTGCGACGGCGCCTCGGCCGGCGGCTTCCTCCGCTTCGTCGCCGACTGCGCGGAGGACCCGGAGAGTGCCGTGGCGATGCTCTGAGACCGGTATCCCATCGCCGAGTGGTGAGTTGAGCCGCCCATCAGCGCTGATGGGCGGCTCAACTCACCACTCGGTAGCCGGTGGCCGGCAGAAGGAAGGGTTTCAGTAGCTGTAGAAGCCCTTCCCCGACTTCCGGCCGAGCTCCCCGCGCGCGACCATGTCGCGCATCAGCTGGGGCGGCTCGAAACGTTCCCCCAGCTCGGCGGCCAGGTACTCGGCGATGCCCAGGCGGACGTCCAGGCCCACGATGTCGGTCAGCGCCAGCGGTCCCACGGGGAACTTGTACCCGAGCACCATGGCGTTGTCGATGTCCTCGGCCGTCGCCACGCCGTCCTCGACCATCCGGATGGCCTCCAGGGCGATGGCCACCCCGAGGCGCGAGGAGGCGAATCCCGGTGCGTCGTGGACCGTCACGGGTGTCTTCCCCAGGCCCCCGACCCAGGTCGGCGCCAGGGAGACCAGCTCCGGGGAGGTCCGTTCGCCCAGGACCACCTCCACCAGCTTGGACGCCGGGACGGGGTTGAAGAAGTGCAGGCCGCAGAACCGCTCGGGCCGCTGGAGCTCGGCGGCCAGCCCGTCGACCGATAGGGAGGAGGTGTTGGTGGCGATCCACGCCGACTCGTCCACGCTCGCCTCGATCTCGCGCAAGCTGGCGACCTTCAGGTCCCAGGCCTCGGGGACGGCCTCGACCACCAGGTCGCAGCCCGCGAAGTCCCCGTAGTCCACGGAGACGCGCAGCCGCTGCGCCCACTGATCCAGGTTCCCGTCGAGCTTGCCGCGCTCCAGGGACTTGGCCAGGTCCGCCTCGATCCGCTCCCTGGCCGCTTCGGCAGCCGCCGCGGAGACCTCGACGACGACGACGGCGGCCCCCGAGACCAGGAAGGCATGCGCGATGCCGCCGCCCATGCGGCCGCCGCCGAGCACGCCCACGCTGGCGGGGACGTTCCGTGCGTGTTCTTCAGTCATCCTTCGTGTCTCCCGTCTTCTGCCGGTCTGTCTTCTTCCGGTCCAGGAACGCCTGCATACGATCGAACTTGGCCTGGGACTCGAACAGGATGGCCTGGGCGAGCTCGTCCACGGCGGGGTGCGCCTCGCGCGGCATGTGGAACACCTTCTTGCTGATCTGCACGGCCAGGGGGTCCTGCCGTGCGATCCGGTCGGCCAGGGCGTGCGCGGCGTCCAGGAGACCGTCGGCCTCGTGGATCTCGCTGGTCAGGCCGGCGGCCAGGGCCTCCTCGGCCGTGAGGACCCGGCCGGCCAGCAGGATCTCCTTGGCGAGCGACTCGCCGGCCAGTTCCTTGAGGCGCCACAGCGCCCCTGCCGCGGCGATGATGCCCAGGCCGGTCTCCGGCTGGCCGATCTTGAGCTGCGGCGTGCCCAGCCGGAAGTCCGCGGCCCAGGCGAGCTCCGCCCCGCCGCCGAGGGCGTAGCCGTCCAGGGCCGCGATTACCGGCATGGGCAGCCTGGCGATCCGGTCGAACAGGCGGGAGTTGACCCCCCGCAGCGCGTCGGCCCGCCGTCGGTCGCGCAGCTGGCCGATGTCCGCGCCGGAGGCGAAGATCCCCTTGCCGTTCACGGTAGTGCCCGTGAGGATCAGCGTCCGCGGGTCGCGCTCCAGGTGGGTGCACACCGCGTGCAGTTCCTCGACCATGGCGGCGTCGATCGCGTTGCGCACCTCCGGCCGGTCCAGCTGGACATGGACGCGGTCCTCCGTCGAGCGGACGGTCAGCGCCGTGAACGTCGTCGAATCGGAAACGTTCATCGCGTCACGCCCTTTCCAGCAGGAGGGCGGCGCCCTGGCCCACGCCGATGCACATGGTGGCCAGGCCCCGTGTGGCGCCCTCGTCCTCCATGCGGTTGAGCAGGGTGATGGCGATCCTGGAGCCGGAGGATCCGAGGGGGTGGCCCAGGGCGATCGCCCCGCCCCAGCGGTTGACGATCTCCGGATCCAGGTCCAGCCGCCGGATGGAGGCCAGGGACTGGGAGGCGAAGGCCTCGTTGATCTCCACCGCGCCCAGGTCCCCGACCGTCCACCCCGCCCGGGACAGCGCCTTCCGGGAAGCCGGGACGGGACCGAGGCCCATGATCTCCGGCTCCAGTCCGGCGGAGGCGCCCAGCACCACCCGGGCGCGGGGCTGCAGGCCGTACTTCCTGACGGCCGCCTCCGAGGCCACGACGACCGCCGAGGCGCCGTCGTTCAGCGATGACGAGTTGCCCGCCGTGACCACCGACCCGCCGGAGACCACCGGGCGCAGCCTGGCCAGCACCCCGGAGGTGGAGCCTTCGCGCGGTCCCTCGTCCGTGTCGACGACGGACGGCCTGCCCTTCCGGTCGTGCACGGTGACGGGAACGATCTCGCCCGCGAATTTGCCCTGCCCTATCGCAGCCAGGGCGCGTTCATGGGACTGCGCGGCGAAGGCGTCGCAGTCCTCGCGGCTCACGCCGTCGATCCGGGCGACCTCCTCGGCCGTCTCCGGCATCGAGTATGTCGTCTTGCCGTCGCGGCTGAGCTCACCGGAGACGAAGGCGGGGTTGACGAAGCGCCAGCCGATCGAGGTGTCGAAGGACTCTCC
Source organism: Kocuria coralli (assembly GCF_008831305.1). Taxonomy (GTDB): domain Bacteria; phylum Actinomycetota; class Actinomycetes; order Actinomycetales; family Micrococcaceae; genus Kocuria; species Kocuria coralli. The sequence goes on from NZ_ML708616.1 coordinate 114,128, forward strand.
CGGCTTGGCGAACGCGGTGGTCGGCTTGGCCTGGACCCACGGCGCCCGGGACATCGATTCCACTCCGCCTGCCACGACCACCTCCGCTGCGCCGGAGGCGATCATCTGCTGGGCCATGGTGATCGCGGACATGCCGGAGGCGCACAGGCGGTTGACCGTGATGCCGGGGACGGTCTGCGGGTATCCGTTGAGCAGCCAGGCCATGCGGGCCACGTTGCGGTTCTCCTCGCCCGCCCCGTTGGCGTTGCCCAGGATCACCTCGTCCACGACGGCGGGGTCGAGTCCCGTGTCCTCCACCGTCCGGCGGATGCACAGGGCGGCGAGATCGTCCGGGCGCACGCCGGAGAGCGCTCCTCCGTACCGGCCCACGGGTGTCCGGGCGCCTCCCACCAGGAATGCTTGGGGCATCTGGGTCACTGTTCTCCTCAGCTCGCGCGGGTCCTCGGTAATTACCGACCGATCGTTCACATAAACATGCCACGGCAGCCGGGACGGGTCAATGGGTATGGCGCGGGCCGGAACCGGCGGGCACCGTGAGGGGGCTGCCGCAGGTTCCGGCCCGTGGGCCGGACGGACCGGCCGGGGAGCGGATCAGTTCTGCTGTCACGAGGACGGTCCGCGGGCCGAGCCCTCGTCCAGGATCATCTGGGCCGCGGTCGGATTCTCCTCGATGAACTCGGGGTGCCCGGACAGGTACTCCTGGTGGGCCTCCTCCACGTGCAGGTCGCGTTCCTGATCGGAGCGGCGGACGAAGCTCACGGCGATGAAGGAGATCAGGCAGATGGCCACCATGTAGACCCCGACCATCCACCCCTGACCGGTCTGGCTGAGGATCAGCTCGGCGATCATGGGGGCGAAGGCGCCGCCGATGATCGAGCCGAAGGCGTAGCCGATCGAGACGCCGGAGTAGCGGACGCGGGCCGGGAACATCTCCGCGTACATCGCGGACTGCGGGCCGTAGGAGGGGCCGAGCCCGATGGTCAGCAGGAAGATCGCGGCCGCGAACAGGGGCAGGGATGCCGTGTCGAGCAACAGCCACATGGGGATCGACCAGACGATCAGGACGCCGTAGCCGATCTGGAAGGTCAGGCGGCGTCCGATGCGGTCCGAGATGTAGCCGCCGAACATGGTGAAGATCAGCCAGCCCAGGCCGCCGACCAGGGAGGCCACCAGGGTCTCGGAGCGTTCCATGCCCAGTGCCCTGACGCCGTAGGCGGAGAAGAAGGCGATCACCATGTAGCCCACGGCGTTGTTCCCGGCGAAGATGAAGGCGGCCAGGCTGACCTCCCGCTTGTTCTTCTTCATGAGCTGGCTCAGCGGTGCGGAGGACTCCGCCTTGCGCAGCTGCATCTCCTTGAACACCGGCGACTCGTCGACGGTCACGCGGATCAGGTAACCGACGACGATCAGCACCACGGAGGACAGGAACGGAACCCGCCAGCCCCAGGACTCGAACTGCTCGGGCGTCAGCGTCGAGGTCATCAGGAACATGAAACCGGTGGCCAGCAGCATGCCCAGGGGTACGCCGACCTGCGGATAGGCACCGAACAGGCCGCGCTTGTGCCGCGGCGCGTGCTCGACGGCCATCAGGGCGGCACCGCCCCATTCGCCGCCGGCGGAGAAGCCCTGAAGGATGCGCAGCAGGACCAGGATGATCGGGGCCCAGATGCCGATGGCCGCGTAGGTGGGCAGCAGGCCGATCAGGGTGGTGGCACCGCCCATGCCCACCAGGGTGAGGACCAGGACGACCTTGCGGCCGAACTTGTCCCCGATGTGCCCGGCCACGATCGCGCCGAGGGGCCTGAATAGGAAGCTGATGCCCAGCGAAGCCCAGGAGACCACCTGGGCCATGGCTGCATTCTCCTCGCCCAGCGGGTTGAAGAAGTGGGTGGCAAGGATGAAGCCCGCGGCCTGGGCGTAGATGAAGAAGTCGTACCACTCGATCGTGGTGCCGACGAGCGTGCCTGCGAGGACCTTCTTCTCCTCGCGCGTCATCTCATGGCCCCGTTTGGAGCCCGAGGTCGCCGTAGTGCTCATGGAAGTCTCCCGTGAGGTCGGGGACGGTGTCGCCCTGATTTACTTACCGATTGGTCGGCAATTACTGGAATCCTAGGCGTCCCTGTGAGCCCTGTCACTACCGCAGGACATATCAGATACGATTTTTTCGCAAGGATTCCCTGGGGCACGACGACGTTCCCCGCCTCCGCATGGAAATCGGGCTCGTCCCGCCGTGCGCGATGCGCAGGCGGGACGAGCCCGGGATCAGCGGGGGAGCGAGACTAGAAAAGGCGGTCGGAGGCGATCCTCGCGCCGGCCACCAGCGTCTCGAGCTTGGCCTGGGCGATCTGCGGATGGACCCGCCCGCCGAGCCCGCAGTCGGTCGAGGCGATGACGCGTTCGCGTCCGACGATGGAGGCGAACCTCTCGATCCGCTCGGCCACCAGCTCCGGGTGCTCCACCACGTTGGTCGCATGCGACACGATCCCCGGGATGATCACCTTGTCCTCGGGCAGGGCGAGGTCCTCCCAGACCTTCCACTCGTGCTCGTGACGCACGTTGGCCGCCTCGAAGGAGTAGGCCCCGGCGTTGATCTCGAGCATGAGCCCGGCGATGTGGCGGAACTCGATGTCTGTGGTGTGCGGTCCGTGCCAGGAGCCCCAGCACAGGTGGAAGCGGACCTGCTCGGGAGGGATCCCGCGCAGCGCCTCGTTGATGGCCTCCACGCGCTTGCGGGTGAAGGCCACATAGTCCTCGACTGTGGGCTCGGGGTTGATCTGGTCCCAGTTCTCCGCGATCGAGGGGTCGTCGATCTGCACGATCAGCCCCGCGTCCGTGATGGCCTTGTACTCCTCGCGCATGGCCTCGGTGCAGGCGGCCAGGACATCGTCCTCGTTGCCGTAGTGGTTGTCCTCGAGACGGGCGCAGGAGCCCGGGGAGAGCGCGGCGAGGTACCCCTCGGTGGCTCCGGCCTTCGCCATCGCCGCCTTCAGGTTGGCGATGTCGCGCGCCACGGCCTCCTGGCCGATGTACCTGATGGGCCCGTCGAACACCGGGAACGGGGCCGGCTTGCCCGTGAAGATTCCCGACGACGGATCCTGGTAGGCCTCGGAGAACCTGGTCCAGTCGCGGCGGTCGCCGAAGCTGGTGAGCTCCACCTTGCCAGGCCCGGAGCGGCGCACCGGCTGCTCGGCCAGGGTCCTGGTGCCGGGGGCCAGCCCGTCCAGGCGGGCGAAGATGTAGTGCCACCAGGCGCCGTAGTCGACGTCCTCGGCCATGGCGTGCCCGTATTCGCCGTCGTTGACGACGTCGATGCCGGTGCCGTGCTGGCGGGCGACCACGCCGTCGACGGCGTCGGAGAGCAGACGGTCGTAGTCCTCTCCGGCGACCCGGGCCCTGGCGGCGTCGATCAGGTCGCGGGTGCGGGGCAGGGAACCCGCATGGGTGGTCAGGATGTGGTTCTCGGAACGCTGCACGGAGGTCTCCTCAGGTGCGGGTCGGGGAATGAGCGGCGGAGGCCGGGACGCCGCCGGGGCGCCTCGGCCGCATGATCAGAACAGGCGATCGCTGGCCATCCGGGCGCCGGCGACCAGGGAGCCGAGCTTGGCCCGGGCGATCTGCGGATGCAGGCGCCCGCCGAGCCCGCAGTCGGTCGAGGCGATGACGCGCTCGCGGCCCACGGCGGAGGCGAAGTTTCCGATCCGGTCGGCCACCAGCTCGGGATGCTCGACCACGTTGGTCGAATGCGAGACCACGCCGGGGACGATCACCTTGTCCTCGGGCAGGCCGGCGTCCGCCCAGAGCCTCCATTCGTGGGCGTGGCGCACGTTGGCGGCCTCGAAGGAGTAGCCCCCGGCGTCGATCGACAGCAAGGGCCTGATCAGGTGCTTGAGCTCCAGGTCCGTGGTGTGCGGGCCGTGCCAGGACCCCCAGCACAGATGGAACCGCACTTGATCCTGCGGAAGGCCACGCAGGGCGTGGTTCAGGGCCTCGATCCGCAGCTGGATGAAGCCCAGGTAGTCCTCGACCGCGGGCTCGGGGTTGATCTGGTCCCAGGACTCGGCGATCGAGGGGTCGTCGATCTGCACGATCAGCCCCGCGTCGACGATGGCCTTGTACTCCTCGCGCATGGCGTCGGCGCAGGCGTAGACCAGCTCCTCGTCGGTCGCGTAGTACTCGTTGCTCACCCGGGCGCAGGATCCGGGGGAGAGCGCCGCCAGGAATCCCTCCGTGGCGCCGGTCCGTTCCATGGCGGCCTTGAGGTTCGTGATGTCGGCGGCCACGGCATCCTGTCCCGTGTAGGTCAGCGGCCCGGTGATCTTCGGCTGCTTGACGGCCTTGCGCGCGGTCAGGATCCCCGACGACGGGTCCTCATAGGCCTCCCGGAAGCGCTCCCGGTCCCGGCGGTCCGTGAACGTGGTCAGCACGATGTTGCCCGGCGAGGACCGGTGCTTCTCCGTGGTGGCCCAGCGGTCCTCGTCCGAGGGGGTCAGGCCGCCCAGGCGCGAGAACGAATAGTTCCACCAGGCGCCGTAGTCGACCGCCGAGGACATGGTGTGCCCGTATTCGCCGTCGTTGACGACGTCGATGCCGATCTCCCGCTGGGTGGCGACGATATCCGTCACGCCGCTGCGCATGGTCGCCGTCAGATCGTCCCAGGTGATCCGCCCCTCCTGGTAGGCCTCGTTGGCGGCCAGCAGCTCGGGGGTGCGGGGCAGCGAGCCCACGTGGGTGGTGCGGATACGGTCGGAATTCAGCATGGGGCTGTACGTCCTTTCCATCGGTCCTGGCGGGAGCACCATGGGGCGGGCGCGGCTGTTCAGCGGCCGTCCGGGGTTGCTGCGACGTCGACGAGCCAGATCTCTCGGTCGCTCTGGATGGTTGCGCTCCTCATCCTGGCACGCGCGGCCCTCTCCGCGCGAGACGAGGTCTGTGCCCCGCCGTGGCCGGCCGGAGGACGCCGGATGCGAGTCAGGCCGCCGGGCCGGCGGCGTGCCCCTCGGGAACCGCCGCGGCGAGCAGCGTCCGCAGGCCGTCCTGGAAATCCCGGTCGAAGCGCGCGTCCGAGCGGTCCGACCCCGGCTGACCGGGGTCGGCGGCCTCTGCCAGGGAGCGGGCGGTCTGCTGGGTCAGCACGGATCCCAGCGTCCAGCGGACCAGGTTCTCGGCCGTAGCGCCGGCATCCCCCCGGCCCAGGGACTCCAGCTGGTCCCGGAGCTCGGGTACGGGCGAGAGGCGGCTCGGCTGGTCGGCGTGCGCCACCGCCACGATCTCCGCCCCGTCGCGGATCGCCAGTAGCCGCCTCCGGAACTCTGCCAGGACGGCCTGCGGGGAGCCCGGCCACGGCGCGGCACCTTCCGCGGGATCCAGGACCCGCCGTGCCACGGCGATCAGGAGCTCCTGCTTGCTGCCCACGTGCCAGTACAGCGCACCGGCCTGCACGCCCAGCTCGGTGGCGACGCGCCGCATCGACAGGTCGCCCAGGCCGTAGTCGCCGGCCACGGTCAGGGCGGCTTCGACCACCTGGTCTCGGGTCAGCGGCATGGGCCTGCGTTCCCGGTCAGGACCCGATGAGCTTCGAGTAGCCGTCCTCGAAGCGCTCGGAGAGCCGGTCCCAGTGCTCGCGATGCTTCTCCCGCGGCTTGAAGGTGTGGTCGCGGGGTGCCTCCGCCGCAGAGATCTCCGGGGCCAGCACCTCGGCGGCCATGACGGCGGTACCGCGCAACGTGGAGCGCTTGAAGGTGGCCTGGATGGTCTCCCGGCCCAGATGGTCGGCCAGGAGCTGCTGGACGCCCGGTACGTTCTGCGACACGCCGCCGGTCGCCACCAGGCGGTCCACGTCCCCCGCGGCCTCCTTGAGCTGCTCGGCCACGCGTCCCAGGGACAGCACGATGCCCTCCATGACGGCCCGGGCCAGGTCCTCCGGGCCGGTGGACTCCGTGATCCCCAGGGCCATGGCCTTGGCGCCGCCCACCCAGCCGGTCGAACGCTCCCCGGTCAGGTACGGGAGGAAGACGGGGAGGTCCTTCCGGTAGGGCCGGTCGGCGATATCGGTGGAGTCCACGCCCTCGGGCAGGGCGAAGGTCCTGGCCGCCCAGTCCACGGCGCGTCCGACGTCGTTGATCGCCCCGCCCAGCAGACTGCGCTTGTCGTCGATGCGGTAGCACCACAGGCCGTAGGGGATCTCCTCCGGGGTCCGGTGGACGAGGACGCGCATGGCCCCCGAGGTGGACATGGACGTGACGATCGTGGATTCGTCACGGCCCCCCGCTCCCACGTTCTGGGCCAGACCGTCGGCGATGGGCGCGAACCAGTGAGCGTCACGCAGCGCCGGCCAGCGCTGGAGGACCCCGGAAGGGACCTCGAGGATCGGCTGCGTCGGGCGGGCGATCAGCGAGAGCTGGGAGCGGTCGATCCGGGCGAGCTCCAGCATCCGGTCCGACCAGTCGCCCGTACGCCGGTCCAGCAGCCCGGTCCAGGCGGCGACGGCCGTGCCGGCTCGTGCCTTGCCGAGCAGGCGGAAGTGGAAGTATTCGCCCAGGGAGAGCCACCGCTTGGTAGCGGCCATCTGCTCGGGCTCGTTCTCCCGCAGCCACCGGAAACGCGGGGCGAGATAGGAGGTGTGCAGGCGAGCGCCCGTCAGCTGCTGGAGCTCTCGCTCGTCCACCTCTTCGCGCAGCTGGGCCAGCTGGGGGGTGGAGCGGGAGTCCGCGTAGGTGTAGCAGGGGCTGGTGGCCCGGTGGTTGGCGTCCACGCCGACCAGCGAGGAGGCGAAGGTGTCGATGGCCACGCCCTTGACCCTGCCGACGAGCTCTTTGCGCGTGCCGATCACGGCGTCGATGATCGAGGCCAGTTCCTCGACCACCTGATCGGCATCGATGATGCTGGTGCCGTCCCCGGCGGAGGTGAAGCTGTGCGGCACCTTGTGCCGGTAGCCCCGGATGGGAACGCCCTGCGCGTCGTGCAGGCTTCCCCTGCTGGCGGTGGAGCCGACGTCCAGGGCCAGGATCAGCGGGTCGACGGCTTTGGCCAGCGATACCGAGAATTCGTTGGTGTCGTCGGCCTTCGGCAGGTGGTGAGCGGACTTGGCCACTGAATCGGTCCTTAAGCGTCGGCGATCAAGGGCGGCGATGAAGGGCCGGGCCGACGCGAGTGGTCGGCCCGGCCCCCGATCGTGGGATCCATGCTATCCCTCGGGTTCGGCGACTCGCGTCCTGCGCGTGGCCGCCGAGGGGGCGTGGGTCCTCGTCCCGGTCAGCCTATACCTGCGGCACGGCGACGGCGGGAGGCGGTCACGCGATTGATGATGATCAGCACGATGCCGACCACGAAGATCAGCCCGCCGACCAGGAGACCTCCGACGATCCCCATGGCCCCGGCCATGATGCCGCCGAGGTTGGCCTCGATCACGTAGGTGTCGGTGCTCATCAGACCCGAGCAGTAGACGTTGTAGTCGCCCGCCTCCCCGGAGGTGAAGGTGGCCACCAGGTTCATGTCCGTGTCGCCCGTCTGCGCCGAGGCCGAGGTGCTCGGGTTCACGTTGACGTCCACCGTGCCGGCGTCCGGTCCGGAGACGGTGCACGAGCTGACGGTGGTCGAACCGTCCCCGGAGACGATCCAGTAGTCCTGATCCGCTTCCAGGGTGTGGGTGCTGCCCGGCTGCGCCTCGGCGTACTCGGAGACCGTGCCCCCGAGGGAGACCAGGGAGATGATCAGCGCGAGGATGCCGATCACGGGACCGGCGATGGTGACGACGATGCCCAGCCACAAAGGCGGGGTGCCCTTGACCTTCTGCCCGCTCTGCCCGGGGTTCTGCTGCGGGTAGCCGCCCTGGCCTGCGGCTGGCTGGTACTGCGGGGTGCTGGAGTAGGACTGCTGTCCGGCGGGCGGGTACTGTCCCGCCGCCGGCTGCTGGCCGTACTGCGGTGCATCGGAGGCCGCGCCTCCGAACTGAGGCGCGGAGTGCTGCCCCTCGCCAGGGTTCTGCGGGTCCGGCTGCTCGTTGTCGGAGGTGCTCATGACGGGCCTTTCGGTGGGGGTTGATCGGTGGGGTCGTCGAGTATGCGGGCGGGGGGCTAGCGCTGGGGCCAGTACGACTGCCGTCGTCTGGAGGCGGTGACGCGGTTGACGATGATCAGCACGATGCCGATGACGCAAGTGATGCCGCCGATGAGCAGGGACCCGATGACCCCGAGGCCGAGGGTGAGGTAGCCGTTGCCCTCGATGGCCACGAGATCGGAGGAGCCCGGGCAGGTGGTGCGATACGTGCCGCTGCTCGTGGTGGTGAACTCGCCGACCTCCACGTAGGACTCGCCGTCGCGGCTCAGTTCGGTGGGGCTGGACGTTCCCGTCAGCGTGATCGCCTCGAAGTCGGGGCCGTAGATGCTGCACCCGGCCGCCGAGATCGCGTCGCCGCTCGGGGCGTAGAGGGTGTGGGTGACATCGGCCGAGAGCTCGTGCACGCTGCCCGGCTGGGCCTCCCTCATCTCGCGGTCCAGTTGCTGGACTCCGAAGACGAAGGACAGCACGATCCCGATGACGCCCAGTACCGGTCCCAGGCAGGTGACCAGGATGCCGACCCATAGCGGCGGGGATCCCTTGGCGCGGGCCGGGGGCGGCGAGTAGGGGTCCTGGTAGGGCTGGTTGTACTGTCCGGAGCCGTGTGCGGGATAGTGCGCGGAGCCGTTGGGCCCGGCCTGGTAGGGCGGGGCCCCCTGATATTGCGGTGGTTGGTACACCGGCCGCTCGTACTTCGGGGCGCCCGTGTACGACGGCCCTTGGTCCCGAGAGTGCTGGTTGGTCACGGTGAAGCCTTTCGGAGGGAAGTTCCCATTAGCAAATATCTACCGCAAGATTAGCCCGAAGCCGACGTTCGTGCCAATCTTGCGGTAGGCGTTCGGGCCTAGAAGCGTGAACATGACGGAACAACGCGGCCGTCGCCGTCGTTGTGCGGGTCGTCGAGATGAGTCGACGACCCTGGCGCGGGAACCGCGTCCCGGATGGGCGGGCTTCAGGTCCGCCCGGAACCGCGCGGCCCGACGCCGAATGCCAGTGAGATCTGTTTGAGGAGTCATCGTGCCGCAGCTTCGTTCTGCCACATCCACCACCGGCCGCAACATGGCCGGCGCCCGCGCCCTGTGGCGGGCCACCGGTATGGGTAGCGAGGATTTCGGCAAGCCGATCATCGCGATCGCCAACTCCTTCACCCAGTTCGTCCCCGGCCACGTCCACCTCAAGGACATGGGCCAGCTGGTGGCCTCGGCGGTCAAGGAGGCCGGCGGCGTGGCCAAGGAGTTCAATACCATCGCCGTCGACGACGGCATCGCCATGGGCCATGACGGCATGCTCTACTCGCTGCCCAGCCGCGACATCATCGCCGATTCCGTCGAGTACATGGTCAACGCGCACTGCGCCGACGCCCTGGTCTGCATCTCCAACTGCGACAAGATCACCCCGGGCATGCTCATGGCCGCGATGCGCCTGAACATCCCCACGATCTTCGTCTCCGGCGGCCCCATGGAGTCCGGCGAGGGCATCGAGGGCGTGGTGGAGCACCGCGTCGATCTGGTCGACGCCATGGTCATGGCGGTGGACGAGTCCGTCTCGGACGCGCAGCTGGCCCTGATCGAGGAGAGCGCCTGCCCCACCTGCGGATCCTGCTCCGGGATGTTCACCGCCAACTCGATGAACTGCCTGACCGAGGCGCTCGGGCTCTCCCTGCCGGGCAACGGCACCACCCTCGCCACGCACCTCAACCGCAAGCGCCTGTTCGAGGAGGCCGGACGGCGGATCGTGCAGTCGGCGAAGCGGTACTACGAGGACGACGACGACTCGGTGCTGCCCCGCTCGATCGCCACCAAGAGCGCGTTCAGCAACGCCATGGCCCTGGACGTCGCGATGGGCGGCTCCACCAACACCGTGCTGCACATCCTCGCCGCCGCCCAGGAGGCCGGCGTGGACTTCACCATGTCCGACATCGATGCCCTGTCCCGCAAGGTCCCCTGTCTGGCCAAGGTGGCGCCGAACTCGACGAAGTACCACATCGAGCACGTGCACCGCGCCGGCGGCATCCCCGCCATCCTGGGAGAGCTGCGCCGCGGCGGGCTGCTGGACGAGACGGTGCACACCGTGCACTCCGAGACCATCGGCGAGTGGCTGGACACCTGGGACATCCGTTCCGGCACGGCCACCGACGACGCTAAGGCCCACTTCCTGGCCGCCCCGGGAGGCGTGCGCACCACGCAGGCCTTCTCCCAGGCCAACATGTACGAGTCCCACGACCTCGACGCCGCCGAGGGGTGCATCCGCGACCTCGAGCACGCCTACACCGTCGAGGGGGGCCTCTGCGTGCTGTTCGGCAATATCGCCGAGGACGGCGCGATCATCAAGACCGCCGGCATCGACCCGGAGCTCTTCCACTTCGAGGGCAAGGCGTTCGTGGTCGAGTCCCAGGACGAGGCGGTGTTCGAGATCCTGTCCAAGAACGTGCAGGAGGGCGACATCGTCGTCATCCGCTACGAAGGGCCCAAGGGCGGGCCGGGGATGCAGGAGATGCTCTACCCGACCTCCTACCTCAAGGGCCTGGGGCTCGGGAAGAAGTGCGCGCTGATCACGGACGGCCGTTTCTCGGGCGGCACCTCGGGGCTGTCCATCGGCCACATGTCCCCGGAGGCCGCCGGCGGCGGCGCCATCGCCCTGATCGAGACCGGCGACCCGATCGTGATCGACGTCGAGAACCGCGTGCTGCGCGTCGACGTCGACGATGCCGAGCTCGCCCGTCGCCGCGAGGCCATGGGGCCGCTCCCGTGGAAGCCCGCCAAGCCCCGCGAGCGCAAGGTCTCGCAGGCGCTGAAGGCCTACGCCTCCATGGTGACCTCCGCCGACAAGGGAGCGGTGCGCGTCGTCCCCGAGTGAGTCCGACGACTCCCCCTGCCGAGTAGTGAGTTGAGCCGCCCGTCGCCTCCGACGGGCGGCTCAACTCACTACTCGGCAGGAAATGGGGCCGCACCATGTAACACAGGCCCGAAACGCCGCTGCTGTACAGTTCCCCGGGTCGAGCGCCAGCATCTCAGCGCCGTATGGCGGTATGGTCTCGGCAGTCTGTCTCCCTCTCACCATCGGAGGAACCGTGGAACAGCTCATAGAACTTGTCGGCACCGTGGACACCTGGGTCTGGTACGTCGTCTTCGTGATCCTGATCGGTGCGGGGGTCTACCTCACCGTCCGGACCCGCGCTGTGCAATGGCGGTCCATCCCGGAGATGATCCGGGTGCTGGGCGACCCTCCGGGAGAGGACAAGGACGGCAAGAAGGGCATCTCGTCCTTCCGGGCCTTCACCGTCTCGGCCGCGGCTCGCGTGGGAACGGGCAATATCGCGGGCGTAGCGCTGGCGATCAGCCTGGGCGGACCCGGGGCGGTGTTCTGGATGTGGGCGATCGCCGCGGTCGGCGGCGCCAGCGCCTTCACCGAATCCCTGCTGGGCCAGCTCTACAAGCGGACCGGGCGCCATGGCTACTACGGCGGTCCCGCCTATTACATGACCCACGGCCTGAACGCCAAGTGGATGGGCGCGCTCTTCGCCGTCATCATCACCGTGACCTACGCGTTCGTATTCAACTCCGTGCAGTCCAACGCGATCGTCGATTCCCTCGCGGGCTCGTTCAGCATCGACCTGACCTCCTCCGACAGCATGATGTTCCGCGTGATCGTGGGCCTCCTGATCGTGGTCCTCACGGCTCTGATCATCTTCGGGGGCGTCCGCCGCATCTCCGCGATCACCCAGGCCGTCGTCCCGATCATGGCCATCGCCTACGTGGTGCTGGGGCTGCTCGTGGTGGTCCTGAACATCACCGAGGTCCCGAACATGGTCGCGGACATCGTCCTGGGAGCCTTCGGCATCCGCGAGTTCGCGGTGGGCGGCTTGTTCGGCGTATTCATGCTCGGCATGCAGCGCGGCCTGTTCTCCAACGAGGCGGGCATGGGCTCGGCCCCCAACGCCGGCGCCACCGCCTCCATCTCCCACCCCGCCAAGCAGGGGTACGTGCAGTCCCTGGGCGTCTACTTCGACACCTGGCTGATCTGCTCCATGACGGCGTTCATCGTCCTGCTCTCCAATCCGGAGTTCGGCGACAGCGCCCAGGGCGCGGGGCTGACCCAGTCGGCGCTGGCGGCTCAGCTGGGCGATTGGGCGATTCACTTCCTGACGGTGGCGATCTTCCTCTTCGCGTTCTCCTCGGTGCTCGGCAACTACTTCTACGGCGAGGCCAACATCATGTTCCTCACCGGCTCCCGGAAGGCCATGATCGTCTTCCGCGTGCTCGTCCTGGCCTTCGTGATGCTGGGCGCCGTGGCAGCCCTGGAGCTCGTCTGGGCGATGGCCAACGTGTCCATGGCCTTCATGGTGACGATCAACCTGATCGCCATCGTCCTGCTCGCCCCGGTCGCGATCAAGGTGCTCAAGAACTACGAGGCCCAGCGCCGGCGTGGCGAGGAACCCGTCTTCCGGGGCTCGGACCTCCCCGAGATCACGGGTCTCGACGCCTGGGACGGCACCGACCTGGTGACCACCAGCATGTTCTGGACCCAGCAGCTCAAGAAGGTCAAGCGCTGATCTGGTAACCGCATCTGCAACGACGGCGGTCCGGGCCTCTCGGAGGCCCGGACCGCCGTCGTCCGTTCGGGAGCTGAGCCGTTCAGCGCGAGTGGTTGATCTGCACGTGCTTCGTACGGGAGAAGTCGTTCAGGGCGTAGACGGACAGGTCGCGGCCGTAGCCGGAACCCTTGAACCCGCCCCAGGGGACCTCGTTGGCCAGCACGAGGTGGCAGTTCACCCAGACGGTGCCGGCGTCGATCTTCCGGGGCAGGTCCAGCGACCGCGCGGCGTCCCGGGTCCACACGGAGGCGGACAGGCCGTACGGCACCTCGTTGGCGCGCCTGACGGCCTCCTCCTCGGTGGAGAACGTCTCCACCGTCACCACCGGGCCGAAGATCTCCTCCTGCGAGGCCTCCGAGCCCGGGGCGACGTCGGTCAGCACCGTCGGCGCCACGTAGAAACCGGGGCCCGGCAGGCGCCCGCCGCCGATCGCCGCCGTCGCCCCGTCCTCGAGGGCGCGGTCCAGGAATCCGGTGACGCGGTCGAAATGGGCCTCGGAGACCAGCGGCCCGATCTCGATGTCGTCTCCGGCAGCCGGGTCGCCCACGGTCAGGGTGGACACCTGCTCGACCAGCAGGCGCGCGAACTCGTCGGCGACGGACTCGTGGACCAGCACGCGGGTGCCGGCGCCGCATTCCTGGCCCGAGTTCCAGTACCCGGCGGCGCGGAGAGCCTCGGCGGCCTTCCCGAGGTCGGCGTCGTCGAAGATCACCACCGGGGCCTTGCCGCCCAGCTCCAGGTGGACCCGCTTGAGGCTCTCACCGGCGCTGGTGGCCACCTTCTGACCGCTGCCGACACTGCCCGTGAGCGCCACCAGGGCGATGCCGGGGTGCTCCGCGAGGCGGGCGCCCACTTCACGGCCCAGGCCCGTGACCACGTTGAAGACACCGGGCGGCAGCACGTCGGCGACGATCTCCGCGAGCTTCAGCATGGTGAGCGGGGTCTGCTCCGACGGCTTGAGGACCACGGTGTTGCCGGCCGCCAGGATCGGGGCCAGCTTCCAGGCGCCCATCAGCAGCGGGTAGTTCCAGGGCACGATCGCCCCGACCACCCCGACGGGCTCGCGCAGGATGATGGAGGTGTGCTCCCTCACGTACTCCGCGGAGCCCATCTCGGTGAAGGCCCGGCAGGCCCCGGCCGAGAACCGGAAGATGTCGACGGTGCCGGCGACGTCGTCGTCGGCCACCTCGCGCGGCTTCCCGGCGTTGGCCGCCTCCAGCCGGGCCAGGACGTCGGCGTGCTGCTCGACCCGGGCGGCGACCTCGAACAGGAGGTCGGCGCGTTCCTTGGGGGTCAGCTCGCGCCAGGCCTCCGCGGCCTCCGCCGCGGCCTCGACGGCCACATCGACGTCGGCGGCCGTCCCCATGGGGATCTGCGCGATGCTCTCACCCGTGGCCGGGTTGACCAGCGTGGTGTGCTCGCCCGGTTCCCCCGCCTGGAAGGACCCGTTGATGAAGTGCTGCGCGGGCGGCAGATCGCCGTCCTTCAGCAGTCCTTCCCCGGAGGCTCGCCGGATCTCGAAGTCCGTGGTTTCCTTGCTCATGCCTGCTCACCTTCCTTGAGGGCCTTCAGGGCCCGTTCGATACGTGCTTCGGCTTCTGGGGAGACGTCGCTCATCGGCTGCCGCGGCACGCCCGCAGGGACGCCCTGCAGGCGCAGCCCCGCCTTGACGGCCGCGATGAACGGCTCGGAGATCATCGCGTCGATGACCGGGTAGAGGCGCTTCCAGTCCTCCAGGGCGTCCTGGAGGCGGTTCTCGGAGATGGCCTGATACACGGAGACGATCTCCGCGGGCACCACGTTCGCGGCGCCGGCCATCACCCCGGCCGCACCTTCGGCCAGCGCGCTGTAGATGTAGCTGTCCCACCCGATGAAGGTGCCGATGACGTCGCTGTTGTGGTGGATCAGCTGCAGACCCTGCTCCCAGTCGGCGCTGGAGTCCTTGATGTAGCGGATGTTCTCGAATTCCTCGGCCACGGACCTGACGGTGGCCGGGTCCAGGTTCACGCCCGTGGCGCCGGGGATGTTGTACAGCATCACGGGCAGCTCCACCGCGGAGGCCACTTCCTTGATGTAGGCGACGGTCTCCGTGAGCGTGAGGGGCTCGTAGAACGGCGTGACCACCATCAGCACGTCGGCGCCGGATTCCTGGGCGGCCCGGGAATGCCGGATGGCCTCGCGCGTCGTCGTCGCGCCCGTCTGCGCGATGACGGGGACCCGCCCTGCCGCGTGCTCGGCGACGGCGTCCACGAGGCGGCGGCGTTCGTCGTTGTCGAGGGAGGCGAACTCTCCCGTGGAGCCGCCCGCCACGACACCGTTGACGCCGTGGTCGACCGAGCGGTCGACCACGGTCCGCAGGAGAGGCAGGTCGATCGCCTCGTCGGCGTCGAACGGTGTGGACAGCGCGGTGAGCACGCCGTGGATTTCTGGGGCCATGATCGGTGGTTCCCTTCGGGCTCGGTTCAGGGTCGGTTCTGGGGCGGACGGATGGGTGTTCGGTGACCTCCGCCGGAGATCACCGGGCCAGGTTCGTCTGGCGCTCGGTGGCCAGCAGGCTCGCCGCGTTCTGCGCGGCGGTGAAGGCCGAGGTGATGGCGGTCTCGGTGTAGAGGCTGCCCAGGTAGTCACCGGCCAGGAACACCCGGTCGGCGGGGCGCATCAGCGCGTCCTGGATCTTGGCGCGGCCGGGGAAGCAGAACGGGGCGCCGGTGTGCCACCGCTGCACGTGAGCCTCCTCGATGATGCTGCCGAAGCCCTTGAGGACCTGGTCGAGGTCGGCGACGTAGGTGTCGATGATGCGCTCGTCCGACAACGGCAGCAGCTTCTCGGCCAGGCTCGCGGGGGAGAAGGCCATGATGCTGCCCCCGGGCTGGCGGAAGCTCTCGGTGCCGCGCACCACGTTGCCCATGTTCAGGACGACGTTCATGGAGCGTTTGGGCGTGGCGATCCCGTAAGCCCTGTCCCAGGGCCGGGGCCCGTCCTCGTTGGTCAGGAACGCCGCGCTGACGTAGGAGCCGTACTTGACCCGGCCCAGGGCCTCGCGCTGGGCGGCGGGCAGGTTCACGCCGATCTTCCGGCTGACCATGGCGGGAGTGGCGAGGACGGCGGTGCGCGCCCGGACCTCGTGCTCGGCGCCCTCCTGCCGGTAGCGGACCACCACGTGGTCCTTGTACTGCACCAGCTCGTCCACTTCCGCGTTGAGATGGATGCGTTCGCGCTGCGAGGCGGCGATGGTCTCCGTGAGGGTGGAGGGTCCGCCGAGGATGCTCCTGCTCAGGCCTTGCCCGATGTTCCAGACCAGGCTGAAGTAGCCGATTCCCGCACCGGCCGAGATCTGCTCGGGGTCGCCCGCCGACCGGGTGACGGTGGGACGGAACAAGGCTTCCGCCTCGGGGGAGATGTTCCCGAGGTACTCCTGGAACGACCGGGTGTTCTCGAAGTCGTAGATCCGCTGCTGCCGCTGCTCACCGCTCTCACCGGGGCGCCGCCGGGTGGCACGGGCGTACCGGAAGACGTCGGCGCTGACTTTCATCCCCGCTCTGACCATGGCGGCCCGGTCCCCCATGCCGAGCGGGATCCGGAAGGGGTAGGTCTGGAGCGGTCCTTTGATCAGGAGCTTGTCGTTCATCGAGAGCCCCGCCAGGGAGCCGGGGACGTTGATGGCACGGGTGCCGGTCTCGCTCAGGAGCTCGTGGGTCGAGGTGTTGGGGCCCCCGAAGACGTGGCCGCCCCAGTTGAGGAAGTACTGGCCGCGTTTCTCGGAGCGGACCCGCCCGCCGACCCGGCCTCCGGCCTCCAGGACGACGGTGTCCCAGTACCTCAGCCGCCACGCGGCTGCCAGGCCCGCCAGTCCACCACCGATGATGACGACATCCTTCATGAGTGCATCTCCTCTTGGAGTCCACTGCGGCCTGGTAGGGCGTGCTGTTCGCGACCGCAGGGCGATGGATGGTTGTGCCGGCGAAGAGCCCGGAGGGGACCCGGTTCTTCGGACGGCCGCACGAAGGGTCGGTGTGGTCAGTGCCGCTACTGCACCTGTCGTGTGAAACACACCCTAGGATGTGATCACAGATCACACAAGAGATGATGCTGGTGGGTGGGAGACCCTGCCGGTGCCGCTCAGCGGTTGCGGGGGAGGGCCTGCCTGATCCTGGCGCTGGCGGCGTCTATGGACTCGGCGGTGATCCGCGCGGCCGCGGCGGAGTCCCCGAGTTTCACCGCCTGGATCAGGCGCTCCTGATGCTCCAGGAGGTGGACGGCGTTGCCCAGGTCCAGCTCGTCGCGGGCGCCGACGATCTTGTAGTGGCGGCAGCGCCCCCACAGGGTGCGGATCATCTCGATCAGCACCGGGTTGCCCGCCGCGGAATAGACGGTGGTCAGGACCATCTCGTCCTGGTCCAGATAGTCGATGACCTGGTTGTCCTCCACGGCTCTCCTGAGCCCGGCGTACAGATCGTCCAGGTGCTGGAAGTCCTCACGGGTCAGGTTCTTCGTCCCCTGTGCGGCGGCCTCCACCTCGAGGACCCGCCGCACGGCATAGATGTGCAGCAGCTCGGTGGGGGTGAAGTCCTTGACCACGGCTCCTCGGTAGGGCTGGGTCTCGACCAGACCCATCTCCTCGAGGCGCTTGATCGCCTCCCGCACGGGCATGACGCTGATACCCAGCTCGTGGGCCACATTGCGGATCTGGAGCCGCCGGCCGGCGGGGTAGTCGCCGTTGCTGATCGCCGCGTGGAGCGCGTCGAATGCCTGATCTCCAACGCGCGCTGCGGTCTCCAGCTTCGGCAAGGTCATGCCGATAACTATACGCAGAGCCGTGGGGCCCGCACGGCGTCAGCGCAGGACGACCGTCCGATGGCCGTGGAGGATGACCCTGCCCTCGCAGTGCCATTTGACGGCGTCGGAGAGCGCCTTGCACTCCGTGTCGCGCCCGGCGGCCACCAGCTCCTCGGGCCCGTAGGTGTGATCGACCGCCACCACCTGCTGGGCGATGATCGGGCCCTCGTCCAGCTCGGCGTTGACGTAGTGGGCGGTGGCCCCCACCGTCTTCACCCCTCGCTCGTAGGCCTGGTGGTAGGGCTTGGCCCCCTTGAAACTGGGCAGGAACGAGTGATGGATGTTGATCACCCGCCCAGCCATCCTGGTGGCCAGGGAGTCGCTGAGCACCTGCATGTATCGGGCCAGCACGACGAGGTCGATCTCGAAGCGCTCCACGAGCTCCAGGAGCCGGGCTTCGGCCTCGGGTTTGGTCTCCGGGGTGACGGGCAGATGGAAGAACGGGATCCCGTGCCACTCCACGAGCCGCTGATGGTCCAGGTGGTTCGAGACCACGGCCACGATCTCCACGGGCAGCTCGCCGGTGCGGGAGCGGAAGAGCAGGTCGTTGAGGCAGTGGCCGAACTTGGAGACCATGACCAGCACGCGGCGCCTGGCCCCGTGCCGGTTCAGCTCCCACCGCATGCCGAACTGGTCGGCCACGGGGGTGAGATCCGCGCGCAGCGCCTGCTCGTCCAGGCCCTCTCCCGTGGTGGCGGCCACGCGGACGCGCATGAAGAAGTGGCCGATCCTGCGGTCGTCGAACTGGGTCAGCTCCACGATGTTGCACCCGTGGTCCAGGAGCACCTTGCTCACGGCGTGGACGATTCCGGGTTTCTCGGGGCAGTCGAGGGTCAGCACCAGCTCGGCCGACGGGGGCGCCTGCTGGGGCTGCGGGCGGTGCTGTTCAGCATTCGATGACGTTGACGGCCAATCCACCACGAGAGGTCTCCTTGTACTTGATCTTCATGTCGTTGCCGGTCTCACGCATGGTCTTGATGACCTGGTCCAGGGAGACGGTGTGCCGGCCGTCCCCGTGCATGGCCAGGCGGGCGGCGTTGATGGCCTTGGTGGAGGCGATGGCGTTGCGTTCGATGCACGGGATCTGCACGAGCCCGCCCACGGGATCGCACGTGAGGCCGAGGTTGTGCTCGATCCCGATCTCGGCGGCGTTCTCGACCTGGTCGGGTGTTCCTCCCAGCACGGCGCACAGCCCCGCGGCGGCCATGGAGCAGGCCGAGCCGACCTCGCCCTGGCAGCCCATCTCCGCGCCGGAGATCGAGGCGTTCTCCTTGATGAGGATCCCCACGGCGGCGGCCGTGAGCAGGAACTCGACCACCCCGTCGTCGCCGGCGCCCGCCACGAAGCGCGCGTAGTAATGCAGGACGGCGGGGATGATGCCGGCGGCCCCGTTGGTGGGGGCGGTGACGATGCGGCCCCCGGAGGCGTTCTCCTCGTTGACGGCCAGGGCGTAGAGGTTGGTCCACTCCATGGCCTGAAGGGCGTCCGGTGCCGGCTGCCCCGTAGCGGCTGCCGCCGACTCCGCCTCCCGGAGGCGCAGCCGCAGGGCCGGGGCCCGGCGGCGGACCTTCAGCCCGCCCGGCAGAGTCGCCTCGGTGCGGCTGCAGCCGTTCTCCACGCAGTCCTGCATGACGGACCAGATGTGCAGGAGACGCGACCGGAGCTGTTCCTCGGTCCGCCAGGACAGCTCGTTGGCGAGCATGATCTCGGCGATCGACCTGCCCTCGCGCCGGCAGTGCTCGAGCAGCTGGGCGGCCGTGGTGAACGGGTAGGCCACCGCGGTGGTGTCGGAGACGATCCGGTCCGAGCCCTTGGCATCGCCGTCGACGACGAACCCGCCGCCCACCGAGTAGTAGGTCCGTTCCCTGACGAGCTGGTGGTCCTCCCCGTAGGCGAAGAACGTCATCCCGTTGGGGTGGGCGGGAAGGGACTTGCGACGGTGCATGATGACGTCGTCGGGGCGGTCGAAGGGGATCGGGTGGGTTCCGTCCAGCATGAGCCGGCGGTTCTCCGAGACGGCCTCCACCTGGGCGTCGGCCGTTTCGGTGTCCACCGTCTCCGGGTCCTCGCCCTGCAGCCCCAGGATCACGGCCTTGTCCGAGCCGTGCCCGTGCCCCGTGGCTCCCAGCGAGCCGTAGAGCTCGGTGCGGACCCGCGTGAGGGAGTCCAGCAGCCCGTCCTTGCGCAGTCCGTCGACGAAGAGCCGGGCAGCGCGCATGGGCCCGACCGTATGGGAGGAGGAGGGCCCGATGCCGACGCAGAACAGGTCGAGGACGGACAGCGCCATTACGGCACCTCGGAGGAGGCGAACTCGGTCATCGCGTCCATCAGCCAGTGGGCGACGTATTCGGCGAAGGAGGCCCGGGGCATGATCCGCCAGGTCCGTTCCGCGGTGCGCCACAGGATCACCTGGACGGGGCCCAGGGTGGTGGACACGGCGGTGCCGACCTCGAACACGCGCGGATGCAGGTCCAGGTGGCAGCCCTTCTCGAGGACGGCGCGCGCGCAGTGCCCGGACAGCTCCAGGGTGGTGCGGTTGGCCGAGAGATCGACCACCTGTCCCGATTCCTGGTGACCGGCCAGCGCGCGGCACAGCTGGGTGGTCAGCGGATGGGTGGACAGGCTGATCAGGGCGCCGGGCTCCCGGTCGGCCGTCTCGGTCAGCTCCAGGGGGACGACGGTCTCGTCCTGGCTGACGAGCAGGAACTCGTCGGGTCCCTGCCATACGACGGCGACGCCGTCGGGATCTCCGGTGACGGCCCCGTGGGCGGCGGGCAGGGGCACCTCGGCCACGGCGGCCAGTGCCTCCGCGGCCGCCGAGCCCGGCCGCACCCGGATCCCGACCATGTTCAGGAACGGGATCTCGCGCAGGGCCACGTCGCGTGCTCCGGTCACCGAGGCCGCGGTCATCCGGTCGTGAAGGCGAGCCAGCGGGCTGCGGCGGAAGCGGGTGATGTCGGTCAGGAGCTGATCAGCCATCTCGGCGGTTCCCTTCGGGGTCGTAGAGGACGGGTTCTGCGACGACGACGTCCACCAGCCCGCCGTCGAGCGGGGCCTGGAGGGTCTCGCCGATCCGGTTCCGGCCGTTCTTGACCAGAGCGAGGCCGAAGGTCCGCTCCAGGGCGGCGCTGCGGTAGCTCGAGGTGACGTGGCCGACCATGGGCACCGGCCCCCGTTCCGGGGTCACGGGTGTGCCGTTCTCGATCAGCTGAGCGCCTTCCGGAAGGCGGAGACCCGGGTCCGTCGGGAGCACGGCGACCAGCTGCTTGCGCTCGGGGCTGGTCGCGTCGGGGCGGTCGTAGGAGCGTTTGCCGATGAAGTCCTTCGTCTTGGAGACCACCCAGGTCATCCCCAGGTCCTGCGGCGTCACCGTGCCGTCGGTGTCCTGGCCCACGATCGGGAAGGCCTTCTCGGCACGCAGGACGTGCATCGTCTCGGTGCCGTAGGGGGTGATGCCGAACTCGGCGCCCGCCTCCGCCACGGCCTCCCAGACCGCCAGGCCGTACCAGGAGGCCACGTTGATCTCGAACGCGAGCTCCCCGGAGAACGAGATCCGGCACACCCGGGCCGGGATCCCGGAGGCCAGCAGGGTCTCCCGGAACGCCATGAACGGGAACGCCTCGTTGGAGACGTCGAGATCCGGGGCGAGCTTCTCCACGACCGCACGGGAGTCCGGTCCGGCGATGGCCACGGTGGTGAACTGCTCCGTGACCGAGGTGAAGACCACGTCCAGCTCCGGCCACTCCGTCTGGGACCACTCTTCGAGCCATTCCAGCACCTTGGCGGCTCCGCCGGTGGTGGTGGTCATGAAGTACCGGCCTTCGTCCAGGCGCAGCGTCACGCCGTCGTCGAAGACCATCCCGTCGGCCGTGCACATCACGCCGTAGCGGCCCATGCCGGGCTTGAGCTTCTTGAATGCGTTGGTATAGATCCGGTTGAGGAACTCCCCGGCGTCGCGGCCCCGGATCTCGATCTTGCCCAGGGTGGTCGCATCCATGAAACCGACGCCCTCCCGCACGGCGGCGCATTCGCGCAGCACCGCGGCGTCCATGTCCTCTCCGGGCTGCGGGTAGTACCAGGGGCGCTTCCACTGCCCCACGTCCTCGAACAGCGCGCCGTGCGCCACGTGCCACGGGTGGATCGAGGTCAGCCGTGCAGGGTCGAACAGCTCCCCGCGCCGTCGCCCGGCCAGGGCGGCGAAGGCCACCGGCGTGTAGGGGGCGCGGTATGTGGTGGTGCCGATCCCGCCGACGTCCGGGTCCTGCAGTGCCGTGGCGATGACCCCGATGGCGTTGACCCCGGAGGTCTTGCCCTGGTCGTTGGCGGTGGAGATGGAGGTGTAGCGCTTGATGTGCTCGACGCTGCGCATCCCGGCGCCCGTCGAGCGCAGCACGTCGGCGACGGTCTGATCGCGCTGGAAGTCCACGAAGTGCCGTGTCCAACCGGTGTCTTTGCCGAGGGCCGGGACCACCCACAGCGGCCTGGTGGGGGCATAGGACTCCGGGGCCGCGGACGGCTCCCCGACGGAGGCGTGGAAGCCGGCCCGGGCGGCCGCTTCCACGCCGGCCCTCGACCCCTGGCCGAGACAGCCCGCGAGATCCAGCACGCCGTTGAGCGCCCCGGCGGTCTGCTGATCGCGCACCGGCAGCGCGGGGACGAACCCGGCCAGCTCCGCCGACCAGCGCAGACGGCCCAGTCGCTGGCTGTGCAGGTGCACCACGGGACTCCAGCCGCCGGATACGGCGAGCAGATCGGCATCGATGTCCACGGGGCGCCCGGCGGGCTGCCCGTCCTCGTCCAGGGCGCTCACCGTCACCGCGGTGAGCCGCCCGCCGTCCTGCGCGCCGGCGGTGCCGACCACGGCGCTGCCCAGATGCACATCCACCCCGGTGCGGGAGACGATCCGCGCGGCGTACTCGCCGAGTTCGGCGCGGGAGTCGGCCACGGCCGCCACCTCGATGCCCGCGGCCGCCAGGTCGGCCACCAGCGCGTAGGCCGAATCATTGGTGGTGGCCACCACGATGCGGGTCCCGGCGGCCACCGCCCAGCGATTGAGGTAGGTGCGCACGGCCGAGGCGAGCATGATGCCGGGGCGGTCGTTGTCGGCGAACACGAGGGGACGCTCATGCGCCCCCGTGGCCAGGACGACCTGTCGGGCGCGGACGTGCCAGATGCGCTCGCGGGAGACACCGGCCCCGAGCGTGGCCCGCTGCTCCGGGTCCAGATGGTCGGTGCGCCGCTGGGCTGCGACCACGTAGTTGCTGTCGTAGCTGCCGAAGGCCGTGGTGCGGTGCAGGACCGTCACCTCCGGCTCCTCCGCCAGCGCGGCCAAGGTCTCGGCCACCCAGTCGAGGGCGGGCGAGCCCGAGATCGTCTCGTCGCGGCCCGACAGCAGCGAGCCGCCGGCCTGCGGCTGCTCGTCCATCAGGATCACCCTGGCCCCGGAGGACGCCGCCTGCCGGGCCGCCGCCAGCCCGGCGGGGCCCGCGCCGACCACCAGGACATCGGTGTGCACGTGCTTGTGGTCGTAGTACGCCCCGTCCTCGGCGGGGTCCAGCTGACCGAGCCCGCTGAGGTATGTGGCGCCGAGGCCCTCCGTGAGTTCCACGGTGGTGGCGGGGAGCATGGACTCGTCGACGTCGGCGGCCGAGCGCGCCATGACCTTCACCAGGGCGTTGGGCTCCTCGACGCCTGCCGCCATGATCCCGCGGGGCCGGTTCAGGTACATCGATGCGCCGCAGGTCAGGACGTCGTTGGCCAGCAGCGCCGAGGCGATGGTGTCCCCCGCATATCCGGTGAGCTCCCGCCCGTCGAGGCTGAAGGACACCGGGGTGCTGCGGTCGATGCCGGGGGCGTCGACCCGCTCGGGGCTGAGCCGGCGGGACTGGGCGTTCATCGGGTACCTCCGCGAGGGTGCTGGGGCGGGTCGGCCTGGAGAGCGGGCCGGGGCTCCCCGATGGCGTAGACGGCTTTGATCTCGTAGGTCACGGTGTCGCGCAGGACGTTGAACCAGCGGCGGCAGCCGGTGGTGTGCGCCCACCGTTCGGCCAGCAGTCCCTTGGGGTTGCTGCGGTAGAAGAGGTACTCCGCCCACTCCTTGTCGGAGAGCTGGGAGGGGTCCTCCGGGTAGGGCACGTGCGCCTCACCGCCGTAGTGGTATTCGGTCTCGTCCCGTGGCCCGCAGTTGGGGCACTCGATCAGCAACATCTCGGACTTCTTTCTCGCTGGGCTACGTGGTGCCTGCTCGGCGGTGAGGATTCCCGGCCCGTCAGTGGGCCACTGCGGCGGCACCGTGCTCGTCGATGAGCACGCCGGTCTCGAACCGTTCGAGGGAGAACGGCTCGTTGAGCGGGTGGGCCTCGTCGTTGGCGATGGTGTGGGCGAAGGTGTAGCCGGCCGAGGGCGTTCCCTTGAAGCCGCCGGTCCCCCAGCCGCAGTTGACGTAGAGCTGGTCCACCGGGGACTTCGAGACGACGGGAGACGCGTCCAGGGTGACGTCGACGATGCCTCCCCAGGTGCGCAGGACGTGCGCACGGGTGAAGATCGGGAACAGCTCCACGGCGGCGGCCATCTGCTCCTCGATGACATGGAAGGCGCCGCGCTGACCGTAGCCGTTGTAGGCGTCCACGCCCGCCCCCATGACCAGCTCGCCCTTGTGGGCCTGGGACACGTAGACGTGCACGTGGTTGGACATCACCACGGTCGGGTGCACCGGCTCGTGGAGCTCGGAGACCAGGGCCTGCAGCGGGTGCGACTGGATCGGCAGCCGGAAGCCGGCGAGCTCCGCCAGCACCGACGAGTGGCCGGCACCGCAGAGCCCCACCTTGCCGGCGTGGATCGTCCCGCGGGAGGTCTCGACGCCGGTCACCCGGTTGCCGTCCTTGAGGAAGCCGGTGACCTCGCAGTTCTGGATGATGTCCACGCCCAGTTCGTCGCATTTGCGGGCGAACGCCCATGCCACGTGGTCGTGCTTGGCGATGCCCGCGCGGGCCTGGTAGGTCGCGCCCATCACCGGGTAGCGGATGTCATCGCCGATATTGATGATCGGGCACAGTTCCTTGACCTGCTCAGGGGTGACCCATTCGGCGTCGACGCCGTTGAGCACGTTGGCGTTCACCCGCCGCACGGACTCGCGGACGTCGCCCAAGGTGTGGGCGAGGTTCAGCACGCCGCGCTGGGAGAAGAGGAAGTCGTACTCGAGCTCCTCGGGCAGCTGCTCCCAGAGCTTCAGCGAGTGCTCGTAGATCGCCGCCGACTCGTCCCAGAGGTAGTTGGAGCGGATGATGGCCGTGTTGCGCGCCATGTTGCCGCCCGCGAGCCACCCGCGTTCGAGTACGGCGATGTTGGTCATCCCGTGCCGGGACGCCAGGAAGTAGGCGGTCGCCAGGCCGTGACCGCCGCCTCCGATGATGACGGCGTCGTAGGAGGGCTTGGGGTCGGGGTTGCGCCACAGGAAGTCCGGGTGCTCGGGCAGCAGGTCGGCCATCAGGAGGCTCCGTTCCGGTTCGGGGACTGCGTGGTCGCGGCCGACTCGGCCTCGGGGGATGCGCACGGGGCGACGTCGGGATAGAGCGGGAAGGCCTCGGCCAGGGCGGTGACGCGATCCCGCAGCGCGCTCAGGTCTGCCTCGGGGGCGGCGACGAGCGCCTCGGCGATGACGTCGGCGACCTCCGAGAACTCGGCGGGGCCGAAGCCGCGCGCGGCCAGGGCGGGTGTGCCGATCCGCAGCCCCGAGGAGACCATCGGCGGGCGGGGGTCGAACGGCACGGCGTTGCGGTTGACCGTGATGCCGATGCCGTGCAGCCGGTCCTCGCCCTGCTGACCGTCCAGCGCGGAGTCCCGCAGGTCCACCAGCACGAGGTGGACGTCGGTACCGCCGCTCACCAGCGAGATCCCGTGCTTCGCCACGTCCGAGGACAGCAGGCGCCGGGCGAGGATCTGCGCCCCCTCCAGGGTGCGCTCCTGACGGTCGCGGAACTCCTCGTCCGCGGCGTACTTGAAGGCCACGGCCTTGGCGGCGATCACGTGCTCGAGCGGACCTCCCTGCTGGCCGGGGAAGACCGCCGAGTTGATCTTCTTCGCCAGCTCCTGCCGGCACAGGATCGCCCCGCCCCGGGGCCCGCCGAGGGTCTTGTGGGTGGTGGTGGTCACCACGTCCGCGTGGGGGACGGGGTTGGGGTGCAGCCCGGCGGCGACCAGCCCGGCGAAATGGGCCATGTCCACCATGAGGTAGGCGCCGACCGCATCGGCGATCCGGCGGAACTGCGCGAAGTCCAGCTGCCGTGGATACGCCGACCACCCGGCCACGATGAGCCTGGGCCGGTGCTCGCGGGCCAGCCGTTCCACCTCGTCCATGTCGATGAGGTGCTCCGTCTCCGAGACACCGTAGGCGGCGACCTTGTAGAGCTTCCCGGAGAAGTTCAGCTTCATCCCATGGGTGAGGTGCCCGCCGTGGGCGAGGTCGAGACCCAGGATCGTGTCCCCCGGGTCGAGGAGTGCGGACATGGCCGCGGCGTTGGCCTGGGCACCGGAGTGGGGTTGCACGTTGACGTGCTCGGCGTCGAACAGCGCCTTGAGGCGATCGATGGCCAGCTGCTCGATCACGTCGATGTGCTCGCACCCGCCGTAGTAGCGCCGCCCCGGGTAGCCCTCCGCGTACTTGTTGGTGAGCACCGAGCCCTGGGCTTCCATCACGGCGGCGGGCGCGAAGTTCTCCGAAGCGATCATCTCCAGAGTGGAT
Source organism: Kocuria coralli (assembly GCF_008831305.1). Taxonomy (GTDB): domain Bacteria; phylum Actinomycetota; class Actinomycetes; order Actinomycetales; family Micrococcaceae; genus Kocuria; species Kocuria coralli. The sequence continues at coordinate 140,353 of NZ_ML708616.1, forward strand.
CGCTGGCGGGTCAGCTCGGCGTCGATCGCTGCTGCGACCTCCGGGTCGGCGGCCGCCAGGCGGGTGTTCAGATCGGGCATCTCTACCTCTCGGAGTACCGGGTATATCGTTGATCCCAAATTGATATATCAGATGTGGACCGAAGGTACGTTAGGCTGCGGGCAGCTGTCAATGACCCCTGCCGACGGCTCCCGGCGCTCGGATCCAGCACCGGCGGGCCAGTACATTGAAGGTGATCCGGGCGCGGCCTGCCCCGGCTCACGCCACGTCCCCAGAGCAGCCGGAAAGCGAGGTACCACGCGGTGTCTTCCATAGCGTCCTCCGCACTCGCCGAGTCCCGGGGCGAGCCGCTGTCCCTGGCGGAGCAGGCCTTCCTCCAGCTCCAGGACCGCCTGATCTTCCTGGACATCGCCCCGGGGGCTCCGCTCAACGAGGCCCGCCTCTCACAGGAGCTGCATGTGGGGCGGACGCCGCTCCGGGAGGCCCTCAAGCGGCTCGAGTCCGATCACCTCGTGGTGACCTATCCGCGCCGGGGGACTTTCGCCACCCCGGTGGACATCACCGCGCTCTCCGAGATCTCCCAGGTGCGTCAGGTGCTCGAGCCCCTGGCGGCGCGCCTGGCCGCCGAGCAGCGGGGCGGGCGGCACCGCCTCCAGCTGCAGGAGCTCGGAGAGGAGCTCGCGGCCCTCGACGCCGGCTCGCCCGACAGGGGCGACGTGCTGCGCTGGGACGTCCGGGTCCACCGGGAGATCTACGCCGCGGCGGGCAACTCGCACCTTCAGTCCACGCTCGAGCGCTACAGCCACCTGGCGACGCGCATCTGGTGCGTCGTGGCGGACCGCATTCCCCAGCTGCAGGAGCACATCGACGTTCACAGCTCCCTCCTGCGCACCGTGCTGGAGGGGGACGCCGACGGCGCCAGCGCCACGATGTCCGCTCACGTCCAGGAGTTCGAGACCCAGATCCGCCGGGTGCTCTGAGCACTGCCCTCCGGAGATCTCTGCGGTAAGGCTACCCTGAGTAAAACGGCGGGAACGACCGCTCGGACCGGCCCGAGGGGAGGCGGCGGTGGAGGATATGCGGCACCGGGTCATGGTCGTCGCCGATCACGCCGTCCTGGCAGATCTGCTCGCCGCGGCGATCGCCGGAGAGGAAGGTCTCGTCTGCGCCGGGGTGGCCGGCGACCGGCCGGCGGCCCTGACGCTGGCCAAGCGCGTGCATCCGGACGCGGTGCTCCTGGATGCGGTCCTCCCGTGCGGTGACGGCATCGAGCTCATCGCACCCTTGAAGAGGATCTGCGCGGCGGCCCGGGTGATCGTCCTGACGGGCCGGCCACGGGCGGACGGGGAGCGGTCGGCCTTCGCCGCGGGTGCGGCGGGCTACCTGGGCAGGACCGCGAGCCTGGCCGAGGTCCTCGCCGCCATCCGGCATGCTCCGGTGGGCCAGCCGGCGCCGTCGAACCTGCCGTACGAGCCGGCGCCGTCGCAGCCGGGTCCGCCGTTCTTCCGGCGCAGCCTCTCGCCACGGGAGCGCGAGGTGCTGGCCCTGCTGGCCGAGGGGAGGCACGTGAACCAGATCGCCGCCGGGCTGGGACTGAGCGTGAACACGACGCGCGACTACGTGAAGTCCGTGCTCAAGAAGATGGGCGCGCACTCGCAGCTCGAAGCCGTCGCGCGGGCCGCCGTCGAGGGGCTCGTGCGGGTGGGCCGGTGAAGGGCCCGGGGCCGGGTGCGGCAGGCCGGGAGCCGGTGGTGCAGCCCCTCACTCGAAGAGCGCCTGGGCCAGGAACTCACCGCTGCGGACCCCTGGCGGCACCGCCCACAAGCCGGATCCGATGTGCCGGATGTACTCGTTCATCAGGTCCGGCTTGAGGGAGCGCTGCACGCGCGAGAAGATCCCGGGGTCCTTCTGGAACGAGATGAAGAAGAGGCCGGCACCCATCTGGCCCAGGGTGTTGGAGCCATCGACGTAGTTGTACCCGCGGCGCAGGATCCGCGCGCCGTCGTTGTTCTCGGGGTGGGCCAGGCGCACGTGCGACGCGAGATCGATGACGGGTTCGCCGTCGGACTCGGCCTGGAAGTCGGGTTCGTCGAACTCCCGGGCACCGGAGAGCGGGGCGCCTTCGAGCTTGCTGCGCCCGACGATCCGCTCCTGCTCGTCCAGCGAGGCGCGGTCCCAGGTCTCGATGGTCATCATGATCCGGCGGGCCACCAGGTAGCTTCCGCCGCGCAGCCACTCCGGGCCCTCCTCTCCCACCCAGATGTGCTGATCGAGCGCCTCGGTCTCGTCGGACATCACGTTCGCGGTGCCGTCCTTGAAGCCGAAGAGGTTGCCGGGGGTGGCCTGTTCCGGTGATGTCGAGGAGGTGCGCCCGAAGCCGAGCTGGCTCCAGAACAGGTGCGCACGGCCGACGGCGATACGGGCCAGATTGCGGATCGCGTGCACCGCGATCTGGGGATCGTCGGCGCACGCCTGGATGCACAGATCCCCGCCGCTGCGCGCCTCCTCCAGCAGGTCGAAGGCGAAGGAGGGGAGGGGCTGGAACTGCTCCGGCAGCCGGGCGCGCAGGCCGTAGGGATCGCCGTCGTCATCCGTGCCCGTGAAGAGATCCCGGCCGAGGCCGAAGGTCAGGGTCAGATGACCTGCCTGCAGCCCCTCGGCCTCGCCGGTGTCCTCAGGGGGGAGCAGGGCGTTGTCGGGTTCGACGCCGGAGCCCAGCGCCTTGCCCTGGGTCAGCGCCCGCGCGGCGGTGGTCCAGTCCTTCAGCAGCTCGATCAGGTCGTCGCGGCCGCTGCCGTCCACCATCTTGAAGGAGGCGAAGTGGAGGCGGTCCTGCGCGGGGGTGACGATGCCGGCCTGGTGGTCGCCGTGGAACGGCACGACGCTCGATCCCTGGCCGGCCGTCCCGCCGCGACGGGCGAGGCCGGTGGCCACAGCGGCACCGCCGGCCCCTCCCAGGGCGAGTCCCGCGGCACCGGCGATTCCGAGCAGCCCTCGCCGGGACGGGCTGAAGCGCCCCGAGGCAGGTGCCTCGGGGGCTTCAGTCGTCTCATGGCCCTCGCCGGGCTGAGGGCGATCCGCTGCCGGGTCCTGTGCCAAGGATCTAGTTCTTGACCACGGCCGCGGTCAGCCGGGACATCGGCTCGCTCAGGGCATTGAGCTTCGCGGCCAGCTCCGCCCGTTCGTCGTCGCCGACGGTGTCATAGGAGACGAAGCCGTCGTCGTAGGAGCCATAGGTGTCGAGCAGGGCGAACATGTCGGCGAACCGGTCGTCGAGCTCGTCCACCAGCTCCTGCTCACCGTTGGAGATCGCGAGCTCGCGCACGGTGTCGAAGGCCACTTCCGAGCCCTCCACGTTGGCGTAGAAGTCCCACAGGTCGGTGTGGGCGAACTCGTTCTCCTCACCCGGGAGCTTCCCGTCGGGGGCGGCCACCTCATCGAGCAGGCCCTTCGCCCCCTCCGTGATGTCGGCGAGGGTCAGCGTGAAGTCCGGCTCGGCGACCTTGTCCTTGAGCTCGGTGACGTCGTCGATGAGCTTGCCGCCCAGCTCCGCGCGCTGCTCGGGGGTCAGCGGCGTCAGGTCGGGGTCGCCCTCGTAGTCCCCGTTCGCGACGGCCTCGTCGTTCCACAGGTCCATCTCGATGCGGTGGAAGCCCGTGAACTCGAGGCCCTCCTCGTCCGCGCCCGGCTTGCGGTAGTCGATCTTGGGGTCGAGGTCCCCGAACTGCTCCGCCACGGGTTCGATCCGCTCGTAGTTGATGCGCACGATCGGGAACAGCCGTTTGGCCTCCTCGTCGTCGCCCGACTCGTAGGCGTCGACGAACTCCTCGACGTTCGGCACGAGCTCCTCGGTCTGCGTCTTCACGTAGCCCACGTACTGGGCGATGACGGCGTCGTCCTCGGGCGAGACCTCCAGGGCGTCGCCCGTCACGGTGAACGGGGCCTGGCCGACGCCGGTGCCGATCATGCCCGGCTTGCAGTTCGTGTAGTAGTCGCCGGGGCCGGCCTGCACGGTGAGATCGCGGGTCGCGCCCGGGGCGATGTTCTCGACCTCGCCGACGATGGTGAGCTTGTTCTCGCCCAGCAGGTAGAACTCGTTGACCTTGCTGCCCTCGTTGGTGACGGAGAACGTGACGGTTCCGCTGGCGGCCTCCTCGGTGCTGACGGAGCAGTCGTCGTCGCTCGCGGTCACGGCGATCGCCTCGGCCTCGGGGTCCGCATTGGGAACGCAGCCGGCAAGGGCGAACATGGCGACCGACAGTGCTCCGGCGGCGAGGCAGCCGCGCTGCACCTGGGTTCTGATCTCCACGGGGGATCCTTTCTCGGTGGTGACGAGCTCGTCCGGATGGTCCGTCGGCTCGTGGTGGCCCTGGCATCGGCTTCGGTGCCCGGGCCTCAGGTGGTTGAACGCTAGGAGGGTTTTCCGGGGTTGAGCGCGGGCTTCTCCGGATGGTTCTTGACCGCTCCGGGCCGGTTCCTGCGCTCCATGGCGTACGAGCGGCGGAGGAACAGGGGCAGGACGATCACGACGTAGAGGGCCCAGACGACCAGCTCGAGCTTGGTCATCTCGGGCGCGAAACCGATGGTTCCCTTGAGCAGGGCTCCCAGGAAGCCATCGGGGGCGATGATGTGGGGGATCTGGAACGCCCAGGCGGCTTCCCCGAACCAGCCCGCAAGCCATCCGGCGCCGGCAGGGGCGGCCATGAAAGGACCGGGCAGGAATCCCGCCTCCTGGAGGTCGTGGATGCCGTAAGCGAGCACGCCCGCGGCGAAGACGATGAGCAGCACCCCGGTCCAGCGGAAGAAACGGGTCAGGTTGATGCGCAGCATGCCGTGATAGAGCGCCCAGGCGAGGATGGCGGCGATGATGATCCCGGACACGGCGGAGAGGAAGCCGACCAGGGGAGAGACGTCGCTGGCGCGGGTGGTGGCCCAGATGAACAGTGCCGTCTCCAGGCCCTCCCTGCCTACCGATACGCAGCCGATGACGGCGAGCCCGAGGCCGTTGCCGACGAGCGCGGCGTCGACCTTCCCCCGCAGATCGGCGCTCATGCCCTTCGAGGCTCCGAGCATCCAGAACACCATCCAGGTCACCATGCCGACCGCGAGGATCGAGAGCGAGCCGCCGATGGCCTCCTGCGCGGTGAACGACAGGCCGTACGCGCCATAGGTCAGCACCGCACCGCAGACGAGGGAGAACACGATCGCGATCGCGACGCCCAGCCAGATCTTGCGGGCGGCGTCCGGCCTGCCCAGGCGCTTGACGTAGGCCATCAGGATCCCGATGATCAGCGCCGCCTCGAGGCCTTCGCGGAGCCCGATCATGAGCGTCGCCACCATCTGCTGCCCCACCCCCGGAGATCGTCGAAATTTCGGTTAGGCAAACCTAACCGATGCAATATATGCGGAACTCCTCAGGGACCGTCAAACCCCCAAAATTGGGGGTGGGGGTATGCAGTGGGCTGGCTAGGCCGTTTCCTGGTAGGCGTCCAGGGCTGCGGCCCTGGACGCCTTCAGGTCAACCATGGGCGGCGGGTAGTGCTCGAGCGTCTCTGCCCGGCGCCCGGCCCGCCCGGCGGGTGCCGACGCCTCCCGATTATGGGCTGCCAGCACCTCCTTGGCCGGGGTGCCGGCCAGCTCGGGCACCCACTCGTGGATGTAGTGGGCCTCCGGATCGAACCGCTCGGCCTGCCGCCGGGGATTGAAGATCCGGAAATACGGTGCGGCATCCGCACCGGTTCCGGAGGCCCACTGCCAGTTGCCGGGATTGCTGGCCGGATCGGCGTCCACGAGCGTGTCCCAGAACCACTGCTCGCCCACGGTCCAGTGCACCCCGACGTTCTTGGTCAGGATGGATGCCACGGCCATCCTGACCCGGTTGTGCATCCAGCCGGTCTGCCACAGCTGCCGCATTCCGGCGTCGATCATCGGCAGCCCGGTGTGCCCGCTCCTCCAGGCCTCGATCAGCGGCTCCGCCGAGTCCGTCTCCTTCCAGGGGAACGAGTCGAAGCGCGGGTTCAAGTTGGTGCTCGGCATGTCGGGATAGTGGTAGAGCAGGTGGTGGTTGAACTCCCGCCAGAGCAGTTCCTGCCGGAAGGCCTTCGCCGATTCCGAGGGCTGTGCCCTCAGATGGCGGTCCACCAGCTGGAACACGCGTCGCGGCCCGATCTCGCCGTGCGCCAGGTGCGGGGAGAGGACCGAGGTCCCCGCCGTGCCGGGGAGGTCCCTGTCCCCGGCGTAGTCCTCGATGGCGCCGTCCAGGAAGTCCTCCAGGCGCTCCGCGGCGGCCTTCTCACCGACCTCCCAGCTGAACTTCCGTGCCCATCGGGGTTCGTCGGTTCCGCCCAGGTGGCTCACCCGCGCGCCCAGTTCCAGCTCGGCGACCCTGCCGAAGAGCTCCTCGTCCCGCTCGCGGCGCTCCGGGAGGTCGAACGGCTCGCAGTCCCACCCGTCGAATCTCCTGGAGAACGGTGTGTAGACCCGGTACGGCCCGCCCTGCCCTGTGGTCAGGCTCCAGGGATCGTGCAGGACGTGGGCGGTGTACCCGTCGATCTCCACCCCGGTCTCGCGCAGCGCGCCGGCCCACTGGCGATCCACCTCCAGCGCGTTCTCGCCCCAGCGGCGGTTGGCGTGGACGTGCGTGATGCCCAAGGCTCCGACGATCTCCCGGATGACCTCGGGCAGCGGCCCGCGCACGGCCACCAGGGGCAGGCCGTGGTCTTCGAGGTCGGCGCGCAGCAGCTCCAGCGACTTGTTCGTCCACCACGTGTAGGCGGCCCCGGGAACCCTGACGTTCGTGTCCTCGCAGTACAGGACGACGGCGGGTCCGTCCTGTGCCGCGTGCAGGAGCGCGGGGTTGTCATCCAGGCGGAGGTTCGAGCCGATCACGGCCAGGGAGGTCATTCATGAACCCTACCGGCAGCCTGTGAACGACGACCGGTCGATCTACTCGCTCATCAGCCGGGATGGGCGATCGGATCGACCGGTCGGCCGGAATGAGCGAGTGAAGTGACCGGTCGGCGGGGATGGGTGCGTCGAGCGACCGCTCAGTGCTGGTGGCGGGTCTTGTTCTGATTGCGCAGGTACTCGCGGGCCACCGCGGACAGGTTTTCCAGGGGAAGGCCGGCTGGGCACACCTCGGTGCAGTCGCCCAGGGTCGAGCACGGCCCGAAGGTCTCCCCGGCCGTCTCGATGACCTTCTCGGTGCGTTCGCGCCGCTCGTCGTCGTCCTTCATGAGCGGCGGCAGCTCGGTCAGCAGCGAGCCGACGAACAGCTGGCCCGAGCCGTTGGGGCAGACCGCCACGCACGCCCCGCAGCTGATGCAGCCGGCGTTGGTCAGGGCCTTCATGCCGGCGGGGCCGCGGGCGGCCTTGACCACGGTGCGCAGAGACTTCTTCTTGTCCACCGCCAGGTCCTGCAGCACGGGGAAGGCCTCGGCCCGCAGCGGTTCCAAGCGGACCCGCTGGCCGTTGCGGAAGGCGCGTACATGCTGCTGGCACGTGGTCGTGTTGAACTCCGGGCCGTGGGCCACACCGTCGACCATGACGCCGCATTTGCCGCAGCTGCCCTCACGGCAGCCGTCGTCGAACTTCACCGGCTGCTCGCCGTCGGGGAGCTGCTCGTTGAGCAGGTCCAGCAGTTCCAGGACGGTGGTGGCAGGAGTGACCCCCGTGACGTCGTAGGCCACGAACCGGCCGTCGTCCTCGGCCGAGGACTGCCGCCAGACCTCGACGGTCAGCGTGCGGGTGTTGTGCATGCGTGTCTCCAAACTGCGCGCGATGACGCGATGAAAGGCGTGCTCAGCGCACGATACGAAGCTGAACGGCCAGCGGGATGCTCGCGTTGGCCAGGGCCACGCCCGTGCCAGCGAGGCGTCCTGCCAGCTCGAGCTTCTCGCGGACCGCGCGGTCGGTCGACAGGCCCGTGTCGTTGCCCACCTGGGTCAGTCCCTGGGCGGTATGCGCCGCGAGGGCCGTCATCGCGGCCAGGTACAGCGCGGCGACGGCCGGCCGCCGCAGCGAGCGCACCAGGTTGTCGTAAGCCGCCCCCTGGACGTGCTCCGCCGCCGCGGGCCGGGCGCCCACCGTCAGGTCAGCGATGTGGTGGGCGGTGAAGAGCCCGAGGACCACGCCCGTGGAGCGCATGGAGCGCTTGGCCACGTCCCAGGGCCGGCGCCTGCGACCGCGCGGTCGCAGGCGCTTCTGCCCCCGGGGGCGCGAAGCGGCCTGCTGGGCCCGGACCGTCAGGGCGGCAGCGCAGGTGACGTGGGTGGCCGTGGCCGCCAGCATGGTCACGCGGAAGGCCCAGAGCAGGGTCTTCTCCGGCAGCACGGGAGAGCCCACGGTGCGCAGGAAACGGGCGTAGCCGTCGAAGGCCTCACGTCCCTGGTAGACCTGCAGGTTGCCCAGCATGTGCACCACGGTGAAGCCGGAGAAGAGCGTGCCGCTGGCGGCCATGGCCAGCTTGAGCTGCGGCGTGGGCGGCATCTTCTCCGTGGCCTTCACCATGGCGTCCACCGAAGTGCTCGCCACGGTCTCCCAAGCGCGCGCCCGCAGCCGGTCCGCGGCCCGCAGCGCTGAATCCAGGGTCGCGGGAACGGTTCCGCGGGAGGTCGTCGAGGAATCCGGGCGTGCGGGGGCGCCCGGCGAATCCGAAATGGTCATGTGTCGAGCCTAAGGGCTGGAGGGACCGGATCAGACACCGGGCGTAACGGGCTCTTCCTCGACGGGGGCCTCGGGCGTCTCCGCCGGATCCGGCAGGGTGTCGGGGCATTCGAAGTTGGTCACGCGGAACCGGGAGTCGGAGTTGTCGTCGGTCAGCGTGCACTGGTTGTCCAGCAGGTTCTCCTCGACCATGGGGAACGCGAGGTCCCCGTGATAGGAGACCACGGCCACCGATCCGGTCTCCCGCAGCTCGCCGGCCATCTCGAGCGGGATGTTGTTGCCCCACAGGGTCGCGGAGCCGGCGGCGTCCATCTCCAGCATGGGGTCGGCGATCTCACGATCGGGCGGGTAGGCGATGAAGATCCCGCGGTGCTGCGGGTTGAGGAAGATCACCGTGTCGGCCTGCTGCGCCTCCTCGGAGGCGGTGCCGTACCGGTCGTCCTTGGCATACTCGCCGTTCTGCGCCAGCAGGGACGGGAAGGACAGCGCCGCGAAGACGGCGGTCACCACGATGCCCACGATCCGCCATGGAATGGAGGCCACGGCGAGGGCGATGAGCAGGATCAGCGCGGGCGCGGTGAAGGTCAGGTACCGCTCCTGGAAGAACTGGCGTCCCATCACCTGCGCCGCCAGGACCACAGCGAAGGGGAAGTAGACCAGGCAGAAGGTCCACGCCATGATGCCGCGAGCACGGCTCAGGACGAATCCCGCCACGAGGATCACGGCGGTCAGGGCCGCGAGCCAGGGTGCGAGGGACATCACCAGGCCGGCGTAGTCGCCGTTCAGGTTCCGGGGGCTGATGAAGAAGACGGTCTCGGCCATGCTGCGCACGACGTCGCCTACGGAGAGGTCGATCCACGAGACCTGGTCGCTCTGCGTCATGCCGATGTAGGCCAGGGGCAGGCAGGACATGCACACCAGCGCGCACGTGACCAGGACGTGGGTGATCGCCGTCCACCCCCACCGGAAGGTGCGGATGAAGAAAACGGGCAGCATGAAGATGCAGTAGAGGGAGAAGCCGGTGGCAGCCGCCATGCTCAGCCCGAACGCGACGAGCAGCAGCCCGTTGCGGGTGCGCGCGTAGCGTTCGAAGCACAGCCAGGCCACGGTGACGCTCATGGCGGCCATGGCGTAGCCGCGGGCCTCCTGGCCGGCCCAGGTCAGCCCCGGGAGCACGGCGCCCAGGACCGCGATCAGCAGTCCGACGAAGACCGTGCGGCCGGGCAGGTACCGGCTCGCGTAGGACATCCCGATGCGGCTCAGCGCCAGCGCAGTGATCATCAGGGCGATCGCCGACGGCGCCCGCATGGCCAGCTCCGAGGTCCCGAAGACCCCCGCCCAGGGATACATGACGAAGTAGTAGAGCCCGTGCACGGCGTCGACGTCCGTGAGCATGCGGCCCAGCGAGTTCAGCGGCCTCTCGACGGCGGAGATGGTGGCCGTCTCGTCGAACCAGAACTGGGGGACCGTCATCCCCCAGAAGGCGACGATCCCCGCCAGCGCCGCAGCCACCAGCGACGGCCACCACGGAATGCGCGTCTCGGGTACTTCGCGATCGGTTCCGTTACCGGAACTCTCTCGGGATGCGGCGGCTGCGGTGGAACTGGTGCTCATGGAACTCCTCGGGCGGAAACGGGCACCAGCTAGTATGCGCGAAAGCTCCGTGCCGTGAGGCGACGCGGGGCGATCGCGTGTCTTCAGATCCAGCCCAGGTCGCGAGCTCTCAGCGCCAGCTGGAAACGGTTGCAGGACCCCGCGGCGGCGGACAGCTCGAGGATCGCACCGCGCAGCGCCGCCACATCCAGGTGCAGATGGCGGGCGATGATCTCGTCGTCGCACCCGGAGGCCATCATCTCGAGGATCTGGTGATGCAGCTGACCGGGGAAGTCGGTGTCCTCGGGAGCATCCGCGTCGTCGGCGCCGGGGTCGACGGTCGCGACGGGGCCGGTGGCGTCGTCGTCGGTGGGCTCCGCGAGGGCATCCTGGGGGTCCTGCCCGGCGCGCTGCAGCTGCGCCGCGCGCCGCGCGACGAGGGAGGTCGGCGCCAGGACATCGTCGGCATCCAACGACCGGCGACGGCCGTTCGACGGATGCAGGTCCCGCGACAGTGGTGTCATAGGTCTCATCATGGACCGCAGGTGCACTTCTTCGCCACACGGCGAGACACCTGTCTGAAGAATGTTTCGTGATGGACATCTGACGGCTCGGTCCGGACATGCTGTTTCGCCGGTATTCCTGGCAACAGGGTGCTGGCCGAACCGGAGCGGAGTACCGTGGAATCAGCTCCGTGGTCAGACCACAAGAGGACTGCGGCGACGCCCCCATCCGAGAGAACAGAGCCTCACGCCATGAGTTCCCCGTCCCAGAGATCCGGTCCCGCGGCTGCCGCGAAAGCACCCCGAAATCCACTGGACCGAGGGCTGGTGGTCAAGGTGGCCATCATCCTGGCGGCCGTCCTGGTCATCTGGTTCATCCCGCCCCCGGAGGGAGTGGACCCCCGCGGCATGCACATGGCGGCGATCTTCGTCGGCACCATCCTGGGTCTGGTGCTCCAGCCCCTCCCGACCGCCGCGGTCTCCCTGATCGGGCTGTCCGCGGCCATGATCACGGGCACCATGAACGTCGGCGAGGACGAGGCCCTGACGGGCTTCGCATCGAGCGCCGTCTGGCTGATCGTCGCCGCCTTCTTCATCGCCGACGGTTTCCTGCTGACCGGCCTCGGGCGGCGCATCGCCCTGTGGTTCGTGTCCAAGCTGGGCCGATCGTCCCTGGGACTGGCCTACGGCATGGCCGCAACGGACCTGCTGATAGCCCCCGCGACACCGTCGAACACCGCACGCGCCGGAGGCGTGGTCTTCCCCATCGTGAGGTCCCTGGCCGAGGTCCAGGGCTCCACCCCGGAGAACGACGAGTCCCGGCGACGCCTGGGTGCGTTCCTGTCGATGTCCACCGTGCAGGTCAACACCATCACCTCCGCGATGTTCCTCACCGCCATGGCAGGCAACCCGCTGGTCCAGCAGTTCGCCGGAGAACAGGGCGTGGAGATCACGTGGGGGAACTGGGCGCTCGCGGCGATCGTGCCCGGCCTGGTCTCCCTGGTCGTCGTTCCCTGGGTGCTGTCCAAGGTGTACGCGCCCACCCTGAAGAAGACGCCGCAGGCTCCTGATCAGGCCCGTGAGGAATTGCGGAATCTGGGCCGGCTGACCCGCCACGAGGCCATCATGACCGGGACGTTCATCCTGCTGCTGGTCATGTGGTCGGTGGGCGGCTCCCTGGGCGTCAACGCCACCGCCACGGCGTTCGTGGGCATCGCGATCCTGCTGTGCACCGGGGTGCTGAGCTGGAAGACCATGGCGGCCAACAGCGGTGCGTGGTCCACCCTGATCTTCTTCGGCGTCCTGGTGGGGATGGCCGGGCACCTCAACGACCTCGGCGTGATCGACTGGATCGGGGAGACGGTCTCCCGCTCGGTCGGCCACCTGCCCTGGGCCCTGGCCTTCGCGGTCCTGGCGCTCGTCTACTTCTACGTGCACTACTTCTTCGCCTCCAACACCGCGCAGATCGTGGCCATGTACGCGGTGTTCCTGGCCGCGGCCATCGGCGTGGGCGCCCCGCCGATGCTCGCCGCCCTGCTGCTCGGGTTCATCGGCAACCTCTTCGGCGGCCTGACGCACTACTCGTCGGGACCCTGCGGGGTGATCTTCGGGTCCGGTTACGTCAAGACCCCCGAATGGTTCCGGGTGGGATTCATCATGTCCCTGGTCTCCATCGTGATCTGGGGCGCTGTCGGCATGGCCTGGATGGGTCTTCTCGGGATGACGTGACCGGCGCCCCGTCCGGCGCCGCGCTCAGTCGTCGCGGCGGCGCCGGACGGCGGCCCGCGCCGCCTCGCGGTTGACCGCGCTGATCGCGGAGATCGGGATGCCCGCGGGGCAGACCTCCACGCACTCGCCGTACACGGAGCACGGACCGAACTCCTCCTCCGTGGTCGAGACCACCCCGCGGGCCCGCCTGGCCCGCTCGGGCCTGCCCTGCGGCAAGGCGGTCAGGTGCGACAGGAGGGCCCCGGAGAACAGGTGGGACGCCCCGTTGGGGCAGGCCGCCACGCATGCCCCGCAGCCGATGCACGCGGAGAAGTCCAGCCCGGCCTCCGCCACCTGGAACGGGATCTGCCGGGTGTCTGCATCCGGCGCCGTCCCGGCGTCCACCGAGACGTATCCGCCCGAGGCGATGACCCGGTCCAGCGCGGACCGGTCCACCATCAGGTCGCGGATCACGGGGAACGACGCCGAACGGAACGGTTCGAGCTTCAGGTGGTCGCCGTCGTCGTAGCTGCGCAGGTGCTGCCGGCACGTGGGCGTGTTGGGCACCTTGCCGTGGGGGACGTCGTCGACGGTGATGCCGCAGGTCCCGCAGATGCCCTCGCGGCAGTCGGTGTCGAAGGCGATGGGCTCCTCGCCGGCGGATACCAGCTGGTCGTTGAGCCGGTCCAGCAGCTCGGGCAGCGACATCTCAGGGGCGGCGTCGTCCACCCGGTAGGTGACGAACCGCCCTTCGGCTTCCGCGTTCTCCTGACGCCAGACCTCGATGGTCAGTTTCATCTTCTCTCCTCGTCACGCCCCGGCCCGCGGGGCCTCAGGCGTAGTTCCTGGTCTGAAGCGGCACGGCCCGGAAGTCCAGCGGCTCGACGTGGCGGACCGGCTTGCCGGGGTGGACGTCCCGGCCCGGGGTGTGCTCCCAGGCCGAGACGAAGCACCAGCCGTCGTCATCGCGCAGTGCCTCGCCGTCGGCGGTCTGGGACTCCTCCCGGAAATGCGCGCCGCAGGACTCCTGGCGGTCCAGGGCGTCCAGGCACATCAGCTCGGCCATCTCCAGGTAGTCCGCGATCCGCCCCGCCCGCTCGAGCTCCTGGTTGAGCTGCCGGCCCGTTCCGGGAACCCGCAGATCCGACCAGAACTGGCCGCGGAGCTCCCGGATCCTCTCGAGCGCGTCCTTCAGGCCGGCCTCGGTGCGGGCCACCCCGCAGCCGGAGTAGAGGATCTCGCCGAGCTCCCGATGGAAATGATCGGCGCCACGCGTGCCGCCGATGGACAGCAGCCTCTCCGTGCGCTCGCGGACCTCTGCCATGGTCTCCTGCACGGCGGGGTGGTCCAGGCTCAAGGGGGCCTCGCCCAGGTGACCGGCCAGGAAGTCCGGTATCGAGTACGGCAGCGTGAACCAGCCGTCCACGCAGGCCGACAGCAGGGAATTGGCCCCCAGCCGGTTCGCGCCGTGGTATCCCCATCCGGCTTCCCCGCCCACGAACAGCCCATCGATCGAGGTCATCATGTCGTAGTCGCTCCACAGCCCGCCCATGGCGAAGTGGGCGCCGGGGGCGATGCGCATGGGCTCGGTGTAGGGGTCCTCGCCGGTCGCGTCGAAGTACATCTCGAACAGGTTGCCGTAGCGCTCTTCGATGGTCTTCCTGCCCAGGCGTCCGATGGCGTCGCGGAAGTCCAGGTACACGCTGTTGCGCAGTGGTCCCACACCACGGCCGGCTTCGATCTCCTCGCGAGCGGCCCGGGAGGAGATGTCGCGCGGGGAGAGATTGCCGTAGGAGGGGTACTTCCGCTCGAGGTAGTAGTCCCGCTCGTCCTCGGGGATCTGGTTCGCGGGCCGCTCGTCACCGGACTTCTTCGGCACCCAGATGCGGCCGTCGTTGCGCAGGGACTCGCTCATGAGCGTGGTCTTGGACTGCCAGTGGGAGCTCACCGGCAAGGCGGTGGGATGGAACTGGATGTACGACGGCGAGGCGAAGTACGCGCCGCGCCGATGGGCCCGCCAGGCCGCGGTCACGTTCGAGTTGTGCGCCAGCGTGGAGCGGAAGTACACATTGCCGTAGCCGCCGGTGCACAGCACGACCGCGTGGGCCGTCTCGGCCTCGATCTCACCGGAGTACAGGTCGCGGACGACGACGCCCCTGGCCCGTCCGTCGTCGACGATCAGGTCCAGCACCTCGCGGTGCGTGCGCAGGTCCACGGTGCCCAGGCCCACCTGGCGCTGGAGCGACCGGGAGGCGGCGACCTGCAGCTGCTGGCCGGTCTGGCCGCGGGTGTAATAGGTCCGGGAGACCTGCACGCCGCCGAAGGAGCGGGTGCGCAGCTCACCCCCGTACTCGCGTGCGAAGGGCGCCCCGATCGCGTCCATGTGGTCGATCACCCGCACGGACTCCTCGCCCAGGCGGAAGCAGTCGGCCTCCCGGGCGCGGAAGTCACCGCCCTTGACGGTGTCCTTGACGAAGCGCTCGAGGGAGTCGTTGTCCACCTTCCTGGCCCGGGCCGAGTTGATCCCGCCCTGCGCGGCCACGGAGTGCGCCCGGCGCGCGGCGTCGTGGAAGGTGTAGGAGACCACGTTGTAGCCGAGCTCGCCGAGGGCGGCGGCGCAGCCGGCTCCCGCGAGCCCGGTTCCGACCACGATCACCTTGAACTTGCGGCGGTTCAGCGGGCTGATGAGCTTGTACTCGAGCTTGCGCCGTGCCCAGGCGGTGAGGGGGTCCCCGTCGGGGATGTTGCCGTCCAGGGGCTCTCCGGCGTAACCGACGAAACCCTCCGCGCCACGGGTCCCGTGGTTCGCGGGCGGCTCCGTGCGGTCGCGCGAGGCGTCGTGGCCGCGTGCCGGGGGGTCCGGCGTCCCAGCGGGATCCCCTTGTGCCGCGGCGGGGTCGGGGGTGTCGGTCTGGGGCTTGGACACGGCCTCGGAGTCGGGCCCGAAGGTGGAACGGATCCGGTCGCCGATTCTGCGGAACGTGTTCACTGGAGCACTCCTGTCAGGACGGCCACGGGGATGGTGATATTGCCCAGGGCGACGATCAGCCCGAACAGGAGCCCGCCGGCGGCAAGCGCGGAGAACACCCGGGGCCGCACGCCCACCCCGAGGTCGACCACGGCGCTGACCACCCCGTGGGCCAGGTGGAGCGCCAGGCATGCCATGGCCACGATGTAGAACAGGGCCACCGGCCACCGGCCGAAGGACGCGACCAGGTTGGCGTAGGCGTGGGAGACCTCGTGGGTCGCGGCCTGGAACTCATCGGGTCCGGCGGGGGCCGCGCCCAGCGTGAGGTCCAGGATGTGGAAGACGATGAAGAGCAGCAGCACGACGCCGGTGACCATCATGGTGCGAGCGGCGAAGACGTCCAGGCCGAGGCCGCGCCGCCTCCAGCGTCCGCGTGCCACGGCACCGCGCCGGCGCAGGAGCACCGCGCAGTAGACGTGGGCCACCAGGCAGGCGAGCAGGACCACGCGCATGATCCAGAGCAGGCCCTCGTAGGGCAGGACGGGGTAGAAGGCCACCCGCAGCCAGTGGGCGTAGGAGTTGAAGGCCTCCTCGCCCTGGTAGATCTTCAGGTTGCCGATCATGTGGACCAGGACGAAGATCGCGAAGACGGCGCCGGTCACGGCCATGATCAGCTTGGCGTACACGGAAGGAAGGCCGCCGTGCCCGGCCTTCGGCGGCCCGGAGGCCTTGGACGACCGGGACTGGACGGGCGTGGACATGGCGGCTCCTGGCATGAGATGCGGGCGCCGGCTCGATCCGGGGCGGTCGGGGAATCCCGGCGACCGTATTCAGCCTAGGAAAGGGCTCTCGCAGCACGAAACCAGTTGCACGGTTGCCAGCCGCGGGGCGGGCTCACCGGGTGACCACCCGTTCAGGAGCGGAAGCGACGGTATTCGCTCTCCGGCCCCACGGTGTCCGTGCGTTCGAAACCCGCGTCCCCGAGGAGGGCCTCGATATGCGCGTTGTCCTGGGGTACGGAGGCGCGAACGACCGTGACCTCCGGATTCTCGAAGGCCAGGTCGACCAGCGGCTGCAGGCCCTCCGAGGCGTAGCCGCGCCGCCGCCGGCTGGGCGCGAGGAACCCCACGATCTCCAGGGCGCCGTCGATCGGCGCGGCGGCGAACCCCGTGGAGCCGATGACCAGGCCGGTGTCGATCTCCACGCAGGCCAGCGGGGAGTACATCGTCTCCATGAAGAAGAAACCGCCGGAACGCGCGATGTCCTTGAGCTGGTCGACCGATTCCGGAATGGGAAACCCGTTCGCGAAATGCTCCAGGCTCACGCCGTCGACCACCGCCTCGATCTCGGCGGTCGTGAAGGGACGCATCAGGAGCCGGTCGGTCCGCACCTCGCGGGCCTCCGGATATTCTTGGAGGTTTTCGTTCACGGTTATCTCGACCTTCTTGCGCGGCTGACCGGCGGGTCAGCCGAAGAACCTGGGGAGGGTGGACTCATGGGCCTCACGGAGTTCCGGCAGGGGAATCCTCGCCGCGCCCATGAGGTCGAGGGCGTCGCTGACCACGTCGACGACGCCGATGCGCGCGTACGGATAGTCGCGCATGGTGCACATGTCCTTGAAGCGGACCTCCTCCGAACGCGGGACGGAGACCACGGCCCGTCCCTGAGACTCGGAGAACAGCATGGTGAACTCGTCCACGCCGTCGCGGTCGGCCACCTCGCCCAGGCCGATCCGGGCGCCGATGCCGAAGCGCAGGCACATCTCGGACAGGGTCGCGGCCAGGCCGCCCTCGGAGACGTCGTGGGCGGAGTCGATCATGCCGTCGCGTGACATGTTGATCAGCAGCTCGCCCAGCAGCTTCTCCCGGGCCAGATCCACTGCGGGGGGCTGCCCGCCCAGATGGCCGCGCAGGCGCGCCCACTCGGAGCCGTCCAGCTCGGCCGCGGTGCTGCCCAGCAGGTAGATCGCCTGCCCGTCGGCGCTCGCGTCCCAGCCCGAGGGGGTACGACGGCGGACGTCGTCGAGCACGCCCATCAGCGCCACCACGGGCGTGGGGTGAATCGCCTCCTCGCCGGTCTGGTTGTACAGGGAGACGTTGCCGCCGGTCACGGGCACGCCGATCTCCAGGCACCCGTCGGCCAGCCCGCGGACCGCCTCGGCGAACTGCCACATCACCTCGGGGTCCTCCGGGGAGCCGAAGTTCAGGCAGTCCGAGACCGCGACAGGGCGCGCGCCGGAGGTGGCCACGTTGCGGTAGGCCTCGGCCAGGGCCAGCTGGGCGCCTGCGTACGGGTCCAGGTAGGCGTAGCGGCCGTTGCAGTCGGTGGACAGCGCGACCCCCAGCCCGGTCTGCTCGTCCACGCGGATCACGCCGGCGTCATCGGGCATGGCCATGGCGGTGTTGCCCTGGACGTAGCGGTCGTACTGATCGGTCACCCAGTCCCTGGAGCACAGGTTGGGGGAGGCCATGAGCTCGAGGACGGCCTCCTTGAGCCGTTCGCCCGCGGGCCGGCCGGTATCCGCGGCGGAGCCGGTGAAGTGGTCGGCCTGGATCTCGTCCTGCCGTTCCGGGCGGTGGTACGGGCGCTCGTAGACGGGACCGTCGTGGGCGACCGTGCGGGGATCGACGTCGACGATGACCTCGCCCTGCCAGTCGATGATCAGGCGCCCCGTGTCGGTGACCTCGCCGATCCAGGAGTACTCGACCTCCCACTTCTCCAGGACGGCCTCGAAATCCTCGGTCTTGGCGGGATCCACGACGGCCATCATCCGCTCCTGGGACTCCGACATCAGGATCTCCCCGGGGGTCAGGGAGGGGTCGCGCAGGAGCACGGAGGACAGGTCCACGTGCATGCCGCCGTCGCCGTTGGAGGCCAGCTCGGAGGTCGCGCAGGAGATGCCCGCCGCCCCCAGGTCCTGGATGCCCTCGACCAGGCTCGCATGGAAGAGCTCGAGGCAGCACTCGATGAGCACCTTCTCCGCGAACGGGTCGCCGACCTGCACGGCCGGGCGCTTGGAGGGCTTGGAGTCGTCGAAGGACTCGGAGGCCAGCACCGAGGCGCCGCCGATGCCGTCCCCGCCGGTGCGGGCGCCGAAGAGCACCACCTTGTTGCCCGTGCCCGAGGCGTTGGCCAGGCGCAGGTCCTCGTGCCGCAGGACCCCGACGGCCAGCGCGTTGACCAGGGGGTTGGCCTGGTAGCAGGGATCGAACTCGACCTCGCCGCCGATGTTCGGCAGCCCGAGGCAGTTGCCGTAGCCGCCGACCCCGGCGACGATCCCGTGCACCACCCGCTGGGTGTCCGGGTGCTCGATCGCCCCGAAACGCAGCGGGTCCATCACGGCCACCGGGCGGGCGCCCATGGAGATGATGTCGCGCACGATGCCGCCCACGCCCGTGGCGGCGCCCTGGTAGGGCTCCACGTACGAGGGGTGGTTGTGCGACTCGATCTTGAAGGTCACGGCCCAGCCGTCGCCGATGTCGGTCACGCCGGCGTTCTCGCCCATGCCGACCATCAGGTCCTTGGTCATCTCCTCGGAGACCTTCTCGCCGAACTGGCGCAGATGGGTCTTGGAGGACTTGTAGGAGCAGTGCTCGGACCACATGACCGAGTACATGGCCAGCTCGGCCGCGGTGGGACGCCGTCCCAGGATCTCCACGACCCGCTCGAACTCCTCCTTCTTCAGGCCGAGCTCGGCCCAGGGGAGCTCCGTGTCCGGGGTCTGCGCGGCATGCTCGACCGTGTCCAGGTGGAACTGCTGCTCGCTCATGCGCGGGTGCCTCCGTCTGTTGTTGCCGAACCGGCTGACGATCCGTTGACCAGTGCGTTCAGGGCCGAGGTGAACAGTCCGAGCCCATCGGTGCCGTCCCCCTTGGCCACGGGGCCGGAGCCGGTGGAGTCGGGGCCGAAGCCGGGCTCGACCGCGTGCTCGGGGTGCGGCATCAGGCCCACGACGTTGCCGCGGGCGTTCGTCACGCCCGCGATGTCGTTCAGGGAGCCGTTGGGGTTGCGCCCCAGATACCGGAACACCACCCGACCCTCCGCTTCGAGCCGCTCCAGCGTCACCTGGTCGCACACGTACTGGCCGTCGTTGTTCTTCAGCGGCACCACGATCTCCTGGCCCGCGGTGAAGTCGCCGGTCCAGGCGGTGGAGGCGTTCTCGACTCGCAGCCGCTGGTCGCGGCACACGAACTTCAGGTGGTCGTTGCGGATCATCGAGCCGGGCAGGAGGTGGGCCTCCGTGAGGATCTGGAAGCCGTTGCAGATCCCGAGCACCGGCAGGCCGCCGTCGTCGCCGGCGGCGTCGACGATCCGTGCCATGAGGGGCGCGAACCGCGAGATGGCGCCGGCGCGCAGGTAGTCGCCGTAGGAGAAACCGCCGGGCAGGACCACGGCGTCGACTCGCTGGAGGTCGTCGTCGGCGTGCCACAGGCGTACCGCGGTGCCACCGGCGAGCTCGATGGCGCGGGCGGCGTCACGGTCGTCGAGGGTGCCGGGGAAGGTCACGATGCCGACCCGCACGTCCTTCAACGCCGGATCGGCGCCGGGGGCGGAGAGGTCGGCGACCAGGGGGGTCTCGAAGGTGTTGGCGCTCAAGGGATCAGGCCTCGACGTCGTCGATCACGCTGACGTTCACCACGTCCTCGATGACCGGGTTGGAGAGCATCGTCTCCGCGGCCTCCCGGGCGGTGGCCAGGATCTCGTCCGTGACCTCGCCGTCCACCTCGAGCTCGAAGCGCTTGCCCTGCCGGACTCCTGAGAACACCGTGACCCCCTGGTGGGGGAGGGCCCGCACGATGGCCTTTCCCTGCGGGTCGAGAATTTCCGGTTTGGGCATGACGTCTACAACGATGCGGGCCACGAGCGCTCCTGGGGAGGATAGTGCGGATGGGTCCGTGGCGCGGCCCAGTGAGCACTGTGCATGCCCTCTGACCGGGCGACGGACGAACAGCCAGAGTCTATCCCGGAGGATGATGGCACCGTTAAAAGGCGCATCGGGGGCAGCACCCCGGCTACCCCCGATGACCGGGGCTCATGACTGGGCGCGGTAGAGATGCTCGGGCCGGCCGGTGCTGCCGTAGCGCAGGGTCACGACGACGGCCCGCTGCTCGGCCAGCCGTGCCAGGTGGCGCTGGGCGGTGGCCCTGGAGACCCCCGCTGACTCTCCCACCTCCGCTGCGGTCAGCGACCGTCCGGAGGAGTGCAGGGTCTCGAGGACGCGTGCCGTGGTGGTGTTCACGGCGCTCTCGCCGTCGGCGACGGTCCCCGACGTGTCGTAAAAGCTGCGCAGCGAGCGATCCAGATCTCCCTGGGACAGCTTGGCCCTGTCCCAGATCCGGCGCAGCCGGGCATAGCGGCGCAGGAATGCGGCCAGGTACTCCGGCTCGAAGGGCTTGAAGATATACGTCAGCGCCCCCGCGGCCAGTGCCTGCCTCACGGCCGCAGCCTCCGTGACGGCCGAGAGCACGACGGCGTCCACGGGGAACTCCCCGACGAGCTCGATCCCGGAACCGTCGGGCAGCACCTGGTCCGCCAGCAGGAGGTCCGCACCCTCGCCCGCCAGCACGGCTCGCGCGGATCGCAGGTCGCGAACCGGTTCCAGGGCCTCGAACCCGGGGACGTTGTTGACGTATTCGCGATGCAGCCGGCCGACGTAGACGTCGTCGTCCAGGATCAGGACCTTGATCACGGTTGCTCCTCGGGGACCGGGGTGTCATGTTCCAGGACGTCGCGCAGGTGGATGCCGAAACTCGCGCCTCCGAGGCGCTCGTCGTGGGCGGCGATCACCCACACCCGGCCGCCGCGGCGCTGCGCGACTCGGCGGCAAAGGGCCAGTCCGATGCCGTGCCCGTGCTCCTGCTGGTGCCGTTCGCCCCATGGCGGCCGTTGCCCGGGCGATGGCGTCTCCCCCCTGCCGGTCACGCCTTCGGTGAAGATCTCGGAGGTGTTCATGTCCTCGTCGATTCCCGGGCCCGTGTCCGTGACCACGCCATGCAGATCCTCCCCCTCGCTGAGCAGATGGAGTTCGACGAGGCCGCCGGACGGCTCCAGCGGGAGCTGCCCGGCTCCGGCGGCCGTATCCTCGGAACGGTTCTGGAGCGCGGCGCGGATCGCGTTGTCGATGAGGTTGCCGAGGATCAGGGTCACGTCCTCCGGCTCGGAGATCCGGTTGAGCACCAGGGAGTCCGGCGCCACGCGCAGGGTGATTCCGGCTTCCGCGCTCACGGTCCCCTTGGCCTCCAGCAGCGCCCGGAGGTAGGCGTCGGTGATCAGCTCGAGGCCTTCGACCGGCGCCGCGACGGGCCCCCGGCGCAGGATGGCGCCCATATAGCTGACGGCCTCGTCGGTGGCCCCCGTGGTCACCAGCCCCATCACGGTGTGCAGGCGGTTGGCGAACTCATGGCGCTGGGCTCGCAGAGCCTGGGCCATGGCGGTCACGGATTCGAGCTGCTCCGCCATGGTCAGGACTTGCGTCTCGTCCTGGACGGTGACGACGGCGCCCACGGAGACGTCCCCGCGTCGCACCGCGACGGCGGTCACCAGCAGGATCCGATCTCCCAGAGCTACGCGGCGGCGCTCCGGAGCGCTGGAGGAATCGCCGAGCGGTGAGCGCGGCAGGACCCGGTCGACCATGGCGCGGATCTCCGCGGGGACCGGGCCGGCATCGTCGTCCCCGGACCAGCCGAGCAGCTCCCGGGCCCGCTGATTGCTGAGGGTGACCCGGGCGTCCTGGGCGAACCCCAGGACGCCGTCGTCGAGTCCGTAGAGCACCGCTTCCTGATGCCTGACCATGTTCGCGAGCTCCTCCGGCCCGACCTGCAAGGTGGCGCGGTCGAGCCTGCGTACCAGCGCCAGGGAGACGAGGGCGCCGACGGCCAGGGCCGCCACGGCCACGGCGGCGACCGCGAGGATCTCGTGGCGGATGTCCTGGCCCAGGACGGAGGCCTGGATGCCGACCGAGACCAGCCCGACCACGCGACCGTCGTCGTCGCTGGAGTAGACGGGGACCTTGGCCCGCACGGTGTACCCCCGGGGTTCCGGCCTCCTGGGTGACCTCCTCGTGGCCGGCCAGCGCGCGGTCCGGCGAGGTGGAGACATGTCCTCCGATGAGCGCGGCGTCCGGGTGGGCCAGGCGGATGCCGTGGTCGTCGGTGACGACCACGAACTGCACGCCCGCACGGTCGCGGATGTGCATCGCCTGGTCCTGGATCGGGCCGTCGCGATACTCGGAGGGATCGGGGTCCCCGGTGTCCGACGCCGCCGTGACCTCCTGCCGTACCTGCGGATCCTCGGCGAGCGTCCGGGCCGTGGCCAGAGCCCGCGACTCGTTGGCCGCGGTGACCGCCCGCGCGCCCAGCCAGGCGAACGTCCCCCCGGCCAGCGCGAGCACCAGCACGATCACCGCCAGCTGGCTCAGCAGCACCTGGCGGCTGAAGGATCGCGGCTTGGAGAACATGGGCACAGCGTAGTGCGCACCACAATCTTGAGCACAATGCGCAAAAAGGGCAGATCAAGCAGAACGCGGACTGTGCGCACAAGCGCGCGGACCGGTGCCGGTGCTCCCTAGGGTGTAGCGCGAATCACATCGAATCCCCGGAGCGCCGGCCCGTGAGGCCACCCGGAGCGCCAGCCCGCAACCAGAAGGAGAGACGTCGTGACCGTCGTTCTCGGCTTCGCCATGATCATCGTCTTCATGACGCTGATCATGACCAAGAAGCTCTCACCCATCCTGGCCCTGATCCTGATCCCCACCATCTTCGGCCTGTTCGCCGGGGCGGGCCTGGGTATCGGCGACATGGTCATGGAGGCCATCGAGTCGATGTCCTCGACCGCGGCGCTGCTGCTGTTCGCGATCATCTACTTCGGGATCATGATCGACGTCGGCCTGTTCGACAAGCTGGTCGAGTTCATCCTGCGCATCGCCGGTCAGGATCCGCTCAAGGTGGTACTGGGCACCGCCCTGCTGACCGGAGCCGTCTCTCTGGACGGGGACGGCTCCACCACCTTCATCGTGGTCACGGCGGCCATGCTGCCCATCTACCGGAGGCTGCAGATGTCTCCGGTGGTGCTGACCTGCGTGGCGGGCCTGATCAACGGAACGCTCAATATCGTCCCCTGGGGCGGCCCCACGGCGCGGGCGGCATCGGCGCTGCACCTGGATGCCAACTCCATCTTCGCGCCCATGATCCCGTCCCTGGCGGCGGGCCTGGCCCTGAGCCTGGTGTTCAGCTACTTCATGGGGCTCTCCGAACGGCGCCGACTGGCCAGGAAGGGCGTGGCGTGGGTCAAAGGGGCACGGGCGGCGGAGCCCGGGCCGGACTCCGGGCAGCCGCTCACCGGAGTCGCGGCCGGGCCCTCGGCGGGCGGACCCGCCACTCAGGCGCTGACCATCAACAGGACGGGCACCCAGACCGCGGAGGAGGACGAGACCACCGGGCACTCCCTGACGGACACTGCCCTGGACCCCGACCGTCCCACGCTGCGCCCGCATCTGTTCTGGTTCAACCTGGCACTGACCGCCGCGATCATGGTGCTGTTGATCATCGACATCCTGCCCCTGCCGTACCTGTTCATGATCGGCACGGTGCTCGCGCTGATGGTGAACTTCCGGTCCATCCGTGAACAGCACGAGGAACTGGCGGCGCATGCGTCGTCGGTGATCACCGTGGTCGCCATGGTCATGGCTGCGGGGGTGCTGACCGGCGTGATGAGCGGAACCGGGATGGTGGACGGGATGGCCCAGTGGCTCGTGGATGTCATCCCCGCCTCCTGGGGTCCGTACATGGCCGTGATCACGGGTGTGCTGTCGATCCCGATGACCTTCTTCATGAGCAACGACGCCTTCTACTACGGCATTCTGCCGGTCCTGACGGAGACGGCGGCCCACTACGGAGTGCCCGCCGTGGACATGGCGCGTGCCTCGATCACCGGTCAGCCCGTCCACCTGCAGTCGCCGCTGGTGCCGGCGATCCTGCTGCTGGTCTCCCTGGCCGGGGTGGAGCTGGGCGATCACCACAGGAAGGTCCTCTGGCGAGCCCTCGCCGTGTCGCTGGTGATGCTCGTGGTGGGCGTCCTGGTCGGCGTCATCGCCTTCGGATAAGGAGCAGTCATGACGAATCTGTACTCACGGCCGGCCCGGGACCGGCAGCAGCCCTCCCTGCGGGTGTCCGCATCCGAGGGGATCGACAGCGCCGAGCGCACCGTCGTCCTGGCCCACCGGTCGGAGGCGGGGCCCAGGGTGCTGGGCGAGGCGATCAAAGCCGCGCGGCGCGAGCGCGCCGCACTGCGGGTGGTCCACTTCGCCCGCGACATGACGGCCGGGCCCTCCATGGGCGAAGAGGCGATCGAGGAGATCAAGGCCCTGTCTCGGAGCATCATGGCCGAGGGCCTAGAGTTCGAGATCCAGCGGGCCTCCGACGCGGTGGCCGACCAGGTCCTGGAGCTGGCCAGGGATCATGGCGCCGAGCTGATCGTCCTGGCCGCCCGGCGCCGGTCCCCCGTCATGAAGCTGTTCCTGGGCTCCAGCGCGCAGCGGATCCTGCTCGAGGCCGACTGCCCGGTTCTGACCGTGCGGTGATCGGGGTGGCGACGCGCAGGCCGCTGCGACGCACGGTCCGCACGCCTCGCCGGAGGGCGCTGATCGAGCGGACCAGCTTGTAGGCGGCTGGTGAGACGGGGAGGTCCCAGGCCCCGGCGTGCTCCACGACGTAGCCGCCGAAGGAGGCCTTGAAGCGGCTGAAGCCGGCCCACGGGTGCTGCGGATCGTCGGTGGGCGCGATGCCGTAGAGATCCGCCACCTGCACGCCGTACCGCCTGGCGTCCAGGATCGCGGTGATGACCGCCGACTGGTGCGCGCGGAGCCTGCTGAAGCGCCGGTCCGTCGCGCCGTGGGCGAAGACGCGGATGCCGCCGCCGTCGAGGGTCAGGATCGCGCTGATCACCCGCCCGTCGTGCCTGGCCAGGAACAGGGCGCCGTGGCCCTCCGGCAGGACGGCCTCGGCCAGCGCCGTGAGCTGGCCGGGCTCTTGCGCGGTGAAGCCGCTGCGGGCGGCGGTCGTGGACATGAGTTCCGCGAGGTACCCGATATCGGCCGGATCGCGGCTGATCCCGACGGAGATGCCCCGCTGGGCGGTGCTGCGGTAGACGGTGCGGTTGGTCCCGGTCATATCGCCCAGGACCTCCTCCGCGGGCCGGGCCAGGTCGATGCAGCGCGTCCGGCGGGGCTGGAGGTCGGCCAGGGCCGGCCGGAAGCCCGCCCGGGAGAGCATGGCGCGTTGCCGGGACACCTCCGCCTGCGGGGTGGGAGCGGACCAGGAGCGCAGGACCTGGGGCTCCACCCGCAGGAACAGGGCGCCGGACTCGCTGGCGACCGTGCGGGCCCACTCCAGGCCGTCGAGGAAACCGTGCTCCGTGCGGGCGACCGGCCCGTAGGGAACGTAGAGGTAACTGCCCACGGCGCGCTGCTCCAGAATCGCCAGTGCGTGCCACCCCGGGCCCTGCCCGGTGAAAGCCGGTTTCCCCCGGAGACGGCTGACCTTCTTCCACACCGCTGTCTGCAGCGGGGAATGCAGCCCGGGGCGCGAGCCGGGGATCGCTGACCCGCGCGGGTCAGCGGGAACGTCGTGCAGAGCTGCGATCGGGCGAGGCGCGGATGCCATCATGTGCCGCCTGGGAGGTCATCAGGCCCTGGCCGCGGTGCGCGGTCGGGCGGAGAAGTCCCCTCGATCGTAAGCTAACTGTTTCGAAAAGTGAAATACTCTACTGGGGTCCAGAGGAGAGCAGGGCGGTGGTGCATTCCAGCAGCCGTTCGCGGATCGGCCGGGCCCGCTCCGCGAAGGATTTCTGCCGGCGCACGTACTCGGCTTTGCCCTGCGGCGTCTCCACGGCCACCACCCCGTATCCCCAGTCGCTGAGGTCGTAGGGCGATGCCTCCATGTCCGTGGCCCGCACCTCCACCGCCAGCGCGAAGGCGTCGGCGATGAGCTGGGAGGGGACCGCCGGGTAGAGCTTGTAGGCCCACTTGTAGAGGTCCATGGTCGCGTGCAGGCAGCCGGGCTGCTCCAGCTCCCGCTGCGTCTCGCGCGTGGGCTGAAGCTCGTTCCTGGGGGCCGCCTCCGGTGCGAAGAACCGGAACGCGTCGATGTGGGTGCACTTGAGCTTGTGGGATTCGACGACGGCGTCCGTGCCCTCGGACCCGAGCCTCAAGGGCAGCTGCTCGTGACGTACCCCGTGCACGGCGGCCCGGTAGGCCATGGCCCATTCGTGCAGGCCGAAGCAGCCGAAGACGCCGGGACGCCCGGCGGTCCGCCGGACGAGCATGTCCACGAACTGCACGGCGGATCCTCTGGCGGAGAGGAAGGCCCGGAGGTCCAGGGTGACCGCGCCCTCGTCGTCCGCGATGCCCAGCGCAGCGGCCTCGTCACCCTCCAGGGTGCGCCAGAACTTCCGGCCGGAGAACTCCGCGGCGCCGTCGAGCAGGACCACGCCGGCCCCCGGGGTCCAGCGCTCGAGCTTGCCCGGGGAGAAGGAGTAATAGGTGAACAGGAAGTCGTCGACCGGGTGCTTCAGCCCCCGGTTGCGGCGCTCACGGAACGGTTCCGTCCAGTCCTGGACCCGCTGCAGATGGGCGCTCTGGGCTTGACGCCACTGCTCCGGGCGGAGGACCGGGGCAGTGGCGTCGAGCCGGAGCGCAGAGGACACTACGGGCGGTCAGCGCCCGGTGCCCGCGTAGACCGTGGCGTCCTGGTTGGAGTCCAGGTTGAAGGCGGTGTGCACGGCGCGGACGGCGTCGTCGAGGCGATCGGCCGAGGTGATCACGGAGATGCGGACCTCCGAGGTGGAGATCATGTCGATGTTGATGTCGTTGGCGGCCAGGGCGTCGAAGAAGGTGAAGGAGACGCCCGGGTTGGACTTCATGCCCGCGCCCACGAGGGAGAGCTTGCCGACCTTGTCGTCGTACTCCAGGCCGGCGTAGCCGATCTTCTCCTCGGCGGCGCGCAGCAGGTTCACGGCCAGCTCGCCCTGGGTCTCGGGCAGGGTCACGGAGAGGTCGGTGGTGGGCTCGTCGGCCACGGAGACGTTCTGCACGATCATGTCCACGTTGACCTTGGCGTCGGCCAGGAGCCGGAAGATGCGGGAGGCGATGCCCGGGCGGTCGGGGACCCCCACCACGGTGATCTTGACCTGGTTGCGGTCGTGGGCGATGCCTGCGATCAGAGGCTGTTCCAAGGGGATCTCCTTCGTGGACATGGAGACGGTGGTGTCATCGGGGCTGGGGATCACCCAGGTGCCTTCGGCCCGGGTGAAGGACGAGCGAACGTGCAGTTTCACGCCGAAGCGGCGCGCGTACTCGACGCAGCGCAGGTGCAGGATCTTGGCGCCGTTGGCGGCCATCTCGAGCATCTCCTCGCTGGAGATCTGATCGAGCTTGTGGGCCTTCGGGGCGATGCGGGGATCGGCGGTGAACACCCCGTCGACGTCCGAGTAGATCTCGCACACGTCTGCGTTCAGCGCGGCGGCCAGGGCGACGGCGGTCGTGTCGGACCCGCCGCGGCCGAGCGTGGTGATGTCCTTGGTCTGGCGGTTGACGCCTTGGAAGCCCGCGATGATCGCGATATTGCCGGCGTCGATCGACTCCTGGATGCGGAACGGCGTCACCTCGACCAGGGAAGCCATGCCGTGGTCGCCGTCGGTGATCATGCCCGCCTGTGAGCCGGTGAAGGACTGCGCGGGCGCGCCGAGATCGTTGATGGCGATGGCCAGCAGCGACATGGAGATCCGCTCCCCGGAGGTGAGGAGCATGTCCATCTCGCGGGCCGGAGGATGAGACGAGACCTCGTTGGCCAGGTCGATCAGTTCATCTGTGGTGTCGCCCATGGCCGAGACCACCACGACGACGTCGTGTCCGGCGTTCTTGGTCTCGACGATCCGGCGTGCGACGCGGCGGACGCTGGCCGCATCCGCGACCGATGATCCGCCGAACTTCTGCACGATCAAGCTCATGTGCTCTGGCTCCCCAGGTCTTGCGCTGTTCTCTGGTACCTGATGTCGGCACGCGTATCGCATGCCGGCGCTTTCAACGCTCGATCTATCGTAGCGGCGCGAACCGGCACCGCCGTCCAGTCCGCTCCCGGCCAACGGTCAAGATCATCGCCCATCGGCCTTGATCGGGCATCGGATCGACCGCTCATCCGGTACCGGGCGGTTCAGCGGCCACTCGCTGGTCGTGAGCGGCACCGTGACCCCTCGACGACGACGGCGCTTCAGCTCACGATCGTGCGGCCCTCGAAAGCGCGGCCGAGAGTCACCTCGTCGGCGTATTCCAGGTCGCCGCCCACGGGCAGCCCGGACGCCAGGCGGGTGACCTTGATGCCCAGGGTGGAGAGCATGCGGGCCAGATACGTCGCGGTGGCCTCTCCCTCGAGGTTGGGATCCGTGGCCAGCACGATCTCCTCGACCGATTCGTCGGACAGCCGGGTCATGAGCTCGCGGACACGCAGCTGATCCGGCCCGATGCCCGCGATCGGATTGATGGACCCGCCGAGCACGTGGTACAGGCCGCGGTAGGACTTGGTGCGCTCGATGGCCATCACGTCCTTGGACTCCTCGACCACGCAGATCACGGTCTGGTCCCGCCGGGAGTCCCGGCAGATGGCGCATTCCTCCTGCTCGGCCACGTTGCCGCAGATCCGGCAGTGCTTGACCCGTTCCTTGACGGCGGTCATGGCATCGGAGAGGCGCTGGACGTCCTCCTTGTCGGCGTCCAGCAGGAAGAACGCGATGCGCTGGGCGGACTTGGGGCCGACGCCGGGCAGACGGCCCAGCTCGTCGATCAGGTCCTGGACGGCACCTTCGTACACGGATCACTCACTTAGCTCGATGGATGCCTGCGATGGCAAGGGTCGGAGAAGGTCTGAGGAGATGGCGGGGTCACGGGGGGGCCTGCCATCTCGATGGTCCGGGCGGGCCTTCAGAGGCGGGGCTCGAAGGGGTGCTCCTCCAGCAGGCGCCCGCCGAGGACCTTCTCGATCATCGCCCGTCCGTGGAGCCCTGAGTTCTCGACGGCGACATCGTCGTCGCTGGGCACGAAGTCCTCGTCCGTGCCCGCCTCCGGCGGTGTCGCAGTGGTCGCCGGGACCGAGTCCGACTGGGCGGCGGCGATCCGCGCGGCGTGGCGTTCCCGGAAGCTCGGTCTGCGTCCCGTCCGTTGCGCGGGGGCTCCGGCGTCGGCGCCCGGGTCGGCGGGAGTCGCCCCGGAGGGCTCGGGTGCTGCCGTCGGGGTGTCTGCCCGCGGCCGCTCAGTCGCCCCGTCCGCGGTCTGCGCCTTCCGCGAGGGCCGCCACTGCTCGGGAGGCAAGCCGTCATCGGCGGCCTCAGGCGTGGCCTCCGTCGCCGCCCCGGCGGGCCCTTGGTGACCCGCCGACGGCGGGTTCGGAGCCGGAGCGCGCGAGGCGGGACCGGCTTGCGAGGCGGGCGCCTGGGGCATGGTGGCCCCGCGCCGTGGGCGGCCCTGGCCGTAGAAGTCCTCCACCGGCGGTTCGTCCTCCGGCGGAGGTTCATCGGACCAGGGAATGTCGTCGTACGGACTCGCCGGTGGCTCGGGGACGTCGACGGCGTCCGTGTCGGCGGTTCGCACCCTCCCGGTCCGTGCCGCGCCGGTTCGCGCTGCCCCGGCCCGCCCTGTTCTGGCGGGTGCTGTCCCGGATCGCCCTGCGCCGGGCTGTCCTTCCCTGACTTGCCCTTCCCTGGACTGCGCATCCCGGGTCTGCCCAGCCCCGGCGGGCTTGCGGTTCTCCTGGCCGGGACGGTCGCTGTCGTCCTGAGGGGCATCGTTCGCGGGCCCGGCGGAGTCGTCGGTCCGATCGTTCGATCGCTGGGAGCCGGCGGACCCGTCGCGTCCGCGGGGTGCCTCCTGGCGCTCAGGGGAAGCACCGGCCCTGGGCGGGGGTGCCGGCTCGCCGCCGTCCTGGGCCGGGGCGCCCGGGACAGCATCTGTCCCGGCGGCCTCCCCCGAGGGGATCGCTGCAACGGTCCAGGAGTCGACCGGGGCGGAGTCGTCGTCGGGCGCAGGGGCTGGCGTGGTCTGGGACGAGGCCCCGGCGCTGGAAGCGCCCGTGGGGCGGGGCCCGGCCTCGCGCCGAGAGGCGGGCGCCTGCCCGGAGGGGGAACCGGCCTGGTGAGGAGTGTCCCGTGCTCCGGCGGCGCCGGCGGTGGGGCGGGAGCCCGTGTCCCGCTGGGCACGATCGGACTGCCCCGACGGGCGCTGCGCTTGCGGTGCCCGGTCCGCGGGCCGGCCCCGGTCGCCGTGCGGCCCGGACGGACCCCTGCCGCCACCGCCAGGGTTGCCGGAATCGCCGGAGGCTCCGTTGCCGCCGGGGCCGCCGGGACCGACGGCCTCCACCCGGCAGGAGACCCCCAGGACCTGCTGGATGGCCTGCACCAGGTTGGCCTCGAAGCGGGGGAAGTTCTTGCGGTCGCCGGCGGCGTCGAAGACCAGCTGCAGGACGGACCCGTCGAACGCCACCGGAGTGCCGCGCATGACGGTCATCCAGGACACTCTGTGGATGTCGGCCAGCGCCGTGACGATCTCCGTCCAGGAGCCCCGGATCATGTCGATACCGCCGCCGCTGGCGGGACCCTGCGCCGTGGCTGCGTCCGCGTGGGGTGCGGGAGGCTCCTGTTCCTCCCGTCCGGCGGACTGCTCGCGCGAGGGGTCCTGCTGCCGCGCGTCCGTCCGTCTGGAGCGCGCTGACGCGTCCTGGGCGGTGACCGGATCCTGCCGGTCCGCCGCCGGCGGCCCCTGCGGACCGGCCGCTGCGGTCGTTCGAGGCGTGGAGCGTTCGCGGTGGTCCGATGGGTCGCGTCCGGCCGGGCGAGCAGCCGCCGGCTGTTCCGCCGCGGTCTCAGGGGTGGCGGTCTCAGGGGCAGGCGGAGCGGCAGCAGGGGGCTCGTCCGGTGGAGTGCGTCCGGGGCGGGCGGGTGCAGAGTCGGGGGAGGAACCAGAGCCATCGTCGCCCGAGGCCGGCGAGGTGGGAAGGCCGACCAGCGGACCCGTGGGGGCGCCGGTCCGCCCCATGTTGAGGCGCCGCTCGAGACGGTCGATGCGGGCACCCGCACCGCGCGTGCTGTTCTCGGCCGAGGGCAGGAGCAGGCGCGCGCACAGCAGTTCGAGGTGCAGTTGCGGGGAGGTGGCCCCGGTCATCTCCGTCAGGGCCTCGTTGGTGATGTCCGCGGCCCTGGACAGCTCCGCGGCGCCCATGAGCTGGGCCTGATTGCGCAGGCGCGCGATCTGGTCCTCGGGCATCCCGTGCAGGATGTTGGCCGCGGACTCCGGGACGGCGTCGACGATCACCAGGTCCCGGAACCGTTCCAGCAGGTCCTCGACGAAACGCCGCGGATCCTGGCCCGTCTGGATCACGCGGTCCACGGCGCGGAACACCGTGGCGGCGTCACCGGAGGCGAACGCATCGACGACGTCGTCGAGCAGGGCGCCGTGGGTGTAGCCGAGCAGCGCGACGGCGAGGTCGTAGCCGACGTCGGCGGAATCCGTGCCCGCCATGAGCTGGTCCAGCACGGACAGCGAATCGCGCACCGAGCCGCCGCCTGCGCGGACCACCATGGCCAGCACCCCGGGCTCGACCCCCATGGACTCCTGGTCGCACAGCTGCTGCAGATAGTCCATCAGCGGTTCCGGCGGCACCAGCCGGAACGGGTAGTGATGCGTCCGGGAGCGGATGGTGGGGAGCACCTTGTTGGGCTCGGTGGTCGCGAAGATGAACTTGATGTGCTCCGGCGGCTCTTCGACGATCTTCAGAAGCGCGTTGAAGCCGTCACGGGTGACCATGTGGGCCTCATCGATGATGAAGATCTTGTAGCGGTCCCGTACCGGGGCGAAGGTGGCGCGTTCGCGCAGCTGCCGGGCATCGTCCACGCCGCCGTGAGAGGCGGCGTCCATCTCGATGACGTCCAGGGAGCCGGCGCCGCCGCGGGACAGGTCGACGCAGGACTCGCAGTGGCCGCAAGGATTGGGAGTGGGGCCCTCGGCGCAGTTGAGGCAGCGCGCCAGGATGCGGGCCGAGGTGGTCTTGCCGCACCCGCGCGGGCCGGAGAACAGATAGGCGTGATTGACCTTGTTCTTGCGCAGGGCCGTCATCAGGGGATCGGTCACGTGCGACTGCCCGATGACGTCCTGGAAGGTCTCTGGCCGGTAGCGGCGGTACAAGGCGGTGGTCACGCAAACACCTTAGCGAGGGAGTACGACATCACAGCGGCTGCATGCAAAGTTGGGGATCCCCGCGGCTCGGGCTGACTCCGAGCGTCCTGACTCCGGGCGCCGGTGCGAGGAGATGAGAAGACCCCTCGTGCACCCGCCAGAGCCCACGTACCCTTGCTGCCTTCCGGCCCTGGGGGAGTTCCGCAGGATGACGCCACACGAGGGGCTGACCACAAGAGTAGCGGACCTCCCGGCATCGAGGGAAACCGGCTCTCTCCGCTCACCATGACGGAGAGGACGACGGCGGATTTTCGTCGGCGGTGATCTTGGTCTAGGCTGTTCCGTGCATGTTCACGCCACGGTTCGACCGTGGCGTTCGTGTCACCTGGAGGATTCGCCTAGCGGCCTATGGCGCACGCCTGGAACGCGTGTTGGGTTAACGCCCTCGGGGGTTCAAATCCCCCATCCTCCGCGCTTCGACCAGCAGAAATGCGCCCCGTGTCCACACGGGGCGCATTTTCGTTGGGGCAGTGTCCTCAGCAGCGGCCGGTGACGAACGACTCGCGGCTCACTGCTCTCCCGGGGCTTCAGCGCCCCGCCGATGATCCTGTCCGTCCGGTTTCCCGTCCGGTTCCCCATGCGTTTTCCCGTCGCGCAGCTCCCGTGCCTTGGCCCTGAGGACCTCGCGCTCGCGTTCATTCGAGGCGAGCTCCGCGGCCCGGTCGAACTCGGCGAGAGCCTCCCGCGTCCTGCCCAGCCGGCGGAGCAGCTCGCCCCGGACGCTGGGCAGGAGGTGGAGCTTCTCCAGCGCCCCGGTCGCCGCGAGGTCGTCGACGAGAGCGAGTCCCGCTGCGGGGCCGTCCGCCTCCGCGACCGCGATCGCCCGGTTGAGCTCGGTGATGGGGGAGGGGGCGACCCGGACGAGATCGCCGTACAGCTGCGCGATGCGATGCCAGTCCGTGAGCTCGAACCGCGCGGCCTCCGCATGACAGCCGGCGATCTGCGCCTGGAGGGTGTAGGTGCCACGGGCCTCGCGCAACGACAGGGCGGTATGCAGGCAACGATTCCCGAGGCGGATGAGCGAACGATCCCATCTGGACCGGTCCTGATCGGCCAGGAGCACCGGTTCCCCGCGCGCTCCCAGCCGTGCCGGGAAGCGCGCGGCGGTGAACGCCATGAGCGCCACGAGTCCCTGGACCTCCGGTTCCCGGGGCATCAGCCCAGCGCAGACGCGGGCCAGGCGGAGCGCCTCCATGCTCAGATCGGGCCGCATCCAGTCGCTTCCCGACGTCGCCACATGCCCCTCCGAGAACATCAGGTAGAGCACCCCGAGTACTCCTTCGAGACGCTTCGCCCGTTCGTTCTCGGGCGGCAGCTCGAAGGAGACGCCGGCCTTCGCCAGTGCCTTCTTCGCCCGCACGATGCGCTGCTGGACGGCCGGGACCGGGAGGAGGAAGGCGCGGGCGATCTGAGCGCTCGTGAGTCCTCCCACGACCTGCAGGGTGAGCGCCAGCTGGGCCTCGCGGCCGAGCACGGGGTGGCATGAGATGAAGACCAGGCGGAGGACGTCGTCGTCGATCGTGTCCGGGTCCCAGGGCGGAGCACCGGCGTTCTCCCTCTGTCGCATGTCGAGATCCTCTGCGAGCAGCGCCATGCGCTCGTCGAGCCGCTCCCGGCGCCGCCAGGCATCGATGGCCCGGCGCTTGGCGACCGTGGTCAGCCACGCCGCGGGATTGGCGGGTACTCCCGTGCCCGGCCACTGCGCCAGCGCCTCGGTCACCGCCTCCTGGGCGAGTTCCTCGGCGAATCCGAAGTCACCCACGTGGCGGCTCAAGGCTGCGATGATCTTCGCAGCATCGACCCGCCACGTGGCCTCGACCGTTCGCCGGATCGCATCAGCATCGGCATCGGCATCGGGTCGCGGGACGTGGGCGCCGGAGTCCGAGTCGTCCGGGGCGGCGGCGATCACTTGCCGCTGAGTTTCCCTTCGGCGATCCACTGCTGTTCCTTCTGGACCCACTCGTTCTCCTGCGGGAAGTCGTCCGGCGAGGTGACCCGCCGGATCTCGAGCTGGGTGCCCGCGCCCAGAGGAGCGCGCTTGGCCCACTCGATGGCTTCCTCCTGGGAGGAGACCTCGACGATCCAGAAGCCGTTGAACAGTTCCCGCAGCTCGCCGTAGGGGCCGTCGGTGACCACGGGCTCGTCCTCGCCGAAGTCGACGACGGACCCTTCCGAGGCGTCGGTGAGCCCGGCGCCGTCGGCGAGGACGCCCGCATTGATCATCGTTTCGTTGTAGGCGCCCATGGCCGCGATGATCTCCTCGAAGTCGATCGCCTCGGAGGCGTCCACGGCGGCTTGGTCGACGGTGCGCATGATGAGCATGAATTTCATGATGACTCCTCGGTCAACAAGATCTCGGAAGGCCCCGGACGAGGCCCCCTCATGCACTACGTCGAACAAGACTATGCGGGATCGACACGGTGCCGGCAGTTTTTTCAGAACCCCGCGTACGGGCGAGCGGTTCAGCCCCTTTTCGTCGGATGCGCCTCGATGACGGCGGCCGCCGAGGTGGCCGCGTTCACGGCCGTGGTCCAGCCGCCCGTCGGGTAGTAGATCGAGTAGAGATAGGCCGGATCCACGACGTTGCCCGCCGTCCAGGC
Organism: Kocuria coralli; assembly: GCF_008831305.1. Taxonomy (GTDB): domain Bacteria; phylum Actinomycetota; class Actinomycetes; order Actinomycetales; family Micrococcaceae; genus Kocuria; species Kocuria coralli. Next base: position 175,660 of record NZ_ML708616.1, read on the forward strand.
GGTCGCGGACCACCCGTTGGCGTCGTACTCCTGCAGCATCCGCTCCGTGTAGGCGATCCATTTCCGCGCATGGTCGGGCGAGACCTCGGGATGCTCCACCTGGGGGACCCCGTACTCGCCGATGTACCCCTCCGCCTCCCCGAGCCAGGCCCGGAAGGCTGCGAGCACACCGAGCTCCCGGGTGATGAGCGCGTCGGCGTTCGGGCCGGCCCGGTAACCCTGGTCGATCGCGGAGGCCACGGCGTCGTCGTAGTCGGTCTGGGAGCCGCCCAGGTTGTAGGAGTAGTGATGGCCTTTGTAGCCGTGGCGCCCGGCCGGGTCCTCGATCCAACGGGCGGGGTGGGACGAGAGGGAGGAGAGCCCGTATCCGTAGGTGGGAACCCATGCCCACACCGAGCGGCTGACCTCGCGGATCGCATCCAGGGCGGACTGCGCGGCCTTCTCCCATCCACGGGCTCCGCCGGGGAGCCCGACCGGCTCGATCATCAGGTCGAAGGCCGAGACACCCGGATGGGAGCCGAATCCCCGGGCGATCTCCGCCCAGAAGCCGGCGAACGCGGTGACCGGGTACTGCGCCGATCCGATCGGATGGCGCGTGGTGGCCGTCCCCGAGGCGATCCACACCGATCCGAAATTCCACGGGGCCAGGACGATCCCGACCCCGGCCTCATGGGCTGCGTCGAGGACCTCCCTGATCCGGGCGGCCTCCGTGGCGCGCAGCGGCCCGCCGACCGACTCCTGCAGCCGCTCGATCCGGATGTTCAGCCGGCAGACGGGGTCCGGCATCCGGGAGGCGATGAACCGGAGATCAGCCAGCGTGGGATACGCGTAGTCCGTCCCCAGCACACCCGGGGCGGTGAAAGAGACGGGATTCTCCCGGTTCGGCGCCGAAGCGGCGTCGTAGGCCGCACCGTTGTCGCCGTACTCCGGGCCGGCCAGGTTCACACCGCGTGAATACCGGAAGACCCGCTCGGTACTCAGCGGCTTCCCCGGGCTCGGGGCGGGTGCACGATTCATCGCAAGATCTCCGACGACGGCGGTCACGGTGGCCTCCGTGAGGCACAGCACGGAAGCTACGCCGTAGCCTACCGATCCGCGTCTCGTGGCTTTCGGGCGGATGCTCTAATCTGGCGTGCATGAACAAAATGTGGCGAACTGTTGGAGGCAAGGTGAACAGCAGGCCAGGAGAGCGGAACGAACTCGCTTCCGGTCCGGTCCAGCCCGTGTGCCCGCAGCCCTCGCCGCATCCAGGTTTCCTCGCCTGAGGGAGGGCCTGGCTCCTCGTTGAGGAACCCGGCCTGCGTCGACGAATTGCGGTCCTCTTAACTGTGTCTTCTGTGAAAAAAACTGCCCGGTCCCCCCAAGAGCCGAAGTCCCGGCTCAGGTCCTGGTTCGCGGCGATCAGCGCGATCTTCATCATCCTCTTCGCCTCACTCGTGGATGTCTTCATCCTGCAGAACTCGATGCGCATCCAATGGGAGAACGTCCGGGCCGGACTTCTAGCAGTCAACCCGTTGGATGTCCTCTTCGTCGCGGTGATCATGGCCTGCGTCTGGGCGGTGATCGGAAGGCTCTGGTGGTCGGTCGGCGTGGTGTCGGGGCTCCTGGTGCTCCTGTCGATCGTCAACCGCAACAAACTCCTCATGCGCCAGGAACCGCTGTTCCCCAGCGACCGGGACTTCATCGGCGAGATCGGGTTCGTGGCTTCCATGGTCGAAGGCAGGACCGTGCTGATCGCGGTCCTGGGGGTGCTCGCCCTCATCCTGGTGATCACCCTGATCGGGTGGATCGCCGGCCGCTGGTTCCCCAGGCCGCGCCTTCGCCGTCCCGAGGGAGGGATCAACAAGGGCTTCCTGGCGGTCCGCGTGGTGACATTCGTCCTGGCCGGCGGGCTGCTGGTGCACTCGACGAGCTTCAACGAGTCCCCCAACCTGTGGCGTGCGTCGTACGACGCCGCGGGCGCAAGCTGGATGCCGTGGGATCAGGTCTATAACTACCGGATGAACGGGGTCATCGGAGGCTTCCTCTACAACATGCCGGTCCAGCCGATGGACACGCCAGAGGGCTACGACGCCGCCGCGATGGACGAGATCTCCGAGCGCTACGCGGAGCGAGCGGATCAGATCAACGCCGACCGGGAAGGCTCGCTCGACGACGTCAACGTGGTGTTCGTGCTCTCCGAGTCGTTCACCGATCCGTCGTGGATGGAGGGGTTCGACCTCGACACCAACCCGATCCCGTCGATCCAGCAGGTCATGTCCGAGAGCATCTCGGGCCAGGTGTACGCGAACACTTATGGCGGCGGAACCTCCACCATGGAGTTCGAGTCGCTCACGGGCGAGCCGGTCGGCCTCTTCCGGCCGCAGGCGAGCTCGCCGTACCAGATGTTCGTCAGCGACTACGACACCTACCCCTCCGCCGTCGGCGCCTTCAACGAGCTCGGGCATCACACGGTCGCCTTCCACGCCTACAACCTGCAGATGTACAAGCGCCAGGACGTCTACCGGACCCTGGGCTTCGACGACGTGGTCGACGACGCCGGGATGCAGCACCAGGAGCGCGTCCAGCGCAACCCGTACATCAGCGATGCCTCGGCCTACGATGAGGTCGTACATCAGCTGGACAGCTCCCAGGACCCGGTGTTCCTCAACCTGGTGACGATGCAGAACCACGGGCCGTACCCCGACTACTACGACGATCCCATCGGCAACGACGCCCCTGGGCTCATGCAGCTCGGGCAGTACGCCCGGGGCCTGGCGCATACCGATGCCGCCACGAGGGGATTCCTGGACGAGCTCCAGTCCCGTGACGAGGAGACCATCGTGGTGTTCTACGGAGACCATCACCCCGGGATCTACGACGAGGAGACCCTCGCGGCCAACGATGAGGCCGCATCGGTCCGCACGCCCTACTTCGTGTGGAACAGCAAGACCAACGAGGCTCAGCCGGGTGCCGCGATCACACCGGCGATGCTCCTGCCCATGGTCTACGAGTCCGCCGACGCCCCGGTCCCGCCGTACATCGCGCTGCTCGAGGACGTGCGCCGTTCCATCCCGGTCCTGCAGCACGCCCGGACGCTCGACCCGCAGGGCCAGCCCGTCGATCGGGACAACCTCGATGAGCCCACGCAGACACTGCTCGACGATCTGACCAAGGTGCAGTACGACTTCTCGATCGGCGACCGCTACGCCGTCGATTCGATGTGGCCGGGTGCCGCGGAAGAGCACTGACCCGGCAGAGGACGGCGGATTCGCTCCGCCGTCCTTCGCCGAGCTGTGGTGGCTGCCCGTCGGAGCCGGCGGGCGCGTGGTCGCCCGCTCGAGCCGGCTGTGGGAGCGGGGCCGTGCCCTCCGGGACCATCGTGCGCCTCGGCCGCTGTTCCACGCTGCACTCGAGATCCAGGAACAGGGCCGGCGGACTCTCATCGAGATGGCTCCGGCCTGGGGTCCTCATGCGGGTACCCACGGAGTGGTCGCGACCGGCCCGGTCGGGGCGCGGCCCCTCGGCCGGTCGCGATTCTTCCGCTACGAGATCCGATGCTGGGAGGACGGCCTCCTGCCGGACCGGGAGTACGCGCCCGACCCTCCCGTGCGGATCCCCCTCACCCCGGGGGATGCCCGAGCGGCGCTCGAGCACCTGCGGACGGCACCTCGCTACACGTGGGGCCGCGATCCCCTGGACGCGGGGGAGATGTGGAACTCGAACTCCCTGATCGCCTGGCTCCTGCAGGTGATCGACGCCGGCCCGGCAGACCTGCACCCGCCCTCGGGGGGTCTCGCGCCGGGCTGGTCGGCGGGCATCGCCGCCGCGCAGCTCCGGTGAGACGCCTTCGGCGGCCTGCCCGGATCCGTCACACGGGTTCACCCCGGTAGGTCCCGAACGACCAGGAATTGCCCTCCGGGTCGGCGGCGATGAAATCGCGGCTTCCATAGTCGGTATTCGTGAGCTCCGAGCGGATCGTCGCCCCGGCTGCCTTGGCACGTTCGTAGAGCGCGTCGGGGTCGGAGCACACGACGTACGCGCCGAAGGTGCCCGACCGTTGCCGCCAGCACCCCTCGGTCTTCTCCGAGCCCAGCATGATGCCACCACCCTCCGGCCAGGAGAGCTCGGCGTGATGCACGAAGCCGTCGTCGTCGGCGATCACCACCACCCGCCGGAAGCCGAAGGCGCGCTCGAGGAAGTCGATGAGCGGCAGGGGGTCGGCTGCGGCGAGCGCCGGCCAGACGGTCGGTGGCGGGGTCGTGGCGCCGGGTTGGGAGGGGCCGGGTTCGGAAGGGCTGTTGGCGGTGGCTGCTGCTTCAGTGTCCATGACCTCAGTGTGAGCCGCTCCGATGCCCTCCGGCTTGAAGGTTTCGGCGCTCCTCGTCGATCCATGCGGTGGGGCTGGTCCCGACCATTCCACGGAACTCCCGGTCGAAATGAGCGTGGTCGGCGTAGCCGGCGCGTGCGGCGATATCGCTGAGCGTCTCGGCACCGGTACCGGCACCGGCACCGGCCGCTCGGTCCCGCACCATCGCCACGGCCCGCTCGAATCTCACCAGGCGGCTCAGCGCCTTGGGCCCCAAACCGAACTCGTCGGTGAACACCTTGCGAAGCTGCCGCGGGCCCAGGCCCACGTGCGCGCAAAGGGCATCGACACCGCCGTTCCCGCCGTGGGACACGATCCAGCGCCAGCCTTCGGCGACCTCCGCCCGCGGGGGTGTCGCCGCGGCTCCCGAGACCGAGTGCAGGCGATCCAGCAGGAACCGTCCTACCGCGGCGAAGCGTAGGTCCCAGTCCTCCTCGTCCTCGACCCGGCGTTGCAGGAGGCCGGCTTCCGGACCGATCATGTCCAGCAGATCCAGGGCCAGGCCGGGGAGCCTGCTCGCCGGTGCCCCGAACAACCAGCGCGCGGCCAGCGGGTCCACGGCGAGCTGGAGGCCCTCCTGATCCCGTGGCTGATCGATGTAGGCGGGCTGCGTGGCCAGCGGCCCGACCAGTGCGTGCGCGGAGAACGGGGCCGGGTCGTCTTCGCTGCTCCCGACCACGATCGGAGCGTCGATGCCGATGACGAGCACCAGGGAGGACGAGGGAAGGCCGCGATGCAGCCGCTGGGTCAGCCCGCGCTGCCGGTAACCGACCATGGATGGGACCGCATCGGCCCACGGGCCGTGCGGCGGCGCCCTGACGAACTCCGCCGAGGTCAGGTCCAGAGATGGGGGTGCATCCTCCTCCTGCGCCACGGCACAAGAGTACCTAGCGAGGAGCGGTCTCCGCCGTCGCCCGAGGCCGAATCGGGAGTTCGGTCGCCCATCAGAGGTGATGGACGACCGAACTCCCGATTCGGCCCGTAGGAGCTGTCAGCAGGCCTTCCTGGCGACAAGCGCCCTGCGCCAGCCGACGAAGATGTCCACGATGGCGATGGCGGCGATCGCGAAGGCGAGGACGGCGGCCAGCACCGCTCCGATGTCGTCGTCGGCCCCTTCACGGATGAAGAACTCCACCAGCCCGGGGTTGATCGCGGCTCCCCGAGCCAGCAGGACGATCGCGGTCACCGACCCCACCAGGGTGAGTGCGGTGTTGAAGGCCGCGAGGCCCACGGTCCAGCCCCGCCGTACGTAGACGGCGATGGCCCGGGCGGCGTCGGCGACGATGAGCACGAAGAGCCCGGCGATCCACCATGGCCACAGCCCGGGGTTCATCACCATCATCCTGTCGCCGCTGAGCCACAGGATGCCGAAGAGCCGGTCCGCTATCAGCGCCGCGGCCCCCACCCCGAGCAGGGCGAGCGAGGCGATCAGCTCGCCCCGGCCCGCGCCGTCGTCCTGCGGCTCGGGCAGGTTGTCGGGCGTCCACTCCTCCACGGTGTCGGCGCCGGTGCGCTCGAGGATCACGAAGACGACGGTCGTCCAGAAGCCGATGTGGACGAAGGCCCCGAGGGTCACCCCGATCACCTGCCCGATCGTCTCGCCCGGTCCTGCCCCGGCGAGCACCTGGGCCAGGGCGACGCCGCCCATGGCGCAGGGCAGCACGATGATCCACAGCAGTTTGAGCAGCCGCCACCAGGTCAGGTAGTACTTCGGGCCGATGAGGTGCAGCGGCCGGTCGGCGTACCCGGCGCTCAGGGCGTCGGGGTCGCCCATAGCCGTGAGGACGTCGCGTTCGGCATCCTCATGGGTGGCGCCCTGGTCCATGCGAGCGTCGATGTCGTCGGCGATGGACGCATTGAGCTCGGTGCGGACGTCTTCCTGGGTGTCTTGCGGGAGTCGCCTGACGACGGCGGCGACGTAGCGTTCCGTGTAGTCGGTCATGACCGGTCCTTCCGGGCAGTTCTGGTGACACCGTCGATGGCCCGGGTCAGGGTGTGCCACTCGTCTGCGAGGGCCTCGGCGAGCCGCTCGCCCTCAGGGGAGGTGCGATAGAACTTCCGGGGCCGGGCCTCGTCGGTGTTCCACGCACTGGTGAGGTACCCCTGCTTCTCGAGCCTGCGCAGCAGCGGGTACAGGGTGTTGGCGTCGGTCTGGAAGCCGGCGGCCTGGAGCGCCTCGAGCAGGCCGTAGCCGTAACCGGCATCGCGCAGCAGATACAGGCAGGCGAGAACGACGGTGCCCCGCCGCACCTCCTGGAGATGCGTGCTGTACGCCTCAGCTTGTGCTTCACCCTCTGTCATGACACCTACTATACAGTGCGACACACACTATTGTCACCTGCACTCCCAGCAGGGGCTTGAGGCCGGGGCGTCTCGACTTGTTTCACCTGGTGAGAGCGTGATTTAGAGGTTCCCGCGCCGTGATGGCAGGGAAACTCCGGTGAAATGTCATCCCCGAAGGCTGAGCCATGGACATTTCATCCGCTTTCGGAGGGCAGCATGGGGCACAAAGGACTGAGCAGACGATCACTGATAACACGAGTGGGTTTATTGTCCGGCGCGGGGGGTCGCCTACGGTGCCATGGCCTCGATGGGATTGGCGCCGGCTGAAGCGCAGACCGCGGTGACGCGGGCATCCTTCACGCCGCCCCGACCGGGCCACCTGATCGACCGGGTCAGCGGCCACCACAAGGTGCTCGTCCTGGGCGCGGGGCCGGCGGGGCTGGTCACCGCGTACGAGCTGCTCAAAGGGGGTTACGACGTCCAGATCCTCGAGGCGCGATCCCGTCCCGGCGGGAGGGTCTGGACGGCCCGGAACGGCGTCGGCGAGACCGACCTCAACGGTGAGACCCAGCTGTGCGAATTCTCCGAGGGCCATTTCTACAATGTCGGCGCCACCCGGATCCCGCAGCATCACATCAGCCTGGACTACTGCCGGGAGCTCGGCGTGGAGCTGCTGGCGTTCGGCAATCAGAACGCGAACACCGTCGTTCACTACAGCGGTGATACGCCGCTGAACAACACGTCCATCACCTACCGGCAGGCCAAGGCGGATACCTTCGGTTACGTCTCCGAGCTGCTGGCCAAGGCCGTCGGCCGGGGCGCGCTCGACGACGAGCTGAGCCAGGCCGACAAGGATGCGCTCTCCGAGTTCCTGTCCGATTTCGGCGACCTGTCCTCCGACGGCCGGTACGCAGGTTCCAGTCGCGCCGGGTACAGCGGTCCTCCCCCGGGAGCCGGCACCGCCTATGGAGACCAGCTGGAGGCGAATGCGCTCAGCGACGTCATCCGGTCCGGCATCGGGCGGAATTTCTCCTTCGACTTCGGATACGACCAGGCCATGATGATGTACTCGCCGGTCGGCGGGATGGACACCATCTATTACCGGATGGCGGAGGCCATCGGGGCTCATCGCATCACGTACGGCGCCGAGGTCACCGGCTTCTCGACCGGAGACAACGGCGTCAACCCGTGGGTCACCTATACGAGCCAGGGTTTCGAGCAGAAGGCGGAGGCGGACTACGTCGTCTGCGCCCTCCCTCCCCATCTCGTCCTGAAGCTCAAGCACGATCTGCCCCAGGACCTGGTCACCGCCCTGGGCGCGGCGGTGCCCGCCAGCGCGGGCAAACTCGGCATCGAGTACTCCCGCCGCTGGTGGGAGGAGGACCAGTGGATCTACGGGGGCGCGAGCAATACCGACATGGATATCTCCCAGATCATGTTCCCCTACGACCACTACCAGTCCGACCGCGGCGTCGTCGTCGGGTACTACAACACCGGCGAGAAGCACCAGAAGTTCGAGGGCCTTCCTCATGCGCAGCGGCTGGCGATGGCGCTCGATCAGGGGGCGAAGATCCATGGCGACGTCTACAGGGACGACATCACGTCGTCGTTCTCCGGTTCCCTCATGAAGACCAAGTACTCCGAAGGCGCGTGGGTGGATTGGAAGGGGGCGCACTCGCACTCGCACAACGACACCCCCGAGTACCGCAGGGCCCTGGAGCCCGTGGGGCGGATGTACTTCGCAGGGGATCACCTCTCCAATGCGATCGCCTGGATGCATGGCGCGCTGGAGTCGGGGCGCAACGCCGTCACCGCCATTCACGAACGAGTAGCGGTCGGCGGCTGAGCCGGTCTTTCTCCGCCGAAGTCGTCATTTCAGTGTCCGGAAGTACCGGGAGCCTTGGAAAGGAATCCTCATGAACCACACGACTACGTTCCTCTCGCGCCGCGGAACCGCAGCGATCGCGATCGCCGGCGTCATCGTCCTGGCCGCCTCGGGGTGCGCGAACAGCGACGGCGACAGCGCCGACGCCGCAGAGACCTCTGCCAGTGCCGAGTCGACGACCTCCTCCGGCGCCGCCTTCGACAGCCAGGTCGACGATTCGAACGATGAAGCACTACTGGCCGACAGCGTGGTGATCCCATCCGACACCGCTCTGTTCAAGACCGCGGGAATCGGGCCATCGGCGTTGAACGAAGACGCCCCTGAAGGGGATCCCATGTCCTTCGTCGATCCGGAGCTCCTCGTCGATGGCGAACTCCCGGACGGTATGACGGTGACCGAGGCCCAGGGTCTGCAGGTGATCGGCAAACTCCGGGAGCTGCTGCAGGCCCAGGGGCTCGACGTCCAGGACGTGGCGACGATGCGCGTCTTCCTGCAGGGCGAGGACGGCGAGGAGCCGGATTTCGCGGGGTGGAACCGGGCCTATCAGCAGTACTTCGCCAATACGAGCATGGCATCGGGTGAAGCCCTGCAGATCGAGAGAGGCACCTCCGGCGTGACGACCGAGCCGACGGTGGTCAACCCGACCAGGCCCACTCGCTTCGCGCTCGGCATCGCCTATCTGCCGGTGGACGGCTGGCTCGTCGAGGTCGAAGTGGATGCCGTCTATGACGAGGAGTGACCCGACGAGGAGTGGATCCTGTCCGTCAGACGGCCACGCTCAGCGCAGGAGGCTGGGGTTCCCGGCGGATGGGGGCGCCGTCGGCGTCGAACTGGGCACCCAGCCCGCGCAGCGTGAACAGCACCGTGGCCTGGACGTGACGCTCGTGGGCGGCACGGGCCTCTTCCGACTGGGCTTCCCGGTCAGCGGTCGCGGTCAGTGAGCTGTGTACCAGTCGGCCCATCTCCTGGAGGTCACCGGCGGGGAGGAAGCCGTCGTCGATGGCCTCCTGGAGGATCGCGGTCAGCATTCCCCGCAAGGCGCCCACGTGTTCGCCGAGCTTCTCGAAGTCCTCCGGCGAGAGCACGGTGCGCATGGCCGGCCCCGGAGGCAGGTGGCGGCGGGAGAGGTCGTCGATCTGCGCCCGGACGTAGATCCCGAGCTTCTCCACCGGGTTCTCCACCCCCTCCAGGTCACCGCGTAGTTCGGTCATGAACCGCTCGGTCTCGTCCAGGGTGTAGGCGACCAGCAACTCGCCCATGTCCGCGAAGTAGTTGTACACCGCGGTGCGGCCGACGCCGGCCGTCTTGGCCACATGGGTCATGGTCAGGCCGGTGAGGCCCTGGGAGTACAAAAGCTGACCGAACGAATCGAGGATGGCTCGCTTGGTGTACTCACGCTGCTCGGCGTTACTCGCCGCCTGGATTTTGGGCATGACGACATCCTAGCCGGAGGTGTCACCAAAAATCCTGTGTGTGCGGTGAATGTCACCCGATAGCGCGTTCGTTCGACAGGCCTTTCTGCCACAGGGCATCGAAGGGTGCGTTCGAGGTGATGCGCTCGCGGATACCCGCGGTCACGAACTCCTTGGCGGCGCGGGCCGCCTCAAGGGGAGCCAGGCCCTTGGCCAGCTCGGCGGTCACAGCGGCGGCCATGGTGCAGCCGGCACCGGCGACGGCGACGCCCTCGACCTTGGGAGCGGAGAGGATCTCGGTGGTCTCGCCGTCGTAGTAGACGTCCACGGCCTCCGGGCCCTCGATGCGGATGCCGCCCTTGGCCAGCACCACCGCACCCGAGCGTTCGTGGATGCGCTTGGCCGCCTCCTCCAGGTCCTCCACGGAGGTGATGTCCTCCATGCCGGACAGCGAGATGGACTCGAAGTGGTTGGGGGTCACGAAGGTGGCCAGCGGCAGGATCTTGGCCTTGAGCGCCTCGTCGGTGTCCAGGGCAGCGCCGGGCTCCTGGCCCTTGCAGATCAGAACCGGGTCCAGCACCAGATTCTCCGGCCGGAGCTGCTCAAGGGCGGTGGCGACGACGTCGATGGTCTGGGGAGTGCCCAGCATGCCCAGCTTCACGGCATCCAGGTCGTAGGCGGAGGTCACGGCCTCGAGCTGATCCGCGATGACCTGGGGATCCACCGGTACGAACCGGTGCCCCCAGTCGTTCTTGGGGTCGAAGGACACGATGCAGGTCAGCGCCAGGGAGCCGAAGACGCCCAGTTCCTGGAAAGTCTTGAGGTCGGCCTGGGCACCGGCGCCGCCGGTTGCCTCGTTGCCGGCCACGGTGAGGGCGAAGGGCGGGTTCGTGGATGTAGTCATGGGCCTTATTGTGCTCTGCGGGCGTTTACTCACCAAGACGAACCCCGCCATGCTTAACAGCAGTCCACTGACGGCGTATACGACGAAAGCAGAACGATCATGACCTCTCAGCCTCCCGTCTCCTCCGACCCCGCCTCTGGGCACGCGGCTGCCCATCCGGCAGCCGCGCACAGCTCCCGTTCTTCTCATGGCGGCGCAGGAACGATGACGGCGCCCGCCCCCGAAACCGGCCGCCGTGCCCCCCGGTTCGCGCCGCGAACCAGAACCACTTTCGACCTGTTCGTCGCCGCCTACGCGGTGGTCCTGGTCCTGTCCAACATCGGCGCCACCAAAGGCGTGGAGATCGGTCCGATCGTGACCGACGGCGGATTCTTCCTGTTCCCCATCGCCTACGTCCTGGGAGACGTCGTCTCCGAGGTATGGGGCTTCCGCGCTGCCCGCCGCGCCATCATCACGTCATTCGCGGCGGCCCTGTTCACCAGTATCTGCTTCTGGATCATCATCGCGCTGCCCGCCGCGTCCTTCTACGAGGGCCAGGAAGCGTTCGTGCAGGTCCTGGGCCCCGTTCCCCTGATCGTCGCCGGCTCCCTGCTGGGCTTCCTGGTGGGGCAGCTGCTCAACGCCTGGGTCCTGGTCAAGGTCAAGGAGCGCACCCGTGAGAAGCATCTGTGGGCCCGGCTCATCTCCTCCACGCTGGTCGGCCAGTTCGTGGACACCCTCATCTTCTGCGCGGTCGCTGCGCCCATCATCGGGATCCAGACTTTCGGGCAGTTCATGAACTACGTCATCGTGGGTTACGTCTGGAAGTGCCTGGTCGAGGTGCTGGTCATCCCGGTGACCTACGCCGTGGTCGCGCGCCTGAAGAAGACCGAGCCGTACTGGGACGACGAGCGCCCCGCGGTCGCCGCCTGAGCCCACCTCTGCCGCGCTGCCGGTAGTGGCGCTCACGGGCCTATCAGAGGCTGGCGATCGCAGTTGTACCGCGATCGCCAGCCTCTCTTCTTCTGCGGTGAACAGCAGCGCTTACATCATCGTCCCGGCTTTGTCGCAATACCGTCCAGCCAGAGAGTGTCCGACTCATCGCGGTGGGCGCCAGTCGAACCGACGTGCTTCGAATCGATCTTCGGTCCGTTCTTGATGACGTGGACGAGCGCCATCGCGTGACCGCGGCCCAGACCGTAATCCTCCGCGAGCCACGCAATGACATCGCCGGCCTTGACTCCGGGACCCTCTAAGCCGCGGTCCTTCGCCTTGTCGAGCAACTCGCGCGGCGTGAGGCCGGTCTTTTTCTCGATCGTGTCGAGATACGCCTGGAACGACATGACAGGTTTCCTTACGTTTGGGTTGGTCAGGATTCAGCCGGATGCGCCTTGCGCCCCTCATTCGACGGCAACAGCGGCTCGACATATTCCTACCGTTCGTTCATGAACTGTGTGATCCTGACCGACGAACCATGAGCACAGCCTGCCAGCGCATCACTCACCTATATATAGATATCTAGAGACGCGTCCTAGTGTCGCGTTTCTGAAGTTGGTT
>NZ_ML708617.1 GCF_008831305.1 Kocuria coralli
TCGGACCGAGGATCCCAGTTCCGGTCGCGCAAATTCGTGCAGACGCTGAACCGTCATCACCTCATCGGGTCGATGGGGAAAGTCGGTGCCGCCGGCGACAATGCGGCGATGGAGTCCTTCTTCGCCCTGCTGCAGAAGAACGTCCTGGACCGGAAGCGGTGGCGGACCCGCGACGAGCTGCGGATCGCGATCGTCACCTGGATCGAACGCAAGTATCACCGCCGCCGTCGACAGGCCCGTCTGGGTCGATTGACCCCCATCGAATACGAGACCATCATGAACCCCGCCGTGAGCCTCGCGGCCTAACACCCCAACTGTCACCTAACGGTGCGGCAGTCCCTCATCTCCGGAGCGGGTGTCACCGGTCTACGGAGACCTACATGGAACTGCTTTCAACCATCAGCAACTGGGTGTGGACGCCGATGGCGTACTTCGCCCTCGGCCTCGGTTTGTTCTTCACCTGGCTCACGCGGGGAGTTCAGTTCCGGCGACTGCCGGACATGATCAAACAGCTGCGTACGGGCAAGGCAGAGGAGGGCGGTCTGTCCTCCTTCCAGACGCTGGCGCTCACGCTCTCCAGTCGCGTCGGCGTGGGCAGCGTCGCCGGTGTCGCGACAGCCATCGCCGCCGGCGGGCCCGGCGCGTTGTTCTGGATGGCCGTCACCGGTCTGCTCTGCTCCACCGCGGCTTATGCCGAGGCCGTTCTGGCCCAGACGTACAAGCGGCGCGTTCGCGGTGAGGACCGCGGCGGCATGCCGTACTACGTCAAGTACGGCCTCAAGGCCCCCTGGCTGGCGGTGATTCTCGCGACGCTGGCCCTCGTCGGCTACGGATTCGTGTTCCCCGGTATCCAGGCCAACAACATCGCCTCCAGTGCCCAGCTCGCCTTCGGCCTGGACCCCTGGATCACCGGCGCGGCGATCACCGCCCTGCTGGCCGTGGTCATCCTCGGCGGCACGAAGCGGATCGTCAACGTGGCCCAGGCCGTGGTGCCCTTCATGGCCATCGGCTACATGCTGACCGCCGTCGTGATCATCGTGGTGGACATCGAGGACGTCCCGGCCGCCCTCTGGACCATCGTCGCCTCCGGTATGGGCATCGACGCGGTCTTCGGCGGCCTCATCGGCTACGCCGTGGCCTGGGGCGTGCGCCGGGCCATCTTCGCCTCCGCCACGGGCCTGGGCGAGGGCACCTTCGCCGCTGCAGCCGCACGAGCCTCCCACCCGGGCAAGCAGGGCATCATCCAGGCGTTCAGCATCTACATCGACGTGCTCCTGGTCTGCATGGCGACGGGCCTGATGATCATCCTGACCAACAGCTACCACGTGATCGATCACATCCGCGGCGGGTTCCTGGTCGACCACGTTCCCGGCAGCGTCGCCGGCCCGAACTTCGTCCAGAACGCGATCGAGGTGACGCTGCCGGGCTGGGGTCCGACCTTCGTCGCGGTCGCCGTCTTCATGTTCGCCTTCACGTCCCAGATCTTCTTCTACGTCGCCACCACCAACCTCGTCTTCCTCCTGGGGGAGAAGTCCAACCGGTGGCTGGAGGGCCTGCTCAAGGTGGGTGCCCTGACCATCTCCTTCGTCGGCGCCATGATCAGCGCCGACATGATGTGGGCCATCGGCGATATCGGATACGGACTCATCGCCTGGGTCAACCTGTGCAGCGTGATGCTCCTGATCCCCGTCGTACGCAAGATCGTCCGCGACTACGACCGGCAGCGCGCACTCGGCGTGGACCCGACCTTCGATCCTCAGGAACTCGGTATCACCGGAGCGGATTGGTGGGAGGAGCGGATCCAGGAGGAACGGGTCAAGAAGGGGCAGGGCGAGAGGGTCGCCAGCCCCACGACCGAGCATTGACCTCTTCCGCCTCCTGCCCGCCACACCGCGAGAACTAGAGAAAGCGAAGACCCCACCATGGAGTCCGTATTGGTCGGTGTCGACCACAGTGAGCCCTCCCGCCGCGCTCTGCGATTCGCCCTGAAGCGCGCCCGGGTCAGCGACTGGCGCGTCCACGTCGTTCACGTCATCAACTGGTCACGGTGGTACGACGTACCGACGTTGCCCCAGCTCGAAGGGCGCCCCATCAAGATGAAAGAGGAGCAGGAGGCCACCGAGAAGACCCTGTTCAAGCCCCTGCTGGAGCTGATGGGCCGGGAGGATCTGCTGGAAGGCCTGGAGCTGACCACGTCGGTCCACTTCGGGCGCCCGTCGGAGGTGCTGAGCGGCATCGCCGGGGCGGAGGGGTTCGACATCGTCGTCGTGGCCCGTACCGGTGATTGGAACCTCAAGCAGGCGATCTTCGGGAGCACCGCGAGCCGTCTCGTGCAGCACGCTCCGGTCCCCGTCGTCGTGGTCCCCTGACCAACCCAAGGAGAGCAACCATGTTCCGACGAACTATGGCAGGACTCGCGACGGCGGTCCTTGCGACGGCGGCCCTCGTGGCCTGCAGCAATTACGATTCCGACTCCGTGGCCGAGGACTGCGTGCCCGAGCATGAGTTCGCGACCGACACCGACGGGATCCTGAAGGTCTCGACGTACTCCCTGCCTCCCTACTCGGAGGTCCTGGACCGGGAGCTGTCGGTCGACGGCACCGCCTTCACCGTCGGCGGCACGCTGACGGGGGTCGACGGCGACATCCTGGCCGATTTCGCGGCGACCGAGTGCCTGGAGATCGAGGTCCATTCCACGGCGGCAGGAGCGGTCCTCTCGACCGTCCAGGCCGGCGGGGCGGATGTCGGTGCCGGCAACTGGTACCGGACCACGGAGCGTGCCGAGATCCTGGACCTGACCGAGCCGATCTATGCGGATCAGGTGGCCATCATCTCTCCCGACGGGGTCTCCGACTTCGCCCAGCTGCAGGACAAGCGGGTGGGCACCGTGGTGGGTTATCAGTACGTCGCCGACCTGCGGGACTACTTCGCGGACGGCCTGGTGCTCTACAACTCGCCGCTGACGATGTTCCGTGCCCTGGAGGACGGGGACATCGACGCCGCGGTCGACACCGTGGGCGTCGGCCGGGAGTTCACGAAGGAGAACGACCTCGTGGTCGAGGCCGCGGAGCCCTTCGACCAGGTCTCCGCGTCGCTCGAGCCCGGGCAGTCCGCGTTCGTCGTGCAACAGGGCGACGACGATCTACTCGCCGCCCTGAACGCCACGGTCGACCGGCTGCGCGAGAGCGGACGTCTGGCCGAGATCCTGGAGGAGAACGGCCTGGATCCTTCGGCTGCCGAGCCCGGTGAACCCCGCCTGATCGACGGTTAGCACTACGGCCTGCCGGCTTGGCCGAGGTGCACCGGGCCGGGCCGCAGACCCCAGACAGCACGAAGGCCCCGTCCGGAGAACCGGACGGGGCCTTCGTGAACTGGTAACGCTCTGTTCCCAGCACTACCTCATACGTGCGCGAGGGGGGAGTTGAACCCCCACGCCCTCTCGGGCACACGGACCTGAACCGTGCGCGTCTGCCTATTCCGCCACTCGCGCGTGGTGTTCAACGGGGACGGATCCCCGCTGGGCAACGACGAACAGCATACCCGTCCCTCGTCTTCTGCGCCAATCGGGAGATCGCGGAGGTGCGGACGACCCGGATGGAGGGGCGGATGCTGATAGCGGCATGACATCTCACCGTGCTGCCGAGTTCACACCGTGCTGCTGAGATCTCACCGCAGAGCGTGTGAACTCAGCAGCACGGTGTGAACTCGCGCCCGGGCCGCTCGTACCGACGGCGCTCCCTAGACGCCGCTCTTGGGTCGCCACGGCAGCTGTGTATCGCACCCGGGCGTGACCCAGGCCTTGAGGAAGCCCGCGGTCTGGTAGCCGTACTCCCGCCAGGTCGAACGGCTGAGGATCGAATAGTCGTCGTGATAGTCGAAGGTCGGCCACTGCGTCGTGCCGTCGAAGCACCGGCCGACGATGAGCTGGGCGCGTGCCACGTGCGGGCGGTAGGTCAGCACGATCACGTTCTCCCACCCGCGTTCCTCGGCGAGCTCCCGCAGCTTGATCGCCTCCCCCTGGGTCGTGGAGGGGTCGGGGGCGAAGCAGATGATCTCGTACGGAAGGTCGTCGTCGCAGAACGGTCGCTCGCGCATGAACTCCGCATCCGACGGCCAGGTGCCCTCCACCGGATCGGGGGTGGCGACCACGACGGTCGGCGCAATGCCCGAATCCATGAGCCTGGCGGCCTCCTCCACGCGGGTGGAGTCCGCCGGCCCCAGGACGAACACCGCATCGGCGGGCTGCGGGTTCTCGGTGACCCGGGGATGCAGCAGCACACCCGTGCAGATCAGCACCCAGGCGCAGGCCAGCGCCACGGCGGAGCCGACGGCGGTCCAGATGACGCGCCGCGGGTACCTGACTAAAATCCTCATCCTCAACCTTCCCCGGTGGGTTCCCCCGTAGTCCGCGTAGTGTTTGCCAAGCTGGGTGCGAGGAACACACGCGTGGACGCCCGATGGGATCCAGCCCGAATCATAAGGAGAGTCAGGGGTCGATGACGATGCCGGACGCGCTAGATACTTCTCACACTCGTAACCCCCATGACCTGGGCGAAGGCCCGGGGACGGTGGTCGGCATCCCCATGCGGTGGGGCGATATGGATCCCTACGGCCACGTGAACAACGTCGAGGTCGTGCGCATCCTGGAAGAGGCCCGCATCGCCGCCTTCGGGATCCCGGTGGGCACGGGCGACCAGGTGGTTCCCCCGGCCGTGCCCCTTTTCGACACTCTCCCCGTGGGCACCCAGGCCCTGATCGCCGAGCATCGCATCAAATACCTGAAGGCGCTCGAATACCGCAACGTCCCGGCTCCCGTGAGGGTATGGGTGGTCAAGGCCGCGGGGGCCGCGCTGATCCTGGGCATCGAGGTCCACGACGCGGCCACCGGGGAGGTCTGCATCCGCGCCCATACCCAGCTGGCCCTCTACGATCCGGCCGAGCAGCGCGTTCTGCGGCTCACCGCGCAGCAGCGGGAGGTCCTGGAACCCTGGGGAGGCCCGCCGCTGTTCCGCTGAGGCGTCTTCGGCCTCCCGGGCGCCGGCGTCATCCGGCGACGACGGCGCCGCTCACGTGCGCGCCGACCGCAATCTGTACTGGGCCGCCAGGCGGACCGGGGCGTCCTCCGCTCCGAATCCGCGGTAGCCGCGGCGCTCGACCACTTCCATGAAGACGTCCCCGAGCGTGCGGGTGTAGAAGTGCAGGAACTCCCCGTGCTCGTCGCGGTCGTAGAGCAGATTCAGCTCGCGCAGCTCGGACACCGTCTCCTCGTCCAGGCCGAAGCGCGTGACCAGGTCCTCGTAGTAGTTCTCCGGGATCTCCAGGAACTCCAGTCCCCGGTGGATCGCCCGGCGGGCGACCTCCCGGACGTCCTCCGAGGCGAGCGCGATGTGCTCCGGATATGCCACACCCACGAACGAGCCCTGCTCGGCGGCCGTGGGGGCCAGGTTCAGGGGGAGCCGGACTGCGTCGTCCGGGCTGCGCATCACCTGCGAGCGCACCAGCCCTGAGGGCCCGGGAACGTCCTGGGCCGGGGTGGATCCGAGGCCGAGGACCGACGTGTAGAACAGGACGCCCTCGTCGTAGTGCTGCCACCTCTGCGCCACGTTGACGTGGTCGATGCCGGTGATCAGGTCGCTCGTCCCGAGGGCGTCCTCCTCGACCCCGAACTCGCTCAGCCACCCCGGGGCGCTGCCGTCCGGGGTGGGACCGAAGAAGATCTCCGTCCCGTCGGGAGCCCAGACGCCCCGGAGGGGAGCCTCGCCGGGCAGCTCATGGCGGGGGACCGGGGCGGACCCGAGAGCGGTGGACCGCTGGAAGGCGGCGCCGGGATCGGAGAGCTCGAAGCCCAGGCCCGAGACCTCGGCGACGGAATGGGCGTCGGTGCGCTCGCGGGGGTCGATGTGGGGCTCGCGCCGCGTGCTCCCGCCGGCCTCCGACACCACGATCCGCGCCGAGCCCTGCAGCCACACCTGGACCTCTTTGCTGCGGTGATGCCCGCCCAGCCGGAAGCCCAGGCGGTGCAGCAGGCGGGTGGTGTCGCCCAGGTCGGTGGTGCGCAGTTCCACGAAGTCCCATCCGGAGGGCGCGGAGATCGCCGGCAGCGGCTGCAGCTCGAGCCGGTCCCGGGTCCGTCCGGAGCCGATCTCCGGGGCGAGCGCCGCCCGGGTGCGGTCCTCGAGCCAGCGCAGGGATCGCAGGCCGTCGACGGCGGTTCGGTGCACGTCGGCCTGGCGGAACGAGTCGTTGAAGATCTCCAGCGAGATCGGTCCGGCGTAACCGGAGCGCACCAGGCGTGCCATCACGTCGACCAGGTCGAAGTCGCCTTCGCCGGGGAAGACCCGGTGGTGCCGGGACCAGGAGAGCGGATCCAGGTGCATCAAGGGGGCGTCGGCGAGCTGGACGAAGAAGATCCTCCCCGGATCCATCTCCTCGATCGAGGACGGATCGCCCCCCGCCGACAGGATGTGGAAGGAATCGAGGCACGTGCCCACGTGGGGGTGATCGGCGGCGAGCACCAGGCGATGGGCGTGGTCGTGCCCGTTGACGTGCGTGCCCCAGGCCAGGGCCTCGTAGGCCAGGCGGATGCCGTGCTCAGCGGCGACGTCGCCCATCCGATGCAGCTGCTCGGCCACCAGGTCGTCGTCCGCGACGGCGTCCGGGGAGACGTTGGAGCACACCAGGAGGGTCTCCGTACCCAGGCGGCCCATGAGATCGCCCGTGCGGTGCAGCCGGCGGAGGGCGTCGTCGAACGCGACCGGATCCAGCTCCACGCCGTTGCGGAACGGCTGGTAGAGGTCCAGGGACAGGCCGAGGTCGCCGGCGCGCTCGCGCAACTCCTCCGGGGCCGTGGGGGAGACCACGAGGTCCTGGGTGAATATCTCGACGCCGTCGAAACCTGCCGATGCCACCGCCTCGAGCTTCTCCTCCAGCGTGCCCGACAGGCAGACCGTGGCGATCGAGGTGTGCATGCGTCCTCCTCCAGCAGGCCGTGTGCCGGGCGCTACCGCCCGGCACACGCGACCCTAGCAGGGGGCGCGGTTCAGTCCCGGCCGGTTCAGCTGGCCCGGCTCAGCGTGGACCCGAAGGCCGCGAGCCAGACGGTGCTGGAGGTCTGGACCAGGCGGTTCGCGCCCGGCAGGATCCGCCACGACCGCCAGAGGATCTCGTCCTCCTGGTTGCCGAAGACGCACAGCCCGGCGTCGTCGGCCCGTGCGCGGCTGGTGCCGCCCGCTTTCTCGCCCGCCCTGACCAGCGAGCCGCTGGCGGAGGCGCAGGTGGCCAGGGCGCGTTCCCGCTGCCGGCGCAGGCCCCGGGGGGAGTGCTCGGTGATCGTGCAGCGCGCCTCGTACAACAGCGAGCCGCTGACCGGATCGTCGCGAAGCTGGCTGATCGGCGGATAGCAGTCCTGCGTGCCGACGTCGGTGAGGGTCTCCACCCACCGCTGGCCGTCGACGTGCAGGACGACTTGGTGCCCCGTCTCCAGGAGGCGCAGCTCGACGCTGATCTCCTGGCTCCCGGGCACTTCCACGGTGGCGGACTCTATGGCGGGCAGCAGGTCTGGGCCGGGTTCGAACGTCATGGCCTTGACGTCGCCGGTGGACTGCAGAGCGCTGGGTGGTGCCGGTAGCTCGCGGTCCAGGTGGAGGGTGTTCGCTGGCATAGGGGACAGCTCCCCGAATCGAGTGGTCAAGAATTCTCCTCTCCCTGTGCAGGGCGGCCCGGGGAGGTCAGCCTGATGGCGGTCGCCCGCACGTTGGTCATTTGCAAATTACGTGCGCAGGCGAGTCGTCTGCAAGGGAGTTGCCTGCAAGTTCATGGAACTATTCCATGTTCCCGCAGGTCAGAGGGCATTTTATAATGAGGCAACGATTGCGGCGGGCATGTCTTTTTATGCAACAGTCCGGACGGTCAGGGGACGTCGTGGCCGCGCGCGCTGTTGAGCAGGGAGTACCAGTGCTCGTGGGTCATCCGGGAGACCACCGCATCCGCCTGGGCGCATGCGCGGATCCGGGCGGGGTTCGTGGTGCCGATGACCGGGCGGATGCCCTGCGGAAGACGCATGAGCCAGGCGAGCACCACGGCCTCCGGGGAGCAGCCGAGCTCGTCGGCCAGGCGGTGGACCAGCGTTGCGGTGGCGGCGTCGGGGCCCTCCCCCGGCGGCCGGGTATAGCGGCCGCGGTCCAGGGAGCCCCACGCCTGGAGCTCGACGCCCGACGCTGCGCATTCGTCCAGGAGCTCTTCGCTGAAGTCCACCTCGGTGGCCTCCGGGTGATCCCACAGGATCTGCCGCTCCACGAAGTCCCGGTGCCCCAGGCTCAGCTGGGACTGGATCGCCTGGACCGGGTGCTGCAGATGGCGCTGGAGCACCCTGATCCTGTGCCACGACACGTTGGAGATGCCCACGCCCTGGGTCAGGCCATCGTCGATCAGCCCGTCCAGGACGGCGGCCACCTCCGCCGGATCCGCCAGGGGGTCCCAACGGTGCACCAGGAAGCGATCCACGGAGTCCACTCCCAGCCGTTCGAGCGAGCCCTCCAGCCCGCCGCGCAGGGCGGTCTCATCCAGCCGGTAGTGGACGGGAGACCCAGCGGGCGCGGTGTTCCCGGGAAGGCGGATCCCCGCCTTGGTCTGCAACCGGACCCGGTCGCGCAGACCCGGGTTCTCCTTCAGCCAGCGGCCCACCACGGTCTCGGATTTGCCCGCGGTGTAGATGTCCGCCAGGTCGATGTCCCGGAAACCCGCCTCCACGGCGGTGTCCAGCGCCTCCAGGCCCTGGCTCACCTCGGCATTGGTGACCGGGGAGCTATCCCAGGACCCGCCCAGGCCCATGGCACCGTAGATCAGGAGTGTGCCGGGGCTCTCCGTGCGCCCGGCGTCGTCGTCGGGGACAATGGTCTCAGGGAAATCCGGATCCGTATCCATGCCGCCATTATGGCGGAGGGCCGGGCCGTTGCATGACCCGTCCTTCATCGTCCCGCATCCGTCCAGGAGGAGACTGCATGCTCGCGTTCATGCGCCATGGGCAAACCGATTGGAACCAGGCCGCCCGACTGCAGGGCCGCGCCGATATCCCCTTGAACGAGGTGGGCCGAGAGCAGGCGCTGGAGGCGGCCCGTCTCCTGCGCGACGCCGACCCCGGCTGGGACCTGGTGGTCACCTCTCCGCTGGGCCGTGCCCGGGAGACCGGCCGGATCGTGGCCGAGGAACTGGGCATCGAACTGGGGCCGGCCTACGAGGACCTGGTCGAGCGCTCTTTCGGCGCCAACGAGGGGCAGAGCGTCGCTGGCATCTCCCTGGAGGACTACGAACGCCTTCTCACGGTGGCGGAGCCCGAGGACGAGGTGGTGGCCAGGGGCGTCGGCGGCCTGCGCGAGGTGCAGCGGGAGTTCCCGGGGCGCAACGTGCTGGTGGTGGCTCACGGGACCCTGATCAGGTTCACCGTGGCGTTCCTGCACGGTACCGAGCCGCGGCGGGTCCGCAACGCGGAGGTGGTGCCCCTGGACGAGGCGCTCGTGGGGGTGCCCAGCCACTCCTGAGACCGGTTCCGCGGCCGGGAGGGATCCGGAGGAAGACCGAGGTGGGCAGGCCCTTGGCAATCGCGGAGAGAGGGCTAGTGTGAGAGGGGTGCTCCCCTGAGCATCTCGAGCCGCTCGCGGCTCTCCCTCCACCTCACAATCCCTCACAAAGGCGTGATCGAGTAGTGACAGAAAACCAGTACCGTGCAGAGGTCACCGACCGGACCGATGTGCTGCCCGCCGTGGGCGATCTCCCGCGTTTCACCGGCGACGAGGCGTGGATCCAGGCCTATTACGCCACGGTGTCGGAGGAGGACCTCGCCGCGCGCTCGCAGGACTCCCTGGTCCACCGGGCCCGGCACCACCGAGAGGTCGCCGAGCGGCGGCAACCGCGCCAGACGATCATCGACGTCGACCGTGAGGCCGAGCGATCGGTGCTCTACGTGGTCACCGACGACGTCCCCTACGTGGTCTCCACCATCAACACGCAGATCGCCCAGAACTGGGGCGGTGCGCGGCTGGTGGTCCATCCGATCCTGCGCGTGACCCGCAGCGAGCAGGGCGTGCTGAAATCCGTGGACGAAGTGCCTGACTTCGCGGCGCATTCCAGCGGCGACACCCAGACCATCCCCACCGTCGGGGGGCTGGGGGAGAGCACGGCGGTGGAGTCCTGGGTCCAGGTGGTCCTGACCCGCGAACTCGAGGATCAGGACGGTCGCCGGCTGGCCGAGGCCCTCGAGCCCATCCTGGGGGACGTCGCCGTCGTCGCCCGGGACCAGGACGCCATGCGCGAGGCGGTCGAGGGGCTGGCGGTGTCCCTGGATGGGCTTGCAGGCGGCGGTGCCGCCCGTGCGCTCGATCCCGGTGAGGTCGAGGCTGCGCGGGACTTCCTGCGGTGGATGCTCGACGCGAACTTCGTGCTCATGGGGGTCAAGGAATACGACCTCAAGGGCCCAGACGACCAGCTCTATCTGGTCTCCCGGCCCGAGACCGGCCTGGGACTGCTCGTCGAGAAAGGGGACCGTCCCGGCCGCCGGCAGCTGACCCCGCAGGCCCAGGAGCATGCCAAGGACGCCGAGACCCTCTTCGTGACCAAGGCCAACACTCGGTCGAAGATCCACCGCAACGAGTTCCTGGACTACGTCGCCATCCGCCGTTTCGACGGCGACGGGCAGGTGATCGGCGAGCACCTGATCATCGGGTTGTTCGCCCGCAAGGCCTACGCGACCCCGGCGCGGGAGACGCCATGGGTCAGGGACAAGATCGACACCGTGGTCCAGGAGTTCGGCTTCAGGCCGGACTCCCACTCCGCCCGCGACCTCCTGAGCATCATGGAGGAGTATCCGCGCGAGGAGCTCCTGCACATGTCCGTGCAGGAGCTGTCCGAGGCCGCCCGTGGCGTGCTCGGACTGGATGAACGGCGCGTGACCAAGATCTTCGTGCGCCCGGACCTGTTCGGGCGGTTCGTCTCCGCCGTCGTGTACCTCCCCCGCGACCGGTACAACACCTCGGTCCGGCAGCGCGTGGCGGATGTCCTGGTGGACACGTACGGGGCGAGGGACGTGGACTTCCAGGTCAGGCTGTCGTCGTCCTCCCTGGCCCGGTTGTTCCTGCGCCTGCGGCTGCCCAGCGATACCCCGCCCTCGGTGGACCTGCACGCCCTGGAGTCGCGGGTGCGCGCAGCGGTGCGCTCGTGGCCGGATGCGCTGGTGCGAGCCATCGGAACGGAGTTCAGCCGCGAGCAGGCGCGCGAATACGCCTCGAACTGGGCCGAGGCCTTCCCGCCTGCCTATCGCGCCGACTACGAGATCGACGAGGCGGTGGCCGACCTGCAGCGCTGCGAACTGCTGTGGAGCGAGGGCCCGGAACAGGCCGCAGAGGTCCGCGTGGCCACCCTCGGGGAGGGCGACGCCGAGCAGGTCCGGCTCAACGTCTATCTGACCAGGCGCCTGACCCTGACCGAGATGCTGCCGATGGAGCAGAACCTCGGCATGACCGTGCTCGATCAGAAGCCCTATGAGATCTCCCCGGCGGACGGGCGCGAGTTCCAGCTCTACGACTTCGGGGTGGAGCTGCCCGCCGGCGTGGCGCCGGAAGGGCCGGAGGATGCCCGCACCGAGGACCTGATCGAGGAAGTGCTGTGCGCGGTCCTCGCCGGTCGGTCCGAGTCGGACGCCCTCGACCGGCTGGTGCTGGTGGAACGCCTGCACTGGCGCACCATCGCCGTCCTGCGCGCCTATGTGAAGTACCTGCAGCAGCTCGGCGTGCCGCACTCCTTCGACTTCATGGCGGCCACGTTGCTGGCCTACCCCGAAGTGACCCGCGAGGTCGTGGCGCTGTTCGAGACCTCCTTCGACCCCGACCGATTCGTGTCCGGTGACGGACAACCCGACGACCAGGCACGTGCCGCAGCGCGTGAGGAGGTCCACGAGAAGGTCGCGGCCGCCCTGGAGGACGTGCCCACCCTGGATGCGGACCGGTTCCTGCGCACCCTGGTGGAGGCGGTGGACGCCACCCTGCGCACCAACGCCTATCAGCCCGACCGGCCCGCGATCGCGCTCAAGCTGGACCCCCGGCGGATCTCCGCGGCGCCCCTGCCCCGGCCGCAGTTCGAGGTCTGGGTGTGGTCGCCCCGGGTGGAGGGAACCCACCTTCGCTTCGGCCCCGTGTCCCGCGGAGGCCTGCGGTGGTCCGACCGCCGGGAGGACTTCCGCACGGAGGTGCTGGGCCTCGTCAAGGCGCAGATGGTCAAGAACGTGGTCATCATCCCCAGCGGAGCCAAGGGGTGCTTCTACCCCAAGCGGCTGCCCGACCCCTCCGCGGACCGCGCGGCATGGGCGGCCGAGGGCGAGGAGGCCTACAAGGAGTTCGTGGGCGCGCTGCTGGACATCACCGACAACCTGGTCGTCGGGTCCGCATCGACCGATGACGGCGCCGCCGAGGGCTCCAGCTCCGGCGATCGCACCGTGACACCCGAGCGGACGGTGCGCCGGGACGGCGACGACTCCTATCTGGTAGTGGCCGCCGACAAGGGCACCGCCCGGTTCTCCGACACGGCCAACGCGATCAGCGTGGAGCGGGGCTTCTGGCTGGGCGACGCCTTCGCATCCGGCGGATCGGTCGGCTACGACCACAAGGCCATGGGCATCACCGCCCGCGGTGCCTGGGAGTCGGTCAAGCGCCACTTCTTCGAGATGGGCCACGACACCCAGACGCAGGACTTCACGGTGGTCGGCGTGGGCGACATGTCGGGCGACGTGTTCGGCAACGGGATGCTGCTCTCGGAGCACATCAAGCTGGTGGCGGCGTTCGACCATCGCGACATCTTCCTGGATCCCGACCCGGACCCGGCGGTCTCTTATGCCGAGCGGGAGCGCCTGTTCGGCCTGCCCCGCTCCTCCTGGCAGGACTACGACTCCGGCAAGATCTCGGAAGGCGGTGGCGTCTACTCCCGGCAGGCGAAATCCGTGCCGATCTCGGACCAGGTGCGCGGTCTCCTGGATCTGCCGCAGGGTACCAGCGCGCTGTCGCCGATCGAACTGATCCGGGCGATCCTGCGGGCTCCCGCGGACCTGTTCTACAACGGCGGGATCGGCACGTACGTCAAGGGGACGGACGAGTCCCACGCGGAGGTCGGGGACAAGGCCAACGACTCCATCCGCATCGACGGCCGGCAGCTGCGGGTCAAGGTGGTGGGTGAAGGCGGCAACCTGGGTGCGACCCAGCGCGGCCGGATCGAGGCCGCCCGGAACGGCGTGCTGATCAACACCGACGCCATCGACAACTCCGGCGGGGTGGAGTCCTCCGACCGCGAGGTCAATATCAAGATCCTGGTGGATCGCATGGTCACCGCGGGGCGCCTGGACCCGGAGGACCGGGCGGAGTTCATCGAGTCCATGACCGACGAGGTCGCCGATCTGGTCCTGCGCACGAACGTGGCCCAGAACGTGACCCTGACCGTGGACCGGTGGAAGGCCGAACGCTACATGGTCACCTACGAGCGGCTCATGGGCTGGCTCGAGGAGACGGCGGACCTGGATCGCGCGATCGAGGATCTGCCCGATACGGACGCCATGGAGGAGCGGATCGAAGCCGGGGATACGCTGACCTCCCCGGAGCTGTCCGTCCTGACGGCCTACGCCAAGATCCAGCTCTCCGCCGCGCTGATCGACTCGGACCTGGCCGACGACCCCTGGACCTCGCACGTCGTGGACACCTATTTCCCCGCGCCGGTCCTGGAGCGGTTCGGGGAGGACCTGCAGTCCCATCCGCTGCGCGGGGAGATCCTGTGCACGCTGGTCGCCAACCACATGGTCAACGTGGGGGGCGCATCATTCGCCTTCCGCGCCATGGACGAGACGGCGTGCACGGCCGGGGACCTGGCCAAGGCGTTCCTGGCGACCGTCGAGATCTTCGACATCGACCCCTACCTCTCGTCCATGTCCGCCCTGCCCGCGGAGATCCCCACGGAACTGTGGGTGCGGATGATCCAGGACGTGCGCCGGCTGGTCGACCGCGCCGTGCGGTGGCTGCTGAGCCGGGGGGAGACGGCCGGTTCCATCGGCCAGCTCGTGGAACGGTACGGGCCCATCTCGGAACTGCGCAGCAGCACCACGGTCCTGCTGGACCAGGAGTCCGCCACCCGGGACGACGAGCTGCTGCAGATCGCCCTCCGGCAGGGCGTCCCGCAGGACCTCGCACGCGAGTGGTCGTGGCTGCTGGACTCCTACCCGCTGCTCGACGTCGTCCGCCTGGGATCCCAGGGGGAGGACGACCTGGAGCTGGTGGGCCGCGTCTACTTCCTGCTCTACGACCGCTTCGGGATCGAGACGCTGCTCAAGCGCATCGGCGACCTTCCCCAGGCGACCCGGTGGGAGGCCCTGGCCAGGATCTCCCTGCGCGAGGACGTCTACTCGACCCTGGTCTCCATGGCGGCTCAGGCGCTGCAGGCCGGGGGCGCCACGCCCGATGAGCGCGTGACCGCCTGGGAGGAGGCCAACGAGTCCCGGCTCACGCGGCTGCGCTCCACCCTGGAGGACATCGAGGCCAGCGCAGCGGGAGATCCGGCGGCGGATCTGGCTGCGCTCTCCGTGGCCCTGCGCACCATGCGTGCCGCGATCCAGGAGTAGGCCAACGGCTTCTCAGCCGAAACCGGAGTCTGGTCGCCCCTCAGCAGCCGAGGGACGACCAGACTCCGGTCTCGGCAGAGAGCGACCGGCTCACGCCTGGGTGCAGACCTCCGCGTAACGGGTCGTGGACAGGCGGTTGATCTGCTCCACGTAGTTGCGGGTCTCCCGGTAGGCGGGAATCCCGCCGTTCTCCAGGACGACCGTGGGCCCGGCGTTGTACGCGGCCAGCACCAGGTCGAGTTCGGCCTGCTCGTCGGCGGGGTTCAGGGGAGCCATCATGCGCCGCAGATCGCGCAGGTAGTGACCCTGGGCGGCGATCGAGGCCTCGGGGTCGGTGCGTTCGCCCTGGCCGTACAGCTCCCAGGTGTCCGGCATGAACTGGGCCAGTCCCACGGCGCCCACCGGGCTCTCGGCGTCCGGGTCCCACCGGCTCTCCGTGTCGATCTGCGCGGCGACGACGGACGACGGGAAACCTGAGACGCGTGCGGCGGCGGCGACGTCGTCGGCCCAGTCCTCGGGGATGGCCTGGTCTCGATCGGCGCAGGTGGGGTCCATGTTCTGGACCACGGCACCGATCGCGCCGATCACCAGCAGCCCGACCGCCGCCAGGGCGATCCAGCTGTCCCGGAACGGTCCACCGGGCCTTCCGCGCCGCGCCGGGCCGCCGGCACCGCGATTCGGCCGGGAGGAACCGGCGGGTTTTCTCGCCGGTGAGCCAGAGGGCTTACGGCCCTTCGGGTTCCCGCGCGATTTGGCTGAGGAGGCAGTCATCCCGGCCAGAGTAGGCCATGGACCTGAGAGCCCGGGCGGGAGGACATGCTATTCGGCTGTCAATGGGAACGCCGAGCGGGACCGGGTTGCCCGGCGACTGCGGTGGTGCTGCACTACTGGTGGTGCCCGTAGCGCCTCGGTCCGGAGCGGGCGCTTCGTCGCGGGGACCGAGCCGGACCCGAGGAGAGCCCCCGCAGGGCGGTGGAGGAGCGAGACCGTGGCCACGGATGCCGTAGTGGTGGGAGCGGGACCCAACGGCCTGAGCGCTGCCTGCATGCTGGCCAGGGCCGGTGTGCGGGTCACCGTGCTCGAAGCCCAGGGCACCGTCGGGGGCGCCGCCCGCTCGGCCGCGCTCCTGGGGACCGGCACGGTGGTCGACCTGGGGGCGGCGTGCCACCCCTTCGGGGCGGTATCACCGGCTTTCAGAGCCCTCGAGCTCGAGTCCCACGGCCTGGAATGGGTACGTCCGGACATCGCGGCGGCCCATCCTCTGGACGGCGAGAGCCCGGGCTTGCTCCATCCCGGCCTGGAGCCCACCGCGGAGGGACTGGGCGCGGACGGCCCCGCCTGGAGAGCCCTGCACCGAGGGCCGTATGCCAACCACGCCGAGATCGTCCGGGATTCGCTGGGGCCCCTGCTGCGCATGCCCCGTCACCCGCTCGCCATGCTCGACCTGGGGCTGCGAGCGCCCTGGCCGGTCACCTGGACCACCAGGTTGTTCGGCTCCGAGCAGGCCAGGGGCCTCTTCGCCGGGTCGGCGGCCCATGCCGCCCTTCCCATGTCCGCCCCGCTGACCAGTGCTTTCGCGGTGATGTTCAACGTGCTCGGCTTCGTCAACGGGTGGCCCGTGGCCCGCGGCGGGACCCAGTCGATCGTCGACGCACTGGTGGCGGACCTCTCCGCCCACGGGGGACGGATCGAGACGGGGCGATGCGTCCAGGACGTCCGGGAGCTGGGGGCCCCGCAGATCACGATGCTCGACCTGACCCCGCGGCAGATCCTGCGCCTGCGAGGGCTGGAGCTGCCCCGGCGGTATCGGCGCGCACTGCGCACCTGGTCCTACGGAACAGCCGTGCACAAGGTGGACCTCCTGCTCGACGGGCCCGTGCCCTGGACGGACCCCAGGATCGGGACGGCCGGGACGGTGCACCTCGGGGGCACCGTCGCGCAGATCGACCGTGCCGAGAAGCTGGCCGCGCGGGGCCGGCTGCCGGAGCGGCCTTTCGTGATGGTCACGCAGCCGTCCGCCGTCGATCCCACCCGGGCGCCGGAGGGCCGGCACATCCTGTGGGCCTACGCCCATGTGCCGCACGGATACCGCGGCCCGGACGGCAACCCGCGTCTCGCGGGGGACCGGGTGATCGAGCAGATCGAGCGGTCCGCACCCGGGGTGCGCGATCGCATCCTGCAGCGGATCGACCACAGCCCGGCGGACCTGGAGACGATGGATGCCAACCTCGTCGGCGGGCATATCGGCGGCGGCTCGCTGGGAGGGCTGCAGCAGATCCTCCGCCCGGCCGCCGTGCTCAACCCCTACCGCACCGGCGGGCAAGGCGTCTATCTCTGCTCGTCGTCGACCCCTCCCGGCGGAGGGGTCCACGGCATGGGCGGTTATCACGCGGCGAACACGGCGCTCCAGGACCTGACCCGGTTCTGAACCGGCGGCCGGGTCGGGGACAATGGCTGCCATGACCCCTGAAATCATCGCCACCATCGTGACGGTCGTGCTCATCGTGGTGGGCACGATCGGCATCATCCTGCCGGTCCTGCCCGGATCCATCACGATCCTGATCGGGCTGATCATCTGGGCCGTGGTGGTGCAGTCGGTCGAGGGGTGGGTCGCCCTCGCCCTGGGCGGGATGCTGGCGATCGCCGGGATGTCGGCCTCATGGGTGCTGACGGGGCAACGCCTGAAGAAGCGCGCGATCCCCAACAGGTCCCTGCTGTTCGGAGTCGTCGGCGCCGTGGTGGGCCTGTTCGTGATCCCCGTCCTCGGGCTGTTCATCGGCTTCATCGTGGGCCTGCTGGGCTCCGAGACCTACCGCCAGAAGAACTTCAACGCAGCCCTGGAGTCCTCCTGGGTGGCCGCCAAGGCCATGGGGATCGGCATCCTGATCGAACTGACCTGCGCGCTCGCAGCGGCCTCCGCCTTCGTGGTCTGCGCGGTGGTCTTCTTCGTCACCGCCTGAGCCCGGTCGCGGACCCGGCCGCCGTCACAGCCAGGGCAGCGGGACGGCGACGACGGTCCCGCCCCTCGGCACGCCGTCCGCCGGGATCACCAGGAGCACGTTGGCCTGGGAGAATCCGCGCAGCATGCTGGCGCCCGCATAGGCGAGGGCCGTGGCGGAGGGCAGCGGGGAGCCGGCCCACGGGTGCGCTGCGAGCGGGTCGGCTCCGAGCGCGGCGGAGGACATGGCGGCGAGCCCGGGCACGAGCCGCACGGCCTTGAAGGGATCGACGGCATCGGTGAGGGACACGGTCGTCGTCGGGGGCAGCGCCGCCCCGCCGAACCCCGCCAGCAGCGGACCGCCCAGCAGCATCAGCGCCGTCATGGCGGCCAGGGGATTGCCGGGCAACCCGAGCACGAAGGGGCCGTCCTCGGGCATGCGGGCCAGCAGGGCCGGGTGGCCCGGGCGCAGAGCCAGCTCGTCCACGATCAGGTGCGCCCCGGAGTCGGCGAGGGCCCTGCGGAGATGGTCGACCGACGAGCTGCCCGTCCCCCCGGTGGTGATGATCAGCTGGGCCCGGGAATCCAGGATCGAGTCCGCGCCGGTCTCCGGCACCGTCAGCCGCTCCGTGAGGACCTCCAGGTCGTCGCCGAGCCGGTGCACGGCATCCACGTGCCCTCCCAGGAGGTGGACGAACTGCGGAAGCTGCGGGCCGAAGGCATCGCGCACCCGGCCCGGCTCCGGGACCCCGGCCTCGTCCACCTCATCGCCGGTGAGCAGCAGCGTCACCCGGGGGCGGCGTCGAACGGGCAGCATGTCCTGCCCGGCGACCGCCGCGAAGGCGATGTGCGCGGGATTGAGCCGGGAGCCGGCGGACAGCAGCACGTCGCCCGCCGCGGCCTCCTCCCCGGCCCGGCGGATGTGGTCACCCGGGGCCGGAGCACCTGCGGGGGCCGCGTCGCCGAGCCGGAGCCGGCCCTCGGATTCCTTCCCCCATTCGCTGCGCAGCACCGCGGTGGTCCCTTCCGGCACCAGCCCTCCGGTCACGATCGCCGTGGCCTGGTGATCGCCCAGGGACTTCACCCGCCCCAGGGGCTCGTCCCCGGTGCGCGCCCAGGTGAGACGGGGGTCCTCCTCCTCGGGCTGCGGTGTGACGATCTCCCACGGGCCGTCGCCGCGCACGGCCCAGCCGTCCATGGCGGAGGAGGAGTAGTGCGGTACCGGTGCCATCGCGGTGACGGCCTCGGCCAGGGTCTCGCCCACGGTCTCGTGCAGCGGAAGCCATTGCGGCGGCAGGGGCCTGGCCGCCGCATGGGCGGCATACCGGGCCTGGTCCCAGGCGGCGTGCTTGACGGTGGTGTCTCCCGCGGGGTCGGGGAGAGGCGTCTGCGAGGGGTCGGTCATCGTCGCTCGGCTCCTTCGGGTCGTGGATGGCGGTCTCAGGGATGGGCCCCCGGGATCAATCCGAACCTCTCGACATCGTCCCACGTGTCCACGTCGTCGGTGGCCCCGGAGAGCTCGAGTTGCCGGTCCCACAGCGCTCCTACCAGCGATCGCACCGACCGGTCGACGGTGGCCTGCCCTTCTACAGCGGTCTCGAGCTCCGGGGTGCGGTAGATGCCCGCCAGCGGTTGCAGACGGCCGTCGTCGTTGACCACGATGCCCCTGGTGCCGGGCTCTGCCCCGGAGGCCGCCGCGAGCAGGGCGGAGACGGCCTCCCGAGCCCCCGGCATGTCGCACGCCAGGAGCAGTGTCCACGGAGCGGACGCCCCCGCATCCGCCAGGCTCGCCAGACCCGCTGCGATCCCCGCCGCGGGTCCCGAGAACGGCGGTTGCTCCCTGGTCACGCGGACCGGCATCCTCGGCAGGGAGGGCGGGCCGACGACGACGACCTCCCCGGCGTCCACTCCCAGGGACAGCAGGTCGTTCACGGCGGCTTCCACCAGGGTCGGCGCGCCGGCACCGGCGCGGAAGAGTGCCTTGGGCGTTCCGCCCAGCCGCGAGGACCGGCCGCCGGCCAGCACGATCGCACGCGCGGCAACCGGAACCGTCATCCAATCACCCGCCCGCGAACGGGGGGAGGATGTCCAGGGTGGCGCCATCGTGGATCTCCGCTTCCGGGGTGGGGCAGGACTGCCCGTCGAGCAGGAACGAGCAGCGCGCCAGCACCTCGACCAGCGGCGGTTCGCCGGCGGGAGGATCGGGGTGCCACTCGATCAGGAGGTTCTCCACGGACCCCCGGGTCGGGGGACCGTCCAGCTGGTTCAGGTCGATCTGCTCCATGGCCTTTCCCGTCGCGGCCTTGGCTGCCGCGAAGAACCGAATGGTCAGCATGCTCACCCTCCGATCGCTGACATCGAACGTTCCGGCTGGACGAAGTCCGTGGAATCCAGACCCGCGTGGTCCATGCCGTGGGCCGCGGGCTTGATCCACATGGCTGCCCGCCACCGGTCCGCGATCCGGTGATCGCGGTCGGTCTCTGATTCCCCCGTCTCCAGGGGGTCCCGTAGAAGATCGCGGAGCCCGAACTCCTCATGGGAGAACAGGCACGAGCGGACCTCGCCCTCGGCGGTGATGCGGGTGCGCTTGCAGTCACCGCAGAAGGGCTCGGTGACGGAGGCGATGATGCCCACCGTGCCCAGAGGGCGATCGTCCGAGCCGGAGAGGCCGCGACCGGAGGGCGTTCCCGGTCCCGCGCGGACATCCCACAGCTCTGCCGGGGCGCCATCGCGCTCGGCCGGGTGCGGCGACAGGGTGAACCTGGTGCTCAGCATCTCGCGGATCTCCTGGGCCGTGACCATGCCGTCGCGGGTCCAGCCGTGGTCGGCATCCAGGGGCATCTGCTCGATGAACCGCAGGGAGAGCCCGCGCTCGAGCGCCCAGGTGAGCAGGCCGGGGGCCTCGGCGTCGTTGATCCCCCGCATCAGCACCGCATTGAGCTTGACCGGCCCCAGCCCGGCGGCCACGGCGCCCTCGATCCCTTCGATGACGTCTCCCAGCCGGTCGCGGCGGGCCAGGTGCCGGAACGTCTCGGGGTCCAGCGAGTCCAGGGAGACGTTCACCCTGCTCAGCCCGGCGTCTTTCAGGCCCCGTGCGCGCCTGTCCAGTCCGATGGCGTTCGTGGTGATCGATATCGGCAGGCCGGGGTGCTGACGGCGGACCCCCCGGACGATCTCTTCCAGATCGGGGCGGATGAGTGGCTCTCCGCCGGTGAGCCGGAGCTCGCGGACCCCCAGCTGCTCGACGCCGACGCGGACCAGGCGGTGGATCTCCGCGGCCGTGAGCAGGTCCGGCTGGGGCAGCCACTGCATGCCCGCGGCGGGCATGCAGTAGGTGCAGCGCAGATTGCACTTGTCGGTGAGCGAGATCCGCAGGTCCGTGGCACGGCGCCCGAAACGGTCCACCAGCCCACGGGACGGGGCCGCTGGTGAGGGCTCCAGCCGCGTGCGGAGGGCGGGCATCCCCAGGGCGGTGGGCACCACGATCACCTCTCCTCATGGATCTGGCTGATAAATCCGTGACCGGCCGTATCCGGCATGCGCCGGTACCGACAGTCTACGAGCCAACTACTCTGGCCTCCATGACACCGCCTCATCCCCATCATCCGCAAGCGAGCGCCGGAACAACTGGCAAGGGGCGCCCCCGGACCGGGGGCCGCTCACATGGCGCAGCGGCGCGTTCCATCGAGGACCACGCCGGAGCCGTCGCGGATCTCCTGCGGCGCGGCCCGTGGCCGGAGAGGGAGGCCCAGTGGATTCCGCTCGAGCGCGCGACGGGCCGGGTCCTGGCACGGCAGGTCGTGGCCGAGGTCGACCTGCCGCCGTTCACCAATTCGCAGATGGACGGATACGCGGTGAGCGCCGCGGCCACGGCCGCCGATGCGGGGGCGACGGTGGTGCTGCGCGCGGGCGCCCCGGCCCCTGCCGGGCACGTCCCCGCGCAGCTCGAACCGGGTCAGGCGGTCCCCGTCATGACCGGTGCCCCCATGCCGCCGGGCGCGGATGCCGTGGTGCCGGTCGAGGAGTGCGAACCGGGAGGATTCCAGCCGGCGGGCCGCCCGGTGCGGATCCCCGCCGGGCAGAGCGCGGGACGGTTCGTCCGTCCGGCAGGCGAGGACGTCCGGGCGGGCGCGTCCGTCCTGGCGGAGGGAACCGAGCTGACCGCGCAGGCGGTGGGTGTCTGCGCGTCCCTGGGCCTGCGGGAGGTGCTCGTGCGTCCCGCGCTGCGCGTGGGCATCCTGACCACCGGCGACGAGGTGGTCCCGCCGGGGGCGGCCCGAGGCCCCGCGCAGATCTTCGACGCCAACGCCGCGATTCTGCGCGCTGCGCTGGCCTGCGCTCCGGTCGAGGTCGTCGGATCCTTTCACGTTCCCGATGACGACGCCGCACTGCGATCCCTCCTCCGCGAGCGGGTCCGCGCCGGCGAACGCGCTGCCGACCTGTGGGTCACCTCGGGAGGGATCTCGGAAGGGGCCTTCGAGGTGGTCCGCAAGGTGCTCTCGGACCCCGGGGCGGCGGAGTTCAGCGAGTTCCTGCATGTCGCGATGCAGCCCGGCGGACCGCAGGGGCTGGCCATGGTGGAGGGCATCCCCTTCGTGTGCCTGCCCGGCAACCCGGTATCCACGTGGGTCTCGGCCGAGATGTTCCTCCATCCAGCACTGAACACGGTCCTCGGGGGCCCGCCGCCGCGCGTCGTGATCCGGGTGCCGTCCGCCGATGACCTGCATCCGCTGCCCGGGCGGACCCGGGTGGTACGAGCTCACTGGGACGGCTCGGCGGTCCGCAGGGTCGGCGGTTACGGCTCGCATCTGCTGGCGGCCGCCGCCCGGGCGAATGCGCTGATCATCCTGCCGCCCGGTGCCGACCCCGTGCCCGCGGGGTCCGAGGTGGCCGTCCGGCTGCTGCCCTGACCCTCCACAAGGCCCGCCGAAACCGGAGTCCGGTCGGCCATGGGAGCTGATGGCCGACCGGACTCCGGTTTCGGCGAGTAGCTAGACAGGCTGGCTAGATAGAGGCACTATGTAGTCATGCACGAACGAGCCCCCAAGAGCGAATGGCTGCGCGGCGTCCTGGAGATGTGCGTCCTGCAGACCATGGTCGACGAGCCCACCTACGGGTACGCCATCACCACCCGCCTCGCCCGCGCCGGATTCGGCGAGCTCAAGGGCGGAACGCTCTATCCCCTGCTCGCACGCCTCGAGAAGAAGGGCCTGGTCTCCGTCGAATGGCGCGCCGGGGAAGGCGGTCCGGGGCGGAAGTACTTCGCGCTCACCCATGACGGGCGACTCGAGCTGGAGACGGCCCGCCGGCAATGGGGCGACTTCGTCGGAATCGTCTCGGACCACGTCGGGCAGGCCGAACGCACCCGATCGACTCAGGAGGTTTCACCGTGAACACGACGCGCGATACCCGGCAGGCCGATGACGGGGCGGGAGTCCCGCAGGAGGCCTGGGACCGGGGGTTCGTCCAGGTGCACCGCGCATGGTGCGATGAGCTGATCGTCGAACTGCGCCTGGCCGATGTGCCGGGTGCGGTGATCGGCGACCGCCTGGCCGAGGTGGAGACCCATTGCATCGAGTCCGGTGAGACGCCCGCCGAGGCCTTCGGCGACGCGGCCGACTATGCGCGTGATGTCGCCGCGGAGTCGGAGCGGGAGCGACCGGGCGAGGTCTGGACCGTGGCGGCGCTGAGCGTCGCGCAGGTCATGGCGCTCCTGGTGGGGACCTCCGCTGTGCCCCGATGGGCTCGGGGCCTGCCGTGGGAGTACAACGCGATCCAGGTCGTGTGCATGCTTCTGGCGGGCGGGATGCTGGTGATGCTGCCGGTCCTGGTGGGCCCGATCGTCAGGCGCCCCTGGGTCGTGGGGGCGCCCTATGCCATGGTTTTCACCGCCTTGGCTGTGGGGGCCGCCTTCGCCGGACAGTGGGAGCTGCCGGTGCTGCTGAGCTTGCCGGCCTCGGTGGTGGCCGTGGGACTGTTCGCGATCATCCTGGTCCTGAGCGTCCTGGAGTTCCTCGCCTTGCGCCGCGACGATCCCGTGACAACACCCCTCGGCGGCCCGGTTCGTGGGTCTGGGGGGCGGCCGGGCCGGAATGCCGGACCGTACATCGCGCTGGTCCTGCCCGTCGCCTACGTCCTCCTGGGAGTTTTCGGCTGGCTTGCGGCCTGAGGCGGCGGTGCCGCCTAGACTTGGGGGCCGGGTCCGCCGCACCCGGATCCGGCCCGTACCGCAAGCCGCACCGAACAGCCGCACCGAACAGCCGCAGGAGAAGTTCCGCATGAAGTCCGCTATTGCACCGGTTCTGCTCGCCGCCGCCGCGGTGGTCCAGGCGCTGGGGCGGTTCGTCTACCACCAGGACGCCATCGTGGTGACGGGCGAACTCTTCTTCCCGATCTTCCTGGCGGGCCTGAGCATCTTCTACGGGCTGCGCTCCAGGGGGGGCGCGTTCAGCACCGTCAAACTGGGGCTGGGCCTGCTCGCCGTCGTCGTGGCGCTGCTGACGGCATGGGGCTGGGGGATGGCGATGTTCTGGTTCTATCCGTCCATCTGGCTCTACTACGCGGCCTTCCTCCTCCTGGTGGCCCAGGCCGTGATCGCCGTGGTCTCGAGCCCGTCGGGCAAGGAACTGCGTGCTCAGCGAGCGCTCGATCGGGATCGGGAGGCGCAGGCCGAGGCCGCTCCGGAGGAGCCCGGCGACGGATGGCGCACCACCCGCCGATGATTGCCGAAAGGCCCGGCGGAATACGTCAGGAAAACGTTCGCGAATTGCCCTCCAGAATAAAACCGGTATAAAATCCCCGAATCGGGCCCGGTAATTCCCCTGGATTCTGCAATTCCTGGCAACTCGGCTTTTTCCCTTTAGTCGGCCGGATATCCCGTGGATAGCCTCGGGGGCATGACTACTTCTACGCCGAGAGGCGAAAGGCAGGAGTCTGCCCGCCTCGATGGCCCTGCCTCCAATGCCCTGCTGAACCTGGATCCACCGATGAGGGTGCCGGTGTGAGCGTGGCGTAGAACGAGAATGCCCTTGCTGGGCGGAAGAATCGGGCTTGCTGAAGGACCGATCTGACACTGAGCAAGGGACACCTCGTAAGTGAAAGCCTCTCACATGATCCGGCCTGTTTTCGATGATCCGAACGTGGTGTCGGACGCTGGCTTGGTGCCGGTGCTGCGGCTAGCGGAATCTGCCGGCCTGCACGATCTCCTCGATGACCAGTTGGGGGTTGCCTCGGCCAACGCGACAGTGAAGGCGACCAGCGTGGTGGCCGGGATGCTCGCCGGCGCGGACAGCATCGATGACCTCGACGTGTTGCGACACGGCGGGATGCCGCGACTGTTCTCCGGGACCCGGGCACCCTCGACGTTGGGAACGTTCCTGCGCTCGTTCACCCACGGACACGTGCAGCAACTCGACGCGATCGGCGGAGATCTCCTCGCGGGCCTGACCGGCCGGGTGCCCGGCCTCATCGCTGGCGGCGAGGCCGCCGACGGGTTCGCGTGCATCGACGTCGATGACACCATCGGCGAGGTCCACGGGTATGCCAAGCAGGCCGCGGCCTACGGCTACAGCGGCGTGCGGGGACTGAACATCCAGCTCGCCAGCATCTCCACACCCCTGGCCGCGCCCGTGATCGCCCGAGCCAGACTCCGCAAGGGAAGCACAGCCTCGGCCAAGGGCGCAGGCAGGTTGCTGGCCCAAGCCATCGGCACCGCCCGGGCGGCCGGGGTGACCGGTCAGATCCTGTGCCGGGCCGACTCGGCCTACTACGGATGGGCGTTCGTGGGGACCGCGATCCGGAAGAGGGCGTGGTTCTCCGTCACCGCCCGGATGACCAAGACCGTCACCGCTGCGATCACCAGCATCGACCCAGGCGCGTGGAAGGCGATCGAGTACCCCAACGCCATGTGGGAGGAGGCCGAGCAACGCTGGGTCAGCGACGCCGAGGTCGCCGAAGTCCCTTTCGTCGCGTTCACCGCACGCCGCAAGAGCCAGCAGGTGAGATGCCGGCTGATCGTGCGGCGCGTGAAGCGACTCCAACCACTGGCATCTGATGGCATCGAGCAGGGCGAGCTGTTCGCGACCTACCGCCATCACGCGTTCATCACCAACTCCGGGTTCGCGATGGTTGAGGCCGATCGGCGTCACCGTGAGCACGCGATCGTCGAGCAGGTCATCGCCGAGTTGAAGGACAACGCGCTGGCCCACCTACCCTCGGGCAAGTACACGGCCAACGCAGCCTGGGTCTCATGCGCCATGATCGCGTTCAACCTGGCCCGCGCCGCCGCCGTTGCCGCCGGCCTGGCCAAGGCACGATGGGCCAGCCTGCGACGCAAGATCATCCACGTCGCCGCACGGATCGCCTCCACCAGCCGACGACTCGACCTCCACCTACCGACCCACTGGCCCTGGGCCCAGAGCTGGCAGACCCTGCACGCCGTCGCGACCGGACCACCGCCTACCTCGACAACCTGACCACCCAGCCCCAGCGGGCGCGACCGAGGACCATGAAGTGGACGAGCCGGGCCAGCCGGCAGCCCAGCCACGCCCACGAGCCGGACCCCATCACGATCCACCAAACCCACCCATCAGGAATCAACCGTGGTGGATCCGGGCTGAAGGTGGGGAAATTCTTCTCCCGGTGGGACGAGACCGAGGACGGACGAGCCGTCTTCCGCGAAGGCGGTCGGTCGGGGGATTCCTTCTATCGCAGCCGCTGGAGCCATGACAAAGTGGTCCGCTCCACCCACGGCGTGAATTGCACGGGCTCGTGCTCATGGAAGGTCTACGTCAAGGACGGGATCATCACGTGGGAGGCGCAGGAGACGGACTACCCCTCGGTCGGTCCGGACCGGCCGGAGTACGAGCCGCGCGGCTGCCCCCGCGGTGCCGCGTTCTCCTGGTACACCTATTCGCCCACCCGCGTGCGCTATCCGTACATCAGGGGGGTCCTCCTGGAGATGTACCGCGACGCCAAGCGCGAGGCCGGCGGGGACCCGGTGGCGGCCTGGGCCTCGATCGTGGACGACGACGAGAAGCGCCGCGCCTTCCAGCAGGCGCGGGGCAAGGGCGGCCTGGTCCGCGCCTCCTGGCAGGAGGCGGTCGAGATGACGGCGGCCGCCCACGTCCACACCATCGCGCGGTACGGTCCCGACCGCTGCATCGGCTTCTCCCCGATCCCCGCCATGTCCATGGTCTCCCATGCCGCGGGAGCCCGGTTCATCAACCTCATCGGCGGGGTGATGAACAGTTTCTACGACTGGTACGCGGACCTTCCCGTGGCCTCCCCGCAGGTCTTCGGCGATCAGACCGACGTCCCGGAGTCCGGGGACTGGTGGGATGCCACCTATCTGATGATGTGGGGCTCCAACATCCCGGTGACCCGCACGCCGGACGCCCACTGGATGGCCGAGGTGCGGTACCGGGGCACCAAGGTGGTCTCCGTGTCACCGGACTACGCGGACAACACCAAGTTCGCCGACGAGTGGCTGCCCGCCCAGGCCGGGTCGGACGCCGCCCTGGCCATGGGGATGGGGCACGTGGTGCTCAAGGAGCACTTCGTGGACCAGCGCACCCCGTTCTTCGAGGACTACGTCCGGCAGTTCACGGATCTGCCGTTCCTGATCTCCCTCGATGCCCGAGAGGACGGCACCGTGGTGCCGGGCAAGTTCCTGACGGCGGCGGACCTGGGCGCAGCGGATCAGGCGGACGCGGAGTTCAAGACGGTGCTGCTCGATCGCGAGACGGGGGAGGAGTTCATCCCGCAGGGCTCGATGGGCTTCCGCTACAACGAGCAGGACGAGGGCCGCTGGAACCTCGACCTCCAGGGCCGGGTGCCGTCGCTGTCCATCGCCGACACCGCCGGATACGACGGAGCGGTGTCCCCCGTCTCCCTTCCCGCCTTCGTGGACGACGACGGCACGGGCTCCGTGCTGCACCGCGGCGTGCCGGTGACCCGGGTGGCGGGCAAGACCGTCACCACCGTGCTCGATCTCATGCTCGCCCAGTACGGCGTCGGCCGGGAGGGGCTGCCGGGCGACTGGGCGGAAGGCTACGACGACGTCTCGATCCCGTACACGCCGGCCTGGCAGGAGGCGGTGACCTCGGTACCCGCCGAAGCCGTGATCCGCGTGGCCCGCGAGTTCTCGCGCAACGCGGAGGTCTCCAACGGCCGTTCGATGATCATCCTGGGGGCCGGGATCTGCCAGTGGTACCACGGCGACGCCACGTACCGGGCCATCCTGGCGCTGCTCATGCTGTGCGGCTGCCAGGGCCGTAACGGCGGCGGCTGGGCGCATTACGTCGGCCAGGAGAAGGCCCGCCCCATCACCGGCTGGGCCACCATGGCCTCGGCCGGCGACTGGTCGCGTCCTCCGCGCTTCATGATCGGCACCGCGTTCTGGTACATGCACACCGACCAGTTCCGCCAGGACGGTCACTCCTCGGCGTCGCTGCGGTCCCCGCTGGCCGAGGGGCACCTGGACGGCATGCACACCGCGGATGTGGTCGCCAAGTCCACGCGTCTGGGCTGGATGCCGTTCTACCCCCAGTTCTTCGACAACCCCCTCGACGTCGCGGATCGGGCGACGGCCGCGGTCGCCGCCGGCGAGGCTGACTCCGAGGGCCAGTGGATCGCGGCCCGGCTCAAGGACGGCACGCTGCGCTTCGCGGTCGAGGACCCCGACGACGCCCGCAACTGGCCCCGCACCCTGGTGCTGTGGCGCTCCAACCTGCTGGGCTCCTCGGCCAAGGGCGAGGAGTACTTCCTCAAGCACCTGCTCGGCACCCATCACAACGTCATGGGCGAGGACCACGTGCATTCCAAGCCCCGGGACGTCGCCTGGCACGAGCGGGCGCCGGAGGGGAAGCTGGACCTGCTGGTCTCCGCGGACTTCCGCATGACCTCCTCGACCCTGCTCTCCGACATCGTGTTCCCGGCCGCGACCTGGTACGAGAAGCACGACCTGTCCTCGACCGACATGCACCCGTACGTGCACGCCTTCACCCCGGCGATCAATCCGCCGTGGGAGGCCAAGACGGACTGGGAGATGTTCCGGCTGCTCGCGGACGAGGTCTCGCGGCTGTCTCCGGAGCACCTGGGCACCCGCAAGGACGTGGTCGCCACGGCGCTGACGCACGACACCCCCGGTGAGATCGGGCAGCCCGGAGGCCACGCGCCGGACTGGAAGAGCACCGACCTGGCCGCCGTCCCGGGGAAGAACCTTCCGGCGTTCAAGGTGGTCGAGCGGGATTACACGGCGATCGGGCAGAAGTTCGTCGCGGTGGGCCCGCTCGCGGACGAACTGGGGCTGACCACCAAGAACATCACCTTCGACGTCGGGCACGAGACCGAGCGCCTGGCGCGCCAGCACGGCGTGTACGACTCGGGAGCCGCTGCGGGGCGTCCGGCGATCGACACCGACTCCCGCATGGCCGAGGCCATCCTCGCGCTGTCGGGAACCACCAACGGGGAACTGGCCGTGCAGGGCTTCAAGAAGCTCGAGAAGCGGGTGGGCAAGCACCTGCACGACCTCGCGCTGGGCTCCGAGGAGAAGCGGATCACCTTCAAGGACACCCAGGCGGCGCCCGTGCCCGTGATCACCTCACCGGAATGGTCCGGTTCGGAGACCGGCGGCCGCCGCTACGCCCCTTTCACGGTCAACATCGAACGCCTCAAGCCGTTCCACACGCTGACCGGACGGATGCACTTCTTCCTGGACCACGACTGGATGAAGGACATGGGGGAGATGCTGCCCACCTACCGGCCGCCGCTGAACATGAACGCGCTGTTCGGCGAACCCCGGCTGGGGGAGCGCGGTGAGCTGTCGGTGGCCGTGCGCTACCTGACCCCGCACAACAAGTGGTCGATCCATTCGGAGTACCAGGACAACCTGTTCATGCTCTCGCTCTCCCGCGGCGGCACGAGCGTCTGGATGTCGCCGAAGGACGCCGAGCTGATCGAGGCCCGGGACAACGACTGGGTGGAGTGCGTGAACACCAACGGGGTGTTCGTGGGGCGCGCCATCGTCTCGCATCGCATGCCGGCCGGCGTCGTCTACGTCCACCACGCCCAGGAGCGCACGATCGACGTCCCGAAGTCGGAGGCCACGGGGCGCCGCGGCGGCATCCACAACTCGGTGACCCGGATCCTGCTCAAGCCCACCCACATGATCGGGGGCTACGCCCAGCAGTCCTGGGCATTCAACTACCACGGTCCCACGGGCAACCAGCGCGACATCGTCTCCGTGGTCCGCAAACGCTCCCAGGAGGTTCAGTACTGATGCGAGTCATGGCCCAGGTCGCCATGGTGATGACCCTCGACAAGTGCATCGGGTGTCACACCTGTTCGGTGACGTGCAAGCAAGCCTGGACCAACCGTGCCGGCACCGAGTACGTGTGGTTCAACAACGTCGAGACCCGGCCCGGCCAGGGCTACCCGCGCCGTTACGAGGACCAGGAGAAGTGGCGGGGCGGGTGGACCCTGAACCGCCGGGGGAACCTGCAGCTGAAGTCGGGCAACCGCCTGCAAAAGCTGTTCGGCATCTTCGCCTCGCCGGTCCAGCCCGAGCTCGACGACTACTACGAGCCCTGGACCTACGACTACGAGAACCTGGTCTCCGCGCCGGCCTCGGACGACTTCCCGGTCGCCAGGCCCAAGTCCCTCATCACGGGCAAGGACACCAAGGTCGAATGGTCG
Organism: Kocuria coralli; assembly: GCF_008831305.1. GTDB lineage: Bacteria > Actinomycetota > Actinomycetes > Actinomycetales > Micrococcaceae > Kocuria > Kocuria coralli. The sequence goes on from NZ_ML708617.1 coordinate 30,279, forward strand.
GCGAACTGGGACGACGACCTGGGCGGCACCGCCGCCACCGAGGAACAGGACCCGGTCCTGCAGAAGATCCGCTCGGATTCGGAGGAGCAGATCCGGCTCGAGTTCGAGAAGACGTTCATGTTCTACCTGCCGCGGATCTGCGAGCACTGCCTGAACCCGTCCTGCATGGCCTCCTGCCCGTCGGGCGCGATCTACAAGCGGGCGGAGGACGGGATCGTCCTGGTGGACCAGGACCGCTGCCGCGGGTGGCGGCAGTGCATCACGGGCTGCCCGTACAAGAAGATCTACTACAACCACAAGTCGGGCAAGGCCGAGAAGTGCACCTTCTGCTACCCACGGGTGGAGGTCGGCATCCCCACGGTGTGCGCCGAGACCTGCGTGGGCCGCATGCGGTACATCGGCATCTTCCTCTACGACGCCGACCGCGTCACCGAGGCCGCCGCCACCCCGGACGAGAAGGACCTCTACGAAGCCCAGCTGGAGCTCATGCTGGATCCCCGGGATCCCGAGGTCCAGCGGCAGGCGCTGGCGGATGGCGTCCCGGAGGACTGGCTGGAGGCCGCCAGGAGGTCCCCGGTCTACGCCCTGGCCAAGGACCTGAAGGTGGCCCTCCCGCTGCACCCCGAGTACCGCACCATGCCGATGGTCTGGTACGTCCCGCCGCTGTCGCCGATCGTGGACCTCCTGCGCGACCAGGGCCACGACGGCGAGGACGCCGACGTCCTCTTCGGCGCGATCGAGTCGCTGCGCATCCCCGTCGAGTACCTGGCGGAGCTCTTCACCGCGGGGGACACGGAGATCGTCACCGCTGTGCTGCGCAAACTGGCTGCCATGCGCTCCTACATGCGTGACATCACCCTGGGCCAGGACCCGGACGAGTCCATCGCCGAGTCCGTCGGCATGACCGGAAGCCAGATCCAGCAGATGTACCGGCTGATGGCCATCGCCAAGTACGACGAGCGGTACGTCATCCCCACCGCCCACCTCGAGGAGGCGCACGGGCTGGAGGAGATGGGCTGTTCCCTGGACGTCGACGGCGGACCGGGCATGGGGCAGATGGGCGGACTGGGAGAGGCCTCCGGGCGCCCCACGCCCGTGGCGATCGAGAACTTCAACGCACTGCGGATCCGGCAGACCTCCGACGATCCCACGGGCAACACCCAGCTGGCCGGGCGGGTCAACCTGCTCAACTGGGACGGCCAGGGCAACCCGGAGGGCTTGTTCCCCGCGCGGGAGAGCGAAAAGGGCGGGACCCGATGAGCCGCCTCGCACGCCTCTTCGGCCTGGCGGGCAAGGGCACGGTCGACACCGGGTCGTGGGAGGACACGACCCCGCGGCGTTCAGCGGTCATCCGCCAGTCGGCGGCGCTGCTGCTGGGTTACCCGGACGACGAGCTCATCCGCCGGCTTCCGTCCATCCGGGAAGCGCTCGTCGAGGTCGGAGCCGACACCGGGGCCATCGGGCCGCTGGTCTCGTGGCTCACGGAGCGTCCCCTGGCCGAGGTCCAGGGCGACTACGTCCAGGAGTTCGACCTCTCCCGCCGCCATCCGCTGCACCTGACCTACTGGACGGACGGGGACACCCGGCGGCGCGGCGAGGCCCTGCTGGCCTTCAAGCAGATGTACCGGGAGAACGGCCGTGAGCTCGACGACTCGGAGCTGCCGGACCATCTTCCCGTGGTCCTGGAGTTCGCCGCCCTGATCAACCCGGAGGACGGGGCGCAGCTGCTGCAGCGCTACCGGCCGTCCCTGGAGCTGCTGCGGCTCGCCCTGCGCGACGACGCCCTGCCCCAGCTGGGGGTGATCGAACTGGTCTGCTCCACGCTGCCGGGACCGTCGCCGGAGGACCGCGACGCCGTCATGAAGATGGCCGGTTACGGGCCGCCCGTCGAGACCGTGGGCCTCCAGCCGTTCGACCCGCGCCTCCTTCCGGTGGTCGACGGGCCCCGGACCCAGGAGCCCGCCACGGCACTCTCGTCAGCACCGCATCCACGCGGGGCCGTGGCCTCGCCGAGCACAAGGGGATCCGCATGAGTTCCGTCGCCGACATCCTGCTGTGGGGCGTGCTGCCCTACGTGGTGCTGCTGGTCGTGATCGGCGGCACCGTCTGGCGGTACAAGTACGACCAGTTCGGCTGGACCACCCGGTCCTCGCAGCTCTACGAGTCCCGCATGCTGCGCATCGCCTCCCCGCTGTTCCACTTCGGCATCCTGGCCGTGCTCGTGGGGCACATCGTCGGCCTGGTGATCCCCAAGTCGTGGACCGACGCCGCCGGGGTCACGGAGCACATGTATCACGTGCTCGCCCTGTCCATCGGCATCTTCGCGGGGGTCGGCACGTTCCTGGGACTGGCCCTGCTGATCTACCGCCGTCGTACGACCGGGCCCGTCTTCATGGCCACCACGACCAACGACAAGATCATGTACGTGCTGCTGGTGGCCACCTTGACCGCCGGGCTGGCCACCACGGTCCTGTCCCTGTGGGACACCAGCGAGACCAGCTACCGGGACACCGTCTCGCCCTGGTTCCGTTCCATCTGGATCCTGCAGCCGGACGTCGGTGCGATGGCCGAGGCCGGGCTGTCGTTCAAGGTGCACGTCCTCTTCGCCTTCGTGCTGTTCATGGCCTGGCCGTTCACCCGCCTGGTGCACGCCTTCACGGCGCCGGTGCACTACCTGTTCCGGCCCTACATCGTCTACCGCTCGCGCGACGGCGCATCCCGGTCCGGCTCGGTCCCCGTGCGGCGCGGCTGGGACCCGGTGGGCACCCGGGACCGGGACGGCACCGGACGCCGGCAGGGTGGGTCCTCTCGCCGGGAGAAGTCCTCCTCCGGCCGCTAGCCGTCCCCGCCGCCTCACGCGCCCGAGCGGAAACCCTTCAAAGGAGCACTACGAGCATGTCCGCATCACAGACCGACTCCGCCCTGGCCGCGGAGCTCAAGGCCGGCCAGACCCGCAACCTCCTGCTGGCCACCCTGGCATCGACCATGGGCTTCTGGGCCTGGACCATCATCGGCCCGCTCGCCAAGACCTACTCGGCCGACATGGATCTGGGGGCGGGCCAGACCTCCATCCTGGTGGCCATGCCGATCCTGGTGGGAGCCGTGGCGCGCGTGCCGGTCGGCGCGCTCACCGATCGCTACGGCGGACGGGTCATGTTCACGGCGATCCTCGGCATCACGGCACCGTTGGTGCTGCTCACGGCGTTCGTGGGCCAGATGGACAACTTCGGGCTCCTGGTGCTCGTCTCCTTCTTCCTGGGCATCGCGGGCACGGTCTTCGCCATCGGCATCCCGTTCTGCTCGTCCTGGTACGAAGCGCATCGCAAGGGCTTCGCCACCGGCGTCTTCGGCGCGGGCATGGTGGGCACCGCGGTCTCCGCGTTCTTCACCCCGCGCCTGGTCAACGCCATGGGCTACATGGGTGCCCACGTCCTGATCGCGGTGCTCGTGGCGGCCATGGCCGTCATCTGCTGGCTGATGCTGCGCGAGTCGCCCTCGCGCCGGGGCGTGGAACCCGCTCCCATGCTGCCCAAGCTCAAGGACGCCTTCTCCCTGAAGGAGACCTGGCTGCTGTGCTTCATGTACGCCATCGTGTTCGGGGCGTTCGTGGCCTTCTCGAACTACCTGCCCACCTACCTGGGCAACGTGTACGACTTCGACGCCACGGGCGCCGGGACGCGCACCGCGGGGTTCGCGGCCGCAGCCGTGGTCGCCCGCCCGATCGGCGGCACCCTGGCCGACAAGGTCGGCCCCAAGCTGGTGTCCATCGTCTCCTACGCGGGGGCCGGCATCCTGGCCGTCGTCGTCGCCCTCCAGCCCTCGGCCGAGCAGGTCTACGGCCCGGTCTTCGTTCTCATGGCGATGTTCCTGGGGCTGGGAACCGGTGGCGTGTTCGCCTGGGTGGCCCGCGCCTCCCAGCCGCGCACCGTCGGCACGGTGTCGGGCATCATCGCCGCGGCCGGCGGCCTGGGCGGCTATTTCCCGCCCTTGGTCATGGGAGCGACCTACAACGAGGCCCAGAACTCGTACTTCGTGGGGCTGAGCCTGCTGGCCATGTTCTGCCTCCTGGGCCTGATCACCTGTTTCATCCTCCGCAACGGCGGCCGGGTGGACGAGCGCACTGCGGCGGCCGCTTAGCGCGGCGTTCTAGGCTGGGGGACGGGCGTTCGGTCACCGGCCGCTCGTCCCGACTCATATAGTCCTTCCCGTCCCCTGACGATTTCCCTGACGACGCCGACACCCCGGGAGAGCACGTGGCATCTCGATCCCCAGACCCCGACCCGGCAGGCCTGACCCATGTGCGCCCCGACGGTTCGGCGCACATGGTCGACGTCTCCGGCAAGGAGGAGACGGTCCGGCAGGCCACGGCCGTGGCCGTGCTGAGGACCCGCCCGGAGGTCGTGGGAATGATCTTCTCGGCGGACCTGCCCAAGGGCGATGCCCTGCCCGTGGCCCGGGTCGCGGGCATCATGGCCGCCAAGAAGACCCCCGAGCTGATCCCGCTGTGCCATCCCCTTCCGATCAGCAAGGTCACCGTGGATTTCGTCCGCCGTGATGCCGCGGTCGAGGTCACCGCAGTCGTCAGGACTCGCGGGGTGACCGGCGTGGAGATGGAGGCGCTGACAGCGGTCTCCGTGGCCGCGCTGAGCCTGTACGACATGATCAAGGCGGTGGACAAGTTCGCGGAGATCGACGGCACCAGGGTGCTGGCGAAATCCGGGGGTAAATCCGGGGACTGGCAGCGGGAGGACGCATGAGCGACCAGCCCTTCGACCAGACTCGGCAGCCGGCCACCGCCGGGGGGAGCGACGAGTCCCACGAGACGCGGGCTCACGCCGAGCGGACGGGCACGTACCACGCGGTGGTGCTCGTGGCCTCCACCCGTGCCGCGGCCGGGGTGTATCCGGACAAGTCGGGGCCCACCGCCGTCCAGATGATCCGCGAGGCCGGTCATGAATGCCCGGATCCGATCGTGGTGGCTGACGGGGAGCCGGTGAGGGCGCAGGTGCATCACCATCTGCGCGAGCTCCCCGCTGCGCAGCGCCCCGACCTGATGGTGATCTCCGGGGGGACCGGGCTGATGCCGGACGATCTCACCCCGGAGATCACCCGCGAGTACCTCGACCGCGAGCTGCCCGGCGTCATGCACGCGATCTGGGCCGAAGGACTCAAGAAGCTTCACACTGCGGTGCTCTCGCGAGGGGCGGCGGGCGTAGCGGGCAAGACCCTGGTGGTCGACCTGCCGGGCTCGCGAGGCGGCGTCAAGGACGGTCTCAGCGTCGTGCTGCCCCTCCTGGACCACGTCACCCAGCAGCTCGACGGGCACCGTGACGCGGGGCATCGGGCGCCCACCGCTGATCCCGTCGGCCTTCCGTCTGCGCCCCAGGCGCCGAGCGCCGGCTACCAGCCGCACGGCGTCCACGGAGACCATCCGGTCGACACCGCGCCGTCCGTGGTGGTCACCGCACGGGTCACGGAACGGCGGCTGGACGCCGCCGAGATTCAGGCGGCCGCGTCCTCCCGGACGACGGGCGCCGTCGTGGCCTTCAGCGGCATCATCCGGGACCACGACGGCGGCCGGCCCGTCACCCAGCTCGACTACACCGCCCATCCCACTGCGCAGAACGTGCTGCTGAGGGTCTGCGACGAGGTCGCGCAGGAGTTCACCGGGGTGAGGATCGTCGCCGAGCACCGCACCGGGCGCCTGCTCGTGGGGGACTCGGCCCTGGAAGTGGCCGTGGCTGCCTCCCACCGCAAGCGGGCGTTCGAGGTCTGCGACGCGCTGGTGGACCGCATCAAGGAGAAGGTGCCGATCTGGAAGGAACAGCACCTGGGCGACGGCACGCGCGAATGGGTGAACCTGTGAGCCTGCCGGCGCTGGTCGAACCGGGCCCGCCGCTGGCCGCCCGGGCGCGAGGCGGACTCTCTGACGGGCTCCGGTCGGCGGGCCCTGCATCTGGAGGGCGGCATCGCCTCATGGCAGCGGTGAAACGGCCTCGTATTTCTCCGGCCCGGTGATCGGCCGCATCCGCATGGAATATGAATTGCGATGTTAAGAAGGCGTGGGCTGTGAAAGCTGGGAAGCAATCACCTTTGAGCGGCCTCAGCAGAATGTTCAGTCAGAGAGGACTGAATGAGGTATTTTTTAACATTCCGTACATATAGCTTATTGTCAATGCGCTTAGAGTCCCGCTACTGTTTCTCAAAACCAGAGATGAGTAACGTCCGGGGAACACTGCCTGGTCGCTTTGTTAGAGGGCCCTGGCCCCACCGACGATGACGGTCGCCACCGGGCGACGGCGTCGGCCGACTCGCTCCAGAAGGAGTTCTGATGTCCCTCGCGCACCAGCTCATGCGGCGAAAGCCCATCACCCCGCCGGCGGCGGCGCCCGGCGGTCTCGAACGCCGGATCGGCACGTTCCAGCTGGCGATGTTCGGCGTCGGCGCGACCGTCGGTACGGGCGTCTTCTTCGTCATGCACGAGGCCACCCCTCTGGCCGGACCCGCCGTCGTGCTCTCGTTCATCCTGGCCGGCCTGGCGGCGGGGCTCTCCGCCCTCTGCTACGCGGAGATGGCCTCCGCCGTGCCCGTCTCGGGATCCACCTACTCCTATGCGTACGCCACGCTCGGGGAGGTCGTGGCCATGGGCGTGGCCGCCTGCCTGCTGCTGGAGTACGGCGTCTCCACGTCAGCGGTCTCCGTCGGCTGGAGCGACTATCTGAGTCGGCTGCTCATGGACCTCTTCGGGTGGCAGATTCCCGCGATGATCACGGCGGGACCCTTCGAGGGCGGGATCATCAACCTCCCCGCCGTCGTCCTGGTAAGCCTCTGCGCCCTGCTGCTGATCCGCGGAACGAGCGAGTCGGCGGTCGTGAACGCGATCATGGTGCTCATCAAGCTCGGCGTGCTGATCATGTTCGGCGCGATCGCCTTCACCGCGTTCAACGCTGACAATTTCGCGGACTTCGCCCCGATGGGGGCTTCGGGCGTCACGGCCGCGGCCGGCACCATCTTCTTCACCTTCATCGGGCTGGACGCCGTATCGACAGCGGGCGACGAGGTGAAGAACCCGCAGAAGACGCTGCCGCGCGCGTTGATCGTGGCTCTGATCACCGTGGTCGCGGTCTACCTGTTCGTCGCCATCGCGGCACTCGGCACTCAGCCGTGGCAGTCATTCTCGGATCCGGACCAGAGCCACGCCGGGCTGGCGGTCATCATCGAACGGGTCGTGGGCTCCACCTGGCCCGCCGTGATCCTCGCGGCCGGCGCCGTGATCTCGATCTTCTCGGTGACGCTCGTCGTCATGTACGGCCAGACCCGCATCCTGTTCGCGATCGGACGGGACGGCCTGCTTCCCAAGGCCTTCGCCAAGGTCTCGCCGAAGACCCAGACGCCGGTCTTCAATACGATCGTCGTCGCAGCGGTGATCGCCCTGCTGGCCGGATTCGTCCCCCTGTCCAGTCTGTGGGACCTGGTCTCGATCGGCACCCTGGTCGCATTCATCGTCGTCGCCGTCGGCGTCATCGTGCTCCGGGTCAAGCACCCGGACCTGCCGCGCGGGTTCAAGGTTCCGCTCTACCCCGTGCTGCCGCTGCTGTCGATCGCCACCTGCGTCTACATCCTCTCGGGACTGCAGTGGACCACGTACGTGTGGTTCCTGGCCTGGCTCTGCGTCGTGCTCGCGTTCTACTTCTTCTGGGGCCGCAAGCACAGCAAGCTGAACACACCTGCCGAGGAGAGGCCGAAGGAGGCCGAGCTGTGACGGTTCTGGCCGGATACGCACCGGGGCATCGTCTGTCGGGGGTCCTGGAACTCGCGTCGGCCGTCGCCACGGCCCTCGACGAGAACCTCCTGGTCGCCACGGTCACGCCTCCCCGTTGGAACGTGCCGTCACTGGCCCGGGTGGACGCCGAGTTCGCCCAATGGGCCGAGCAGCAGGGCGACGAGACCCTCGCGGAGGCCCGGTCCGCCCTCGAGCGCCTCGCCCCCGAGCTGCCGGTCTCCTATCGCCGGGTCGATCACCGTTCCGCATCCTCCGCGCTCCTGTCGATCGCCGAGGAGACCTCGGCGTCGGTCGTCGTCGTGGGTTCCTGCGAGGACGGCCGGCGCGGATGGGTCGAGCTGGGATCGACCAGCGATTCGCTCGTCCACTCCGCCCGGCTCCCCGTGGCGATCGCACCGCGCGGTTACGAGGGGCCGGGGCCGGGCCAGGGGTTCTCCAGCATCACCTGTGCCGTGACGGAGCACGACGCCGAGGCGGACGCCGCGATCATCGCGATGGCCGCCTACCTGGCCGGCCGTGCGGGGGTGCCGCTGAGGCTCGTGACCTTCGCCGTGCGGCTCGGCACGATGTATCCGTCTTACGTGGGCTACGGCGTCGAGGACGAGCTCGCCGATGCGGCGCGCGAACACGCCGAGACCCTGTTCGCCAGATGGCGCGGGGCCGGCGTGATCGCCGACGACGTGGAGACCGTCGTCGGGCTCGGTCACGGCTGGCGCGCGGCCATGGATTCCATCGCCTGGGACGACGCCGGCCTTCTGATCCTCGGGTCGAAACCCCACGGAACGCTGTCCCAGGTGTTCCTCGGCTCGAGCGCGACGAAGATCGTGCGGCATTCCCCGATCCCCGTGCTGGTGCTGCCCGCCGGCTGAGTCACTGGGCGTTGGCGGAGCTGAGCAGGATGCTCGTCTCACTGTCGCGGATGCCCGTGATCCCGCGGATCACGCCGAGGGCGTTGTCGAAGGCGGCGAGGTTCTCGCAGCTGATCTCCGCGATCAGGTCCCACCGGCCGTTCGTCGTGTGCAACGCGGCGATCTCGGGCACGCCCCGCAGGGCGCGGATCACCTCACCGGTATTGCGCCCTTCGACGGCGACCAGCATGATCGCCCGGACCGCGGAGACGTCGGCCGGGTCGCGGACGCGGACCGAGAACCCGACGATGACGCCGCTGTCGATGAGCCGGTCCAGGCGCGCGTTGACGGTCGCGCGAGTGACTCCCAGCCTCTTGGCCAGGTTGACGACCGACTCCCGTCCGTTGGCGCGCAGGAGGGAGATCAGCTGGCGGTCCAGGTCATCAATGCTCATAGTGACCAGATTGTATATTTATGAAGAGCATAAAAGCTAGGTTCAGATAAAAATGCTCTGTCTTGCTTATTGAATCTGAACTCGGGCGGTCCGTACCGTGGGGTTCTCAGTCACCGAGCACTCATTGAGGAGGAGTCGCCATGGTCCGGTTCGTCGATGTTCCACGGATGCGTCACTGGGTCGAGGAGAGGGGCGTCGAGACGGTCATACGCGGTATCGCCGAGAGGATCGAGAGCGACTTCCGCCGCTGGCCCGAATTCGACACCCAGGCCCGCGTGGCCAGTCATTCGCCCGGGGGAGTCGTCGAGCTCATGCCCGTCAGCGACTCCCGCCGGTACTCCTTCAAGTTCGTCAACGGGCACCCCGGCAACCCCGCCGCCGGCCTGCAGACCGTCACCGCCTTCGGCGTCCTCGCCGACGTCGCCAGCGGCTATCCGGTGCTGTGGAGCGAGATGACCATCCTGACGGCGCTGCGGACCGCCGCGACGTCGGCGCTCATCGCCCGCACCCTGGCCCGGCCCGACTCTCAGGTCATGGCCCTCATCGGAACGGGCAGCCAGGCCGAGTTCCAGGCGCTGGCCTTCCGCGCGCTGCTCGGGATCGACAGCGTGCGCATCTGGGACACCGATCCCCGCGCGATGGACACGTTCGAGCGCAACATGCGGCCGCTGGGGTTCTCCGTCCACCGCGCGTCGGACGGGGCCGAGGCCTGCGACGGCGCCGACATCGTCACCACCTGCACCGCGGACAAGGCCTATGCCACCGTGCTGACCGACGACATGGTCCGGCCGGGGATGCACGTCAACGCGATCGGCGGCGACTGCCCGGGCAAGACCGAGCTGGAGGCGGCCATCCTGCACCGGGCGGACGTGTTCGTCGAATACCCCGAGCAGACGCGTATCGAAGGCGAGATCCAGCAGCTGCCCGAGGACTTCCCCGTGACCGAGCTGTGGCGGGTCCTGCGAGGCGAGGAGCCGGGCAGGACCTCGGCGGAGCAGATCACGGTCTTCGACTCCGTGGGATTCGCCATCGAGGACTACTCGGCCCTGTGCTACCTCGACAGCGACCTGGGCGAAGGGGAGGCGGCCGACGTCGATCTGATCGCCGAACCGGCCGACCCCAAGGACCTCTTCGCACTCGTCGCCGCGGGAGCGAACTCGACGGTTCGACTGGGGTGACCCGGGTGTCGGTTCAGGCGCCGAACGCGGTGGTGCTGGTCCGGCCGCACCGCTTCCACCCCAATCCGCAGACCGCGGCGGACAACGCCTTCCAGCGGACGGCGCCGAGCAGCGTGGCGGTGGCCGCGTACCAGGCCTCGACGGAACTCGCCCGGCGCCTGTCCGAGGCTGGGGTCCTGGTGCACCTGTTCGAGGACGACACGGGGGCCCACCCGGACAGCGTCTTCCCGAACAACTGGTTCAGCACGCACCACGGCGGGCGGATCGCCGTCTACCCGATGTTCGCCGCCAACCGCCGCGGCGAGCGCCGTGCGGACGTGATCGACTTCCTCAAGCACTCCTACAGGGTGCAGGAGGTCGTGGACTACTCGGGATTCGAGCCGGAGCGGCTCTACCTCGAGGGCACCGGGGCCATGGTCCTCGACCACAGCGCCCGGGTGGCCTATGCCGCCCGGTCGCTGCGGTCCGACCCGCTCCTGCTCGAACGCTTCTGCACGACGTTCGGGTATGAGTCCGAGCTCTTCGACGCCCTCGACTCCGAGGGCCGGCCGATCTACCACACCAACGTCATGATGTGCATCGCGACCGACTTCGCGCTCGTGTGCCTGGAGTCGATCGTCGATCCCGTCCGCCGCGCGGACATCACCCATCGCCTCGAGGCGAGCGGGCGGACGGTGCTGCCCCTGACGCTCACGCAGGTCCGGGAGTTCGCGGGCAACGCGATCGAGCTGCGAGGCCGCGGACCGCGGCGCCTGCTGGCGATCTCCGCCCGGGCCGCCGCGAGCCTGAGCCCCTCGCAGCTGGCCGTGATCGAGTCCTCGTGCGATCTGCTGACCGTCGACATCGCCCCGATCGAGCTCGCCGGCGGCTCGGTGCGCTGTATGATCGCCGGCATCCACCTCGATCCGCGGTCCGTGCCGACCACCAACCCCGCACCCGCCCTGAATACAGCCGACGACGTAGCTGTCGTCCCTTCCTGAAGAAAGACGAGGCAGATCATGACGTCCGCTCAGAATCCCGCCCCCTCGTTCGGTGTCCACTCGGAGGTCGGCCAGCTGCGCCGGGTGCTGGTGTGCGAGCCGAGCCTGGCGCACCACCGGCTGACGCCGAGCAACAGCCACGAACTCTTGTTCGACGACGTCCTCTGGGTCGCTCGCGCCCGGGAGGACCACCGGGCGTTCGTCGCCCACCTGATGGCCGAGGGTGTCGAGGTGTGCGAACTGCACGATGTGCTCGCGGCGACCCTGGCCGAGCCCGGAGCGCGGGATTGGGTGCTCGACCGCAAGGTCACCCCCGACGACGTCGGGCTGCTGCTCGTCGACGAGGTGCGGGGCTTCCTCGAGGGGCTCGACGACCGGACGCTCGCCGAGCATCTCATCGGTGGCCTGGCCGTGCACGATCTGCCCGAGTCGGCCTGGACCCTCTCGCTCGATCGGGCGACGCCGGCGGGGGCGCCCACCTCGTACGTGATGCCGCCCCTGCCCAACATGCTCTACACCCGGGACACGACGACCTGGGTGGGCGAGGCGCTCACTCTCAACCCGCTGTACTGGCCCGCGCGGCGCAACGAGACGCTGCTCATGAAGGCGGTCTACGAGTTCCATCCGCAGTTCATGCAGGCGAGCCGGAACATCGTCTGGGGGGACCCCGAGCGCGACTGGGGCCCGGCGACGGTCGAGGGCGGCGACGTCCTGGTGCTCGGCGGCGGCGTGGTCGTCATCGGCATGAGCGAGCGGACCTCCCAGCAGGCGATCACGCAGGTGGCCGCGCGGCTGTTCGACACCGGACAGGCCGAGCGGGTGATCGTGGCCGGCATGCCGCGGATGAGGGCCGCCATGCACCTCGACACGATCCTCACCTTCGCAGACCGGGACGTGGTCACCGTCTACCGCTCGATCGTCGACGACATCCGGCCGTTCACGCTGCGGCCGGGCCTGCAGAACGGGCTGCACGTGACCGCCGAGTCGGAGCCGCTGCTGGATGTCATCGCCAGGGCGATCGGCACCGACCAGCTGCGCGTGGTCGACACGGGAGGCGACGCCTACTCCACGGAGCGCCAGCAGTGGGACAGCGCCAACAACGTCGTCGCGCTGCGGCCGGGAGAGGTCTTCGCCTACGACCGCAACACGGTGACCAACGACCTGCTCACCCAGGCTGGGATCACGGTGCATACGATCGCGGGAGCCGAACTCGGCCGCGGCCGGGGCGGCGGGCACTGCATGACGGGGCCGCTGCTGCGCGACCCGGTGAGCTGACGGAGCCGCACTCCCTCCGCCGTGCGGCCATGCCGCTGACCGCCTCATGACAGAGGGGGGTCTCAGCGCTCCGGGCCGGACCCGGGGGCTTCCGCCCCGGTGCGGCCCAGCGCGGAGATCGCCCGCAGCGAGGAGACCGCCCAGAGCACATCGCGCCTGGAACCGCCGAAGTCCAGCAGGATCGTTCGCGGAGCGGGTGCGCTGGAGACCTCGTACCGGTATTCCGGCCCATCGTTCAGCTGCCGGATCGTGACGAACGAGCCGTAGCTGCGCATGCCCGGAAGCTTGCGCAGGACCAGAACGCCGTCACCGGGGTCTATGCTCTCAACGGCATATTCGAGGGAGGTCGCGTCCAGGATCTGCGCCGCCGCCGGCAGCTCCTGCGCGGACAGGCCCGCGATGGTCCCGGACCAGGTGGAGCGGGCCGCACTGCTGCGCACCTCACGGGCGATAGGCCGATCCGTCGGTGCTGTCCGGGGAGAGCGCGAGCCGATCCAGCGCACCGCGGCCAGCACCAGGCCGGCGAGGACGACCGCCGCGCTGACCCGCCCCAGGATCTCGGGGACCGGTATCCATTCCCAGATCACCGCGATCAGCACCAGCATCGTCAGGATCATGGCGAGCCAGGGGGAGTAACGGTGACCGCGGACAGCCGGTGGGTCCGCGGCATGCCGGTCTTCTGGACGTTCCGATCCTGCTGGTCTTCGCGGCGATCGGTCATGGTGACAGCACCCCTGTTCGCGAGTCCGTTCCTTTCACGCTTTCACACGGTCGTTCCACGGTATCGACCACCGGATGCCATGGCGAGCCGTGTGACGCGACTTTCCCGTCCGCCGTCGTCGTGGGGCCCCTCGGACCGGACCGCCGCGGGTAGCCTGTGGGGGACCCGGAACGCGGGTCTCCCCCTGACTCATCCCTGATGGACCACCGCAGGAGGCCCGTTTGCCCTCGTCCGTTCGCTCGCCCCAGTCCGACGGCGCGTTCACCGACCGCTGGCTGGTGCCGTATGCCCCGGGCACCGGGCCCCGATGGGCGCAGGCCCTGGCGTATCTGACCCTGGCCGCGGTGCTGGTGTGGTCGGTCAAGCTGGTCTTCGAGGGCTCCCTGGACCTCATGGTCTACGACATGGGGGCGCAGTGGGTGGCCAACCCCAATATCCGCCAGGAGCCGCTCTACGACCTGGACTTCCCGGTGCCGTGGAGCGACGACACCCTCCCCTTCACCTATCCGCCCTTCGCGGCGCTGCTCTTCGGGCTGCTCACCTGGATCCCGTTCGACGTCATGCGCTACCTGGTGCTGGTGGGCGACCTGGCGGTGGCCGTCCCCCTGGCCGGTGCCCTGATCGCCTACGCGACGCGCAAGGGCCGGTCGATCCCGCTGACCGGATACCTCGGCAGCCGCGCCATGTTCGCCCTGGTCCTGGCCGTGATCCTGTTCAGCGGCCCCTGGATCCGGACGATCTCCCTGGGGCAGGTCAATATCCTGCTCTTCGGCCTGATCTTCCTGGATCTGGTGCGGCGCACGGACGGGACCGGCAGCGGTCTGGAGAGGGCGACGGCGTTCATCCCCCGCGGGGTGCTGATCGGCATCGCGGCGGGCATCAAGCTGACCCCGCTGGCCTTCGGCCTGATCTTCCTGATGCAGAAGAACTTCCGCGCCATCGTCTCCATGGGCGTGACCTTCGCGATCACCGTGGCGCTGGGGTTCATGGTCCTTTACAACGACTCCGTGCAGTTCTGGACCGATTCCGTCTCCTCCTCGGACCGTGTGGGAACCCTCTACGACCAGGACAACACCGCGATCACCGGCATCCTGATCAAGAACGGGGTGCCGGAGCATCTGCTGGACCCCCTCCACTACGCGATGGCGGGGGGCATGATCCTGCTGGTCGCGGTGGCGCTCGTCCAGCTGACCCGCCGGGGCATGCTCCTGTCGGCGATCTCCATGAACGCCCTGGTCATGCTCTTCATGTCACCCATCTCGTGGTCCCACCACCACGTGTACTACCCCGTCATCGCGCTGGCGCTCTGGCTCGAGGCCTTCCCCCGGCTGTTCCGCGGAGCCGTCCGCTGGGCGGCGGGTGCGATGGCGTGGATCTGGCTGATCGGGGCGTACATCGGGCCCATGCGGGGCCTGTGGCTCACGAATCCCTTCGGGCTGGGGACGGAGGCCTCCGCAGCGTTCTGGGTCTTTCCCTACCTGGTGCTGTTCCTACTCCTGCTGCTGTGGGCCGTCGTCGCCATTGTGGAGGGGCGACGACGAGCCGTTGAGGCCGCCTGAGCCGCTCCGCCTTCCGGTTTCGACACGGATAAATGCATTCCACGGCGCGTTCCATGCACTTATCCGTGTTCAAACGCCCCCAGCCCTTTTTCTCAGGCTCCTCAGCGCGAGGAACGCCCACACGAGTGCGACGGTCCTTCCAGGTGACGAGTGGGCGGAGAACTCGCCTATCAGCGCGGATGGGCGATGGGATCGACCGGTCGCGGCGGTTGAGCTACCGCAGTGACCGCTCGGCTGGATCGCTCGGCAGAAAGAGTGCCGGGACCGGCAGCAGGGCCTGCCGAGACCGGAGCGAAACAGGTGAAACGAAGGGCCGGACCCGCGCAGCGCGGGTCCGGCCCTTCGCACCCGCGCTGTCAAGCAGTACGGGTAAGCCTCATGGCGAGGTCACTCGGCGTCCAGGTCCTTCTCGACCAGGGCGGCGATCTTCTCGACGGCGTCGGCGTTGTCGGAGCTGACCTCGACCTCGGTGCCCTTCTCGGCGCCCAGGGCCATGATCAGCAGGGAGGAGGAAGCGTCAGCGGGCTCCTCGTCGGGATCGTTGACCAGGCCGATCAGGATCTCGTCGTCGAACTCACCAGCTGCTTCCGCGATGATCGCTGCGGGGCGAGCGTGCAGACCGACGGCGGAGCCGACGACAACCTTCTTGCTGGGCATACTTCCTCCTGTGGATTGATGCGGACGGAGCAGAACCGTCAGTGCGGCTGAGACTACCGCCAGGGGCTGAGTGGCCTCCGTAACAGTCTGTCAGCCTCAGCGTACAAGATCACCTTTGTGGCCGGATCGTCTCACCGCGCGGTGATGGCACGGGAGGGCCCCGGCGATCCGGGTGGATCACCGGGGCCCTCCGTGGTGAGAGCGGCTATCCGCTCGTTCTCCGCGGAGCCCGACCTCAGGCGTTGGCGGTCGCAGCGGTGGGTGCGTCAGCGCCCTCCGCCTCGGCCTTGGCCGCGGCCATGAGCGACTTCTGCCGTTGCGCCTTGAGGATGGTCACGATCGTCGCGGAGACCACGACGCCGGCGACCAGGGCGATCAGGAAGCCGAACGGGTTGGTCATGGACGGCACCACGAAGATGCCGCCGTGCGGGGCGTTCAGGCCCACTCCGAGCGCCATGGTCAGACCGCCCGTGATGGCGCCGCCGACCATCATCGAGGGGATCACGCGCAGCGGGTCGGCCGCTGCGAACGGGATGGCGCCCTCGGAGATGAACGATGCGCCCAGCAGCCACGCCGACCGGCCGTTCTCGCGCTCGGCCTCGGAGTAGAGGTTGCCGCGAACCGTGGTGGACAGCGCCAGCGCCAGCGGGGGCACCATGCCGCCCGCCATTACGGCGGCCATGATCATCATGGCCGCATCGGTGCCCTGGGCCAGGCCGGCGGTGGCGAAGAGGTACGCGGCCTTGTTGACCGGGCCACCCAGGTCGAAGCACATCATGAGACCGAGGATGACGCCCAGGAGCACGGCGGAGGTGCCGGTCATGGAGTTCAGGCCGTCCTGCAGGACCTCCATCAGAGCGGCCAGCGGCCTGCCGAGCAGCAGGTACATGAGCAGGCCCACGAGCAAGGTGGTGACCAGCGGAATGATCACCACGGGCATCAGGCCGGCGAGCCATCGTGGCACCTTGATCGAGGCGATCCACATGGCGATCACGCCGGCCACCAGGCCGGTGACCAGACCGCCGATGAAGCCCGCGTCCACGGCGATGGCGATCGCGCCGCCCACGAAGCCCGGGGCGATGCCGGGCCGGCCCGCCAGGGCATAGGCGATGTAGCCGGACAGCGCCGGGACCAGGAAGCTCATGGCGAAGCCGCCCACGGTGAAGAAGATCGCACCCAGGTACAGGGCCAGTCCGCCGTCCGCGGGCAGGTTGAACAGGGTGTTCTCCCCGACGACGGTGGGGCCGACCTCGGCGACGCGCTCGGCGCCGCCCAGTGCGAAGCCCAGGGCGGTCAGCAGACCACCCGCGGCCACGAACGGGATCATGTAGGAGACACCGGTCATCAGCGCCTGCTGGAGACGACGACCCCAGGACTGGCCCTCGCCCGATCCGCCGGCGGATTCACCGCTGCCGGACCCGCCGCCACCGGCGATGCGGTGTCCGTTCGGGTCGTCGGCTGCGGCCAGCGCCTTGGTGATCAGGCCGGAGGGGTCGGAGACGCCCACGTTCACGCCCGCCTCGACGCCGGGCTTGCCGCCGAAGCGCTCGCGGTCGCGAACACCCACGCCGACGGCGAAGACGACGGCGTCCGCCGCGTCGATCTGCTCCTGGGTCAGGGCGGTGCCGCCCGAGGAGCCCTGGGTCTCGACGGTCAGCTCGTGACCCATCTCCTTGGCGGCCTGCTCGAGGGCCTCGGCGGCCATGTAGGTGTGGGCGATGCCGGTGGGGCACGAGGTGACCGCGACGAGGCGGCGCGCTCCGCCGCCCTGCCCCGTAGCCTCCGCACCCGCTCCTGCAGCCCCGGCCGCCGCGGCACCCTCCCCGGCGCCGGCGGACTGGGCGGCTGCGCCATCACCGGCGGCCGGCTCCGTCTTCTTGGGGGCCAGCACCTCCTCGACGATGGCCACCACTTCTTCGGCGGTCGTGGCCTCACGGAGCGAGGCCAGGAAGGTCTTGCGGGCCATGGCGCGCGCGAGCTTGGCCAGGAGCTTGAGGTGCTCCTTGCCCTCTCCGTCGGCCGCGGCGATCAGGAAGATGAGGTCCGCCGGGCCGTCCTTGGCGCCGAAGTCCACGGGCTCGGCCAGACGGGCGAAGCCCAGCGAGGTGGTGTTGACGTGCGTGGACCGGCAGTGCGGGATGCCGATGCCGCCGGGCTGGCCGGTGGGCGCCTGGCCCTCGCGGGCCAGGGCGTCCTCGGCCAGGCCCTCGGCGGAATCAGCGCGCCCTGTCGCGGCGACGACGCCCGACAGGTGGGTGATCACATCGTTCTTGTGACCGCCCAGATTCTGGTCGAGGACGACCAGCTCCGGGACGATCAGAGGTAGCTCTGACATTGATGGGTCCTTGCTATAGGGGTAATGGATGGGTCTTGCCAGGTGTGCGGATCAGCCCAGCGGAAGCTCGGTGATCTTGGTCCGGTCGAGATCGACCTGGTCCGGGCTCGGCACGCCGGTGCCTGCCAGCGCGGTGGCGCCAGAGCCGTACGCAACGGCGTGACGCAGGCATTCGGCGGGATCCAGGTTCTGGGTCAGGGCCAGCAGCAAGCCGGCCAGGGACGAATCTCCCGCGCCCACGGTGGATACGGGAGTGATGGGGGGCGGGTTGCCCACCCAGGCGCCGTCGGCGGTGACCAGTACCGCACCGGCGGCGCCCAGCGTGGCCAGCACGGCGGTCACGCCGCGGTCCACGAGCTTGCGAGCGGCATGGGCCGCGGGGAGGAAGTCGCCGTTCTCGGCGGCAGCCTCGATGGCGGGACCGTCGACCCCGACCAGCTGCCCCAGCTCGAGGCCGTTGGGCTTGAGGATGTTCGGAGCGGCGTCCTCCAGGTGCTTGGCCAGGGCCACCAGCGGCGCATCCGAGGTGTCCACGGCGATCTGCAGACCGGCCTGCTTGAACTCGGCGACCATCCGGGCGTACCAGTCCTCAGAGGGGCCCGGGGGCAGAGAACCGCACAGGGCCACCCAGTCGCCGGGTTTCGCGGCTTCGAGCAGCGCATCGAGGCAGGCCCGCTGGGCGTCGTCGTCCAGCGGGGAACCCGGTTCGTTGATCTTGGTGGTGGTGCCGTCCGGTTCCGTGACCGTGAGGTTGGTGCGGGCGCGGACATCGCGCTCGACCAGGGTGAACGGGACGTTCGCCTCCTTGACGGCTTGGACCAGGGGGTCGCCGGCGGGTGCCGGGAAGACCGCGGAGGTCTCCGCGCCGGCCAGGACCAGGGCGCGTGAGACGTTGATCCCCTTACCGCCCGGGCCGTCGTCGACGGAGACGATCCGGTTCACTCCGCCGCGCTCCAGGGCGACGGAGAGATCTGCGGTGCGGTCGATGCTCGGGTTGGCGGTGAACGTGATGATCATGAGATGACGACCTCGATTTCGTGGGCTTCCAGTGCTTCGGCTAGGCGGCTGGGTGGCTGGGCATCGGTGATGAGTACGTCGATCTGGTCCAAGTCGGCAAAGGTGCACAGGTAGTCGGAGTCGAACTTGGAGGCGTCGGCCAGCAGGATGGAGCGCTGGGAGCGGGTGGCCATCACGCGCTTGATCGCGGCTTCCTCGACGTCGGGTGTCGTCAGACCGTACTTCGCGGACAGCCCGTTCGTGCCCAGAAAAGCCACATCCGCGGCAATGTTTCCCAGCATGTTCAGGGCGGTGGCGCCCACCACGGTCTCGGTGACCTCACGGATCACGCCGCCGAGCAGGTGGACGGAGAGGTTCCGGGCGGTGGAGAGCTCCAAGCCGGTGCGCACCGAGTTGGTGATCACCGTCAGGGGGCCGGCAATGGGCTCCTGCTCGGACTTGAGGATGATCTCGGAGGCCAGGGCGCCGGTGGTGGTGCCCCCGTCGAGGATGATGCTGCCGTGCACGTCGGGCAGATAGGCCAGCGCCGCACGCGCGATGGCCGCCTTGGCCTCCCCGCGCGTGGTCCGGCGCTCGCGGGCAGAGGACTCGCTGGTGCCGAAGGAGGACCGCGGGATGGCACCGCCGTGCACGCGGTCCACCAGTCCCGAGCGCACCAGGACGTCGAGGTCGCGGCGGATGGTCTCAGGGGCGACGTCGAACTGGGCCGCGAGGTCGGCGACGGACACGCGCCCCCGCGCGGAGGCCAGCCGGACGATGGCGTGACGGCGTTCCTCCGCATACATCGGAGGGGTTGCTGCCTGGCTCTCCCCGGTGGGTGGTCCGGCGCCGGGAGAGGTGACATCAGCGTCGGACGTGACCTCTGTTACGCCCATATGTGAATGATCGTGCCCGAATTTGTTGCTTGTCAACCTATGTTGTCGCTGGTTCCATAGGGCACGTATTCTGATGGCTCCGCCACCCCAACGTGCGCCGGAGATCTCGATGGCGAGGAGCACTCCAAATGTCTGTTGATGCCCGTTTCAACCCGGCTAATCCTTCCGGTGGGCCCGCTGATTCCAAGAAGGAAGTCCTGCAGGGAATCGGTGTTGTTGCTGGAATCGCGGCTAGTCATGCCCTGTGGGCGAGACCGCGACCGCAGCTGCCCACCGACGGTCCGGAAGTCCCGGAGGCCGAGCGTGACGAGCACAAGGAGCGCTTCGACACCGCTGCCGCCACCGTGGCCGGGCGCCTCCGGGGCCGTTCGGAACGGGCCATCGGCCACGCCGCCGAGGTGCTCGAGGCGACCGCCGCGCTGGTGACCGACAGGGGCTGGCGGCGTGCTGTCGCCAAGCAGATCGACTCGGGCGCCACGGCCGTCGTCGCCACGGTCAGGGCCACGGAGGCATTTGTTGCCAAATTCGAGAAGGTCGGCGGGCTCATGGCTGAGCGCACCACCGACCTCAAGGACATCCGCGACCGCGTGGTCGCCGAGCTGCGCGGCGAGCCCGAGCCGGGCGTTCCCTCGCCCGACGAGCCCGTGATCCTCCTGGCCGAGGACCTGGCGCCGGCGGACACCGCGGGGCTCGATCCCGATTTCGTGCGCGGCATCGCCACCCAGCTGGGCGGCAAGACCAGCCACACCGCGATCATCGCCCGCCAGTTCGGCATCCCCTGCGTCGTCGGCGTGGGCTGGGCGCTGTCGGACGTCCAGGACGGCTCGCTGATCCTGATCGACGGCGAAGCCGGCGAGATCGAGACCGCGCCGGACCCCCTCAAGGCCGAGGCGCGGGCCAAGGAGTCCGCGGAGATGCAGGCCAAGATCCGTTCCTGGACCGGGCCGGCCGTCACCGCCGACGGCACCGCCGTGCAGCTTCTGGCCAACGTCCAGGACGGGGCGGGCGCGCGCGCCGCCGCGGCTACCGGCCTGCCCGAGGGCGTGGGCCTGTTCCGCACCGAGCTCTGCTTCCTCTCGGCTCAGTCCGAGCCCTCGGTCGAGACCCAGGCCGGGATCTACCGCGAGGTCTTCGAGGCCTTCCCGCAGCAGAAGGTCGTGGTCCGGACCCTGGACGCCGGCTCCGACAAGCCCCTGGCCTTCGCGACCATGCCGGACGAGCCCAACCCGTCGCTCGGCGTGCGCGGCGTCCGTATCGCCTTCGACGAGCCGGGTGTCCTGGAGCGCCAGCTCGACGCGGTCGCCGAGGCCGCGAGCGGCACCGGTGCCGAGCCCTGGGTGATGGCGCCCATGATCGCCACGGTGGACGAGGCCGAGTGGTACGGCAAGCTGTGCCGGGACCGCGGCCTGATCCCCGGCGTGATGATCGAGGTCCCCTCGGCGGCACTGCTGGGCGATGAGCTGCTCAAGCACGTCGAGTTCTTCTCGATCGGCACCAACGACCTCACCCAGTACGCCATGGCGGCTGACCGCATGGCCTCGCAGCTCTCCGAGCTCACCGACCCGTGGCAGCCCGCCGTGCTCAAGCTGATCAAGATGGCGGCGGATGCCGGTCAGCGTGCGGACAAGCCCGTGGGCGTCTGCGGCGAGGCAGCTGCCGACCCGCTGCTGGCCTGCGTGCTGGTGGGCCTGGGGGTCACCTCCCTTTCGGCCGCCGCGCCCGCGCTGGCGGCCGTCGGCGTGCAGCTGGGGCAGACCACGGACGAGCAGATCGAGCGCGCGGCCCAGGCCGCCGTGTCCGCTCCCACCGCGCAGGCCGCACAGGACGCGGCCTTCGACATCATCAAGGGCGGCAAGTAGGCCATCGCCGCGGTCTCACCGTGACACGGTCCACCCAGCGGCGGCGGGTGCAGCGCATCCGCACGGACGAGCAAGGGTGTCTGCGCGAGGACTTCCGCGCGGACACCCTGGCCGGTGAGGAGCCGCTGGAGATCCGCCTCGACGGCGAGTCGTTCACGGTGACCATGCGCACGCCCGGCCACGATTTCGCGATGGTGGCCGGGTTCCTGGTCTCCGAGGGCGTGGTCGGCTCCCGGTCCGAGATCCTGCGCATGGACTACCGCTCGGGGATCAACTCCGACGGGCTGCGCGACTACAACGTGGTCGACGTGCTCCTGGAACCTCGGGCCGCTGCTCGGGCGGATCCCGGGCGCAGGGCGGTCTACACCTCGTCCTCCTGCGGGGTCTGCGGCACCGCGTCCATGGAGTCCGTGATCAAGGTGTCCCCGTACGAGCCCCTCACCGACCCGCTCGTCGTGGAGCTCGCGACCGTGCTCGGTCTCCCCGAGGCCCTGCGCGCCGGGCAGCGGCTGTTCTCGGCGACCGGCGGGGTGCATGCGGCGGCGCTGTTCCGGATCCACGACGGCGGTCCGCCCGGTGACGACCGCAGCCCCGAGCTGCTGTGCCTCCGAGAGGACGTGGGGCGGCACAACGCCGTGGACAAGGTCGTCGGGTGGGCGCTGGAGCAGGATCTCCTGCCTCTCACCGGAACGGTGCTGCAGGTCTCGGCACGGGCCTCGTTCGAGCTGGTGCAGAAAGCCGTGATGGCGGGAATCCCCGTCCTGTCGGCGGTCTCCGCGCCCTCGGCCCTCGCGGTGGACGTGGCGGACCGGACCGGGCTCACCCTGGTGGGCTTCAACCGGGGGACCGGGGCCAACGTCTACTCCGGCGGCCAGCGGATCCGCGTCGGGCCCGCGGCGGGCCCGACGGGACAGTTGCCCGGCTGACAGCGGTCCGCCCGCCAGGCCGACCACGCCAGGCCGACCACGCCGGGACCTATCGCCGGAGATGCATCCGCCGGGGCCATCCAGATCAAACCAGGACCACTCAGATTAAGGTGTGCGCATGCTGCCATTCCTGCTCGTCTCCACGCGGCCCGAGGACGTCGTCGCGGACGAGGAGTACGAGACCATGTACCGCTTCAGCGGGCTCCGCCCCCGGGACCTGCACCGTATCCGGCTGGAACAGAGCGAGGAGGCCTCCAGCGAGCTGGCCTCGGTGGACCTGGCCGGCTACTCAGGGGTGATGGTCGGGGGGTCGCCGTTCAACACCTCCATGCCCCAGGAAGAGAAGACGCCCACGCAGGTGCGCGTCGAACTGTCCCTCGGGAAGATGCTGGACCGGGTCATGGCCGACCGGATCCCGTTCCTGGGGGCGTGCTACGGGGTGGGCACCCTGGGCATCCACCAGGGCGGCGTCGTCGACGACACGTACGGCGAGGAGGTGGGCGCCGTCGAGGTCGCCGTGACCGAGGAGGGCGCCCGGGACCCGCTGCTGGCCGATCTGCCCGGCTCGTTCCACGCCTATGTGGGGCACAAGGAGGCCATGCGCAGGCTCCCGCCCGATGCCGTCCTGCTGGCATCGGGGCAGCAGTGCCCGATCCAGATGTTCCGCGTCGGCACGCACGCCTACGCCACCCAGTTCCACCCCGAGCTGGACGAGACCGCCCTGCTGAGCCGCATCGAGGCCTACAAGTACCACGGCTACTTCCTCCCCGAGGACGCCGAGGCGGTCAAGCAGCGCGTCAAGGACGGACCGGCCGTGGAGATGCCCTCGCGGATCCTGAGCGCCTTCGTCAGCACCTTCGCCCGCTGATCCTTCCTTTGGGTGATCCGCGGGGTCCATGACTTGGATACGGTGAGGGCATGACGATTCAGACCGGGCCGATGCGCCCTGCGACCCCCGCCACCCCCTGGGGAAACACACCCGGTCCCGTGCCGCCTCCGCCCCCCGAGCTCGACCCGGAGACGGGTCTGCCCGCGGGTGCGCACCATCGGAACCTCGCCTACCACCGGCTGGCGCTGTCCGATCCCAGGCACCGCCGGTGGTCGCCGCTGGCGGAGGGCGGGGTCCTGGCCGCCGGGATCATCCTGGTCTCGATCGTCTTCTTCATCGTTTTCTTCATCGTCGCGATGATCGTGGGCGCCGACTCCTTCATGGCGGAGATGAACACCGCGGACGTCGAGTCCCTGGACATAACGAATCCATGGATCTTCTTCTTCATGTTCGGCTCGATCGCCATCTGGCTTCCGGTCGTCTTCCTGACCCGCTGGCTCTTCCGGCCCAGGCCCCTGGGGCTGATCTGGTCGGTGACCGGCAGGATCCGCTGGAAGTGGCTCCTGCTGACCATGGGGCTGGCCACTGCGGTCTTCGTGGCGATCTACGGCGGCGTCACCCTGGTCGAAGTCCTCTTCGCCTCGCCAGCCGACGCCGGCCAGGTGAACCTGGCCGAGCGGCACCCGTGGTGGTGGCTGACCCTGGCGATGATGCTGGTCGTCGTGCCGCTGCAGTGCACGGCGGAGGAGCTGGTCTTCCGCGGCTACATGGCCCAGGCGCTGGGCCGCTGGCTGAAGAACCCCGCATGGGTCATCCTGCTGCCGGCTCCGCTGTTCATGCTGGGCCACCTCTACGACGTCTGGGGGCAGCTCTCGGTCCTGTGGATGGCCATCGTGACCGGCTTCCTGACCTGGAAGACCGGCGGGCTTGAGGCGGCCATCAGCCTGCACGTGGTCAACAACCTGATCGTGACCATCACGAGCCTGCTCTGGCCGGTCGAGGTCGACGAGGGGGTCTCCTCCTCCGTCGGCCTGCTCGGTTTCGGCGTGATCTTCGTGATCGAGCTCGTCTACGCGGTGATCGTGCTGCTGCTCGTCAAGCGCGCCGGCATCGCCGTGAGCCGCCGCGCCGTGGTGTGGCCCAAGAAGGACCAGGACCGCTGGTACGACCGGGTCCGCGCCTCCTACGGCCCCGCCGGATATCAGCAGCCCGCCCGGCCCGCCCCGCCGATGCGGCATCCCGGCGCCGCTCCCCGCCGTGAGCCGGTCCTGGTCCCGGTCACGATCCCGGCATCCATGGCGTATGTGGATGCCTCCCGGGTCAACGACGACGGCAGCCTCCGCCTGGTCCCGGCCGACGGTCTCATCGCCTACGCAGCGCCCGAGCAGCAGCAGATCCCTGGAACCGACCCGCCGGTCTACGCCCACCCCGTGGTGTGGATGGCGAAAGAACAGCACGAGCACGAGGGGGCCCACCAGTGAGCGCAGAACGCCCGAACGCCGTGGCGCAGATGCCGGCGGACGCGGTCGAGCACGCCGAGGACCTGGGCCGGTTCGTGATGGACTCGCCCAGCTCCTACCACGCCGTGGAGGCGGCCGCGCAACGGCTGGAGGCGGCGGGATTCGACCGGATCTCCGAATCGCAGCCCTGGCGGACCGCCCAGGAGGACGGGCCGGGAGCCAGACGCCGGTACGTCATCCGCGACGGGGCCCTGATCGCCTGGGTGGTTCCGGAGGCGGGCGCCGACGTCACCGGCTTCCGCATCCTGGGCGCCCACACGGATTCGCCGTCGTTCAAGCTCAAGCCGCGTCCCAGCACGGGCTCGAACACGTGGTGGCAGGCCGGCGTCGAGGTCTACGGCGGCCCCCTGCTGAACTCCTGGCTGGACCGCGAACTACGGCTGGCCGGGCGCCTCACCGTGCGCAGCGGCGACGGCGTGGCCACCCGCCTGGTGGCGACCCCTCCGGTCGCGAGGATCCCGCAGCTGGCCATCCACCTGGACCGCGGGGCGAACAAGGGCCTGACCCTGGACCCGCAGCAGCACGTCCAGCCCGTCTGGGGCTGCGGGGCCGGACCGGGCGACCTCCTGGAGTACCTGGGGACCCAGGTGGAGGGCGCCCCGGTGGGACCGTCGGAGATCCTGGGGTGGGACGTGGTGCTGGCCGACGGCCAGCAGCCCCGGCGTTTCGGCGCCCACGGGGAGTTCCTGGCCTCCGGCCGCCTGGACAACCTGAGCTCCGTCCACGCCGGGATCGTGGCGATGCTCGACCGCAGGGAGGAGCTGGAAGCAGCGCAGACCGTCTCCGTGCTGGCGGCCTTCGACCACGAGGAGGTGGGTTCCCGCACCCGGTCCGGGGCGGCCGGCCCCTTCCTCAAGGACGTCCTGACCCGCATCGGTGCCGGCCTCGGCTGGTCGGAGGACCGGCGGCGGGCGGCCTGGGCGTCGTCGTGCCTGTCCTCGGACGCCGGTCACCTGGTGCACCCGAACTACCAGGGTCACCACGATCCCGCCAACCGCCCGGTTCCCGGCAACGGGCCGCTCCTGAAGATCAACGCGGATCAGCACTACACCACCGATGCCGAGGGCGCCGCCCAGTGGTACCTGGCCTGCGAGGCCGCCGGGGTGCCGACGCAGGAGTTCGTGTCCAACAACGGCGTTCCGTGCGGGTCCACGATCGGTCCCATCACAGCGACCAGGCTGGGGATCCGCACGCTCGACGTCGGCGTGGGCCTGCTGTCCATGCACTCGGCGCGGGAGATGGCGCACGTGCGCGATCTGCGGGCCTTGAAGCTGGCCGTCGGCCAGTGGTGGCTGGGCTGAGCGGAACGGTCAATCAGCGTCATCACGCGGGAGAAGCCGTATCGCCGGTGCTACTGTGTGCACCATGCTGACTGTCATCGGGGAAGCCCTTATCGATGTCGTTTCGCGGCCGGACCGGGAGCCCGTACGGCACCCTGGTGGCAGCCCGATGAACGTGGCGCTGGGACTGGCCCGTCTGGGTCATCCCGTGCGTTTCCTGGGTGCCTGGGGCGATGACGACGACGGCCGCCTGATCGCCCAGCATCTCGGCGCCGAAGGCATCGAGCTCCCCCTGCCGACCCACGACGGCTCGACCTCCGTGGCCAAGGCGGTCATCGCCGATGACGGCTCGGCCGACTACTACTTCGACATGACCTGGGAGCTGCCCGTCGCGCAGTCCGAGCTCGAGGGCATCGTGGCCGATTCCACCGCGTTGCACGTCGGGTCGATCGCCACGGTCCTGGAACCCGGGGCCGCCAACGTGGTGGAGGCCGTCAAGGCTGCGGCCGGCAAGGTGCTGGTCTCCTACGACCCCAACTGCCGCCCCCAGATCACCACGGACGTCGACGAGGTGCGGGCCCGGGCCGAGCTGCTGGTGGCCAGTGCGGACCTCGTCAAGGCCTCCGACGAGGACCTCCAGTGGCTCTACCCCGGCTCGACCCTCCAGGAGTCGGCCCGCGCCTGGCACCGTCTGGGCGCGAAGATGGTGGTGGTGACCCGCGGGCACCTGGGGCCGTGGGCGATCAACGAGGCCACCGGGCCCGAAGGCATCGAGGTCCCGGCCCGGCCGACGGACGTGGTCGACACGGTCGGCGCCGGAGACACGTTCATGGCCGCGCTCATCAGCGACCTCACGGACCGCGGTATCGGTGGTCCGGGCGCCGGGGAGCGGCTGGCGGTGATGACCGAGGAAGACCTCACGGCGGTGCTGCGCCGCGCAGCCGATGCTGCCGCGATCACGGTCTCCCGTGCCGGGGCGGATCTGCCCCGGCGGGACGAACTCGATGCACTGGCGGAGATCTCCGGCTAGGCTCGACGGCCCGGCCGGAATCGGCCGCGACTGGCACAGCAAGATCGAGGAGGAACCATGCTCGACCGTGCTCTCATCACCGGTGCGCCCGAGGGGCGAGCAGACTGAGTCCGCTTCCGGCTGCCGATCTCCAGGCGATGGTCCGCGACGTCCGCCTGGTGGCGAGCGACCTGGACGGCACGCTCATCGGCCACGACTTCCGCTTCCGCCCCCGCACCCTCGAGGCCCTGGCCGCTCTCGAGGATTCGGGGGTTCCGGTCGTCTTCGTGACCGGGCGTCCGTCCCGCTGGCTGCATCCGCTGCGCGAGCAGATCGCCCCCGCCGTGGCCGCCGTGGGCACGGTGATCTGCTCCAACGGCGCCATGGTCTACGACCTCGCGACGGACGAGGTGGTCTCCGCCAGCACGTTCGAGGGCCACATCGCGCTCTCGGTGGTCGAACGCCTGCGGGAACGGGTACCCGGCGTCTACTTCAGCGCCGAGACCCTCCGGGGCGTGGTCGCCGAGCCGGGCTGGATCCCCACGGATCGGACCGGCATGCAGGACGTGGAGGTCGGCGTCATCGAGTCCGTGCTCACCCCGGACGACGCGGTGGTCAAGTTCCTGGCCAAGCACGACGGGCGCAAGCCGCACGCCTTCATCCGTGAAGTCACGCGCCTGGCCGCGGAACAGGTCACGGTGACCCATTCCGTGCCCGCCGTCTGCCTCGCGGAGATGTCCCGGCTGGGGCTGAGCAAGGCGCACACCCTCAAGGCGGTCTGCGGCGAGCTCGGGGTGGACCGCTCCCAGGTCATGGCATTCGGCGACATGCCCAATGACCTGGAGATGCTCACCTGGGCGCGTTACGGGTTCGCGATGGCCTCCGGCTCTCCTGCGGTCGTGGATGCAGTCGAGCGCACCGCGCCGGCGTTCGAGGAGGACGGCGTGGCGCAAGTGGTCGAGGCGTTCCTGGCGGCCAGACCGGGCCCCGGCCTGGCCCGATGAACCCCGGGGACATGCCGCCCAGGACGTCCCGATGAGGTGACGGCGGTCGCCCCGCCTAGGATCGGTTCATGACCGAACGCTCCGACGACATCTCCCCCAAGGTGCTCGCCCACCGCGGATTCTCCCTGGACGGCGCCGAGAACACGCTTCCGGCGTTCAAGGCTGCTCGCGAGCTCGGGTGCACGTGGATTGAGACCGATGTGCACACCACCCGCGACGGCGTGGTCGTCGCCTTCCACGACCCCACCCTGGAGCGGGTCACCCAGGGCGCGGGCCAGATCAACGACGTCACCTACGAGGAGCTGACCCATCTGGCGGTGGCCGGGTCGAGCCGGATCCCCACCCTCCGCGAGGTCCTGGAGGAGCTGCCCGACGTCTACGTCAACATCGACGTCAAGGACGAGGCCTCCGTGCGCACGCTGCCCCGGCTGCTCGCCGAGACAGGTGCTGCGGGACGGGTCCGGATCGCCTCGTTCTCGGAGTCGCGGCGGGTGCAGGCACTGGCGGCCATGCGGGAACTGGGCCTCGAGCCGATGAGCTCCTCGGCCGGGGCGCTGGGGACCACCGTCGCCGTGCTGGTCTTCAGGCTGCTGCCCGCGGCATGGCCGGTGGCCTGGCGGCTCCTGCGCAACCGGGTGCCGGAGTTCGACACGATCCAGATGCCGCTCTACCTGAAATGGACCCTGCCCGCGGTGACACGGCTGCCGCTCGTCGGCGGGCGCCTGGGGCAGGTGGTGATTCCCTCCAGGCGCGCCATCCGAGCGGCCCACCGGTACGGATTCGAGGCCCATGTCTGGACGGTCGATCACCCGGAGGAGATGCGCATGCTGCTGGACCGCGAGGTCGACGCGCTGATCACCGACCGGGCCGACATCGCGCTCGCCGTGGTGGCTGGGACCTGGCCGGAGGCTCCCGGCCTCTAGGCTGGAGCTATGACGCAGAGCACAGTGCCGGCAGATCCCGAACAGTACGTCCGCGCGGAGGTCCGCCACCGCACCGGGGTGATCACCCTGGACCGGCCCAAGGCGCTCAACGCCCTGACGGCGAAGATGTACCGCGATCTCCTGGAATGCCTGTGGGTGTGGTCGGACGACGACTCCGTCGACCAGGTGCTCATCCACGCCAGCGCGTCGCGCGCCTTCTGCGCGGGCGGGGACATCCGCCAGGTCCGGCAGGCCGTGCTGGACGGTGAGATCGAGCGCGGTATGGGGGCGTTCACCGACGAGTACACGCTGAACAACCTGATCGCCGGTTATCCCAAGCCGTACATCGCGTTGATGGAGGGCTACACCATGGGCGGTGGCATGGGGCTGTCGGTGCACGGCAGCCACCGGATCGTCACCGAGAACACCGTGATGGCCATGCCGGAGTGCGTCATCGGGTTCTTCCCGGACATCGGCGCCTCCTGGTTCCTGCCGCGGATGAGCCTGCTGGGCCGGGGTCCCTCGCTCGCCGTGGCGCGCTGGATGGGCCTGGGCGGGCAGCGGATCTCCGGCGCAGACGCCGTGGCGGTGGGCCTGGCGGACGTGCTGGTGCCCTCCGAGCGGCTGGACCGGTTCCGTGAGCTGGCGATCTCCGACGGCGTCGAGGCCGCCATCTCCGAGTTCGCCGCCACCGCGGCGGACGGGCTGCCGGACACTTCGCTGGCGGAGGCCTGGGACCAGATCGAGCAGGTCTACGGCGCCGACTCCCTGCCCGAGGTGCTCGCAGCCGCGGGAGAGGAGCTGGCGGGTGCCTCGCCGTCGTCGCTCGTGCGGACCTGGGAGCTCCTGGACGCCGGCGCCGCGGCCTCCTCCGTCACGGAATGCCTCGAACGCGAGCTGGCGTTCGCGCGGGCCACCATCTCCGCCCCCGATTTCAGCGAAGGCGTGCGGTGCGCCCTGATCGACAAGGAGGACTCCCCGCAGTGGAGCCCCGCCACGGTGGAGGAGGTGGACGTGGCGGCGATCAAGGCGGTGCTGGGCGCCTCCGAGCCGCTGCGCGAGCGCCCCTGAGTGCTCCAAAGGCGCCGAGATGCGAGCCGGCCCGCCCATCAGCGCTGATGGGCGGGCCAACTCGCATCTCGGCCGAAGGCGGGGCGCTGTCAGCCCATCGGGCCGGAGTGCTCCTTCGGAACCGGGGTGTAGTCCGGGTCGATCGGGTCCGTCCCGCCCGTGGTCCCGCGCCACAGGGCGATCCCGCGCATGCCGTGGAAGACGATCAGCGTGGCCGCGGTGCCCAGCGCGATGCCCGCGAACTGGATGCCGAAGGCGTCCCACGTGTAGTCGGCGATGCCGATGATCATGGCGATCGCCGCTGTGCTCAGGTTGATCGGGTTGGAGAAGTCCACCCGGTTCTGCACCCAGATCCGCACGCCGAGCATGCCGATCATGCCGTAGAGGACGGTCGCGGCCCCGCCCAGCACGCCCGCCGGGACGGAGGCGACGGCGGCGCCGAACACGGGCATGAAGGACAGCAGCAGGGCGACGACGGCGGCCACCCAGTAGGCGGCGGTGGAATAGACCTTGGTGGCGGCCATGACCCCGATGTTCTCCGCGTAGGTGGTGGTGCCCGAGCCGCCGCCGGATCCCGCCAGGATGGTGGCCAGGCCGTCGGACATGATGGCCCGGCCCATCAGGGGGTCCAGGTTCTCACCGGTCATCAGCGACACGGATTTCACGTGCCCGATGTTCTCGGCCACCAGCACCAGGATGACGGGGACGAACAGCCCGATCAGCGCGAGGTGGAACTCCGGTGCGTGGAAGGTCGGAAGCCCCACGAGGCCCTCGGACTCCCAGGCCGCCCGGATCGGGGCGAAATCGACCTCGCCGCGGGCCACGGCGGTGAGATAGCCGATCACGACGCCCACCAGGATGGACAGCCGCCCGAGGATCCCGCGGAAGAGCACGGAGACCAGGATGATCGACACCAGGGTGACCAGCGCGGTCACCGGAGCCAGCATGAAGTTGTCCTTGGCGGCGGGCGCCAGGTTGAAGCCGATGAGCGCCACGATGGTGCCCGTGACCAGCGGCGGCATGAGCGCCTGCAGCCATCCCGTGCCCATGAACTGCACCAGGAGACCGATCAGGAACAGGGCGGCACCGGCCATGACCACGCCGCCCAGCGCGCCGCCGGGGCCGTACTGGCCCATGGCGGCGGAGATCGGGGCGATGAACGCGAACGATGATCCGAGATAGGACGGCACGCGCCCGGCGGTGATGACCAGGAAGAGGATCGTGCCGATGCCCGAGAAGAACAGCGTGGTGGACGGCGGGAACCCCGTGATCAGCGGCACCAGGAACGTGGCGCCGAACATCGCGACCACGTGCTGGGCGCCGATGCCGATGGTCCGCGGCCAGGTGAGGCGCTCGCCCGGGCGGACCACGTTTCCCGGGGCCACGGTGCGCCCGTCGCCGTGGAGCGTCCAGCCCAGCCCGAGACGGGAGGCGGTCGTGGCCGGGCGGTCCGGCGTCGTTGAGTTCTCCGGTGGCCGGGATGCTGAGGAACCCGTGGAATCGGACATGGGGCAGCTCCTGTGCGAGAGGGACGAGACCCGGCGCGACACCGGCGGGCCGCAGCTAGCGTAGTCCTCCCCGGTTTCGGGCCGTTAAAACTGTCTCAGCGAAAACTCACTAGACGTACTACGTGATACGTAGTACGTTGAAGGCAGTACTTCGGCGATACGAGAGGAGAGCAGGCCCATGATCGGTGCCGATGCCATCCGCGGGCACATCACCCTGATGGTGCTGGCCATCCTCGAGCACCAGCCGTCGTACGCCTACGAGATCTCGCGCACCATCACCGAGATCTCCGGAGGCACCTACGCCATGAAGCAGACCACGTTGTACACCGCCGTCAAACGGCTGGAGTCCCTCGGCTACCTCGACTCCTACGACGCCACCTCCGACTCCGGCAAGTCGCGCACCTATTACCGGCTGACCGGGCCGGGCCGCGCGCACCTGGATGAGAAACGCGCTGAATGGCAGCAGACACGAGACCTCGTCGATCACTTCGTGAAAGGAGATGGACGGCCGTGAACGTCATCGACTCCTACCTGGACACCCTTTTCGCCCCCTATCCCAACACCGCACAGATGCAACGAGCCCGCCGGGAACTGCGGGACATGATGGAGGACAAATTCCACGCGCTGGTCGCCAGCGGCGTGGGGGAGTCCCAGGCCGTGGGGACGGTGATCGCCGAGTTCGGCTCCCTGGACGAGATCGCCCCGGTCCTGGGCATCGACGTGGAGATGGGCGAGGCCGCCGGGGCGAGGCAGGCGCGTGAGACGACGGCGCCCCCGCTGGACCCTCATCGCGCCCTGCGCTACGTCGATGCCGTCCGCGCCTCCCGCTTCACCGGCGGGGTCTCCACGGCGCTGTTCGTCCTGAGCCCGGTGCCGCTTCTGCTGCTGCTGGCGATCTTCCGCGACAGCACCGGCATGGCCTCGGGGATCACCGTGGGGATCGGCATCGCGGGCGTGCTGGTGATCGTGCTGCTCGGCATCCTGCTGAACATGCGGCGCGGCGAGCAGCTGGCCGAGTTCGAGGACATCGAGAACGGCGCCTTCACCACCACGGCCAGGATCGAGGAGGTGGCGCACCGCCTGGAGGCGGAGCACCGTAGGCAGTCCTCCCGGGGGTGGATGATCGCCATCTCCCTCTGGGTGCTGTGCGCCGTGCCGCTGATCGTGCTGTCCCTTATCTCGGAGGGCAACAGCCCCCTGCCCCTGATCGGGGTGGTGCTGACGATCACCATGGTGGCCATCGGCCTGGTGGTCGTCTCGACCACGACGTGGTCCGACGCCGTCGTCGAGACGCTGATCGGCGAGGACCCGGACGAAGACGACGAGGACGCGGTCATGCACCCCGTGGTGCGCGCGATCACGGCCGTCTACTGGCCGGTGGTCGTCGCGGTCTACCTGGGCTGGAGCTTCCTGGGCAGCGCATGGTCGCAGTCCTGGCTCGTGTGGCCCATCGCCGGCGTCCTGTACGCGGGCCTGCTGGCCCTCGGGCGCGTGCTCGATGAGAACAGGGCGCAGTCGGATCGTTCCGCCTCGAACTGAGGCG
Source organism: Kocuria coralli (assembly GCF_008831305.1). Classification (GTDB taxonomy): domain Bacteria; phylum Actinomycetota; class Actinomycetes; order Actinomycetales; family Micrococcaceae; genus Kocuria; species Kocuria coralli. The sequence continues at coordinate 63,433 of NZ_ML708617.1, forward strand.
AGCGGCATGCCGCCGCTCGACATGATGCCGGGGTGGTCCTGCACATCCGATCGGATGTACGGGACCACCCCGGCATCGGTGCCCGGAGCCGGCCGGTGACTAGGAGATCACCGAGTCCACCAGCGCCTTGGCCTCCTCCTGGACCCGCTTGAGGTGGTCTTCGCCGATGAAGGACTCGGCGTAGATCTTGTAGACGTCCTCGGTGCCTGACGGGCGGGCGGCGAACCAGGCGTTGTCGGTGGTCACCTTGAGCCCGCCCACGGCCTCGCCGTTGCCGGGAGCCTTGGTGAGCTTGGCCGTGATCGGGTCGCCGGCCAGCGTCTCGGCCGTGACCTGCTCGGGGGAGAGCTTCTTCAGGGCCGCCTTCTGGTCCCGGTCGGCCGGGGCGTCGATGCGCTGGTAGACCGGCGCGCCGAACCGTTCGGTCAGCTCGGCGTAGCGCTGCGAGGGCGTCTTACCCGTGACCGCCGTGATCTCCGCCGCCAGCAGCGCGAGGATGATGCCGTCCTTGTCGGTGGACCACACCGAGCCGTCCCGGCGCAGGAAGGAGGCGCCTGCGGACTCCTCGCCGCCGAAGCCGATCGTGCCCTCCAGGAGGCCCGGCACGAAGTACTTGAAGCCCACAGGCACCTCGACCAGTTCACGGCCCAGGGACTCCGCCACCCGGTCGATGATCGACGACGACACCAGGGTCTTGCCGATCCCGGCCGACGGGTTCCAGCCGTCTCGGTGGGTGTACAGGTAGTCGATGGCGACCGCGAGGTAGTGGTTGGGGTTCATCAGACCGGCATCGGGGGTCACGATGCCGTGACGGTCGGTGTCGGCGTCGTTGCCGGTGGCGATGTCGTACTTGTCCCGGTTGCCGATGAGCGAGGCCATGGCATTGGGGGAGGAGCAGTCCATCCGGATCTTCTCGTCCCAGTCCAGGGTCATGAAGGCCCACTGGGGATCCACGTCCGGGTTGACGATGTCCATGTTCAGCCCGAACCGGGAGGCGATCTCCTTCCAGTACTCCACCGAGGCCGAGCCCATCGGGTCCGCCCCGATGTGCAGGCCGGAGTTCTTGATGGCCTCGATGTCGATGATCTCCGGCAGTGCGGAGACGTAGGAGTCCAGGAAGTCGAAGCTGCCCGTGGTCTCGGCCGTCCGGGCCTCGTCGAGGGAGATCCGCTTGACGTCCGCGTTGCCGCCTTCCAGCAGCTCGTTGGCGCGGTCGGCGATCCAGCCGGTCGCATCCGAGTCGGCCGGCCCACCGTGGGTCGGGTTGTACTTGAATCCGCCGTCCGACGGCGGGTTGTGCGACGGGGTGATCACGATGCCGTCCGCCAGGTCCGCGTCCCGACCGGCGTTGTAGGTCAGGATCGCGTGCGAGAGCGCCGGGGTGGGGGTGTAGCCCTCACGGGAGTCCAGCAGCACGTTCACGCCGTTGGCGGCCAGCACCTCCAGGGCGGTGTCCTGGGCGACGTCGGACAGGGCATGGGTGTCCTTGCCCATGAAGAGGGGGCCGGTGGTGCCCTGGGCGGCCCGGTACTCGACGATCGCCTGGGTGATCGCCGCGATATGAGAGTCGTTGAACGACGATTTCAGTGAGGTCCCTCGGTGTCCCGAGGTCCCGAACGCCACCCGCTGTCCCGGATCGTTCAGATCCGGCTGGCGTGAGGCATAGGCCTCCAGCAGCTCAGCGATGTCGACAAGATCTTCCGGAAGGGCGACGGTGCCCGCGCGATTAGCCATGAGGCCAACGGTAGGCCAGGTGAGTGACTCCGGTCACCCGGCACGCGCAATTGCCCGTCACATTGTGTGCAGATCGGCGGCGAACGGATAGGACGGCTGGGCGCCCGCCACGGTGGCCGCATGGGCGGCGACCCGCATGGCCAGCGCGGTGGCCTCGGCCAGAGGCGCGCCTCCCGAGGTCGCCGCGAGCAGCGCTCCCAGGACGGCGTCCCCGCAGCCGGTCGTATCCACCGCCTCGACCTCGTGACCGGCGATCTCGGTGACGCGCAGCTGGTCGTGCTCCGGGGCCGAGGCTTCCGCGGAGCCGGGGGAGACCGCGGCCCCTTTCTCGTGTTCGATCACGACGGCGCCCCTGGCGCCCAGGGTCACCACGAGCGAGCCGACGCCGGTGGCCGCGCACAGGGCCCGCCCGCGCTCCCGCCACCCTCCGCCGGAGCCGGCCCCGAACGCGTCGAGGATCTGCCCTATCTCGTGCTCGTTGACCACCAGGACGTCCGTGGCCGCCAGCAGCTCGGGCTCTGGCAGCCGGAAGGGGGAGGGGTTCAGGAAGACGGGGACGCCGAGTGCGCGTGCGTGCCGTGCGGCGGCGATGACGGTCTCTCCCGGGATCTCGAAGGTCAGCCCGAGTGCCCCCGCCCCCTCCAGCGCGGCCTCCGGCACGTCCTCGGGCCGCAGCTCGCCGTTGGCGCCGGCCGAGATGATGATCGTGTTCTCGCCGTCGGCGGAGACGGTGATGACCGCGGTGCCGGTCGGTGTCCGCTGGAGCGCGCGGACGTGGCCGGTGTCCACGCCGTCGTCGTCGAGGGAACCGAGGAGGAGGCGGCCGTGGGCGTCGTCGCCGACCGCGCCGACCATGCGCACCCTAGCTCCCAGCCGAGCCGCCGCGACCGCCTGGTTGGCGGACTTGCCGCCGGGGGCGATGGACAGAGGGCCGCCCGTGAGCGTCTCCCCGGGCCGGGGGTGGCGCTCGGTGCGGACCACCAGGTCGGCATTGAGCGAGCCCACGACGCACACCGTCCCGGCCTGGATCTCCATGTCAGGCCTCCTGCGCACGGGGCTCGCCGAGTGCCCGTACGGCGTCGACCACCAGGTCCCAGAACCCCGCGTGATCCAGCTCGGTGGACACGGCGGTCGGGCACTCCTCCGGCTCCAGGCCCCGGAGGTCCACGACCGTCTGCCCGGCCGTGAGCTCACCGTGCAGTTCGACATCGACGGGCGCCCGGCGAACTCCGACGAATTCAGGAGCGATCACGCGGGCCACCGCGACCGGATCGTGGCACGGCGGGTCCGTGAAGGCCTGGTTGTGCCGGTAGGCATGGCGGTAACTGCGGATCAGCCCGACGGCGATCTCGCCCGGGCGCGTCCCCAGCCCGGCGAAACGCGCCTCGACCTCCGGCGTCGCCAGCGACTGGTGGGTGGTGTCCAGGCCCACCATCGTGACCGGCCAGCCGGCGGTGAAGACCGCCCGGGCGGCCTCGGGGTCCACGGCGACGTTGAACTCGGCCACCGGGGTCACGTTGCCCGTGGCCACGCCGCCGCCCATGAGCACGACCTCCCGTACCCGGCCGACGATCTCCGGGTACTGCCGGATGGCCAGCGCCAGGTTCGTGAGCGGGCCGGTGGCGATGAGGGTGATCTCCCCGGGCTGCGCGTCGAGCACCGTGCGGGCGATGACCTCCACGGCATGGCGGCGGTCCGGCGCATAACGGGGCTCCGGGAGTTCCACCAGCCCCAGCCCGGTGTCCCCGTGGATGTCCCTCGCCGTCAGGGGTTCGCGTACCAGGGGGCGGTCGGCGCCGGCGGCCACCGGGATCCCGTCCAGGCCCAGGGCGTCGGCCAGGCAGAGCGCGTTCCGGGTGACCTTCTCCAGGGTCTGGTTGCCGCCGCACACCGTCACGGCCAGGAGCTCCACCTCGGGGCTGCCGTGGGCGAGCATGAGTGCCAGGGCGTCGTCGATGCCGGGATCGCAGTCGATGAGAACTTTGCGGGTCATGCCCCTAAGGTATCGGCCCCGGCCCCGGCAGAACGGAGCTCAGCCGACCTGCAGCTCGCCCATGTCGTCCCAGTCGTCGCCTTCGATCTGACGGGAGATGATCTTGGGGGTGGCGCGCAGGTACTGCGGGAAGTCGCGCTGCATCTTCTCGAAGTGCGGGGAGGAGACGTGGGCCTCGGCGGCATCGTCGTCGAAGGCCTCCACCAGGACGAACTCGTACGGGTCCTCGATCGACCGGGACCACTGGAACCACTTGTTGCCGGGCTCGGCGCGGGTGGCGTCGGTGAACTCCCGGACCAGCTCGGGCCACTGATCGACGTACTCGGGCTTCACGGGCATCTTCACGACGATGAAAATCACGCGGATCACTCCTTCGACTCGTGTTCGACTCGTGCCGGGCGCAGCCCCGGCGTACTCGTCGATCGTGGCACACCGGCGCCACGGCGGGCCACGACGACGTCTCCTGCCCGGCGCCTCTTCGCCACCGGCTGACCGCCGCGGGGCCGGCGGGCCTCAGCCCAGCCGGCCGCGCACCTGCTCGGCCAGCGCCAGGAGCCCGATGTCGGCGCCGGGGCGGCCGATCAGCTGGATCCCCATGGGCACGCGGCTCCCGCCGAACTCGGAGCGCTCCCAGGTGGTCGGCACCACGACGGCGGGCAGCCCCACCACGTTGACGATCGAGGTGAACGGCGTGTAGCGGCACTGCCTCTCGTAGTCCTGGGCCGCCGAGGCGGGATCCGCGGGATCGAAACCCTCCCACCACCAGCCCAGCGGCCGGGGCGTCTGGGCCAGGGCCGGGGTCAGGACGACGTCGTAGGCGTCCCACGCCCGCAGGGTGGCCTTCTCGAGGTCCCGGAGCACGCGGACGGCGATCGCCAGGTCGGTGGCGGACCGTTCCAGGGCCGCGCGCCGGTAGTGCCTGGCCAGTCCGGTCAGCCGGTCCTCCTGCTCGGCGTCCAGCGGGGCGACGCCCAGGGACGTGGTCCACAGCGCGAAGAAGGCCTCCGGATACCGGGGGTCGTAGCCGAAATCCGCCTCCGCGACCTCGTGCCCCGCGGCCCGCAGGGCGTCGACGCCGGCCTGCAGCGCCGATGAGGCCTCGGGGGAGACCGGCGTGGGATGGGCGGAGTTGAAGGGCGACGCGGTGGACACCCCGATCCGCAGCGGCCGCTGGCCCCAGGGCATCCGGCCGCGGGCGGCGCCGAGCACGGCCTCCAGCGCGGGGGAGGAGTCCTCGACCGCGGTGCGGAACCGCCCGGCGGTGGGTTCGGCGATCGCGTCCGCGGCAGTGTCCCGCCACGGGGACGCGGCCTGCCGGGCCCCCGGTGCGCTGACGGGGCGGAACAGGCGGTTGCCTCCCGGCACGGTGCGCAGATGCGCCGTGAGCCCGTCGAAGACCAGCGCCGCGTCGGCGGGAGTGCGGGCGAGGGGGCCCTGGACGGCCAGCTGCGTGTGGTCGGCCAGCCCGTCGCCGACAGGCACCATCCCGCGCGAGGGTTTCAGCCCGATCAGGCCGCAGGCGGCCGCCGGGATGCGGATCGACCCGCCCGCGTCGGAGCCCACCGCTACGGGAAGCGCCCCGGCGGCCACGGCCGCGGCCTGCCCGCCGGAGGAACCGCCGGAACCGCATTCCAGGTCGTAGGGATTGCGCGAGGGCGCCGCCACCAGGTTCTCGCTGTAGCAGTTGAGCCCGAATTCCGGGACCTGCGTCTTGGCGAACAGCAGGGCCCCATGAGCGCGGTGGAGGGCTGCCGTCTCATCGTCCGCGACCGCCACCGGGGCCGACGAGGGGCCGCCCGGGGCCAGCACCAGCGACCCCTGGGTGGTGGGTTGCCCCTCCACCTCCTGGAGGTCCTTGAGGGCCATGGGCAGGCCGTGCCACCGTCCGCGGTCCCAGGAGGGACGATCGTCCAGCGCGGAGGCTGCAGCGGTGACCTCGGCGGCCGGGGCGATGTGCACGAACGCGCCCAGCGCCGGGCCCGAATCCGGGTTCTCCACGGCGACCGCGCGCTCGCGGACCGCCGTCGCGACCTCGCCGGAGGACACCCGGCCGTGGCGCAGCGCGTCGCGCAACGCCACGGCATCGGTCAGGGGCAGCTCATCGGTCGTGCGCGGCGATGGCATCGGAGAGGACATCCAGTCCTTCGCGCAGCAGTTCGTCCGTGATCGTCAGCGGGGGCAGCAGCCGCACGATATTGCCGTACGTGCCGCAGGTCAGGATGATCACGCCCTTCCCGAGACACTCGGCGGCGACGGCCTTGGCCGCTTCGGGGTGGGGATCGCGGCTCCCGGGCTTCACGAACTCCAGGGCGATCATCGCTCCGCGTCCGCGGACCTCGCCGACCACGCCGGTGCCCTCCACCAGGGAGTCCAGGGAGGCGTGGATCACGGCCTCGATGTGCTTGGCCCGGGACTTCAGGTCCCATTCCTCGATGGTGTCCAGCGCGCCGATCGCAGCGGCGCAGGTCACCGGATTGCCGCCGTAGGTTCCGCCCAGGCCACCGCCGTGCACGGCGTCCAGCAGCTCCGCGCGCCCGACGACGGCGGACAGCGGCATCCCTCCGGCCACGCCCTTGGCGATGGTCATCAGATCCGGGACGACGCCCTCGTGCTCCACGGCGAACCACTCACCGGTGCGTGCCACCCCGGACTGCACCTCGTCGGCCACGAACAGGGCGCCGTTGTCGGTGCACCACTCGGAGAGGGCCGGCAGGAACCCGTCAGCCGGGACGATGAAGCCCCCCTCGCCCTGGATCGGCTCGATCACGACGGCCGCGACGTTGTCGGCACCGATCTGCTTGTCGACCATCTCCAGGGCGCGCCGGGCCGCCTCCGCGCCGTTCATGCCCTCGGGGTCGCGGAAGGGGTAGGACACCGGGACGCGGTAGATCTCCGGGGCGAACGGCCCGAAGCCGTTCTTGTAGGGCATGTTCTTGGCCGTCATGGCCATGGTGACGTTGGTGCGGCCGTGGTAGGCGTGGTCGAAGACCACGATGGCGTCGCGCCCGGTGGCCACGCGCGCGATCTTGACCGCGTTCTCCACGGCCTCGGCCCCCGAGTTGAACAGGGCGACCTTCTTGGCGTGATCGCCGGGGGTGATCGCCACCAGGCGCTCGGCCAGCTCCACGTACCCCTCGTAAGGGGTCACCATGAAGCACGTGTGGGTGAAGCGCTCCACGGAGTTCTTCACGTTCTCGACCACCTTGGGCGCGGAGCCGCCCACCGTGGTCACGGCGATGCCGGAACCGAAATCGATCAGCGAGTTGCCGTCGACGTCGACGACGACCCCTCCGTCCACGTCGGCGGCGTAGACGGGAACGGAGGAGGCCACGCCGGTGGCGATCACCGAGCTCCGCCGGTCCGCCAGGGCCCGGGACTTCTCGCCCGGGAACTCGCCGGCGATCTCGCGCTTCTGCGGCAGCCGGTACTGGATTTCGCTCATCGACGGGTCCTTCCGTGTTCTGGCCGTGCACCCGGGTTTCCCCGCGATGGGGCGGGTCCAGGGGGCCGTGTGGTGTCTGTGCTCATCGTCTCATGCCCGCCGCGCGAGGGGACCTCGCCGCTGACGTGCTGATGACCCCGGAACCAGGGGTCTTACGGTCATCAGCACGTCAGCGGCGTCCGGCCGCCGGTCACGCGATCAGCTCCAGGGGCTCTCCGCGCCGATGTACTGCACGGTGCTGTACTCCTCGATGCCCTCGGAGCCGCCCTCGCGGCCCACGCCCGACTGCTTGACGCCGCCGAACGGGGCCGCCGCGTTGGAGATCACCCCCAGGTTCAGACCCATGAGCCCGAACTCGATGCGGTCGGCCACCCGGTAGGCGCGCCGGTGGTCCTCGGTGAACACGTACGAGGCCAGGCCGTACTCCGTGGTGTTGGCGATCCGGACGGCGTCGTCCTCGTCCGTGAAGGTGATGACGGGCGCCACCGGGCCGAAGATCTCCTCGCAGGAGACCCGGGCGTCCTCGGGGACGTCGGCCAGCACGGTGGGGGCGTAGAAGTAGCCCTTCTCCCCGACGCGGTGCCCGCCGGTGACCACCCGGGCGCCCTTGGCCACGGCGTCCTCCACGAAGGCGGTCACCGACTCCAGGGCCTTGGCGTCCACGAGCGGACCCACCTTGGCGTCCTCGAGGGTCCCGTCGCCCACGGCCAGCTCCGAGAGCTTCGCGGCCAGCTTCGAGGTGAACTCCTCCGCGATCGACTCGTGCACCAGGATCCGGTTCGCGGCCGTGCAGGCCTCGCCCATGTTGCGCATCTTGGCGGCCACAGCGCCCGTCACGGCCTTGTCGAGGTCGGCGTCGTCGAACACGATCAGCGGCCCGTTGCCCCCCAGCTCCATGGAGGTGCGCAGGACGTGATCCGCGGCGTCCTTCATGAGCTGCTTGCCCACGGGGGTCGAGCCCGTGAAGGAGACCTTGCGCAGCCGGGGATCGGACATGATCGGCTCCGAGACGGCCGAAGCCGACATGGAGGTCACCACGTTGAGCACGCCCGCCGGAAGCCCCGCGTCGATCATGATCTGGGCGAAGTACTGGGAGGTCAGCGGCGTGAGCTTGGCCGACTTGAGCACCATGGTGCAGCCGGCGGCCACGGCCGGGGTCACCTTGCGGGTGGCCATGGCCAGCGGGAAGTTCCACGGCGTGATCAGGTAGCAGGGCCCCACGGGCTTGTGCCGGACGACGACCTGCAGGTTGCCCTCGGGCGAGGACACCGTGCGGCCGTAGTGCCGCACGGCCTCCTCGGAGAACCAGCGCAGGAACTCGCCGCCGTAGGTCACCTCCCCGTTCGCCTCGGCCAGCGGCTTGCCCATCTCCAGGGTCATCAGCAGCGCCAGGTCCTCGCGGCGCTCCTGGACGAGGTCGAAGGCGCGGCGGAGGATCTCGGCGCGTTCGCGCGGGGCGGTCCGGGCCCAGTCCTCCTGGGCCTGCGCGGCGGCGTCCATGGCGGCCTGCGCGTCCTCGGGCGTGGCCGATGCCAGCGTGGCCAGGACCTCGCCGGTCGCCGGGTTCTCGACGTCGAAGGTCGACCCGTCGGAGGCGTCCTGCCACGTCCCGTTGATCAGAAGGCCCTTGGGCGTGCGGGCCAGGAGATCCTCGATCTGCTCGGCGGAGACGGACGGATCGCCCGAGGCGATGACGGTGTGATCGGTCATTTGACGGACCTCCTTCGCTGGCTGCCGCCCTCGGCAGCCTGGGGGAGCGAGGCGGCCGGGCGCCCCGCTGGGTTCGGTTTCATCCTAGGCACGCGCGGGGAGCGGGCGGAGGGTCTCAGGACATCTTCCTTGGTCTTCAGCGCACAGCGCACGCCGGTCGCCCGATGACCCGGCGGGCTCGTGGTGAGATGATCCTGGCATCACGAACGGAGACCAGATGACCCCCCATGCAGTGAGCCCCGCCACGACCGGTCAGCCCGGCGCCCCCGACAACCACGAGACCATCCGCGTCCAGGGCGCCCGGGAGAACAACCTGAAGGGGATCGACGTCGAGATCCCCAAGCGCCGCCTGACGGTGTTCACCGGGGTCTCCGGATCCGGGAAGAGCTCCCTGGTCTTCGGCACCATCGCCGCCGAGTCCCAGCGCCTGATCAACGAGACCTACAGCACCTTCGTCCAGGGTTTCATGCCCGCCCTGGCCCGGCCCGACGTCGACGTCCTGGAGGGGCTGACGACGGCGATCATCGTGGACCAGGAGCGGATGGGGGCCAACGTGCGCTCGACCGTCGGCACCGTGACCGACGCCAACGCCATGCTGCGCATCCTGTTCAGCAGGCTGGGGACCCCGTACGTCGGCTCGGCCAAGGCGTTCTCCTTCAACGTGGCCACGATCAGCGGCAAGGGCGCGGTGACCCTGCAGAAGGACGGCAAGGAGGTCAGGGAACGCCGTGAGTTCAGCGTCACCGGCGGCATGTGCCCCCGGTGCGAGGGCCTGGGGCGGGTCTCCGACGTCAACCTCGCCGCGATCTACGACGCCTCCAAGTCCCTCAGCGACGGCGGCCTGACCGTTCCCGGCTACAGCATGGACGGCTGGTACGGGCGGCTCTACGGCGGCTCCGGCTACTTCGACATGGACAAGCCCATCGGCGAGTTCACCGAGCAGGAGCTCCAGGACCTGCTCTACCGGGAGCCCATCAAGATCAAGGTGGACGGGATCAACCTGACCTACGAGGGTGTGATCCCGCGTATCCAGAAGTCCATGCTGTCCAAGGAGCGGGAGGCGCTGCAGCCGCATATCCGCGCCTTCGTGGACCGGGCTATCACCTTCACCGCCTGCCCGGACTGCGGGGGTACCCGGCTGAACGAGGCCGCCCGGTCGGCCAGCATCGGCGGTGTCTCGATCGCCGATGCCTGCGCGATGCAGATCAGCGACCTCGCCGAGTGGGTCCGGGGGATCGACGAGCCCTCGGTCCGCCCCCTGCTGAACTCGCTGACGGAGCTGCTGGACTCCTTCGTCGAGATCGGGCTGGGGTACCTGGCGCTGGAGCGCTCGTCGTCGTCGCTGTCCGGAGGTGAGGCGCAGCGCACCAAGATGATCCGGCACCTCGGCTCGCCCCTGACCGACGTCACCTATGTCTTCGACGAGCCCACGGTGGGCCTGCACCCCCATGACATCCAGCGGATGAACAGCCTGCTGCTGCAGCTGCGCGACAAGGGCAACACGGTTCTGGTGGTCGAGCACAAGCCGGAGACCATCGTGATCGCCGATCACGTGGTGGACCTCGGACCGCTCGCGGGCACCGGGGGCGGGCAGGTGACCTTCGAGGGCACCGTCGAAGGCCTGCGGGACAGCGACACCCTGACCGGACGCCACCTGGGTGATCGCGCCTCGCTCAAGGGGTCCGTGCGCGAGCCGTCGGGCAGGATCGAGATCCGCGGGGCCCGCATGCACAACCTGCGGGACGTGGACGTCGACGTGCCCCTGGGCGTCCTGACGGTGGTCACGGGGGTCGCCGGATCCGGGAAGAGCTCCCTGATCCACGGCTTCCTCGACGACGCAGCGGGCGACGACTCCGTGATCGCCATCGACCAGGGGGCGATCAAGGGCTCGCGGCGCTCCAACCCCGCCACCTATACCGGCCTGCTCGAACCGATCCGCAAGGCCTTCGCCAAGGCCAACGGCGTGAAGCCGGCACTGTTCAGCGCCAACTCCGAAGGCGCCTGCCCCACCTGCAAGGGCGCCGGGGTGATCTACACGGACCTGGCGATGATGGCCGGGGTCGCCACGGAGTGCGAGGACTGCGAGGGAAAGCGTTTCCAGGCCGCCGTCCTCGACTACCGCCTGGGCGGCAAGGACATCAGCGAGGTGCTGTCGATGTCCGTGGCCCAGGCCCGGGAGTTCTTCGAGGGCAAGACCGAGGGCGCCGCGGAGGCGAGGATCCCCGCCGCTTCCAAGATCCTGGTGCGCCTGGACGACGTCGGACTCGGCTACATCACGCTGGGGCAGCCGCTGACCACGTTGTCCGGCGGCGAGCGGCAGCGGCTGAAGCTGGCCACCAACATGGCGGACCGGGGCGGGATCTACGTGCTCGACGAGCCCACCACGGGCCTGCACCTCGCCGACGTCCAGCAACTGCTGGCGCTGCTGGACAAGCTCGTCGAATCGGGCAAGTCCGTGATCGTGATCGAGCACCATCAGGCGGTCATGGCCCACGCGGACTGGATCATCGACCTCGGCCCCGGGGCGGGCTCCGACGGCGGCCGGGTGGTCTTCGAGGGCACGCCCGCCGAGCTGGTGGCCGACGCCGGGACGCTGACCGGAGAGCATCTGGCCCGGTACGTCGAGGGGTAGCCGCGGTCAGCTCTCCACGCTGTCGTCGTCGTGGAGCTCTTCCTCCCGGTCCTGCGCCGCATGCTCGTGCGTGTGGTGCAGGGCATCAAGGAAGAGATGGGTCACGTGCTCGTCCATGAGCTGGTACCGGCTCTGGCGCCCGTGGCGGACGGCCTGCACCAGGTTCGCCTGCCGCAGGACCTTCAGATGCTGGGAGACCAGCGGCTGGGACAGCTCGAGGTGCTCGACCAGCTCGCCCACGTAACAGGGCGACTCGGTGAGCCGGTGCACGATCGCCGACCGGGCGGGGTTGGACAGCGCGGAGAAGATCAGGGACACGGCGGCGTAGGGCGCCAGCTGCGGGTTCTCGTCGTTCATGCGCTCTCTTCTCGCGGTCGCCGGCATCCCGGCCGGGGCCGGCCCGGACCAGGGTATGCGCTGTCCACGATGCTACGGAGCCATCCGGCTGCTCACGGAATCCACCGGAATCCACCGGGCTCCTCCGCCCCCGGGCGCCGGTGGACGTGCCCTTGGTCACGGCGGCGTGCAACGGTGCGTATTGTGGGGGCGTTACGGGCACCGACAACCGGACAGGAGCACGACCGTGGACAACATCGACAACTTGCCCAGCGCATCCGTGGACGAGATCCCGGCTGAGGCCAAGATCCTGGACGTCCGTGAGGACTTCGAATGGGAGGCCGGGCACATCGAAGGCGCCCAGCACATTCCCCTGGGCCAGCTCTCCGAGCGCTACGGGGAGGTCCCGCTCGACGTCGACGTCTACGTGATCTGCCGCACCGGCGGGCGTTCGCTCAAGGCCACGGCATTCCTGGCCGGCACCGGTTTCGACCCGATCAACGTGCTCGGCGGCATGGGGGCCTGGGCGGATGCGGAGAAGCCCATGGTCTCCGATCTCGGCGCCGAACCCCACGTGAAGTAGCGGCCCAGCGCACATGACCATCGCATATCTGGGTCCGGCAGGGACCTTCACCGAGGCCGCCCTGCGGCAGGTCGACCCCGACGGGAACGATCACCTCCCCGCGAGCTCGGTGCCCGCTGCCCTGGCCGCCGTGAGGGAGGGGCGAGCCTCCTCGGCCGTGGTGCCGATCGAGAACTCCGTCGAGGGCGGGGTCTCGGCGACCCTGGATGCCGTTGCCACCGGCCCCGAACTGCGGATCCTGGCCGAGATGCTCGTGCCCATCCGTTTCGACCTGGTGGCGCTCGAGGACAAGCCTCTGACGGCGATCAGGGCCGTCTCCACTCATTCGCACGCCTGGGCGCAGGTGCGTCAGTGGGCGGAGGCCAGTATTCCGCAGGCGGAATACATCCCGGCGTCCTCCACCGCCGCAGGCGCTCTCGGCCTGCTGGGGGCGACGGCGGCTCCCTATGATGCCGCCATCTGCGCCCCCAACGTCAGCGAGGCCCACCCGGAACTCGTGGTACTGGCCGAGAACATCGGCGACAACCCGGAGGCCGTGACCCGGTTCGTGCACCTGGGCGGCCCGGATTCGGCGTTGCCCGGCAGGACCGACGCGGATCGCACCACGCTGGTCATCCCCCTGTGGGAGGACCGGGCCGGGGCCCTGATGGAGATCCTGGAGCAGTTCGCCACGCGCGGGGTGAACCTCAGCCGGATCGAGTCCCGCCCCACGGGCAACTACCTGGGGGACTACTTCTTCAGCGTCGACATCGACGGTCATATCGAGGACGAACGCGTCGCGGAGGCCCTGGTCGGCCTGCGGCGGATCTGTCCCACCACACGCTTCCTGGGCTCCTACGCCCGGGCGGACCACAAACCGGCCACCGTCGCCAGTCACCACACCGACGGTGCATTCACCCAGGCCAGGGACTGGGTGGCCGGCTTACGGGCTCAGAAGAGCTGAGCCGTACAACAGAGGATCGAGGCGCACGGCAAAGGGGCCGCTGCGTGAAAGTGGGTAGCCATGGTTGAACAACTCGAAGGCTGGGAGCAGACCCTCACAGCCGGACCCCTCCTAGCCATCGCAGCAGCGGCCATCGTCGTGCTGCTGGTGCTCATCATCCAGTTCAAGGTCCATGCCTTCCTGGCGCTGATCGTGATCAGCGGCCTGACGGCCGTGGCGACCGGCATCCCGATGGATGCCGTCGTGCCCGTGATGACCAGCGGATTCGGCAACACGCTGTCCACCGTGGCGCTGCTGGTCGGCCTGGGCGCCATGCTCGGACGGCTGCTGGAAACCTCCGGCGGGGCGCAGGTGCTGGCGGACAAACTCATCGGCATCTTCGGTGAGAAGCGGGCGCCGCTGGCCTTGGGCATCGCCTCCCTGCTGTTCGGCTTCCCGATCTTCTTCGACGCCGGCCTGGTGGTCATGCTCCCGGTCGTGTTCTCGGTCGCCCGCCGTCTGGGCGGCTCAGTGCTGCGGTACGCGCTGCCGGCCGTCGGCGGTTTCTCGGCGATGCACATCTTCCTGCCGCCCCACCCGGGGCCGGTCGCCGCATCGGCGTTCTTCGAGGCCAACGTGGGCATCGTGCTGCTGCTCGGCCTGATCGTGGCCCTGCCTGCCTGGTACCTGAGCTCCTACCTGTTCGGCCTCTACTCCGGAAAGCGCATCAACCTCCCGGTGCCCACGATCCTGGGCAAGGCCGAGGACGTGCAGAACCCGCCGAAGACCGCCACCGTGGTCCTCATCCTGCTGCTGCCGCTGATCCTGATCTTCCTGAACACCGGCCTGACCACCCTGCTCAATGCGGGGCTCATCCCCGAGAGCGTGGGCGGTGACCTCTGGTACCAGGTCCTGGTGGCCGTGGGGCAGACACCCGTGGCACTGACCATCACCCTGATCGTCGCGGCCCTCCTGATCGGCAGGGCCCGCGGCGTGAGCGGCAGCGCCATCGAGAAGACCTTCGAGTCGGCGCTCGGCCCGGTCTGCTCGGTCATCCTGATCACCGGTGCCGGTGGCATGTTCGGCGGCGTGCTGCGCTCCTCGGGCATCGGTGACGCCCTGGCGGATGTGCTCTCCGACATGGGCGTGCCCGTGATCCTGGCGGGCTTCCTGATCGCGCTCATCCTGCGCGTGGCCCAGGGCTCGGCAACCGTCGCCCTGACCACGGCGGCCGGCCTGATCGCCCCGGCGGTCATGGCCGGGGCCTACAACGAGGTCCAGGTGGGCGCCCTGGTGCTGGCCATCGCCGCCGGATCCGTGGCCCTGTCCCACGTCAACGACTCCGGCTTCTGGCTGGTCGGCCGGCTCCTCGAGATGGACGTGAAGACCACGTTCAAGACCTGGACGGTGCTGGAGACCATCATCGGCGTGGTCGGCTTCGCGATCGCGGGGGTGATCTTCGTGGCAGCAGGAGCTTTCTGACTCCTCCCCCAACCCAACCCAACCCGCCCCCGCCCCCTCCCCCCCCCCCCCCCCCCCCCCCCCCCCGCCCCCCCCCCCCCCGCCGAGTGTCCGATCGCATACCGGAAATCGCGGAAAATCGGTCCGCAATCGGACACTCGGCGGGTGGGGAGAGTGGGGAGAGTGGGAGAGGGCAGGTCAGGCCAGGAGGTCGTTNTGGGGAGAGTGGGGAGAGTGGGAGAGGGCAGGTCAGGCCAGGAGGTCGTTGGCCTCATCACCCTGCGACGGCGGAACCCTGAGGTAGAGCGCCTCCGGCATGATCTTCGCCTCGAAGGCCGTGATCCGGCCGATCCCGTCGCCGTCGATCTGCGCCTCGGTCGGCTTGTGGAACTCCACCCGGACCTTGCGGCACGAGGAGTGCTCCATCGAGGGCAGATCGTGGCGCTGCTTGAAGATGATCTTGCTGGTCAGCGTCACCCACCCGAGCGGGCCGCGGGGTGCGATCACCACGACGTCGAGCCGCCCATCGTTGATCTTCGCGACCGGTACGAGCACCAGGCCGCCGGTCAGCACGCCGCAGTTGGCCGCCAGGATCGAGCGCAGGCGCTTGGTCTGCCACGGGCCGTCGTCGATGCTGTAGCGGGTCCACACCGGCTCGGCGGTGATCCTCCGCATCCCGGCTTCGATGTAGGCCATCCATCCGATCTGGCGCTTGAGCTCCTCGCTGGTGTTGGTCATGATCTCGGCGTCGAAGCCCGCCCCGCCCATCACGCACGAGGCATGGGTGAAGTGCTCGCCCCGCATGTTCTCGGTGGAGAAGGAGACCATGTCGATCCGGCGCTGATCGCCGAACAGGGCGATGTCCACCGAGTGGTGGATGTCGTCCAGATGCGCGCCCAGGTTGCGGGCCAGCAGGTTGCCGGTGCCCAGCGGGATGACCCCCAGCGGGGTGCCGGTGTTCGCCAGGATCTCCGCCACGGTGCGCACCGTGCCGTCACCACCTGCGGCCAGGACGACGTCGGCACCGGCCGCGAGGGCCTCGTAGGTCATGGAGGTGCCCGGATCGTCCACGGTGGTGGGCAGGAACATCGGATCCGGCCATCCCGCCTTGCGGCAGGTGACCACCAGGGTGTCGCGGGCCGAGTCGGCGTCGTACTTCGACGGATTGATCACCACGGCCACGCGCTGAGGAGAGGGGGTCGAGACCACGGGCGGCTCCTTGAAGGACGCTGGCAGGGACAGCGCGGGATGGCGATGGGTACAGGGGCAACGCTACCGGCGTTGCGAGCGTTGCCGTAACCGCGTCCCGGTGGCGCCACGACGCGCTTCCTCCGTTACCCTGACTGGGTGATCGACATCAATCTTCTCCGTGAGCACCCCGACCAGTTCCGCGCCTCCCAGATCGCACGTGGTCTCTCCCCGGACGTGGTGGACCGCGTCCTGCAGGCCGATGCCTCGCGGCGCAGTGCGATCACCGAATACGAGAACCTGCGGGCCGAGCAGAAGGTCTTCGGCAAGAAGGTCGCCCAGGCACAGGGGGAGGCCAAGCAGGCCCTCCTGGCCGAGGTCAAGGAGCTCGCCGGCCGGGTCAAGGACGCCGACACCACGGCCGCCGAGGCGCAGACCGTGATCGAAGAGCTGCTCAACGCCATGCCCAACCTGATCGTCGACGGCGTTCCCACGGGAGGCGAGGACGACTTCACCGTGGTCAAGCACGTCGGCACGCCGCGCGACTTCTCGGCCGAGGGCTTCGAACCGCGCGATCACCTGGCCATCGGCGAGCTGGTGGACGGCATCGACATGGAGCGCGGGGCCAAGGTCAGCGGCTCCCGTTTCTACTTCCTCAAGCGCGACATCGCCCGCCTGGAGACCGCGCTGCTGCGCATGGGCCAGGACCTGGCGGTGGACAACGGCTTCATCTGCCTCACCACCCCCACCCTGGTGCGTCCCGAGATCATGGGCGGCACGGGGTTCGACGTCGAGCACGACGCCGAGATCTACCGGCTCGAGAAGGACGACCTCTACCTGGTCGGCACCTCCGAGGTCGCGATCGCGGGCTACCACGCCGACGAGATCCTGGACCTGGGCGAGGCCCCCCTGCGCTACGCGGGCTGGTCCTCCTGCTACCGCCGTGAAGCCGGCTCCGCGGGCAAGGACACCAGGGGCATCATCCGCGTGCACCAGTTCAACAAACTGGAGATGTTCGTCTACTGCCCCGTCGACCAGGCGGAGGCCGAGCACGCCCGCATGCTCGAGTGGGAAGAGCACATGCTGCAGTCCTGCGGCCTGGCCTACCGGGTCATCGACACGGCGGCGGGGGACCTCGGCACCTCGGCCGCCCGCAAGTTCGACTGCGAGGCCTGGATCCCCACCCAGGGCCGCTACCGCGAGCTGACCTCGACGTCGAACTGCACCACGTACCAGGCCCGTCGCCTCAACATCCGCGAGCGCCTCGCCGACACCACCGAGGGCGGCAAGCGCAAGAAGGGCGGCACCCGGACGGTGGCCACCCTCAACGGCACTCTCGCGACCACCCGGTGGCTGGTCGCGATCCTGGAGACGCATCAGCAGGAGGACGGCTCCGTCACCATCCCCGAGGCGCTGCGCCCGTACATGCGCGGACAGGAGCGGATCGAGCCCGTGGCCTGAGGCCGGCCCGGCTGCGCGGGGTCCGTAGGGTGGTCGCATGGACCTAGACATCGTGGCCTCGCTGTTCGTCATCGCGGTGGTCCTCGGCGTCCTGTGGGCGTCGGTCGCTATCCACGAACTCGGTCACTTCCTCGCGGGCCTGGCCGTCGGCGTGCCGCGGGAGGCCATGAGCGTCCGGCTGCGGAATCCGCCGCACGTCGCGCTGCTGGCACCGGACGACGGCGGCACCTGGCTCAGTCCCGATCACCCGGACTACGCCGAGACGTTCAGGGGCTACAACCCGTCCGAACGGGCGGCGTGGGTGTTCATCGCCGGGGGCTTCCTGGTCGAGACCTCCGCGGTGGTCGCGGTGGCCGGCCTGGTGCACGACCTCGGGACCCTGCCGGTCGTGCTGACCGGAGCCAGTACGGCCCTGGTGGTGTTCTACCTGGCCGCGGACCTCGTGCTGAGCACGGTGCGCAAACGCCCCTGCGGGGACGCCTCCGCGATGTGGCGGATCGCCCCCTCGTACACGGCGATCACGGTGATGACGATGCTGGCCATACGCCTCGGCGTGATCCTGCTCGTCCTGCCCGTCTGAGGGCCTCCCCTGAGCCCGATCAAGACGGCGGACGACAAGAGTTCACCTGGAGGTTCCCCTGTGGTCCACGGAACGGAAGGGGCGGGTGGTGGTGTGACACCATGACGATCATGACTACGCAGAAGAACGCCGGCAGCGACGACCGGCTGGAGAACACGGACCTGCTCGAAGACTACGAGGGCAACGACTACAAGGGCGACGACTACGACAACGCCGTCGAGACGCCGGAGTTCCTGCAGTCCGGGACCTCGCCCTTCCCAGAGCCGGACCGCGAGCCCGTGGGCAGCGACTGGGAGCTGGAGGAGGGCGTCAAGTACCTGATCGCCCTGGACGTCGACGGCACGCTGGTGGATCACGACGGCGTCATGTCCGGCGAGGTCAAGGAGGCGGCGCTGGCCGCGGCGGCCGCCGGCCACCACCTGGTGATCTCCACCGGCCGCTCCCGGGGCGCGACCCTGCCCGTGTGCGAGCAGCTCGGCCTGGAGACGGGTTTCGTCGTGTGCTCGAACGGCGGCATCACGCTCCAGCTGGATCCGGGCCTCCCCGACTACCACCAGGTCATCGACGCCGTGACCTTCAACCCGCGCTCGGCGCTCGACGCGCTGCGGGAGGCGCTGCCGACCGCCAAGTTCGCCCTGGAGACGGCGGAGGGGCACTTCTTCGCCACCGAGCGGTTCCAGGACCGCTCGTTCGGGATCCAGGCGATCGGCACCGACATCCACCAGCTCGCCGACCTGGACGCCGTACGGCTGGTGGTCTACAGCGCCGAGGACACCCCCGAGGGCTTCGCCCAGGCGATCGACGCCGCGGGGCTGCACGGCGTGGCCTACGCCGTCGGCTGGACGGCCTGGCTGGACGTCGCCGCCGCCGGGGTCTCCAAGGCCACCGCGCTCGAGCAGGTGCGCCGGTACCTCCGCGTCGACCCGGCGCACACCGTGGCGGTGGGGGACGGGCGCAACGACGTCGAGATGCTCGACTGGGCGGCCCGCGGCGTGGCGATGGGCCAGGCCCCGGACGAGGTGGTGGCCGCGGCCCGCGAGGTGACCAGCAGCGTCTACGCCGACGGAGCCGCGCGTATTCTCCGCAGCCTGGTCTGAAACCGGGCCGGCCGGTGAAACCCCGGCGAGTCGGAATATGAACAACCCCTCTGACTAGCGAAGACGGTTTAATTCCCCCGAATTCGGGGGAATTAAACCGATGATCAGTCAACTGTCGGCGTATGGTGGAAGTGATTCCGGGCACCACCCGGGGTGGCCTCGGGAGCCTGTCTCGGGTGCTGCGTCTGTCCGATACTCTTCCGACTGAGGGGCACCCTTCATGGACTATGTCGCTGAACGGTGGCAACAGATCGCTTTCGCCAGTTGGCAGCATTTCTCGCTGGTGGCCCAGTGCGTGATCCTGGCCACGGTGATCGCCGTGGCCCTGGCCATGGTCTGTTATCGCTCCGAACGCCTGCGTGAATTCGCCAACGGCCTGACCGCCGTGGGCCTGACCATTCCGTCCTTCGCCCTCATCGGGCTTCTGATCACTCCGCTCGGGTTCGGCGTGCTGCCGGCCGTCGTGGTGCTGACCTTCTACGCCATCCTGCCGATCCTGCGCAATGCCGTGGTGGGGCTGTCGTCGGTTCCCAGCGCCCTGGTCGAATCCGCCCGCGGCATCGGCATGAGCCGGACCGCCACGTTCTTCCGCGTGGAACTCCCCATGGCCTGGCCGGTGATCCTGACCGGTATGCGGATCTCCTCCCAGATGGTCATGGGCGTCGCCGCCATCGCCGCTTACGTCCTGGGTCCCGGCCTCGGCGGCCTGATCTTCTCCGGCCTGTCCCGGCAGGGCGGAGCCAATGCCCTCGCGTCCGTGGTCACGGCGGTTATCGGCGTGATCGTCGTCGCCATGATCCTGGACGCCATCCTCGCCCTGATCGGGCGGCTCACCATCTCAAGGGGTCTTCGTGTCTGAATCCACCATGTCATCCCAAGCATCCGCCGAAGGGCAGCAGAACGGCCAGGGAGCCGGCCAGGAGGTCACGGGCGTCCCGATCCTCCTGGACGGGGTCACCAAACAGTATGGCTCCAAGTCGGCACCGGCCGTGGACCACCTCACCCTGGAGATCCCCGCCGGATCCACCGTCATGTTCGTGGGACCGTCGGGCTGCGGCAAGACCACCACGATGAAGATGATCAACCGCCTCATCGAACCCACCGAGGGCTCGATCGTGATCGACGGCGAGGACGTCACCACCATGAACGGCGACGAGCTGCGCCGCCGGATGGGATACGTCATCCAGGCCGGCGGGCTGTTCCCCCACATGACGGTGGCCGCGAACATCGGGATGGTCCCCAAGATGCTGGGCTGGGACAAGCAGCGCATCGCCAGCCGCGTGGACGAGCTGCTCGAACTGGTCTCCCTGGACCCGGGCCAGTACCGGGACCGGTATCCCAAGCAGCTCTCGGGCGGCCAGCAGCAGCGCGTGGGCGTGGCCCGTGCCCTGGCCGCCGACCCGCCCGTCCTGCTCATGGACGAGCCGTTCGGCGCGGTGGATCCCATCACCCGGCAGCGGCTGCAGGAGGAGATGATCTCCATCCAGCAGGAGCTGAAGAAGACCATCGTGATCGTCACGCACGATATCGACGAGGCCGTGAAGCTCGGCGACTGGGTGGTGGTCTTCGACGAGGGCGCCCACATCCAGCAGTACGACAGCCCCGAACGGATCCTCTCGGATCCCGCGAACGACTTCGTCGCCGATTTCGTCGGCCGCGGCGCCGGGCTGAAGACCCTGGGCCTGGCCCGGGTGCACGAGGTCCCGCGGATGGAGGCCGTCGTCGTGACCCCGGAGCAGACCCCCGCCGAGGCGCTGCGCCAGGCCGAGGAATCGGGTCACGGGCACGTGCTGGTCCTGGACAAGCAGCAGCGCCCCATCGCCTGGCCGAGCGTGGAGCAGCTGCGCCGGGCCGAGAAGCTGCCCCACATCCACGAGGAGAACCTGCCCGTCGTGGGCACGGGCGCCACCCTGGAGGACGCCCTGGACACCATGCTCGTCAGCCGCGCCGGCGCCGCCCTGGTCGTCGGTGCCCGCGGCCGGTTCGAAGGGGTCGTCGACCTGGACACGGTCATGGAGACGCTGCGCGACCGGCGTGCTGGGGAGAATCAGCCGAAGGCGCCCGTGGGGACCAACGACGAGGACATCACGCTCGAACGCTCCCCGGAGACAGGGGAGATCACGATCGTCCCCAGCGGTGGTGGGGCGCGATGACCACGACTGCCAATGCCGAGAGCACGGCGGAGACCACCAACCGGAGCGGCCTGCGGGTGGACCGCGGAAGCCTCCGCTCCCTGATCCTCTATCCCGTCATCCTCCTGGCGATCCTGGGCCTCCTGATCCTGTGGCTGCTGACGGCGGATCTGACCAACACCGAGCGGGTCACGCTGGCCCCGGGCGAGCTGTGGACGATGACCAAGCAGCATCTGTGGCTCACCCTGGTGGCGACGGTGATCGTCCTGGTGGTCGCGATCCCCCTGGGGGTGCTGCTGACCCGCAAGCCCTTCCGGCCCTTCAAGGGATTCATCTCGGGAGTCGCGAACTTCGGCCAGGCGGCACCGGCCGTCGGCCTGATCGTGCTGTTCGCGACCTGGATCGGCTACGGGCCCACCGCCGCCATCGCGGCCCTCGTGGTCTACGCGGTGCTGCCGGTGCTGGCCAACACCATGGCCGGGCTGGACGCGGTGGACAAGTCCCTCATCGAGGCCGGTCGCGGCATGGGCATGTCCGCCTGGGCCGTCCTGTGGCGGATCGAGCTGCCCCTGGCCGTGCCCCTGATGCTGGCCGGCGTGCGCACCGCTCTGGTCCTGGTGGTCGGCACGGCCACTCTGGGTACCTTCATCAACGCAGGCGGCCTGGGTCTTCTCATCACCACCGGCGTGAACCTGGACCTGTCCCGCGTTCTGATCACCGGGTCGATCCTGGTCGCGCTCCTGGCGCTCACCGTGGACTGGGTGGGCCGAGTGGTGGAGCACATCGCAAGGCCCCGTGGATTGTGAGGAAGCAGGCTATGAGAAAACGACGTCCCACCCGTTTCACCGCAGCTTCCGCCGTCCTGGGCGCGGGGTTGCTGACCGTCACCGGATGCGGGCTCCAGTCCTCATCCGGGTACACGCCCGCCTTCGAGCAGGGCTCGATCGAGGAGATCGACGGCGCGGAGTCCACCACCGTACGCGTGGTGTCCAAGAACTTCTCCGAGCAGCTCATCCTGGGCAAGATCATGGTCCTGGCCGCTGAGGCCGCCGGCTTCGACACCCGCGACATGACGAACGTGCCCGGTTCGCAGCCGGCTCGCCGGATGATGCTCAACCACGAGGCGGACATCTCCATCGAGTACACCGGCACCGCCTGGCTGACCTACATGGGCCACGAGGAGGGCATCCCCGACAGCCAGGAGCAGTGGCAGGCCGTGCACGACGAGGACCTGGAGAACGGGCTGGTCTGGGGTGCTCCCGGTCCGTTCAACAACACCTACGCCTTCGCCGTCCGCCATGACTACGCGGAGGAGCACAACCTGACCAGGCTCTCCGACATCCACAACCTCCCCGAGGAGGAGCGGACCTTCTGCGTGGAGTCGGAGTTCAACTCCCGGGCCGACGGCATGACCCCTATGCTCGAGCACTACGGCCTGGACCGCGGCTCCGAGGTCCCGGACGGCAACATCGGCATGTACGACACCGGTTCGATCTACAACGCCACCGCCGAGGGCGCCTGCAACTTCGGTGAGGTGTTCACCACCGACGGGCGCATCCTGGCCCTGAACCTCACCGTGCTGGAGGACGACGAGCAGTACTTCCCCGCCTACAACGGCTCCCCGGTCTTCAACGAGGAGCTGCTGGACGAATACCCCGAGCTGGAGGAGGCCATCGCCCCCATCATCGCCAGGCTCGACAACGAGACCCTGCAGCGGCTCAACGCGAAGGTGGACGTCGACGGCGAGGAGCCCGCCGACGTGGCCTTCGAATGGATGGTCGAGGAAGGCTTCATCTCAGAACCGAACTGAGTCCGCCGACCTGGACCCGGGCGACGTGAGCCCGTCGGGTTCAGCCGGTGCGGGGCCAGAACCGGGGCTCGATGTCGATCGAGCGCGCGATCAGCTCGTCCTCGAGGGATTCCCGGCAGATCAGGGGAAGGCGCAGGGAGCCGGGCCGCTCGAACTCGTCGAAGCACGCCCCGAGCTCGGCGAAGCCGCGACGGTACCGGGCGAGCTCCATGGCCAGCAGCCGGATCTCGGCCAGGTCCTCCAGCGAGGCCAGCACCCAGAACGAGTCCTGGTCCATGAGCTGGAACAGCCCCACCGAGCCCTCGCCCCGCGCCGTGTCCGCGCCGCCGAAGGACGGCCGGCACAGCCAGCCGCCGGGCTGCTCGATCCGGGCCCCCTCGACCAGGGGCAGGATGGGGGCGACGGGATCGTACTCCCAGCAGCGCGCGGCGGAGAGCCACTCCGGCGGCGAGGGGACGGTGATGGGGGAGTCGTCGGAGGGCCAGGGGGCGTCGTCGAACGCGGAGGCGTGGACGTGCTCCCAGAAACCGGTCATGGGCAGGTCCACGGAGACGCTGTTGAGCAGCACCCCGTCCAGGTGCATCGTGCCCGTCCCAGAGACCGTGGTGGTCGTGGGGACGTCGGAGCGGGTGAGCATGCGATCCAGCTCGGCCAGGTGGAACGGCTCCCCCAGGACCACGGTGCGCCCCTGGTACTCGAGGACGTAGGGCACCCGCCGGGGAACCTCGTCGGAACGAGTCATGGCTTCCGGTCACCTCCCGGGCGGATCGCCGCGGGCCGCTGGTCAGCCCTGCAGTGCTTGCCCACACTCAACCACAGCCGACTGACAGCACACCGGATACGCGGGAACCCGCACCGGCCGGTGCGGGTTCCCGGAACGTCCCCGCAAAGAGCGGGGTGCGGAGGAGTCAGTCCTTCTGCTCGGCCTCTGCCGCGGAATCGTAGTGCGAGGCCTCGAAACGCTCCTGCGCCTCGCGGACCAGGCGCTCGGCCTCGTCCTTGCCGGCCCAGCCCTCGCCCTTGACCCACTTGTTGGGCTCCAGGTCCTTGTAGCGCTCGAAGAAGTGCTGGATCTCCTTCTGCTTGAACTCGTCGATGTCCTCCAGGCCCTGGATGTGGTCGTAGCGCTTGTCGGTGGAGACGCACAGCACCTTCGCATCGCCGCCGGCCTCGTCGGTCATGTTGAAGACCGCGATCGGGCGGGCCTCCACGATCACGCCGGGCATGATCTCGACGTCGAGCAGGACCATGGCATCCAGCGGGTCGCCGTCCTCGCCCAGGGTGTCCTCGAAGTAGCCGTAGTGGGTGGGGTAGCCCATCGAGGTGAACAGCACGCGATCCAGCCGGATGCGTCCCGTTTCATGATCGATCTCGTACTTCACCCGTGATCCCTTGGGGATTTCGATGGTGACATCCATCTCCATGGCTGCTCCTTTGTTCTGGTCCTAGGCGATCTGGTCATAGGCTCCGCGGATCGGCTCCGCGATCTGCGCAAGGTCCGGTGACGCGGTGCCCCTGCACGGGCGCGATCGGCGCGAATTCTGGGCCAAGCCTAACGGTCACCGGGCGGACGTGCTGTGCGTAGCTGGAAAACCCGGTGTTTCACGGCACAATGGGGGGCGTGCCGAGACGCGACCAGCCCCCCGAAGACCGCGTGCCGACACCGGGCCCCGATGCGCGCGCAGTCCCGGTGCGGCGGCGCCTGCTCGTGGGCCTCTACCTCCTGCTGGCGGCCGCGGTGGCGGTCAGCCTGATCGTGCTGGGCCCCGGCATCGTCCGCGGGCTCGGGGATCCCGGGGACGAGGGGCCTGCGGAGCGGTCCGTCACGGGCGCCGCTCCCGAGGCACCCGAGGGGGAGGCCGCCCTGACCGGGGAGACCATCGAGGGAATCGACCGGGCTCTGGACGACTCCACGGCGACCGCCACGAGCGCCGTCGTCGTCGACCCCGCGACGGGCGACCGGCTCTATACCCGCGACGACGGGGCCGAGATGATCCCGGCGTCCAACCAGAAGATCATGACGGAACTGTCCCTGCTCCACCACGCCGGTCCGCAACGGCGGCTGGCCACGACCGTGGTGGAGGGGAGCTCCCCGGGGCACCTGGTCCTGGTGGCCGGCGGCGACACCCTGCTCGGAGAGGGCGAGAGCGATCCGGACGCCGTCGTGGGCCGCGCGGGGCTAGCGACCCTGGCAGCCCGCACGGCCGAGACCATGACGGGCGACCGGCTGGCCGAGGAGACCGGGGAGCAGATCACGGTGGACGTCGACACCAGCATCTTCGAGGGCCCCGAGCTCAACGACACCTGGCTGCCGGGGGATATCGCCGCGGACGAGATCGGCCCGATCGCCCCCCTCGCCATCGGATCCCATGCACTGCCCGGCGCGGAGGAAGGGGACAGCAGGGGACACGACACCGACGCCGCGGGCGGGGCGGCCGACGTCTTCGCGCAGCGCCTCCAGGAGGAACTGTGGGAGCGCTCGGGCCGGGACGTCTCGGTCACCACCGGGGAGCGGACGGAGACCGGCGCGGATCCCTCGCTACCGGCCGATCGGCAGCCGGGGCCCACGGAGCTGGCGCGCGTGGAGTCCGCGCCCCTGGTGGAGCAGGCCACGGTCATGATGAACGACTCCGACAACCGGCTCGCCGAGGCCCTGGGCCGGGTGGCGGCCGACGCGGCGGGGCACCCCGGAAGCGTCGACGGCGCCCGGGCCGCCATGCGGGAGGCCCTGACCGAGAGCCTGGGCCGCGACGTCGTGGAGCGCGACGGCGTGGTGCTCGCCGACTGCTCCGGGATGTCGCCCGAGAACCGGGTGACGGCCCGCGTGCTGGGCGAGGTCCTGCTGCACGCGGCCCGGGACACGACGGGGCGCTACGCGCCCATGATCTCCACGTTCCCTGTCAGCGGACATTCCGGAACGCTCGAGGACAGGTTCGACGACCGCGACGAGGCGGCCGCCCGGGGCGTGGCGAGGGCGAAGACGGGGACGCTGCGGGGCGTGACCGCCCTGTCGGGCCAGGTCATCACGCAGAACGGGCAGCCATTGATCGCCGTCGTGCTCCTGGGGGAGGTGGGCGATCCCGCCGCTGCGACCGACGGCGCGGACCGGGTCTTCGCCGGGCTGGCCCGGCAGTGACCGGCCGGCTCACAGCCGCTCCTGAGCGGACTGTGATTGCATGAGGAGCATGAGTACGCCAGAGCTCGCCGAGAGCACGCCCGCCGGGAAAGAGTCCGGACTGATCCAATGGGATCTCGCCGCGAGGATCGCGGCCAGGACCGTGCCCGCGGGTCCCACCCCGCCGGCCCGGGCGATGCAGGAGGCCGTGGCCTCCATGCGGCACTACGCCGAGGCCTCCGTGGACCACGTCCACGAGATCTCCGGCCTGGACGCCGCCCGGAACCTGCGCGACGCCCCGGTGGTCGTGGTGGACCGCGCCGGATGGTCCGCCGCGAACGCCGCGACCTTCCAGGCGCTGCTCGAGCCGGCCATGGCGGAGCTCGAGCAGTCCTACCGGCAGCGGGGACGCGCCCCCGGTGAGGTGACGCAATGGATCGGGAGCCGGGCCACGGCGGCCGAGGCGGGTGCGCTCCTGGGCTTCCTCTCCACCAAGGTGCTGGGGCAGTACGACCCCTATGCCGGGCTCGCATCCCCGCAGGCCGCGCGGCGGCACCCGGGCGGGCGGCTCATGATCGTGGCGCCCAATGTCATGCTGGTCGAGCGGGAGCTGAACGTGGACCCCGACGACTTCCGTTTGTGGGTCTGCCTCCACGAGCAGACGCACCGCGTCCAGTTCGCCGCGGCCCCCTGGCTGCGCGACCATATGGCGGAGACCATCCGGGAGCTCTCGACCTCCATGACCGGTGATCTCGACCAGATCAAGGCTCGGCTGAGCCGTGCCGCGGCCGCAGTGGGCGGGCAGATGACGGGCCGGTCGGCGCATAAGGCCGACGAGGATCTCCTGGGCCCGGTCTCGGCCGTGCTCGGGCAGAGGGAGCGCGAGCTGATGTCCACGGCGGTGGCCACGATGTCGCTGCTGGAGGGCCACGCCAACTGGGTCATGGACAACGTCGACGCGTCCGTGGTGTCCTCCGTCAAGACCATCCGGCGGCGCTTCGACCGCCGACGCGATCTCCACGGTCCCGTCCAGCGACTGCTCCGGAAGGTCCTGGGCCTGGACGCGAAGGCCAGGCAGTACGTCCAGGGACAGCACTTCGTGACCGAGGTGGTGCGCATGGCGGGCAGGGACGGCTTCAACACCGTCTGGGAGTCCCCGGCGCACCTGCCCAGCGAGCGGGAGATCCTCGACCCGGCTGCCTGGGTGGACAGGGTGCTGTCCCGGTGAGACCCGGCCGGCCGCCTCCAGAGGGAGGTGACCGGATGAACCCATCGCCTCCAGCCAGTTCCCTGCGTCCTCCCAGGTTCCGGCGTACCCGCTCATGACCATTCGCCGGGGCCCTGTGACACAATTGCAAATGTGACTTCGGAGAACATCGAACAGCAGATCCAGCTCTACGGACAGCCTCTCTCAGAGCGTTTCGGCGCCGTGGTCAACGCCTACAGCATCACGCAGCGCCGCCTGGCGGAGGTCCTGGGGCTGTCCGCTCCGATGCTCTCTCAGCTCAACTCCGGCCGGCGCATCAAGATCGGCAACCCGGCCGTCTACGAACGCCTGGTCATGCTCGAGCAGCGCGTCGGAACCACGGACATCGATGCCACGCTGAACGCGGTCGAGCAGTCCCAGCCGGTGCTGACCACCACCCAGATCCAAGCCGGGATCCACGGCGAGACCAATGCGGTCTCCGCCCTCGCCTCGGTGATTCCCGCCCCCGAGCTGCGGCACGCCGTGGACGCCCTGGGGGAGTCGGCGCCCACCCTGGTCAAGGTCCTGGGGCTGGCCCTCCAGGACTCGGAGAACCACGGCAACGGCGTCAACTGACCGGTTGCCGGCCGTGAACCCCGCCGGCCCGCGATCGGGCCGTGGTACGCCATGACGCAGTTCGGCCGCCGCGGGCGCCTGCTGCCCCAGGTGTCGATGGCCCGCAGGGCCGTCGAGAGCTGCCTGACGGACTCCCTGGGCCGCGCGCCGCAGCCGGAGGACCTGCTCCTGATCGGGCTCTCGGGCGGCCCGGATTCGCTGGCCCTGGCGGCCGCCGCCGCGCATTTCTCCAGGCGACGGCGCTTCCGGGTGGGTGCGGTCGTCGTCGACCACCAGCTCCAGGAGGGTTCCGCGGAGGTGGCCCGAACCGCCGCCGGCCAGGCGCGAGCGCTGGGCCTGGAACCCGTGGAGGTCCGCACCGTCGTCGTCGAGCGGGACGGGGACGGGCTGGAGGCCGCCGCCCGTGCCGTCCGGTACGCCGCCCTGGGGCGGGCGGTCCGCGCCCACGGTGCGCACGGTGTGGCGCTGGGGCATACCCGCGACGATCAGGCGGAGACCGTGCTGCTGGGCCTCGCCCGGGGCTCCGGCACGCGCTCGCTGGGCGGCATGGCCCCGGTCTGCGACCGGGACGGGCTGCGGCTGATGCGCCCCCTCCTGTCGATGACACGGGAGGACACGGTGGCCATCTGCGATGCCGAGCAGATGACGCCCTGGACGGATCCCACGAACGCCGATCAATCGCTGATGCGGGCTAAGGTGCGGCACACCGTCCTGCCCTTCCTGGAACGCGAGCTCGGCCCCGGGGTGGGAGCCTCGCTGGCCCGTTCCGCCGCGATCCTGGGCCCGGACGCCGGGCTCCTGGAGGACCAGGCCGGGGACCTGCTGGACCGGGCGCAGCAGCAGGCGGCGCTGGACGTGGCGCACGGGGTCGTGCAGCCGGTCGCCCCGGGCGCGACCGCCCTGTCCCTGAGGAGCCTGCAGGAGGCCCCGGAGCCCTTGAGCAGGCGTGCGCTGGCCATGGCCTGCGTCCGGGTCGGAGGCGAGCCGGTGTCCTTCGAGAGGCTCAACGCACTGGGCGCCCTGGCGGCGGGAAGGGGTGAGGCCGGGCCCATCGAAATGGCGGGTAAGGTGTCCGTGTACAGGCGTCGTGCCATCCGAACCCGCGGCGTGAGCGGTGAGTCAGGTCTGCCGCGCAGCCGGGGAATCCTGGAACTTCGCCCAACGGTTTGACGGCGACCATCTGGTCAGCCATCCCCACGATTAGGAGCATCGTGAAGTCCGAGGACGTTTCAGGCGATCTCAGGGAAGTTCTCTATACCAAGGAAGACATCGATGCGCGGGTCGCGGAGCTGGCCGCGGCCGTCGACGCGGACTACCAGGGCCGGGACGTCCTGCTCGTGGGCGTCCTCAAGGGCGCGCTCATGATCATGGCCGACCTCTCCCGGGCCCTGTCGGGGCAGTACCCCATGGACTGGATGGCCGTCTCGTCCTACGGCTCCGGCACCAAGTCCTCCGGCGTGGTGCGCATCCTCAAGGACCTGGACACGGACCTCACGGGCCGGGACGTTCTGATCGTCGAGGACATCATCGACTCCGGCCTGACCCTGTCCTGGCTCAAGACCAACCTTCAGTCCCGTGGCGCCAGTTCCGTGGAGGTCTGCGCGCTGCTGCGCAAGCCGGAGGCGCTGAAGGTCGAGATCGACGTCAAGTACGTCGGCTGGGACATCCCCAACGAGTTCGTCGTGGGCTACGGCCTGGACTGGGCCGAGCAGTACCGCAACCTGGACTGCATCGCGGTACTGTCCGAGCACGTCTACTCCTGACCGCCGCCGTCCCCGGCACCCGCGCCGGGGGAGCACCCGGCCGACGTCCCGGAACTGGTATTTGCCGGGGAATGTGTCCGCCACGGGGTGAACGGCGACACTCCGGCTCTGACTGAGCCTGAGCGGCGCGTTACATTGACACATCGACTCATCCGGCTCTGCTCAAGAGCGGACCGGGATCAGGTTCGCATCGTGCGAGAGAGGACCATCGGCTTTGGCCACCGCTAAAAAGAAACCGGGCTTCTTCGGGGGGCCCTTCTTCTGGATTCTCCTCGCCCTGCTCGTGCTGATCCCGGTGATCACCACGCTGACCTCGAACGAGGGCAGCCGCGTCGACACCAACGTCGGCCTCCAGCTGCTGCAGGACAACCAGGCCACCGAGGCCAAGATCTACGACGGCGAACAGCGCGTGGAGCTGACACTGTCCGACGACTACTCCGCGAACGGCCACGACTACGGCCGCAACGTCGAGTTCTACTACGTCGAGCCGCGCGGCGACGACGTCGTGCAGGCGGTCGACAACGCCGGGCTGGACAGCTACACGGATCAGCCCGTGCAGAACAACTGGCTGCTGTCCATGCTCCAGTTCCTCCTGCCGTTCCTGATCATCCTGGCCATCTTCTGGTTCATCTTCGCCCGGATGCAGGGCGGCGGCTCGCAGCTCATGAAGTTCGGCCGCTCGAAGGCCAAGCAGTTCGACAAGGACAACCCGCAGGTCACCTTCGCCGACGTCGCCGGCGCGGACGAGGCCGTCCAGGAGCTGGACGAGATCAAGCAGTTCCTGGTCGAACGCGACCGCTTCACGGCCCTGGGCGCCTCCGTACCCAAGGGCGTCCTGCTCTACGGCCCTCCCGGCACCGGCAAGACCCTGCTCGCGAAGGCCGTCGCCGGTGAGGCCTCCGTCCCGTTCTTCTCCATCTCCGGCTCGGACTTCGTGGAGATGTTCGTGGGCGTGGGCGCCTCCCGCGTGCGCGACCTCTTCCAGACCGCCAAGGAGAACGCCCCCGCGATCATCTTCGTGGACGAGATCGACGCCGTCGGCCGCCAGCGCGGCGCCGGCATGGGCGGCGGCAACGACGAGCGCGAGCAGACCCTGAACCAGCTCCTGGTGGAGATGGACGGCTTCGACGCCAATACCAACATCATCCTGATCGCGGCCACCAACCGCCCGGACGTCCTGGACCCGGCGCTGCTGCGGCCGGGGCGTTTCGACCGCCAGATCGGCGTCGAGGCCCCGGACATGAAGGGCCGCGAGCAGATCCTGCGGGTGCACGCGCAGGGCAAGCCGCTGCACGAGTCCGTGGACCTCGCCTCGGTGGCCAAGCGCACCCCGGGGTTCACCGGCGCGGAGCTGGCCAACGTGATGAACGAGGCCGCCCTGCTCACCGCGCGGTCCCACGCGCAGCTGATCGACGACCGGGCCGTCGACGAGGCGATCGACCGCGTGATCGCGGGCCCGCAGAAGCGCTCGCGCCTGATGAAGGAGCACGAGCGCAAGGTCACCGCCTACCACGAGGGCGGCCACGCCCTGGTGGCCGCGGCACTGCGCAACACCGACCCGGTCACCAAGATCACGATCCTGCCCCGCGGCCGGGCCCTGGGCTACACGATGGTCATGCCGGCCGACGACAAGTACTCGACCACCCGTAACGAGCTGCTCGACCAGATGGCCTACGCCATGGGCGGTCGCGCGGCCGAGGAGATCGTGTTCAAGGACCCGTCGTCGGGAGCCGCGAACGACATCCAGAAGGCCACGGACACCGCGCGGAACATGGTCACCCAGTTCGGCATGTCCACGCTCGTCGGCTCCGTCAAGCTCGGCGGCAACGACTCCGAGCCCTTCATGGGGCGCGGCGGCATGGAGGAACGCGGCTACTCGGAGGCGACCGCCGCGATCGTCGACGCCGAGGTGCGCGCGCTGCTGGAGAACGCCCAGGACGAGGCGCACCGGATCCTGATCGAGAACCGCGAGGTCCTGGACCGGCTCGCCCTGGAGTTGCTCGAGAAGGAGACCCTGAACGAGGCCGAGATCGCCGGGATCTTCGAAGGCATCGCGCGCCAGCCCGAGCGCGGGCACTGGATCTCGAACGAGGGCCGCGAGACCTCGGACCTCCCGCCGGTGACCACCACGCGGGAGAAGGAGGAGCTCGAGCAGGCCTCCGAGGAGGAGCGCAAGCAGTTCGAGCGCCTGCCCGGCGAGGGCGAGCCCGAGGAGAACCCGCAGGGCCCCGAGGACACCGAGGACCGCGCCGGTGAACCCGCCGGGCAGGCCCCGACGCCCGGTGCGGATCACGGAGGCGGCCAGCAGACCCCCTGGCACCGCCCGCACGGCGGTCAGGAAGGCGACGACCGGGACGACGACCGCACGGACGACCACCGGGACAGGCCATGATCGATCAGCCCCGTATCGAAGCCGCGGTCCGCGAGATCCTGGCGGCCATCGGCGAGGACCCTGAGCGGGAAGGCCTCCAGGACACCCCGCAGCGGGTGGCCCGCGCCTACGAGGAGATGTTCTCCGGGATGGCCATGGAGGCGGAGGACGTGCTGGCCACGACCTTCGACATCGGCCACTCCGAGATGGTGCTGGTCAAGGACATCCCCTTCTACTCCACCTGCGAGCACCACCTGGTGCCGTTCCACGGCCAGGCCCACATCGGCTACATCCCCGGCTCCGGCGGCCGCGTGACCGGGCTGTCCAAGCTGGCGCGGCTCGTGGACGTCTACGCCAAGCGCCCCCAGGTGCAGGAACGGCTGACCACTCAGATCGTGGACGCCCTGGTGAGCCACCTGCAGGCAGCAGGAGCGATCGTGGTGCTGGAATGCGAGCACCTGTGCATGTCCATGCGGGGCGTCCGCAGGCCCGGGGCGAAGACCGTGACCTCGGCCGTGCGCGGTCAGCTGCACGACCCGGCCACGCGCGCGGAAGCGATGAGCCTGATACTCGGCAAGTGAGACCATCCGGGCGCGATGCCTGACCGCAGGCGCGTGGCCGGCCCGGACCAGACCCGGAAGGTGAGGCGCCCATGACCCGCCACCCACAGCCCCCGGCCAGCGCGGGCAGCGTACCGTCGACCACCGGCCTGGGCTGGGGCGGCTGGGAGGACCTGCCGGCGGGGCGCACCCTGATCATGGGCGTCCTGAACGTCACCCCGGACTCGTTCTCCGACGGGGGCCTGCACGAGTCCCATCGCGCGGCGATCGACCACGGCCTCCTGCTGGCCCGGCAGGGCGCCGACATGGTCGACGTGGGCGGGGAATCGACCAGGCCCGGGTCGACGCGCGTGGACCCGGCCGAGGAGAGACGGCGGATCCTCCCGGTCGTCCGCGAGCTCGCCGACGCCGGGATCGTCGTGACGGTGGACACCATCAACGCCTCCACGGCGCGGGCGGCGCTGGACGCCGGGGCGCACTGCGTCAACGACGTCTCCGGGGTCTCGGTCACGGACGACATGGTCCGGCTGGTGGCCGAACGGCAGGCGCCGTACATCCTGATGCACTCACGCGGCAACCCGGGGACCATGGACTCCCTGGCCGTCTACGACGATCTGGTCGGCGACGTGCTGCGGGAGTCCACGGAGGTGGCCGAGCGTTTCCTATCCGCTGGCCTGGACCCGGCCCGGCTGGTACTGGACCCGGGCCTGGGCTTCGCCAAGGGCGGGCAGCAGGACTGGGAGCTTCTCCAGGCCCTGCCGCGGTTCGTCGCCACGGGCTACCCGGTCCTGGTGGCGGCCTCGCGCAAGCGGTTCGTGGGCAACCTCCTGGCCGACCGCGGCGTGCCCCGCCCGGTCGAGCAGCGCGACCTCGCCACGGCGGCCATCTCCGCCCTCGCCGCCGACCGGGGGGCCTGGGCCGTGCGGGTGCACGACGTCCCCGCGAGCGTTGACACGGTGGCCGTCGCCCACGCCTGGCGCGGTGTCCGGCCACCGGTCCTGCGCCCCGCCGATCGTCCCGGAACCACGGAAGGCCAGGCATGACCACGATGTCCCAGCACGACGACGCGAACCGGGGCGGAGGGACCCTTCCAGGGCCCGGGCCGGACAGGATCACCCTGACGGGAGTCACCGGCAGGGGCTTCCACGGCGTGCTCGCGGAGGAGAAGCGAGACGGACAGCCCTTCATCGTGGACGCTGTGATGTACCTGGACCTCAGGCCGGCGGGACGGACGGACGACCTGAGCCGCACGGTGCACTACGGCGAGATCGCCGAGCTGATCCATCACGAGATCGAATCGAGACCTGTGGAGCTGATCGAGACCTTGGCTGATCGCACCGCACGGCTCATCCTGGAGAGGTACCCGTCAGTCGATCGCGTGGACTTGACCGTCAACAAACCCGAGGCGCCCATCACCGTTCCGTTCGGCAATGTGGCTGTCTCGGTCAGCAGGGAGCGAGAACCATGAGGCACGCCATCATCGCGCTGGGATCCAACCTGGGGGACCGGGCCGAACTGCTCCGGGCGGCGCTCGGAGACCTGCGGGCGGCGGAGGGCGTGGAGGTCCTGGACGCCTCGCCCGTCGTCGTCACCCGCCCCGTGGGCGGCCCCGAGGGGCAACCGGACTTCCTCAACGCCGTCGTCAAGATCCGGACCACCCTCGGTCCCTTCGAGATGCTGCAGCTCTGCCAGGCCATCGAGGACGCCCACGACCGGACCCACGACATCGAGTGGGGCCCGCGCACCGTGGACCTCGACATCATCGACTTCGGCGGGCTGAGCATGGACGAGCCCACCCTCACGCTGCCGCACCCCCGCGCCGCCGGACGGGCGTTCGTCCTGGTGCCCTGGGCCATGATGGACCCGGAGGCGCGCCTCGGGGGACGGCGGGTCCGGGAGCTCGCGCAGGAGGCGGACGACCTCCCGGGCATCTCCCCGCGCACCCACCCGCCGCTGATCGACCCGTCGGAGCTGCCCCATCACGACGGCGGCGGTCGCGTCCCGGAGGGCCTGCGGCCATGGCTCCAGCCGCCGGCGGAGCGCCCATGAAGTACCTGAGCCTGCGCCTCCTGCTGCTCCTGGCCGCGCTGTCCTTCACGGCCAGCTGGGCCGCGGGAATGCTGTCCGCGCGGCTGGGAGGACCGCTGCTCTCCTTGCCCTGGGCGGCCGGGATCGCGCTGCTGGTGGAGGCGGCGGTGCTGCTGATCGTGGGACTCAAGATCCGCAAGATCCGCGACGGGGACCGCGAGGTCCGCTTGGACCGCACCTGGGGTGCTGTGACAGCATCGCTGGCGCAGGCCAATGCCGTGGTGGGCGCCATGCTCGCCGGCTGGCACGGACTGCTCGTGGTCAGCCAGCTGACCTTGCTGTCCGTCCGGTCCCATCACGGACCGCTGTGGCTGGCCATCGGCATGACCGTCATCGGCGTCGTGCTCTGCGTGATCGGGTGGATCGTGGAGGGCTTCTGCCGGCTGCCGCCCGAGGACGACGACGAAGCCGGCGGCTCCTCGGGACGGACCCGTCCGCGGCCCGCGCAGGAAGGCGGGATGGCCCGCACCCGAGACAATCCCCCTGCCCACCACCGTGAACTGGAGGTCTCCCCGGATGAGTGACCCATCCGATCTGCTCACTCCGCTGCGCCCGGACGACCCGGCCGCTCGCCCCGACTCCTCACCGGGACAGGGCCAGTGGAAGGGCATCAGCCGTCGTTACATCCCGGTCCGGTTGATCAACGAGGTGATCGGAGGGGTGTTCATGCTCGCCGCCACCGGCTGGCCCGTGGTGCTCAAGCTCCTCGGCCCCTTCTCCGGCGCCTCGTGGTGGTGGCTGCTGCCCTGGCCGGCGCTCGTGCTGGTGATCACCCTGGTCAACATCATCCTGACCCCCCGACGCGTGCGCGCCCATTGCTACCGCGAGGACCCCGATGAGTTCCTGGTCCGAAAGGGCCTGCTGGTGCGCCGGCTCGTCGTGGTCCCCTACGGCCGGATGCAGTACGTGGACGTGAACTCGGGGCCCCTCCTGCGGGCCTTCGGCCTCGCGGAGATCACCCTGCACACCGCCTCCCCCCAGACCGACACCAAGGTGCCGGGGGTCACGGCCGAGGAGGCCAACAGGTTGCGCGAACACCTCACGGAGCGCGGCGAAGATCGCCTGATCGAGCTGTGAGCGCCCAGGACCGGACCAGCCTCGACGCCGAGCGCGCTGACCTCCAGGGGCCCGGACCCGAGGACCGGACGGCGCCCCCGGAGGTCGAGGACGAGGGCTCCTGGCACCGGATGCACCCGCTCAGCCCCCTGGCGCGCGGCTGGATCGCCATGGTCGTCGTCATCGGCGCGTGGATGAACACGGTCGTCAACGGGCTCGTGGGCGACTTCACGGGCGACGACGGCGAGCCGGACCCGTCGTCGGACCCTCCTGCGATCCTCGACTTCTTCCTGGGCCTGCCCGAATGGGTCTTCTACGGGTCGATGGCCGCCATCGGCGCGATCATCGCGGCCCTCGGCGCCCTCTACGTGTGGTGGTTCACGCGGTACCAGGTCACGGAAACCCACGTGCGCCTGCGCACCGGCCTGGTCTTCCGGCAGGAGCGGCAGACCCGGCTGGACCGGGTCCAGGCGCTTGATATCCATCGCCCGCTGGTGCCCCGGATCCTGGGGCTGGCCGAGCTTCGGTTCGAGGTGGCCGACGCGGGGGAGACCTCCGTGACGCTGCGGTACCTCAAGCACGACCACGCGAGACGGCTCCGCAAGGAACTGCTCGGGGCCATCGGCCCCGGTGGGAAAGGCGGTGCGAGGGCTGGTGCGAAGGGCGCGGTGGCATCGGGCACGCCCTCGCCGGGCACCGACCAGGAGGCCGGGAGCACGGCCGAGGAGAACGAGGAGGAGCTGCTCCTCTCGCTGCCGTTGCGGCGGGTGGTGCTGGCCCGCCTGCTGACCGTCTCCTTCATCGTCCTGACGGTGCTGGCCGTGGCCGCGGTGGTCCTGAGCTTCGTGTTCCCGGAGGTGATCCTCCCGATGCTGCTGGGTTTCATCCCTACCGTCCTGGCCCTGGGCGGCACGTTGCTCAAGGCCCTGGAGATCAGCTGGAGCTTCAAGATGTACCGCACCCCCGAGGGCCTGCGGCTGCGCTACGGACTGATCAACAAGACCTCCCAGACCGTGCCGACCGGGCGCATCCAGGCGCTGGCCGTCTACCGCCCCCTGCTCTGGCGCAAGGCCGGATGGTCGCTCGTGCACGTCAACGTGGCGGGATACGGGGGAGAGGCCGGCGGCGATTCCGCGGGCAACCGCTCGGTGCTGCTGCCCGTCGCCACCGACGGCGACCTGAACGTGCTCTTCCGCGAGGGCCTGCGCATCCCGCACAGCGACGACCTGACCGGCCTGGTGCTCGAGGGCCTCATGGGAGAGGGCGACGATGCGTCCCGCTTCGTCTCCTCCCCGGAACGGGTCAAGTGGGTCGCTCCGATCGTGCGCCGGCGTTACGGCTATGCGGTGACCGACCGGATGCTGCTGGCCCGCGGCGGGCGCGCCTATCGGCAGTGCTGCGTGATTCCCCACAACAAGCTGCAGTCCATCGGGGTGAGCCGGGGCCCCGTCGCCCGCCGGCTGGATCTGGCGGACGTCTCCCTGCACTCGATCGTGGGCGCCGTGCGCCCCACGATCTACCGGATGGACTTCGCGGACGCCCAGGCGTTCGTGGCCCGGCAGCTGGAACGCGGTCGCTCGGCCCCTGTGGTCGAGGCACTGACGGAATCCCCGGCGTCGCCCTCGGACGGCCCGGCATCTCCGGCGGGCGACCTCCCGGCGCTTCCCTGGGACCGGCCGCGAGCGGAGCACCCTGCCCGGACCGAGCAGTCGCTCCCCGGCCCGGCTGAGGCCTCGCACCGGCCGGCCCCCGCCTACGGAGCGCCGGGCGTGCCGCCCGGTCTGCGTCGGCCGGGCGCATCCTCCTGACCGGTCGACCTGCCCGGACCGCCCCTGGTCCGATCACCCTGCCCCGGTAGCCCCGATCCGGCGGAGCCCGCCGTGAGTACACTGACCTGATGCCCGCGGGCTTCGTCACGGGCCCGAGACCACGCGTTCGAACGTCAGGAGCTGCGCAGTGACCACACCATCGAACAGGCCCGGCCGGCTGGGCGTGGGGGTCATCGGCGCCGGAAGGGTCGGGGCCGTGCTGGGCGCGGCGCTGCGGGCCGCCGGGCACGCGGTGGTGGGTGTCAGCGCCGTCTCGGACGCCTCCCGGGAACGCGCCGAGCTCCTGCTCCCGGAGGTCCCGGTCCTGACCGTCCCGGAGGTCGTGGAACGCGCCGAACTGGTGCTGCTGGCCGTCCCGGACGACCAGCTGCCGGACCTGGTCGGCGGCCTGGCGGAGGCCGGGCACTGGCAGGCAGGCCAGCTTGTGGTCCACGTGGCCGGACGGTGGGGGACCTCCGTGCTCGAACCCGCCCGCGGAAGCGGCGTGATCCCCCTGGCGATCCACCCGGCCATGACCTTCACGGGGATGTCCATGGACCTGGACCGGCTGGCGGACTGCTCGTTCGGCGTCACCGCACCCGCCGCGGTCCTGCCCATCGCCCAGGCGCTCGTCGTCGAGATGGGCGGCGAGCCCGTGGTGATCCCCGAGGCCGACCGCACGCTCTATCACGCGGGCCTGACGCACGGGGCGAACCACCTGACCACGGTGGTGGGCCAGGCGATCCAGGTGCTCGGCGGGATCGGCGTCGAACAGCCCTCCCGGGTGCTCGGCGCCCTGACCCGCGCGAGCCTCGACAACGCCCTGACTGCCGGGGAGACCGCCCTAACCGGCCCCGTCTCCCGGGGCGACGCCGGAACGGTGCGCGAGCACCGCCTGGCACTGGCCGAAGAGGCCCTGGCCACCGGACAGGACGACGTCCTGCGCGCCTACGCCGACCTGGCGAGGGTTACCGCGGACCGGGCACTGGCCCGCGGACGACTCGACCCAGCCGCGTACCAGGCCGTGATCGAGGCGCTGGGCCCGGCGCCCCAGCACCTGCCCGAGGCCCCACGGGTGCCGGCCCGTCAGGACGGCCCGGTGATCGTCACGGACCCCGCGGAGTTCCGCGCGCTGCTGCGCAACCGCTCGGCGGAGGCGGGGCCGGGCGCCACCGTGGGCCTGGTGCCGACCATGGGAGCACTGCACGACGGGCACGGCCACATGGTGCGGCAGGCCCGGGAGGAGAACGACGTGCTGGCCGTCTCCGTCTTCGTCAACCCGCTCCAGTTCGGCCCCCATGAGGACTTCTCGCGCTACCCCGCGGACCTGGAGGCCGACGTCGCGCGGCTGGCCGGGCTCGGCGCGGACATCGTCTTCGCCCCGAGCGTCGAGCAGATGTACCCCGGGGGACTGCCCCTGGTCCGCGTGAGCTCGGGCGAGCTCGGCACCCGGCTGGAGGGAGGCTCCCGGCCCGGGCACTTCGACGGCGTGCTGACCGTGGTGGCCAAACTGTTCGCCCTGGCCGGCGGGACCGGGCGGCCGCTGCGGGCCTACTTCGGCCAGAAGGACGCCCAGCAACTGCTGATCGTCGACCGTATGGTCCGGGACCTCAACCTGGACGTCGAGGTCCGGCCCGTGCCGATCGTGCGCGCTCCCGACGGCCTCGCGCTGTCCTCCCGCAACGCCTACCTCGGCGACGACGAGCGCACGGCCGCCCTGGTCCTGCCCCGCACCCTGCAGCGGCTCGCCACCCGGGAGATCACCGTCGACCAGGCCCGCCGGGAGATCGCGGCGCAGCCTATCGGCGTAGGGTCGCGGACCGTGGAACTGGACTACCTGGTGGTCGTCGACCCCGCCACCCTCGAGGAGGCCGCCCCCGCTCCGGGCGCCCTGGCGCTCGTCGCCGCTCATGTGGGGGACACGCGCCTGATCGACAACCTGCGGCTGTGAGCAAGGCAGCGCCTGCCGCGTACTGCTCACCGGGCACGGACCGTTACCATGGGTCACCGTGACCACGCCAGAAGAATCCCAGAACCTCGCCGTCGTCCAGGGCGGATCCGAGCCCGCGAAACCCGCTGCGGTGACCGACGAACAGATGGAGTTCCGCCTGGCCAAGCGTCAGGCGCTGCTGGATTCCGGCCGCGAGGCCTACCCGGTGACGGTTCCGCGGACGCACACCATCCCGCAGGTCCGCGAGACCTGGGGGCACCTGGAAGCCGGTGAGGAGACGGACGAGGTCGTCTCCGTGACCGGTCGTGTGGTCTTCGTGCGCAACACGGGCAAGCTGTGCTTCGCGGCCATCCAGGACGGCGACGGCGTCCAGCTCCAGCTGATGCTCTCCCTGGCCGTGGTCGGCGAGGATTCCCTGGGCGAGTGGAAGAACCTGGTCGACCTGGGCGACTTCGTCTCGGCCACCGGCCGGGTGATCTGCTCCCGGCGCGGTGAGCTGTCCATCATGGTCGGCGACTGGCAGATGGCCTCCAAGGCCCTGCGCCCCCTGCCCAACCTGTACGAGGGCAGCGAGCTGAACGAGGAGACCCGCGTACGTCAGCGCTACCTCGACCTCCTGGTGCGCCAGCAGGCCCGCGACGTCGTGCGTACCCGGGCCACCATCATCAAGACCGTGCGCCGCACGCTCGAGGACTCCGGTTATCTCGAGATCGAGACGCCGGTGCTGCAGCTGGTGCACGGCGGGGCCACGGCGCGGCCGTTCGAGACCCACCTCAACGCCTTCGACCAGCCGATGACCCTGCGCATCGCCACGGAGCTGTTCCTCAAGCGCGCCGTCGTGGGCGGCGTGGAGCGCGTGTTCGAGATCGGGCGGGTCTTCCGCAACGAAGGCGTGGATTCCACCCACAGCCCCGAGTTCACCACGCTGGAGGCCTACGAGGCCTGGGGCGACCAGTTCACCATGGCCCGGCTGATCCAGGAGATCATCGTGGCCTGCGCCGAGGCACTGGGCATCGACGGCCCGGTGGAGACGGCCAAGGGCCAGATCGACCTGCACGGCGAATGGTCCTGGCTGGGTGTCTACCCCGGGCTGTCGGAGGTCGTGGGGCAGCCCATCACCCCGCAGACCCCGGCCGAGCAGTTGCGCCGTATCGCCGCGGAGCACGAGATCTCCGTGAAGCCGGAGTGGGGCGCCGAAAAGCTCGTCGTCGAGTTGTTCGGGGAAATCGTGGAGCCGACGCTGATTCAGCCCACATTCGTCTACGATTACCCGCCCTCGGCCCAGCCCCTCTCGCGGCCGCACCGCTCGGAGCCCGATGTGATTGAGGCATGGGATTTGATTATCGGGGGTATGGAACGCGGCACCGCTTTCTCCGAACTCATCGATCCGGTTATTCAGCGCGAGCGTCTGGCCGAGCAGTCCAGAATGGCCGCCGCCGGCGACGACGAAGCCATGCAATTGGATGAAGATTTCCTGCGTGCCCTGGAACACGGTGCACCCCCAATGGGCGGGCTCGGCCTCGGGGTGGATCGCCTGATCATGTTGTTCACCGATCTCGGTATTCGGGAAACGATCCTGTTCCCGCTCATGAAGCCTGAGAAGGACTGACCCATGATGGACTATCTTGCCGTTCTGCTGCCTTCGATCGGCGTCGGGCTCGTCTTCTGGTTCGTCATGCGTTCCGTCATGCGAGCCGACCGCGGCGAGCGAGCCGCGGAGAAGGCCGCGCGGGACGATGCGGAGCAGTGGTACGAACAGGTGCGCGCCCGGGAGGGCCACGACCTGGCGGAACCGCAGCGTCCTGCTGATTCCGACCGGAAACGCACTAAGGAAGAGCGCGGCGGAGAATAATCGCTTTCGGTGAAACTCCGGCCTCGCCTAGCCTGCGGCGGCCATAAGGCCCTTCTTCGCTGGAAATCATGTGTTCTCCTACGGATGAGTTCTCCGTCACGGCCCGAAGTTGAGAATTTCCTGACAATGCCTATGCTTGGCTACTGGCTAATTGCGTAAGCCCGGCAATGGGTTTACCGTGGCCGTTAACGGGGGCGTTCATCAGTGGGCCTTACCACTGATGAGCCCGCAACCCTTGCGACCCTCGACCCTCGATCAATTACGGGAGAGATCCACAGATGGCACAGACAGTAAAGATCATTCTCGAGGACGATCTCGACGGTGGTTCCGCCGACGAAACCATTCGTTTCGGACTGGACGGCAATAGCTACGAGATCGACCTCTCCAGCGCCAACGCCGACAAGCTGCGCGGAGCGATCCGCCCCTTCGTCGCCAAGGCCCGTCGCTCCACCGTTGCCAACAAGGGCCGCGGCGGAAACACTCGCGCCGCATCCTCCTCGTCGACCCGCGGCAACCCGGATACCCCGAAGATCCGTGAATGGGCCAAGGAGAACGGCTACAACGTCTCCGACCGTGGCCGCATCCACCAGGAGATCCAGGACGCCTATTACGCAGCCCACAAGTGACCGGTGCGGTGGCGCAGCGATCTTCGCGGCGCCACCGGAAGCTCACGGAGAGCCGCCGTCGCAGCCCGGGTTCGGGTCCCGGCCAGGGACTCGTCCAACGGGGACCCGAGGGGAACTGACTGCGAAAAGGGCCGGATGAACAAGGACTTGTTCATCCGGCCCTTTTCCGCGCTCGGTGAAGGGCGAATTCCGCAGCCCGCCGGGCCGGGGATCTTGCGCCGGCATCCTTCTCGCCAGTGGCGAACAGTAGGGGAAAGGGCTATCCGCGTGCGTAGCATCTTCGTGACGATCAACTGAGGAGTATCCATGTTTGAACGCTTCACCGACAGGGCCCGACGGGTCGTGGTGCTGGCCCAGGAAGAGGCCAGGATGCTCAACCACAACTACATCGGAACCGAGCACCTCCTGCTCGGACTCATCCACGAGAACGAAGGTGTAGCCGCCAAGGCCCTCGACTCGCTCGGTATCACGCTCAACGCCGCCCGCGAGCAGGTTCAGGACATCATCGGGCCGGGCCAGCAGGCCCCGTCCGGTCACATCCCCTTCACTCCTCGCGCCAAGAAGGTCCTCGAGCTTTCACTACGCGAGGCCCTCCAGCTGGGGCACAACTACATCGGCACCGAGCACATCCTGCTCGGCATCATCCGTGCCGGTGAGGGCGTCGCCGCCCAGGTGCTCACCAAGCTCGGCACCGAGCCCCAGAAGGTCCGCTCGACCGTGCTCGATCTCATCTCCGGCTACCAGGGCGGTGGCCAGGGCGAGGAGAAGGAGACCGCCGGCACCGGTGGCCGCAGCTCCGGCGAGGGGACTCCCGCAGGCTCCGCCGTGCTCGATCAGTTCGGCCGAAACCTCACCGCCGCCGCCCGCGAAGGCCAGCTCGATCCCGTGATCGGCCGTGCCCGCGAGATGGAGCGCGTGATGCAGGTGCTCTCCCGCCGCACCAAGAACAACCCCGTCCTGATCGGCGAGCCCGGCGTGGGCAAGACCGCCGTCGTCGAGGGCCTGGCCCAGTCCATCGTGCGCGGGGACGTCCCGGAGACCCTGAAGGACAAGCACCTCTACACCCTGGACCTCGGCTCGCTCGTGGCCGGGTCGCGCTACCGCGGTGATTTCGAGGAGCGCCTCAAGAAGGTGCTCAAGGAGATCCGCACGCGCGGTGACATCATCCTGTTCATCGACGAGATCCACACGCTGGTGGGGGCCGGGGCCGCCGAGGGCGCTATCGACGCCGCGTCGATCCTCAAGCCCATGCTGGCCCGCGGCGAGCTGCAGACCATCGGTGCCACCACCCTGGACGAGTACCGCAAGCACATCGAGAAGGACGCCGCCCTGGAGCGCCGCTTCCAGCCCATCCAGGTGGATGAGCCCTCGGAGGCGCATGCCATCGAGATCCTCAAGGGCCTGCGGGACAAGTACGAGGCCCACCACCGGGTCTCCATCTCGGACGACGCCCTGGAGGCCGCCGTCCACCAGGCGGCGCGCTACATCTCCGACCGGTTCCTGCCGGACAAGGCCATCGACCTGATCGACGAGGCGGGTGCGCGCCTGCGCATCAAGCGCATGACCGCGCCGCCGGAGATCAAGGAGCTCGACGAGCAGATCGCCGGCCTCAAGAAGGCCAAGGAAGACGCCATCGAGGGCCAGGACTACGAGAAGGCCGCCTCGCTGCGCGACCGCGAGCAGAAGCTGATCGCCGAGCGCGACGAGAAGGACAAGGCCTGGCGCGAAGGCGGCGAGCAGGTCGCCGAGGTGACCCCCGACGTCATCGCCGACGTGCTCTCGGCCGCCACCGGCGTGCCGGTCTACAAGCTCTCCGATGAGGAGTCGGGCCGCCTGCTGCGCATGGAGGAGGAGCTGCACAAGCGCGTGGTGGGCCAGAATGACGCCATCAAGGCGCTGTCCCGCTCGATCCGGCGGACCCGCGCGGGCCTCAAGGACCCCAAGCGTCCCGGCGGCTCGTTCATCTTCGCCGGCCCCACCGGCGTGGGCAAGACCGAGCTCGCCAAGGCGCTCGCGGAGTTCCTCTTCGGTGACGAGGACGCCCTGATCACCCTGGACATGTCCGAGTACCAGGAGAAGCACACCGTCTCGCGCCTGTTCGGTGCCCCTCCCGGCTACGTCGGCTTCGAGGAGGGCGGCCAGCTCACGGAGAAGGTGCGCCGCAAGCCGTTCTCGGTCGTGCTGTTCGACGAGGTGGAGAAGGCGCACCAGGACCTGTTCAACTCGCTGCTGCAGATCCTGGAGGACGGTCGCCTGACCGACTCCCAGGGCCGCGTGGTCG
The DNA here is from genome assembly GCF_008831305.1 of Kocuria coralli. Taxonomy (GTDB): domain Bacteria; phylum Actinomycetota; class Actinomycetes; order Actinomycetales; family Micrococcaceae; genus Kocuria; species Kocuria coralli. Next base: position 107,807 of record NZ_ML708617.1, read on the forward strand.
ACTTCAAGAACACCGTGATCATCATGACCACGAACCTGGGCACCAAGGACATCTCCCGCTCGGTCCCCGTCGGCTTCCAGGCCGGCAACGACTCCGGGACGAACTACGAGCGCATGCAGGCCAAGGTGCAGGAGGAGCTCAAGGACCACTTCCGTCCCGAGTTCCTCAACCGCGTGGACGAGATCATCGTCTTCCCGCAGCTCACCGAGGAGGAGATCGTGCAGATCGTCGATCTCTTCGTGGCCCGGCTGCAGGAGCGCCTGCGCGAGCAGGACATGTCGATCGTGGTCTCTGACGACGCCAAAAAGGCGCTGGCCTCCCGCGGCTACGACCCCTCCATGGGCGCCCGTCCGCTGCGGCGGACCATCCAGCGCGACATCGAGGACCAGCTCTCGGAAAAGATCCTCTTCGGGGAGATCTCCTCGGGCGAGCGGGTCTCCGTGGATGTCGAGGGCGAGGGCGACCAGCAGCACTTCACCTTCGTGGGCACGCCGATGTCGGAGCTGCCGGACACGGACTTCTCGGCCGACTCCTCGGAGGACGCGGACCTGGTCCCCGGCGAGGAGCCTTCGGGCACCGATGTGCCGCACAGCACCGATCACGACTCGCAGGCCTCCTCCTCATCCGAGGGGCCCGGTACCGGGCAGGCCACCGCCTGATCGAGAGTCTGACGTGAGAAGGGCCGCACCCCCGGGTGCGGCCCTTCCGCTGTGCCTAGACTTGCCTGATGACCACCTCCCGTATCGTCCTGCGCCCGGCCACGACCGATGATGTGCCCGGTATCAAAGCACTCGTGGCGCCCCTCGCGGACTCCGGCGTCCTGGTGATCAAGGAGACGGTGGCCTACTACGAGGGCATCCAGGAGTTCGTGGTCGCCGAGCAGGTCAAGGACGGCCAGGCGCGCCTGGTGGGCTGCGGTGCCCTCCACGTGATGTGGCAGGACCTGGCCGAGATCCGCACGCTGGCCACGGATTTGTCCGAACGCGGGCAGGGGATCGGCGGCAAGCTGGTCACCGAGCTGCTGCGCCGGGCCCGTGGGGTGGGGGTCGACCGGGTCTTCTGCCTGACCTTCGAGGTCTCGTTCTTCCGCAGCCACGGCTTCGAGGTCATGGCCAACCAGGACCAGATCGACCCGGAGGTCTTCGCCGAGCTGCTGCGCTCGCATGACGAGGGCGTGGCCGAATACCTGGATCTGGCCCGGGTCAAGCCCAATACCTTGGGCAACACCCGCATGATCCTCGACCTCTGACCGGCCGGGCGCGGCGATAAGCCGGCGGTAACCCGATCAGAGGCCGGTGGGAAGTGAGCGCTCAGGGGAGAGCGATCCCTCCATCCGTGCGGACTGCCAGGCCATCGGCCACCAGCCCGTCCACGGCACGGCGGCGCTGCTGCTCGGGGGCATCCAGCGACAGGAGTTTTTCCAAGGGCTTCTCCGCACCGCGGGCCAGGGGCACGGAGCCGTCGATGCGGATCTCGTGTGCGACGGTCAGCCAGTCCTCGGGGACGGCGGCGTCGGCCCCGCGGAGCACTGCCATCACCGCCCCGCGTACCTGGCGGTCGGTCCCGTGCCAGGCCTGGCCTCGCGGCGCGACGGCGGGCGGCGGCGATCCCGCGGCCAGCCACGCGCAATCGGCCGACACCGGGCATTCGTGGCACCTAGGGGATCTGGCCGTGCACACGAGCGCGCCCAGTTCCATGACCGCCTGGTTCCAGCGCACAGAGAGTTTGCGGTCCTCGGGCATGAGGTCCTCCGCCAGCCGGGTCTCCGCCGCGGACAGGGACTTCCCGGGCAGGGCGACGCCGGAGACCACCCTCGCGTGCACCCTGCGGATATTGGTGTCGATCACGGTCTGCCGGCCGCCGAAGGCGAAGACCGTCACGGCCGCAGCCGTGTAGGACCCGATGCCCGGCAGGGCCAGGAGGGCGGCGTGATCGTCGGGGACCTGACCGCCGTGATGATCCCTGATCGCCTGGGCCGCCGCCTGCAGGCGCAGTGCGCGCCGCGGATAGCCCAGCCGGTCCCAGGCCCGCAGCACGTCGGCGGTGGCCGCCTCCGCCAGGTCGGCGGGGGTGGGCCACCTGCGCATCCACTCCAGCCATCGTGGCAGGACGCGGACCACGGGGGTCTGCTGCAGCATGATCTCCGAGACCAGGATTCCCCACGGGGAGCAGTCGGGATCCCGCCAGGGGAGGTCGCGATGGGCGCCGGCGTACCACTCCGTGATCGCCCGGTGGAGCCTGTGCGCGACCTCGGGGGTTACCGGTGTGGGCGAGGTGTGCACGGGGGTCATCGTCACCACTGTAGCCTGGAGATCATGGCACGGGACGAGTCAAACGGGAGCGGGCAAGACGGCGGTTGGGACTTCGATCTCCCCGATCTGGGCGCTTCGACCACCCCCGGTCATCACAGGGGGAGCCGGCGCGGACCGGCACGGCAGCAGCCGGATGCTCAGGGGCAGCGGAACTCCCAGGACAGCGACAGGCCGGCCCGGAACGATCGCCGTGGCGAGCCGCGTGAGACCCGCGACGGGGACCCCGGCGGACGCCCCGGAAAAGCCCCTTTCGACTCCGAGGCGGACAGCGGCCCGGGGCCGTCCCGAGGCGGCGGTCGAGAATACGACGATGAGGCCTACGACGACGGCAATGGCGCCGGCGGCGCGGGTAACACCGGACCCGGCGCCGGGGTCTATCGTCGTCGCCGGCTCATCGCGCTGATCGTGGCGGTGCTCCTGGTGGGGGTCGTGGGGTTCGGGATCATGAACATGGTGGGCGGCGGCGAGGCCGAGCCCGATCCGGCGGTCACGGCCCAGCCCACCAGCACGGACCCGTTCGACGGCTTCAGCGCCCGCCCGGAGTCCGAGGCCAGCGACGGCGCCTCCGGCCCGGCGGCCAGGGCCTGCGGTGAGCAGCTCACGGTCACGGCGTCGACCGACCAGCCCACCTACTCCGAGGACACGGACCCGGTCCTGATCATGACCCTGGAGAACGGCGGGGACGAGGCCTGCATGGTGAACGCGGGCACGGCACGCATGAACTTCACGGTGATGAGCGGTCAGGAGAAGGTCTTCGACTCCGAGCACTGCCAGATCGACGGCCAGGACCGCCCCATCGAGCTGAATCCCGGTGAGACGGAATCGGCCCGCTTCGAGTGGAACCGGCACGATTCGGTGGCCGACTGCGCGACCGAGGGCACCGAGGTCCAGCCGGGCACCTACCGGCTGACCGTGGCCCTGGGGGAGATCCGCAGCGAGGGCCAGGAGTTCACCCTCGAATAGGCCGTCCCGGGCAGGCGAAGCGCTCAGCCGGGGAAGAACACCTCCAGGGCCTCCTGGAGCGTGGTGACCTGCTTGACCCTGAACCCGTCCGGTACGGCACCCGGGCCCTGAGGCGAGGCGGGGACGACGGCGTGGGTGAACCCGAGCCGGGAGACCTCGTGGATCCGCCGGCCGATCCCCGGGACGGGGCGGACCTCTCCCGCAAGCCCCACCTCACCGAAGCACACCAGGCGCTGGGGCAGGGGCTTGTCCTGCGCGGCGGAGGCCAGGGCCAGCGCGACGGCGAGGTCCGCGGCGGGCTCGCCGAGCCGCACGCCGCCCACGGTGGAGACGTAGGCGTCCATGTTCCCCAGGGTCAGTCCGGCCCGGCGTTGCAGCACGGCCAGCAGCATGGCCACCCGGGAGGAATCCAGCCCCGCGGTGGCCCGGCGCGGCTGGGGGGTCTGGGACTGGTCGAGCAGTGCCTGGACCTCGGCGAGCAGCGGGCGGCGTCCCTCCATGGTGACCGTCAGGCAGGTCCCGGAGACCGGCTGAGCGGTCCGGGAGACGAACAGCCCGGAGGGATCCTCGACGGACTTGATGCCGGCCTCCAGCAGCTCGAAGCAGCCGACCTCATCGGTGGGACCGTAGCGGTTCTTGACCGCGCGCAGGAGCCGGATGCTGGAGTGCTTGTCCCCCTCGAACTGGCAGACCACGTCCACCAGGTGCTCCAGCAGCCGGGGGCCGGCGATCGAGCCGTCCTTGGTCACGTGACCCACCATCAGCACGGTCATGCCCCGGGATTTGGCCGCGGAGATCACGGACCCGGCCACCTCCCGCACCTGGGTCACGCCTCCGGCGGAGCCTTCGACCTCCGCGCTGCTCAGCGTCTGGACGGAGTCCACCACCAGGACATCGGGGGCGATGGCCTCCACCTGGCCGAGGGCCGTGGCCAGGTCGCTCTCGGCCGTCAGGTACAGCGAATCCGCCAGGGCGCCCACGCGGTCGGCGCGCAGCTTCACCTGGGCGGTGGATTCCTCCCCGGTCACGTAGAGCACCTTGCGGGAGGGCCGGGGAGCGGTGCCCCTGGCCACGCGGGCCGCGGCCTCGATCAGGAGCGTGGACTTCCCGACGCCGGGTTCCCCCGCCAGCAGGATCACGGCTCCGGGCACCAGGCCGCCGCCCAGGACGCGGTCCAGCTCGGAGACCCCGGTGGGGACGAAGGCCGCCTGGGTGGCGTCCACGGAGGCGATGGGCTGCGCCGGGTGCTCCACGACCCGTGCCGGGGTGGTGCGTGCCGTGGCTGCGCCGATCTCCTCCACGGTGCCCCAGGACTGGCATTCGCCGCAGCGGCCCACCCATTTGGCGGTGGACCAGCCGCACTCCGTGCAACGGTATCCGGCGGTCGCCCGCTTGGACTTGGAACTCATGCCTCCAACCTACCCAGCTGGTCGGACAGCACAGCGGGTCGGACGGGAGGCGATGCAGAGGGAGCCGGAGGAGGCCGCCGTCGTCGTGCGGGTGCTCTCGGGCAGGGTCAGAGCCTGTCCCAGCCGTCCAGGCGGGGCAGGTAGCTCAGCGTCTCCTCGTGCTCCTCGCCCGTGGCCTCGAGGAGGTCGACGGCCATGGGACGCAGCAGCAGGACCAGGGTCTGGCCCTCCATGGTCTCGATGCCCATCTTGTCCGGGTGCAGCTGAGCGGCCACGGCGTGCAGCTCGTTGCGGGCCTGGCGCATGTAGGACTCCCGCGCACCTGGCTGCGCCACGGCCAGGGCGTTGCCCACGGTGTTGACCACGTCCGCCATGGAATCCAGGCAGTCCGAGATGGAGTCGACCGCCGCCGGTGCCAGCGCGGCGTGGTCGATGATGCTGGCCACCCGCCGGGCCAGCACACGGGTGTTGCGGGCGACCAGGTCCAGGTAGCGCACGGCCCGGGAGATGTCGTCCACCTCGGACCGGTGGCGCCGGTACAGGGGAGCGGCCACCGCGATCTCGTGCGAGGACTTCAGGGAGTCGGTGACGGCGTCGACGATGGGCTGGGTCTTGCGGGCGCGGACCAGGCTGTGCCACGCGGCCTGCGCGTCGTCCTGCCGCACCGCCTCGGCGGCCTCCCGCAGTACGTCGGAGAGCTCGTTGGTCAGGTTGCGGAGCTCTTCGCGCGGCTGCCTGCGCGGGTCCGTGGGCACCAGGTACACCAGCACCAGGGCGAACAGGCCGCCGACCATGGCGTCGATCGACCGGGTCATCATGCCGTCCACCGGCGGGGGCAGCATGACCACCAGCACCGACTGCAGCGCCATCTGGGTGGTGAACAGCGTCGCGCTGTTCAAGAACTGGGCGACCAGCACGGACATCAGCATGACGACGGCGGCCTGCCAGACCCCGCGCCCGATCCAGTGCGTGACCAGCTCGGCGAGGAGGATGCCCAGCGTGCACCCGATGCTGACCTCCAGCACGCGGCGGTAGCGCACGCCTCCCTTGGAGAAGCCCAGGGCGATCGTCGCCGCCGTCGCCGCGAAGATCGGGCCGTGGTGGCCCAGCACCCGCTCGGCGAACACGAACGCTCCCACCGCGGCCACGGTGACCTGCAGCGCTTGCGCAAGGCCGGAGCGGACGCGCAGCAGCCCGTCGCCCATGTGCTCGCGCAGCTTCCCGGTGAGCCCTTGCGGGGGTGGGGGCGTGGTGCTTGAGCTCATGCCGCCATCTTAGGCAGGGCCGGGCCGGGGCGAGCCGGATCCCAGTACAACGACGGCGGCTGCGGACGTTCCCACTGTTCACTTTCCGTTCATGCTCTCCGGCTGCATTCGCTATCTCCCGCACCTAAAGTCTTTCCACGTGGGTCCGCCGTGCCATGCGAACGGCGGCTCGCGATGCCGGACCTCACCGGCGTGACATCTATACGGAGCCCCTAGCGAATCGAATGGACCGGGGCCCGGGACTCTACGTGAAGGGGCAATCGTGAAGGCTTCCTACTTTGGTCGTACCGCCGCTGTGATGGCTGCTGGCGCACTGGCTCTCACCGCCTGCGGCGGCGGCGGCGACGGTGGCTCCGACGGAGACGTCTCCGGCACGCTGACCGGCGCCGGCGCTTCCTCCCAGGAGGCGGCCATGACTTCGTGGATCGACGGCGTCAAGGGCCAGCACTCGAACCTGGACGTCCGCTACTCCCCGGACGGCTCCGGCGCCGGACGGCAGGCCTTCCTGGCCGGCGGTGCGAACTTCGCGGGTTCCGACGCCGTGATGAGCGACGACGAGTACGAGTCCTCCAAGGAGGTCTGCGGCCCCGACGGCGCGTTCCACATCCCCGTCTACATCTCCCCGATCGCGGTGACCTTCAACCTCGAGGGCGTCGACAGCCTCAACCTGGACGCCGAGACCCTCGCCATGATCTTCAGCGGCGAGATCACCACCTGGGACGATCCGCAGATCGCCGAGCAGAACGACGGCGTCGAGCTCCCCAGCACCGACATCACCGTGGTGCACCGCTCCGACGAGTCCGGCACCACCGAGAACTTCACCGAGTACCTGCACGCCGTGGCCCCCGACGTCTGGACCGACGAGGCCGCCGAGTCCTGGCCCGTCAGCGGCCAGGAGAACGCCCAGGGGACCAACGGCGTGGTCTCCACCGTGCAGAGCACCGACGGAGCGATCACCTACGCCGATTCCTCCGCGACCCTGGGCATGACCTCCGCCAACATCAAGGTCGGCGACGAGTACGTCGAACTGTCCTCCGAGGCCGCTGCCAAGGCCGTCGAGGCCTCGCACACTATCGAGGGCCGCTCGGAGAACGAGATGGCCATGGAGCTGGATCGCACCACCACCGAGGCCGGGGCCTACCCGATCGTGCTGGTCTCCTACCACATCTTCTGCAACCAGTACGAGGACCAGGAAACCGCTGACCTCGCCCAGGCCTTCGGCAAGTACGTGGTCTCCGAGGACGGCCAGAACACGGCCAACGAAGCTGCGGGGTCGGCACCGCTGTCCGAGTCCCTGCGCGAGCAGGCCGATCAGGCCTTCGACAACATCTCCGCCGCTTCCTGATCGGTAGCTCTCCCTGACTGAAGGGGTCTGAATCATGTCCACGAATCTCTCCGACCAGGAGCAGAAGCAGGCCGGCGAAAAGCCCGCGAGCGCCCTGGCCGATGCGGCCTCCGCCGGGGGGCGTGCCGGAGACAAGATCTTCTCGGGGCTCAGCCTGGGAGCCGGCATCGTCATCTTCCTGACGCTGGCCGCGGTCGCGATCTTCCTCACCTGGCAGGCTTCCCCGGTCATCGAGATCCCGGCCGACGAGGTATCGGGTGGCAACGGCTTCCTGAGCTACGTCTACCCGCTGATCCTCGGCACGCTGATGGCCGCCATCATCGCGCTGCTGATCGCCACGCCCGTCGGCATCCTCGTCGCCCTGTACATCTCGCACTACGCGCCCGCCAAGGTGGCCAAGCCGGTCGGCTACGTCATCGACCTGCTGGCCGCGATCCCGTCGGTCGTCTACGGCGCATGGGGGATCACGGTCCTCTCACCGGCGCTGGCGCCCTTCTACAACTGGCTGGCCAACAACCTCGGCTTCATCCCGTTGTTCCAGGGGCCGGCCTCGGCGACCGGCAGAACCATGATGACCGCCGGCATCGTGCTGTCCATCATGATCCTGCCGATCATCACGTCCATGTCCCGGGAGATCTTCGTCCAGACGCCGAAACTGCACGAGGAGGCCTCGCTGGCCCTGGGTGCCACCCGGCTGGAGATGATCCGGCAGGCCGTGCTGCCCTTCGCCCGCACCGGCATCGTCTCCGCGATCATGCTCGCCCTGGGCCGGGCCCTGGGCGAGACCATGGCTGTGGCGCTCGTGCTCTCCACGGGCGGGCTGCAGTGGTCGCTGATCCGCTCCGGCAACAACACCATCGCCGCGGAGATCGCGCTGAACTATCCGGAGGCGTTCGGGGACCGCCTGGCCGAGCTCATCGCCGCCGGCCTGATGCTGTTCGTCATCACGTTGATCGTGAACTTCATCGCCCGGGCCATCATCGCCCGCTACAAGGAATTCTCGGGGGCCAACTGATGTCGATCTCCACGCAATCCAAATCCTCGTCCTCCTCCCAGAGGAACACCCTGACCTCGGGACAGCGGCCCAAGTGGCTCGTGCCCGTGGTGATGGTGGGCGCCATCGTCGTCGGCGCCGCGGTCTCGGCGCTGATCACCTTCAGCGTGGCGAGCTGGGCGATCTTCGCCGCGGTGCTCTTCCTGATCGCGGCGCCGATCGCGGTGACCTCGATCGAGGGCAGCCGCAAGGGGTCCGACGCAGCCCTGACCTACGTGGTCTACGCGGCGTTCATCCTGGCCGTCGTCCCGCTGGTCTCCGTGATCTGGACCGTGCTCGCCCGCGGTGTTCCCACGCTGTCCATCGACTTCCTGACCGGAACGATGGGCGGGATCACGGGCCTGATCGACCAGCGCGCGGTAGCCGAAGGGGGCGCGGTTCCCGGTGGCGTGCTGCAGGCGATCATCGGAACCCTGGTCATCACCTTCTGGGCAACCCTGTTCTCCGTGCCGATCGGGCTGCTGACCGCGATCTACCTGGTCGAGTACTCGAACGACGGCTGGCTGGGCAAGGTGGTCACCTTCCTGGTGGACGTCATGACCGGCGTGCCCTCGATCGTGGCGGGCCTGTTCGCCTCCGCGCTGTTCGGGCTGATCCTGGGGCCGAACACCCGCATGGGCATCATCGGTGCCATCGCGCTGACGGTCCTGATGATCCCGACGGTCGTGAAGGCCACGGAGGAGATGCTCAAGATCGTGCCGAACGAGCTGCGCGAGGCCTCCTACGCGCTGGGCGTCCGCAAGTGGCGCACCATCCTCAAGGTGGTCATCCCCACCTCGATCTCGGGTATCGCCTCGGGCGTGACCCTGGCCATCGCGCGCGTGATCGGTGAGACCGCACCCCTGCTGGTGACCGTCGGTTTCCTCAATACCGTGAACTGGAACGTATTCAATGATTGGATGTCTACACTTCCCACGTTCATCTACCAGCAGTTGATGCGACCCGTCGCCCCGACCGCGCCTGACCCCTCAACCGACCGAGCCTGGGGCGCAGCACTGATCCTGATCGTGTTCGTGATGCTGCTGAACCTGATCGCCCGTTTGATCGCCCAGGCGTTCGCGCCGAAGACGGCCGGCCGCTGAGCCGGACGAAGCAGACTAGAAAGAAGCTGAATATCCATGTCGAAGCGCATCGACGTCGAACACCTGAACGTGTACTACGGCGACTTCCTGGCCGTCGAGGACGTCAACATCAACATCGACTCCCGGTCGGTCACCGCCTTCATCGGCCCATCCGGCTGCGGTAAGTCCACCTTCCTGCGCACGCTCAACCGCATGCACGAGGTCATCCCGGGCGCCTACGCCAAGGGCAAGGTCATGCTGGACGGGGAGGACCTGTACGGCAAGGGCGTGGATCCCGTGACCGTGCGCTCCATGGTCGGCATGGTCTTCCAGCGCCCCAACCCGTTCCCCACCATGTCCATCCGGGACAACGTGCTGGCCGGCGTGAAGCTGAACAACAAGAAGATCTCCCGGTCGGCCGCCGACGAGCTGGTCGAGTCCTCGCTCAAGGGCGCGAACCTGTGGAACGAGGTCAAGGACCGCCTGGACAAGCCCGGCTCGGGCCTCTCGGGCGGCCAGCAGCAGCGTCTGTGCATCGCCCGCACCATGGCGGTCAAGCCCGACGTGGTGCTGATGGACGAGCCCTGCTCGGCCCTGGACCCGATCTCCACGATCGCGATCGAGGACCTGATCCACGAGCTCAAGGAGCAGTTCACCGTGGTGATCGTGACCCACAACATGCAGCAGGCGCAGCGGGTCGCGGACAAGACCGCGTTCTTCAACATCGAGGGAACCGGCAAGCCCGGCAAGCTCGTGGAGTTCGACGAGACCGCGACGATCTTCCAGAACCCCAAGCAGAAGGCCACCGAGGACTACGTGTCCGGCCGTTTCGGCTGATCCTGCGGTTCCGAACACGGACAAGTGCACCGGGAGGCCCCGGAAATGCACTTATCCGTGTTCATATCTAGTGCGGCCGCGCTCGCCGGGCCAGCGAGCCGCGGATCTCGCGGAGCATCGCCTCCCGACGACGGCGCTCGCGCAGATCCTCCAGGACGGCGATGTGCACCGCCCAGCCCAGCCGTCTCAGCTGGGCCAGGCGGTGCATCTCGTCGCCGTAGGCCTTGCGATCCCGGTAATGCACCTCGCCGTTGTATTCGACGGCCACCTTCTCCTCCTCCCACGCCAGGTCCAGGTACGCCCTGCTGCCGTTGGGGAGGAGCACCGGCGCGTTCGGCGTAGGCGTCGGGAGCCCCGCATGGACCAGGATCAGGCGCAGCAGCGTCTCCATGGGCGACCAGACGTTCGGGGCGCAGCGGTGCAGGGCCAGTCTCAGGGCGGCACGGCCCCGCGTGCGCGGCGGAAGGCGATCCAGCAGGGCGAGCAGATCCTCCGGGGCCAAGGGCCACCGCGGATCGTGGTAGCCGAGCCCGGTCGCCAGGACGTAATCCGCGGCCACGACCGACCGCCACCCCGGAAGAACGGGCTGGATGGCCAGGAGCGTCTCGATCGCCCCGGTGACCCGGCAGCCCCAGAGGCCGTTCTCCAGGGGAAGCCCCAGCCCCTGTCTGAGCACGAGGTCGAGTCTTCCCTGATGCCGTCGTCTCCCACAGAAAGACAGGTGCGGGCGGGGATCGATGAACGCCGGCCCCGCCCTCTCGCCGAGCACCTCCTGCGCCCAGTTCATCCCGGTCATGACGGGGATGCCCCAGAGCTGGGCCGCGCTGATCCCGCCGACCGCTACATCCGGCCCGAACAGGGGCTGCAGCAGGGCCGCGCGTTCCGCGGGGAGGAGCACCGGTGCGTCGTCGGTCCCGGTCGGCTGGGTGGGCGTCCGCGCCCAATAGGTATGGGCCAGGTGGGTCATACCCGGATCGTTCTTCAGGTCCCGGCTGGGGAGGCCCCAATCGGCGCGCGACCCGGTCTCCGGCGCGGGGAACCGTGGCCTGTACCGGTGCCTGAACATGCCCCGAGACTAGGGGCGCGGAGGCCTCGGTGGAGGTTGTCCACAGTGCTGGGTGAGGTCTCAGCGATTTCAACACGGATAAGTACACCGGGAGGCCCCGGAAATGCACTGATCCGTGTTGGGAACGGATCGAGAAGCCTCAGCCCAGCAAGGGGGAGAGCGCCAGGACCAGGGTGCCGGCGACGACGGCGCACACCGGCGCGGTGAGCAGCCAGCACAGCAGCACCTTGCCCACCACGCGGTAGTTCGTCGACCGGTACTTCTGGTTCGTACCCGTCCCCAGCACCGCCGCGGCCGTGGTCTGGGAGGTGGACATCGACACGCCACCGGCCAGCCCGCCGGCGAACAGCAGGAGACCCGAGACGCCCTGCGCCACCCCGCCGCGCAGGGCGTCGGTGCTCACCATGCGGGAGGAGATGGTCCGCGCGATACGCCATGCACCCAGGAGGCTGCCGACGGCGAAAGCGGTGGCGGTGACCGCCATGGCCCATGGCAGCGCTTCATCGATCGGGCCGGCGGTGAGCCCCCCGATCGCCGGGATGGTGATCATCAGCAGCAGGACCCGCTGGCCGTGGAAGAGCCCGTGCCCCACGTTGGTCCCGGTGGAGCCGACCACCATGCCCACGCGGGCCAGGAGGCGGACCTGATCGGCCTCGACGTGCCGCAGGCCCCGGACGCTGGGGATCACCAGGACCCAGGCCAGGGCGAAAGCCACGAGCGGGGCCAGGATCACGGGCACGACCAGATGTCCCAGGAGCCCCGCGTCCAGGGGCAGGTCCGCGGTCAGATCCACCCAGCCCAGCGCCACGGTGGCTCCCACGATGCCGCCCATGAAGGCCGAGGTGGTCGAGGCTGGCAGGCCCCACCACCAGGTGAGCAGATCCCAGCCGATGGTGGTCAGCAGCGTGCAGATGATGACGCCCAGGGCCGGAGCGGGGTCGATGGGCTCGACCACCATGGGCTCGATATGGGCCAGGGGCAGCAGGATGGTCGCGGCTACCACGCCGACCACGTTGAGCCCTGCAGCCAGCATGAGGGCCAGCACCGGGCTGAGCGCCCGGTGCCGAACCGGTATCGCGGTGGCATTGGGGACGTCGTGGAAGGAGTTCACCAGGGCATAGCCCACGGTGAGGATCAGCGCGATGACAACCAGTGCATGGATCACGGATCAGGTCTCCGAGACCACGATGCGGCCCACCTCGGTGGCCAGCTGGCTCATGGCCCGGGTGCAGTTGTGCAGGTGCTCGACCATGATGGTCAGCCTGAGTGCCACCGCCGGCTTGTGCTTGTCCAGCAGGTCCAGGCGGTGCAGTTCGAAGGTGCGGTCGGCCTGCTTGCGCAGCCGGAGCATGTCGTACCAGTACTCGTCGAGCCCGGTCAGGTCGCTCAGGCCGTGCATGGCGCGCACGCTGAGGTTGGCCATCCGCCCGATGGTGTTGAGCTGCTCGGCGGTGCGCTTGGCCTGCCTGCGCGTGGTGGGCTCGGCCATCGCCTCGGCGGCCAGCAGCAGCGATTCGCAGGCCCGGGCCAGCCATCCGCTGAGGACGTACACGTCCGAGCGGGGGATGGGCAGCACGTACGACGAGCGCGAGGTGGTCATCGCGGAGAAGTACAGGTCGGCTGAGCGGGAGTCGATGCTGCGGGCCTCGGCGAGGACCTCCTCGATGTGCCCGTCCTCCGCCCCCAGCAGCTCCGAGCAGCAGCGGGCGCTCTCGTTGACCTGACCGGCCATCTCGGCGAGCAGGTCGAGGACGCGGTCGTCCTCGGGGAAGATCCGGAAGGGCATCGCAGTCCTCACCTCTCGCTGCAGCACGGGCCATGGGGCAGCGCAAAGTCCCGATGCTTGCGCTGGCACAGGCACCATACCGGGTCAAAGTGAACTGCCGGACCGAGGCGCGTCGCGGTGCATCGTCACACGAGGTGAGGCCGTGCGGAGGACGGTGGGAGGGAGGTCTAAGCCTTGATCCACCGATGAGCATGCTGGGCTTGGGTCGCAATTAAAGACGGGATGCCCGTCTGACCGGGAAGAATGGGACTTGTTCAGGGTTCCGTTCCACCGCGATGAGAGGGCATCTCGCAGATGCAAGTTTCCCACACGCCTGCTGCCGTGTCAGTTTCCTTCGACGAGCCGAACCTCATCGGGTCCGCCGGGCTGGTGCCGGTGATGGAACTGGCCGCCGAGGCCGGCCTGCACCAGCTGGCCGGAGGTCGGTTGAGCGTGCCGACCGACAAGGGCGCCAACGCCGGGGCGAAGGTCGCGGCCCTGGTGGCCGGCATGTGCACGGGGGCGGACTCGATCGATGACATGGCCGTGCTGCGCCACGGGGCGATGAAACGGGTGTTCGGCGGCTGCTATGCGCCCTCGACCCTGGGCTCGTTCCTGCGTGAGTTCACCTTCGGGCACGTGCGCCAACTCGACGCGGTCGCCTCCCGGTTCCTGGTGAACCTGGCCGGCCGGGCCCCGCTGCTGGGACGCACCGGCGCTGCCGGTGCGGATCCGGGGTTCGTTTATGTTGATGTGGACGACACGATCATCGAGGTCCACGGCTACCAGAAGCAGGGTTCCGGGTACGGGTACTCCGGGGTCCGTGGGCTCAACGCCCTGTTGGCCACCGCCAGCACCGAGACCGCGGCCCCGGTGATCCTGGGTCAGCGGCTGCGCCGCGGTTCGGTCGGCTCCCCGCGCGGGGCCTCGAGGCTGGTCGGGGATTCGCTGGCCATCCTCAAGCGATTGGTGCCGGCGGCCGGCGCCCGGGTGCTGGTCCGGGCCGACTCCGCTTTCTATGGGCATGCCACCGTGGCCGCCGCGCTCACCGCCGGGGCGGAGGTGTCGGTGACCGTGAAGATGGACAAGGCCGTCAAGGCCGCTATCGCCGGCATCGACGAGAAAGCGTGGACCGGCATCAGGTACCCGCAGGCGATCTTCGACGAGGACACCGGCACGTGGATCTCCAAGGCGGAGGTGGCCGAGGTCCCCTTCACCGCGTTCACCTCAAGGAAGAAAACCGAACGGGTCCCCGGTCGACTGGTGGTGCGCCGAATCCCCGAGCTGAACCCCCAGGACACGGACCAGCCGACACTGTTCGACACCCACCGGTTCCACGCCTTCTTCACCACCACCGACCCGGAGGTGCTGGACACGGTGACCGCGGACCAGACCCACCGGGGCCACGCGGTCATCGAGCAGGTCAACGCCGATTTGAAGGACAGCGCCCTGGCCCACCTGCCCTCCGGCCGTTTCGGGGCCAACGGCGCCTGGCTGGTCTGCGCGGTGATGGCCTACAACCTCACCCGCACCGCCGGGATCCTCGCTGCCGGAGAGTTCGCCCGGGCCCGGACCGGGACCATCCGGGCCAGGCTCGTGAATCTGCCAGCCCGGATCGCCTCCAGCGCCCGCAGGATCCGCATCCGCCTGCCCCAGGCATGGCCCTGGCAACAGGGATTCGAGCGGCTCTTCACCGCCGTCCACCCGCCACCGCAACCGGCATAACCACCCGACCACCCGCCGGGCATCGGCACAACCGAAAGAACATCAGTGGAACACCACCGGTAGCGAGGCCGGCCACCACGTCACGCCAAAAAACGGCTCAATGCCGATCCGGGATATCGGCCGCCGGCCCTAACCTGAGTCGGTGGATCGAGGCTAAGGGTGCCGGACCGGGAGCGCCTCTCGGCGGAAGGCCGCTCGTAGCGGCTAAATGATGGAGCCCGGGGCTACCTGCGGCCCGGCACCTGCTCCTATCGTACGAGCCACCACCGGGGGCCGGTCAAACCGGGCGGCGGTGCCCGTCAGTCGAGCGATCCGTGGCGCCAGGAACGCGCCGCGGCCTCCAGATCCTCGGCGGTGCGTTCCAGTTTCCGGGCACCCCGCACGGCGTCGAGCCCCTCGTGGTCCTCCAGTTTGAGCCGGCCCAGGGCGGCCACCCGGCAGAACGCGGCGAAGCGTTCCAGGGCGACGTCGAAGTCCCCCGTCCAGGCGCCGTTGAGGATCGTGTCGGCCATCTGCTGGATCTCCTCGGCCCCGGGGGGATCCGCGACGCCGGCGACCACGTGGGAGACCTGGGCCGTTGAGCGCCCCGCGGCGAACCAGCGGCTCATCCTCACCGGGTCCGCCTGGACGGAGGACCGCAGGGCGTAGAGCCGCCACAGGGCGCCGGGCAGGCTGACCGGGGGAGCGTCCGCCCACAGGGCGGCGAGCCCGTCCAGGCCCTCCGTGTCGGTGAACTCGACCAGCCGCCGGTGGATCTCCGGGTCGTCGACTGCCCGGCCGCGACTGACGACGGCGGATGCCGTCACGTGCGCGATCTCCGCCACCAGGGCAGGGTCCATCCCGCCCTCCGCCTGATCGAACACCTCGGGGGAGAACTTCACGGGGCTGTGGTGCTCACGCTTCGAAGCCATGGGGCAAGCCTACGACCGACCCGATCATCGGCCCAGGGTCCCGGGACCCGATCTGCGCTGCGCGGAACGGGGCCGTCCCGCTCACTCTCCGGCGTCGTCGTCGCCGCGGTGACGCCAGTGGTCACCAGGTTCCCAGCCCAGCGCTTCGTGCAGAGAGGCCACCACGTCCTCGGCCTCGAGCCAGGCCAGGGCCTTCCACAAGGCCAGGGCGGCCTCAGGATCGGCCCGCTCGAGGTTCTCCAGGGACTCCGGGTCCAGGGTGTGCACCTTCAGATCGGTCTCGGCTTGCAGCCGCATGAAGTGGCCGCTGCCCGCCTCCTCCTCGTGCTCGTGATCACGGGCCTCCGCCTCGTCCTCCCTGGCGCCGCGGGGATCGCCGAAGACCGTTCCGGGGCGCAGTCCGCGGATGGGGCGGGTGCCGCCGTCGGGGGAGGAGGCGAGGATCCGAGCGGTGCCCCGCACCACCAGGTGAACGGAGCCGGGGACGGCCTCGCACTCGGGAAGGTATTCGTCCCGGGAGACCGTGATCGGGCGGGAGTACTTCCAGATCCGGCGCGCCAGGTCCTTGCCGGTGCGGCGCAGCAGATCGCTCTCGATCAGGATCTCCTCGTCCGACATGGCATCTTCGGAGTGGTCCTCCTCGGCGCGTTCCAGGACCCGGTCCTCCACATGGATCAGGGCCGCATCGCGCGAGGCGAAGACCGGCAGATCGCCCCAGTCGTATTCCCACGCGTCCCCGGCCACGAAGTAGACCTCCCGGCCGTGCTCCCGGATGCCCTCGGCGGCGGCGGTCAGCATGCGCAGGGTGAAGCCTGCGATCTCGTCGGTCAGCGTGAAGTCCACCACGATCGCCTCCGCGCCCGCGGCCACCTGGCGCATGGTCCGCATGCAGTCCTCGACCCCGGGGAACAGCAGGTCCCCCTGGATGTCGATCACCGCGATGTCCTCGCAGGCCCGGGACAGCAGCGCCCGTGAGGCCTCGTCCCGGCGCATCAGCGACGGCGACTGGGCCAGTGAGGTCACCGACCGCACGGTGCTGCGCGCGGGCCGGGGGCCGCGGGCGAAGTGCAGGTCCATGGCCTGCGAGATGCGCTCGCACGCGGCTTTGCCTCGCACGCTGGTGCCCTGCCGATTCAGGGGCGGTGAGAAGGTCGCCAGGGCCAGTTGGCCCGGTACGACGGCGATGATGCCCCCGCCCACTCCCGACTTGGCGGGGAGGCCGACGCGGACGAACCAGTCCCCGGCGTCGTCGTACATGCCGCAGGAGTTCATGACCGACAGGACCCGCTCCACGGTCTCCGGCTGGAACACGCGCTCGCCGGTCAGCGGGTTGACCCCGCCCGAGGCCAGGGTGGCGCCCATCATGGCCAGGTCCCTGGTGTCAACCATGACGCAGCACTGGGCGAAGTAGTCCTCCAGGGCCTCGGTGGGATCGCCTTCGATCACGCCCACCGATGCCAGCAGCCAGCCGAGGGCCCGGTTGCGGTCCCCGGCGTCGTGCTCCTGCTGCTGCATGTCGAGGTCCAGGTCCAGCTCACGGCCGGCGCAGCGCGAGTAGGTCTCCAGGATGCGCTCGCGGCGGCTCTTGCCTTTTCCATCGGCGACCAGCCAGGTGGCGGCGATGGCGCCGGCGTTGATCATGGGGTTGGCGGGAACCTGGGAGACGGGATCGATCGAGATCTCGTTGAAGGCGTCGCCGCTGGGCTCGACGTCGATCTTGGCGTCCACGTACTCGTGGTCGTGGTCCTCCAGGGCCATGGCGTAGGTGAAGGCCTTGGAGATGGACTGGATGGAGAAGCACTTGCGGGTGTCCCCGGCTTCGTAGACGTGCCCGTCGGCGGTGGCGATGACGATGCCGAAGTCATCCCGGTCGGCTTCTTCCAGGGCCAGGGTGGAGTGGGAGGGATCGCCGTCGTCGATGTCCTTCAGCGCCTCGTGGACCTTCTGGAGGGCGTTCTCCAGAGGGGAGGGGCCGAAGAGCCGGTGGACGGATTCGTGCTCGGGGGCGGTGCTGGGAGGGGCCATGGTTCCTTCCGGTGATGTGGTGCACTCCCGATCCTGCCAGGCCGGGGTTATTCGGAATCCATGATCAGCCGGGGGTTACGGGCCAGGACGGTGGTGACCGTCGTCGTGCAGATCGCCTGGACCAGGAGGATGCCCACGAGCACCACGAGCTGGAACATCGCGGCCTCCGCAGGCGAGGCCCCGCCGAAGAGCGCGCCCACGAACGCCCCGGGCAGGGTCACCATGCCGGTCGCGCGGGTCTGATCGATGGCGGGGATGACGGCGTTGCGGGCCGCCCTCTGCGCGATCTCCCGGTAGGCGGCCTGCGGGGTGGCGCCCAGGGAGAACCACGCCTCGACCTCGGCGCGCTGGGTGACGGCCGATTCCCGGAACGCGCGCCCGGACAGCGTGGCGGCGGTCATGGCGTTGCCGATCAGGATCCCGGCGATGGCGATCAGGTTCTGCGTGGTCCAGTCGACCAGGTGCAGGGCGAAGACCCCGGCCACGCTGATACTCCCGCCCGCGACGACACCCAGGAGCACGGCGGGCTTGGCGAACGGCATGCCCTTCAGGCGGCCCATGGAGGTCAGGGAGGCCGTGGTCAGCATCAGGGCCACGAAGAAGACCACGGTCCACGGGACGCTGAGGATGCCGCGGAGCAGAACCGCGATGATGGCCAGCTGGAGGGCCGCCCGCAGGACCCCGGTGAACATCTGGGCGCCCAGGCGCATGCCGTGGCGGTACTGGATGATCGCCGCCGCGGCCGTCAGGATCAGCAACCCCACGACGAACCACGCGAACTCCGGCAGCGTGCGCCCGCCGATCAGGGTGGCGGAATCGCCGGCTTGGGCGGTGGCGGCTGCGAGCACAGGGGTCACGACGACGACGCTACGCCTGCTCGCGGTGCTCCCGCGTGCCCGGTGCGGCGGGTCGCCGCGGTTGACGGCAGGTGTCGCCCGGGCGGTTCGTCCTGCCCGGGGCGCTGGGCTACGATGGTGGCCGTCGTCCGGACTCTTCCATAGTCATCGGACGGCTGGGGGCCTTTAGCTCAGTTGGTAGAGCAGTGGACTTTTAATCCATGGGTCGAGGGTTCGAGCCCCTCAGGGCCCACTCATCTTCTCTAGCCCCCGTGGTGACCAAGTCACTGCGGGGGCTTTTTCGCGTCCCCAGGATCTCGGGCCCTAAGAGGTCCTGCAGGGAGATCTCTAGCCAGTCGGCTACGTCCATCAGCTCAGGTAGGGAGAACAGCCGATCGCCCTTCATCCGTCGAGTTATGGCACTCCGAGCAATCCCTAGGTGATCAGCAAGCTCAGCCTGTGTCTTCTGGCGCCGGGCGAGCCACGCTCGGACCTCCCCGCTGATGAGAGCCGTCCGATAGTCGTTGGTGTCCATACCGCCCATCCTACGCGGATTGAGCACCAGAGTCTCCTGTGAGGTGTCAAATTCTCCCAATGAGAACTCAGTTCTTGACCATGATTACCAAAATGGCAATCATGGTGCCATGAGGAGACATAAGCAGCTGACTCTGAACATCCGTGAACGATTGGTCCGGCGGGAGATGTCTCAGCGCGATCTTGCGCTGGCGATTCACCTTGCACCCACCGCGTTGTCGGCTCGCCTTCGAGGAGACCGAGAGTTCCGGTTCTGTGAGCTGGAGGCGATTGCTGAGGCTCTGGGGTGCTCGCTGCGGGACTTGATGACCTTCGATGGCGAGGGGGTGAAGGTATGAACGCGGCACTGGATCAAGGGGCGTTGTCGCGGTCTCAGGCTGAGGATCTGACGCAGAGGATCAGTCAGGGGCTCACGGATGTGCATGAGTTGATCGTGCGGGCCTGGGAGGGTCGTGCGTGGCAGGCGCTGGGGTTCTCGTCCTGGGATGCCTGGATTGATGCGAATTTCCGTGGCCTTCAGCTGCGGCCCCCGCGTGAGCAGCGCGAGGAGGTCGTGCGCTCGATGCGTGAGGCCGGGATGAGCGTTCGAGCGATCTCCCAGGCAACGGATCTGGGCTACGGGACCGTGCAGCGAGCTGCGGGACCAGGTGATCCAAATGGATCACCTGTCGAGGACGGCTCGAACGTGTATGGCCTGGACGGTAAGCAGTACACCCAGCCCAAGCGCGGGGCTCCGGCTGACGATGATGCCGGCGAGTTCGGTGAGGCCAGCCTGGATGAGTTGGGGATCCATGCCGTGGACCCGGCCAGTCTGCGCGGAGAGGCCAAGCCTCAAGTCCTGACTGGTGAGGTAGTGCAGGACACCGAGGCGCCGGAGCCTGAGTCCGCCCCTGAGGAGGGTGAGCTGGATCCTGTGGCCTCGTGGTGGGAGGGTCCGCGCCGGGCGCTGCTGGAGGCGGAGTCGCGATGCGTGGAGCTGTTGAAGCATCGCAAGGACCAGCCTCGGCTGGTGGAGGACCCGCAGGATCCGGGGCCGGCGCAGTTGACGATGACCGCTGCCAGGACGGTGCTTGCCGCCGGCGGCGTGATCGTGGACTTCGGCGTGGAGGACCTGGACGAGGAGTCGCAGGAGGCGCTGCGTCGGGTGCTCTCGACGGTGGTCACGTCCCTGGACGGTGTGATCGGGGATCTGGAGGTGACCGGCGATGGCAGCTGAGCACCGAGCAAATGGCGATGCGCGCCCGGTGGCGGCCGAACGCGCATCTCAGCAGATAAATGTTGATAGATCACCGCTGGTGGACAAGACGGTAGCACCATCACCGGCTGCTGGGAATGGTCAGCCCTCGCGCATTGACCCGGATACCCGGTGGG
This sequence comes from Kocuria coralli, assembly GCF_008831305.1. Taxonomy (GTDB): domain Bacteria; phylum Actinomycetota; class Actinomycetes; order Actinomycetales; family Micrococcaceae; genus Kocuria; species Kocuria coralli. Next base: position 128,286 of record NZ_ML708617.1, read on the forward strand.
TGCAGTGGGGTGTGGTGGGCCTGGTCGTGATGTTGGGTCTGACCAGCTTCATCGTCAGTTTCCGGGCGCTGTACGACGTGGCGGCCTGGGCTGGGCTGGGTGGCGGGATCCAGTGGGCAGTGCCGGTGTTCATTGACGGGGCGATCCTGACCTACGCGCTATCGGTGCTGGTGCACCGTGCCCGCGGGGAGGCGACCTGGCCGTCGTGGACGTCGCTGGCGGTGTTCACGCTGATGTCCGTGGCCGCGAACTCAGCTCACGCCGTTTCGTTGCCGCAGGAGCAGTGGTGGCAGACCGCTACCGGCGCGCTGATCGCGGCCCTGGCACCAATCGGGGTGTTCGCCGCGACCGAGCAGATGGCCCGCCTGGTCGTGCTCCGCCCTCAGGACCGGCAGCCGGCCACCGACGGCAGCCCCGACGTCGACAAGGAGCCGGCGCCAAGAGCTGACTCTGCGGATGAGCCAACGGATCAGGAGCCCGCCGGCACTGAGGCAGAACTGCCCGCCGTCGCGGCGAATGAGGCGAAGGCCGTGGAGTCGGCACCCACTCCGGCAGCTGTTGAGCCGGCCCGGCAGCAGCCTGCCGCCATCGAACCCGCGCCGGCACCCGAGCAGCCCGTGGAGCCAAGCCCTGTGCCGGTGAAGGCCGCCGAGTCCGATCAGGCCGAGGGGCAGTGTGCGGATGAGTTCGTGGAGTGGGTGATCGAGCAGCGCCGGCATGACCGGCCAATCACCGGGCGGACTGCCGGGGACTTCCTGGAGGTTTCCGAGAGGACAGGGCGCAACCGGATCAAGGAGCTGCGCCACGCGCGGCCAGAGCTATTCGAAGGGGACGACGCAGCGTGAGCATCAAGGCCATCGCTTGGGCGTGGCAGCAACAGGTCGACAAGTCTTCACACAAGTTCGTGCTGATGGCAATCGCCGATAGTTCCAACGACTTCGGGGAGGCCCAGCTTTCACAGTCATATCTGGCGTGGAAGACCGAGCTGTCCGAACGAGTGGTGCGGGACGCGCTGCGGGCCCTGGAAGCGGGGGAGCTGATGACCCGGGTACGCACCTCCCGCAGGGACGGCACCCGAGGAGTCGATGGCGTGGTGCTGCACCTGGAGCGGGAAGCGACCAAACAGGCCTGGAAGGGCATCAGCGAGATCCGCCGGCAACTGAACCAGCAGCTCTCCAACGACGCCCTACCCGCCGGGGAAGATCACGGACCCGACATCACCACGGAATCCACCGAGGATAAAACCCCTAGTCAGAACCACCGGCAGAATCTGCCGGTTGTCGATAGCAAACCTGTGGATAACTCCGTTTCCCCTAGTGGGAACCACCGGCAGATTCTGCCGGTAGGTAGGGACTACCGGCAGATCTCGCCAAACCTACCGGCAGATTCTGCCGGTAGTGGCCCCCGCGGACACTTACCTACTACGCACGCGCGCGTCTTTTATCCATCATCATCATCCGTCGGCGCTCAGCCGCCTGTGGACGACGACGAGACGACGACCGAGGACAAGCCGCTGGGATCCGTGGACGAGGCAAAGCGGCCGCCGAGGATCCACCGCGGGGTGAATCTCTCCCGACTGCGCACCGAGTGCGCCCCGGTCGCCGGGCAATGGCCGGTGGATGCCTGGGCCGGGGCTGTGGACCTGATCCTGGACCGCACCCGGACCCGGGTGGCCCGCCCCCAGGCCTACGTCACCGGCTCCATCCGGGCAGAGCCCGAGGTCCTGCTGGACGCCTCCGAGAAGACCACCAGCTCACTGACCGGCCCGCCGGCAGTCGCCGCCCCCGCCGAGGGAGCGCAACCGGCATCCGGGCACGCACCACGGGTGCTGCCGGTGAGGCGGGTGAGCTGCCCGATCCATCACACCGAACACCTTCACGAGCACGAATGCGCAGGCTGCCGGGCAGATCGCCTGGCGCAACGCCCTGAGGAGGGCTGAACCATGAGCAATCAGATGACGATCGAGAACCCCCGGGCCCAGGCCCAGCAGCGACTGGCCGCGAAGTCCCCGCAGGCCTGGGAGGCCGTGCTGGCCACCATGGGCGCGGTGACCCCGGTGATCCGTTCGGTGATGGTCTCCTCCGGGATGGCCGGTGACGTCGACGACGTCGTGCAGGAAGCGATCCTCTCGGCCGTGCTCTCAGCCGACCGATGGGACCCGGCGAAAGGCCCGCTGGTGTCCTGGGTGACCTCGATCGGGAAGCGGCGGGCGATCGACCACATCCGCCGGCAGCGCCGTGGAGGTGCGTCCTCGGTGGTGATCGCCGGACAGGGCGGAGCCGATGAGGACACCCCGGTGATCGATGTCGCCCAGGCCTCGTTCGAGGACCGGGTGCTGGATCAGGACGAGGCCTGGACCACGGTGAGGGCGGTGATGGGTCAGGTGCAGCTGGTGCTGCGTAACGACTCCACGGTCTCCCGCGCCTTGGTGGTGCTGGTGGAGTGCGACGGGGAAGTCTCCCGGGCCGCCCGGCTACTGGGCCTGGCCGAGCCGGTGGTGCGCGAGGCACGGCGGGAAACGATCCGGATGGCGATCGTGGTCCACCGCGCCCTCCAGCTGCACCAGAACGGGGCCCCGATCACCGTGCAGAGCCTGCTGAGCTGCCTGCCCGACGAGGTCGGGGCCTGGACCCGGATCGTGGCCGTGGAAGCCGTGCGCGCCGGCGGATTCACCCGCGTCAGCCCCGAAGACGTCGCCGCCCGCACCGGTTGGTCGACCTCGACCGCGAGGCAGCGCCTGGCGGACACCCTCTGGCTGCTGTCGGTGGCACGAACCATCGGGGAACACGGACGGTTCTGAAAAAGCAGCTGGGGTCATAGTTGCACGTCTTTTAGTAGGACTTCTTCTGTAACGGTATTGTGTACTTTTGACATACCGAAAAGGAGGGCGGCAGGGGTGGTATCTAAAAGATATGATGACGATAGTCGAATTAAACTCTTCATGAGAAGCGCGCACAATATTATGGAGAAAAATTACTGGGAGACTTCGATCCGCCCACTCGGCAGATCAGATTTATATTCAAAGTGGGAAGTGAAAATATTTTATAACACTAAACAAGTGATGGGTAGTCCACCTAAAATGAAGGACATTGAGTTAGACTACGTTCTGCCAGCGGTGAGAATGTTTATTATGGATTCGGAGGAGGTGAACTTTACTAAGGTCATCCAGTCGGCTGAAGCCCTAGGTGTAGATGAGGATGTGGGGTCTATAGCGGCACTTCGTAGGAGCTGGGAGGATATATGCAAGCCGAAGTTTCCATTCTTTGTCCACGAGGGCAAGGCTGTGGGGATGCAGATTGAGTCCGATGGGGATCTGATCCGTTGGGATGACGGAAAGGCGAAATCAGGAGACCTTGAGGTATTCCGGGTCTCGCTATTCGATGTTATTGATGCCTACCTGAATAACAAATTGTTACACCCTACCGAGCCTCACAAGCGGCCCAAAAGAAGTGCTACTAGAGAGATTGTGGATGCACTACCAGAGGGTCTCGAAAAGAACTTATTGGTAGCCGCTTCTTCTGGGCTGGTCTTGGTGTTAACTGGGTTGCATAATGTGCTTGGATCAGATTCTCGCTGGAAATGCTCGCGGACATGCAGTGAAAGAGCCATTTTGCGTCGTTTGCAAAGAAAGACGCAGGGTGCAAATTGATTGTTAGCAATACTTGAATAGTCCAATAATTACCTCGAATTTATTAAGTTTGCCCTAGGTGGAACTGTGGTCACTCGCAGTTATTGCGCCCCGCTCCTATGGCCGTCAAGAAATCGTCCAACAAGCGCATACATCTCAGCAGGGTTCTTCGATGGATGGTCGTAGGTGATCGCTTGTTGAGGAGGGGTAGTGATGGCTGTTCAGACGGAGTTCGATGTGAAGTTCTCGTGTGGGCATCGGGAGACACGGGATCTGTCCGATCGGCCGGCGGGGAAGCGGAAGGGTTTCGCGTCCTGGCTGGCTAAGGGTGAGTGCTTGGAGTGCTGGAAGAAGTCCAAGCAAAAGGAGGAGCTGGGCTCCCGGCGGGAAGCGGCCGCTGCGGATGCGAAGAAGATGGGCCTGCCGGAACTGGACGGATCAGAGCAGCAGCTGTTGTGGGCGCCGCTGTTCCGGGACTCGTTGATCAAGCACGCGCATGAGGATCTGTGCCGTGGTGAGGATCCGGTGATGAGCGAGGACGAGTTCGAGGACAGGATCATGAAGCATGCCCGGGCGATCACCCGTGCGGGGTGGTGGATGGACCAGGCTGATGCCGAGTCGCAGGACTTGGAGGAGCTGGTGAGCACCGCCCTGGATGATGAGGATGCGGTCAATGGATGCGAGAACCCGCTGTGAGCGCCCCCGCCGAGACGACGCCACCGGCCGGCCGGCTGCCGCGGGAGATGACCCAGCTGACCTTCAACGGCAAGGGCCTGGTGCACTGGATGGTCTCCGACGTGGCGGGCTCCATTGCCTCGCGGTATGGGCTACGAGAGGAAGCCGAAGCGCTGGGGGCGTTACCGGTGCCCTCGACGGATAGGCGCAGTCCGAATGGCACCGCGGCGCTGCTGGAGCGCACGCGCACCGCGGTGGATGCCGCACACGACGAGGTCATATCAGCGGTCTTGAAGACGGGTTCATCGTGTCTAGGGGGTGTCCGGTTTCCAGAGTTCCTGCGGGAGGCTGAGTACGGGGCACGCCGGCCGAGGATCTGGCGGGCTCCGGTGCGGGCTGCCTCCGAGATCATGCACGCGGCGGTGTCCGTCGAGGCACACCGCGACGGCTTGGACGAGATCAACGGCTACCCGGTCGACGAGGACTCGGGGTGGCTGGGCAGCTTGCTGTGGTCGATGGAGACCGATCTGCGCAACCACGCGCGTGAGGTGACGCGCTGGCCGCTCATCGAGGGCGAAGTCGAAATGATCCTCGGGGGTAATCAGCGGTTCTGGTCTGCCGAGGAGCTGGAGGCCGGCAGCTAGAACGACACTGCGCCGTCGACGACAGAGCGGGTGCCCAGGACGAGAGTCCCGGGCACCCGCTCTTCTCATGTCCGGAGATGCGTGGTCAGACACACGTGGGGCGGGGGTTGTGGTGATGGCGCATTGAGGTGGTGATCAGCGATGCGCGATGAAGAGACTGGACAGGACCCGGCGCGGGAGCCGGCGGAGGCCGAGAACGAGGCTGTCAACGAGGACCAGGAGGGCACCGGGGGCCGCCGGCGGCTGGGATTGATCGGGCGTGCTCGACGAGGGATGTGGGCGTTCTTCCACCCGCCGCAGGCGACCTGGACGGCGCCGGGAGAGCAGCGTTTGCGTGCTGCCGGTGGGCGGTGGGTGGAGCGGATGAACGCCTCACCTGGCATGCGGCTGGTGGTGGCGGCCGCAGCGCTGGTCGTGGTGATCGCCGTGGCCGTGGCGGGGTGGGCTGTGGTGCGGCAGGACTCGGGTCCGTCGACGCCGGCGCCGGCCGGCAGCCACAGCGGTGAGCCCTCGGCCTCGGGGACCGCTGAGCAGCTGCCCGGAGCCGAATCCACGGAGAACGGCAGCGGGCCCGCTGAGGGTGAGAGCGGGGAGGTCGAGGCCGAGGAGCCGGTGGGGCAGACCGCGGATGAGGCGGCACTGGATCGGATCAACGAGGACGAGGACCTGGTGGTCTCCCGGGTCGAGGACGAGCAGGACCCGCTGGTGACCGGGGCGAGGTTCCTGCGCTCGATCCGCACCGTGGACACCAGGGACACGGAGCCGGCGCAGTGGTATGAGGCCAGGGACAGTTTCCTGGCCTCCTCGCAGGAGGGCCAGCAGACCGATTGGGGTGAGGCCGGGGACCAGGAGGCCTCGTCGAACGCGGTGGTGTCCTGGGCAGAAATGGACGCCGCCCTGGAGGCGGGCCGCGGGGTGGCACCGGACTTCGCCTATGGGCCGCAGGAGGTGCCGGGAACCCACCTGGTTCAGGTCGGGGTGCGCCTGGAGCGTGAGATCACGGCCGGGGATCAGCGCCTGGACACGCCCTCGGGGGCTTTGCTGGAGGCGGTGGTGGTTTGCCCGCCGTTCGAGGGCGTGGATCGGTGCGTGGTCACGGATTGGTCGGAGGAACCCTCCGGGTTCACCGGTCTGTCCGATGAGGCGTGGGAGCCGGCGCTGTGAAACGCACCGCGCAGCGCCTGGGCGTGGGGCTGATGCTCAAGCTGGTGGGGATCCCCGCCTTCTTGATGGGCGTCCTGACGCTGATCCTGGTGGTGCTGCTGTCAATGCTGATGCTGCTGATGGGCGTGGGGGCGGCCTCGGCCAAGGACGAGCACGACACCCAGGTCGCGGCGGCTAACACGAACGCCGGCGGAACGTGCCGGGCGAACGCCGCGGAGGGCGGCGGAAGCGGTGTGGAGGTCCCGGAAGCGTTCGTGGGCCCGGTGGCTGACGCTGCGGAGGCCTCGGGGCTGCCGGAGGAGATCGTGGCCGCGCAGATCAATGCCGAGTCCGGGTTCTCCACCTCGGCCACCTCCCCGGTGGGGGCGCAGGGGCCGGCGCAGTTCATGCCGGCGACCTGGACCCAGTACGGCGAGGGCGGGGACCCCCGCGACCCGGAGGACGCGATGGCCGCCTACGGGCGGTACATGCAGCACCTGCTGTCCCTGGCGGAGGGCTGGGAGACCGAGGACGGCCCGGATGCCGCCCGCCTGGCGGTGGGGGCTTACAACGCCGGTGAGGGCGCGCCTGGGCTGTCTAACGGTGAGCTGCCGCCGTATCAGGAGACGCAGAACTATGTGGAGCGCATCTTCGACGGGGCGCAAGAGGACTTCGCTGTGGAGTGCACCCAGGTGGCCTCCGCTGCTGATGTCTCCGATGTGGAACTGGGCGAAGGGGAGTGGGCCAACCCGCTGCCTGGAGGCCAGTTCACCTCCGGTTACGGGGCGCGGAACTTGATGCCTGGGTGTGGGGCTGGAAATTACGACATCGCCTCGGGCTGTCACGCGAACTTCCATCTCGGGGTGGATATGTCCACAGGGGCTGGCACCGACCCTGGGGGCACGGTCGTGGCACCGACGGATGGGGAGATCGTGTGCGCACCGGGTGCGGAGTTCGACGGCATGGTGCAGATGAAGGTCGATAACGGCACTGATTCGGAGATGCTGCTGAACTTCATCCACCTGCACCAGAACAACGTCCAGGTTGGCGACGAGGTCTCCCGCGGGGATCCGATCGGCATCGAGGGCAACGTGGGGCTGTCGTTCGGCACGCACCTGCACTTCGAGGTGATGAAGCCAGGCACCCCGGCCTGCACCAAGCCGTGGGAACGCGACGGAAGCGGCGAACTCTACAACGTGAACCCGGAACCGATCATGAAAGAGAAAGGGGCGCTGTGATGCGCAGGAATGGAGCACGAGCAGCGGTAACGATGGCGGCCGCGGTGATGGCGCTGACCGGTTGCGGCGGCGGTGGGGATCAGCCGGCACCGGCACCGACGGTCTCGGCGTCATCGACCCCTGAGACCCTGCCGGGCGCTGAGACGGCGGGGCCGGCCAGTACCCCGTCGTCGACGGCAGGTGATCCAAATGGATCACCTGCCCCGGGGTGGTCGACGGAGCTGTCACCGGGCCCTGGTGATGTCGCCGGCAACGGTGTGGTGGCTCCCTCGCCCTCTCCGGCGCTCGAGGGAGACGGGAGAGAGTTCCCGGGCTTCCTGGATATGTCGACGGTGGATCGGTCGTCGAAGGAGGTGGTGGCGATCGAGGCGATGCGCGCCCTGGCGGTGTGGGACACCACCCAGGACACCACACCTTCGGATGCCTCGACCCGGGTCCAGGAACTGGTGACCCAGGAGGCACTGGAGTGGAGCACGGGGGGTTCGGGGTCCTGGGCGCCGATGTGGTGGCGGCAAGCACAAGCCGCCGGCGCCTGGTCCTCAGCGGACACGGAGGTGGTGCCCACGATGGAGCACGGCGAAACCCGCGAGGGCATGGAATGGATCTCCGTGGAGGTGACCTGGGCTTGGCACGCTGCCGAAGGGGAGGTGGTCCCCGAGGGCGGCACCCGGGCTTGTACCGCTGCGGTGGAGGAGGTCGACGGGCAGGAGACCGTGACCGCCTACCACTGTGAGGACCAGGAGGCGGCACCTAGCGAATCCTCGTGACGCAGCAGAACAGCAGTGAGGGGCAGGACAGAAGTTAAGGGGCGGGACACCTGGTGGTGTCCCGCCCCTTGGGTTGTTGTGGTGCTCACCGGACGGTCATGGTGCTGGCCGTGGTGGCCGCGGTGATCGTGGCCGCATCGGGCCGGTGGCCGGCGGTGGTGAGCTGCTTGATCCGCGCCGGCTGATACCCCGACCAGTGCTCGGTGCCGGTGTCGGTCTGGTGGACGACGACGGGGACCTGCCGGTAGCCCAGGGTCTCGGTGACGTGCCGGTAGGCCTCGGGGTCCTGGGTGACGTCGCGGGGTTGGTAGTCCACGCCGGCTCGGTCGAGTGCCTTGACCGTGCGATCGCACTGGATGCAGTCGGGTTTGCCGTAGACGGTGATCATGATGACCTCCTCCATTCTCGAGAACCCCGGGGGTGGGGTCTCTGGTGGGAGGTCATCGGTGACCCGCCGGCGGACTGTGCGGCAGCACGGGCACAGCTCAGCGGTAGCGCAGGTACAGGGCGACGAGAACGAGGATCCCGGCGAAGATCCAGCCGGCCTTGGTGGAGATCATCCACAGCAGGAAACGCACGGCGTTGACCAGCAGCTGGAAGCCCAGGAGGAGGAACGCCAGGCCGGCGAGGCTGACGGTGAAGAGAAGACCGGCGGCGGTCATGGTGTGCTCCTTCGTTTGCTCCTGTTACCAGGATGCGGTGCTGGTCAGACATCGCAAGAACCACCGGTCGAGTGTGACGCGCCCCAAGGGGAGGGGCAGCAACACACGGCAGAGCGGTGAGGCGATGGCTGCTTGGAAGGGCTGGTGCGTCACGGGACCGATGAATGGTTCCGGGCCGGCCCGTAGGAGGGGCCATGTGGACAACCAACTCCGGTGAAGCCGTTCCCGGGCTGGCTGGGCTGTCGGGCACGATCCTCGTCGCCAGCCTGATTCTGCTGGTGCTCGGGGTGGTCGTGGGCGTGATCGGCGTCTACGCCGGGAAGAAGGCCCACCAATCCGAGCTCGTGGGTGGCGCGTTGATGGTCACGGTACGTGTCGGCTTCGGTGCGGCGGTGATCGGTTCAGTCGGCTCGCTGGTCGCCGGCGGAAGCACGCTCTACGCCGTGGACAAGGTTGAGGTGGAAGCCGTTGAGGCCGAGTCAGGCCGTGGGGAGTGCTCACAACCGCGGGAAGCCATTTTCGTCGATGCCGGCAACGGCTTCACCGACGACGTCGCTTCCGAATGGGCGGCGCTGGTCTCCAGCGAGTACGAGCACGACGTGCGGGACTTCAACGAGGTCACCGTCGATTACTGGCCGGACCCGACCTCGGGCTGCGATGACGGCACCGTCGATTCCTGCCGGATGGTCCACGTCAACGGGCGGCAGAACAACATTCTGAACCTCCGGCAGGTGGACGAGACGGTCTCCCCGGCTGGTGAGTGCTCGACCGGTGAGCCCGAGGAGGTGGCCTTCAGCTAACCGATCTTCACCGAAACCAAACGTATTCATCCACGAACTGAAACCTACGAAATATCTGAAGCAATACCTGAGGAAAGAGGGAGAGAAATGCTGGAGCTATTGACGACAGAGCTTTTCGGACAGACGGCGGCCAACGTGAGCGTGTTCGCTCAGTCTTTCGACCCGGGTGTGACGGTCCAGTCCGATGCACCGTTCCTGCCGGCGCTGCGTACCGCGGCTGGGTGGGCGATGGCCTTGGGCCTGATCTTCCTGGTGGCGATCATCGCCGTGGGCGGTGTGCTGATCGGCACGGGAAAGATCACGAACACCCCGGGCAATCAGTCGAAGGGGTTCATGGTGGTGCTTTTCGGCATCATCGGCTCCGCCGTGGTTGCTGGGGCCAGCGCCATCGTCTTCTTCGGAACCTCGATCGCGCTCGGCAATGCCGCTCCGCCGGAAGCGGCACCTGCCGCTGGTCTGATCAGCATGCTCGGCGCGTTCTGAGCCCGGGCTGATCACAGAGGATACGGAGGTGGAGTCATGGCCACGGTGATGACAGGTCAGAACATCGGAGACTGGCTCTCCGAGGGTTCCCGTGACGGGTTCCAGGCCACGGTCGAGCGGTTCGCGGAGGACTCTTGGACGTTCCTGCGCGATGCGTTCGAGGCCTCGAATCTCTCACCCGAGTGGTGGGCCGGGGTCGTCGGGGCTGGCGATGACCCAGGAATGCTGTGGGTGATCATCGTGGTCATGGCTCCGATCCTGGTTGCGCTGGTCGCAGCCCAGGTAGTGACAGGGGTGTTCCAGTCCCGATCGGACAAGATCCTGCGCGGTGCCGCAGCGGGGTTCTTCGGGATCCCGGTCACGATGATTCTGGTGACGCTGATCATGTCAGCGGCCGCAGCCTTCGACGGGGTGACGAACTTCATCCTGGAGGTCAACGGCGAGACCCAGAACATGTCCGGGTTCATGCAGCTGTTCGGCTTCGAGCTCAACGATCAGGGTGAGTTCCAGCAGGCCAACAGCGAATACAACATCTGGCGGGGTGTGGGGGACAACGCCGGCGGGTTCGAGCTGATCGTGCCGGCGGTGCTGGCCGGGGTGATCTGGCTGGCGTCGATGTTCCTGTCGTTCATGCTCTCGCTGCGCACGATGCTGCTGGTGCTGCTGACGGCCTTCGCAGCAGTGGCCGTGTTCGGCCTGTCGCTGGATGCCACCAAAGCGTGGTTCTTCCGCTGGCTGGCGATCATCTTCGGGCTGCTGATCGCCAAGCCGTTGGCGGCCGGCACGTTGGTGATGGGCATCAGCGTTTTCCGGTACGCAGCGACCACTCAGCAGTTCGTGGCCGCGCTGGTGTGCGTGGTGATCGCCGCCGTGATGCCACTGGCCACGATGGGGATCTTCGGGTTCACCGCCGTAGCGGCCGCCGGTGGAGCGGAACGGTCCATGGCAGGGGCCACAGGAGCCGGCGGTCGTGTCGGCGGACGAGTCATGCAGTCGGTGACCCGACTGATCAGGAGGTGATGGGTGATGGCTGAGCATAGAAGCGAGTTGGCACCGGTGCAGTTCCCCCGTGGTGGGGGCAGCAAAGCGGTGCTGTGGCTGGACATGTGGCAGGTGATCGGCGCCGGCGGGCTGCTGATGGCGTTCATGGGAGTGATCTTCATTTCCTCTGCCACCTCCTGGTCCTGGTTCAGTGTGCTGGTGATGGTGCTACTGCTGATCGCGGTGGCAGGCACCATCGTCAACGTCTCCGGGAGGCCGCTGCCGTGGTGGATCAAACAGCGCTACCGCTCGATCCGGCAGCGGGGCAAGAGCCAGGACAACTTCGTGGCTCAGGCGCCGTCCCAGCGGGAACTGGCCGCCGATGAGGAGGCCGAGGAGGCCGCGATCGCAGCCGGCGTGCCGGCACCAGTGCGGCTGCGGCTGCCGGGTGAAGCCGCGGAGCTGCGCCTGTACACCCTGGATGGTGGGTCGGCCCTGGTCTGGGATCCGGTGACCAAGACCGCCACGGTGATCGCCCGGGTCTCTCCCCATGGGTTCCGGATGGCGGAGCCGGAGGACCAGGCCGATGTGATCATCAACTGGTCCGCGATGCTCGACAGCCTCTATGCGGAGCCTGGCGTGATCGCGGTGCAGGCCTCGGACACCATCACCACGGCCAGTGCCGCTGAGATCCGGGCAGCCTACGAGCGGCAGGTCCAGGAGGCAAGGTCAAACGGCATGGCTGCCGGTCCTGACCTCTCACCGCTGCTGCACAACGACTACCTGGGGCTGCTCACCGGTGACCGGTCGCAGGTCCAGCACGACGACCTGGCGGCGATCACGATCTCCCAGCCGGCCGTACGCGAACAGGTGAAGTCCAATGGCGGCGGGATCCCAGGGCTGCTGTCGGTCATGCGTCGGGCCCAGCAGGAGTACGAGGACCTGCTGCACGAGGCGAACGTCGATGTGATGGCGTGGCTGGATGCTGACGCCCTGTCTGCGATCACGCGCCGGGCTTTCATCCCCGATGAGGCGGTGGCGATCACTGAGGGCCGCACCGTGGTCACCGCGGCCACGGCCGGCCCGATGGGCGTGGATGTGGAATGGGACCGGCTGCGCGTGGATGGCGCCTGGCACCGGGTGCTGGAGATCTCGCAGTGGCCCACCCGCCCGGAAAAGCCCGGGTTCATGCGCCACCTCAACTCCGGGGACTTCCCGCACGTGGTCACCCAGATCATCCGACCCCAGGGCGTGAACGCGGGCATGAAAAAGGTGCAGGACCGACTGAATGACCAGCACTCGGCCGCGGTGATCCGCCAGCAGATGGGCCAGTCCGCCAAGCTCACCGACGCCGCAGTCAACACCGACCTGGACCGTACCGGCCAGGAGCTGCTGGCCGGGCACGGGATGGCCCGGTTCATGGGCCTGGTCGTGGTCTCCGGGTCCAGTGAGGACGAGCTGGAAACGAACACCAAACGGATGATCTCCGGCGCTACCCGGGCAGGGTGCGAGCTGCGGACCCTGTACGGGCAGCAGTGGCCGGGGTTCCTCTCTTCTGCGGTCCCGCTGGGCCGTGGACTGATCAAGGCGAAGTGAGGAACAGGGCATGGGTAAGCACAAAGCCGAGATGCACATGATCACCTGGGAGGCCCCGGGCCTGTCCCGCCCGGAGCGCCGCAGCGCACGCCGGGAGGCCCAGAAGGAAGCCGCCCGGCTGCGCAAGCAGTGGAACCGAGACAGCGGGCAGAACAACGTCAAGGGCCTGGCCCGACGGACGTTCGCAGCTGGCGGTGAGGCCCGGGCCAGGAACCTTCGGGCCTCGGGGTTGATCTCGCGCCCGGAGGTCCGTGAGGCCTCGACCTTCACCCTGGCCGGGGCCTTCCCCTGGGTCTCCCAGTCGGGGCTGGGCACGGTGAGGGGCTTCATCGGGATGGTGACCGAGGGCGGGGGCATGTGGTGCGTGGATCCGTGGGAGTGCTACAACCGCGGGCTGATCACCGGCATGTCCTGCGTGCTGATCGGCACCGTGGGCACCGGCAAGTCCACCACCACCAAGGCGTGGGTCAAGCGCATGGTCCAGGCCGGGCGTCGCGCGGTGATCATGTCGGACCCGAAGGCCGAATGGGTGATCGTGGCCAAGGGCCTGGCGCCCGATGGTGTTGACCCGGAGATCACGATCGGGGTCCCGGGCAAGGTCATCAACCCGCTGGATCCCGGCAAGCGCCCGGCGACGAACCAGTCCGGTGACGCACTGGATGATCACGAGTGGGTGCGGATGGTGCGCTCTCGCCGGGCGTCGGTGATGAAGACCATCGTGCAGGTGCTGTCCAAGCAGAGGATGAGTGGGGACGAGAACCTGGCGCTGACCCAGGCGATCGCCGCTGCTGCTGCGGCCAAGGGCGAGGACCTGGCCTCGATGACCCCGCAGACCCCGATCGCGCAGGCCGCGGTGATCTCCCCGACGATCCCGGATGTAATCCATCACCTCTACAACCCCTCGGAGGAAGACGCCGAGGTCACCCAGGGTGCTGGGCGCAGCGTGGCGAACCAGCTGCGTCAGCTCGTCGACGGGGACCTGGCGGGGCTGTTCGATGGGCCTTCGACGGTAGCGATGAACGAGGACCTGCCGATGATCGTTTTCAACACCCGCCCTCTGGGTGAGCTGTCGGTGGAGGCCCGCAAGATTGCCAGTCACTGCGTGTCCTCGTGGGCCGAGTCCGTGTTCACCAACCGGGACTCCGGGCAGCGGATCGCTGTCTATGAGGAGGGCTGGGAAAACATGGACGATGAGCCGGCCCTGGAGCGGATGGTGCGGCAGTGGAAGCTGGCGCGTGACTACGGGCTGTTCAACATCTTGATCCTGCACAAGCTCAAAGATCTGTTCCGCGCCGGCGATGAGGGCTCACGTGCCCGTGAGCTGGCGATGTCGCTGCTGGCAGACACCGATATTCGGGTGGTCCACCGGCAGAAGTCCGATCAGCTGGCAGCCACCGGGGAGATGCTGCGGCTGACGGCCTCGGAGCAGGAGGAGATCTCCCGGGCCCCGAAGGGTCAAGCCCTGTGGAAGATCGGGGAGCAGGAGGGCCGGATGGTGAAAACCATCCGCTCCAAGCTCGAAGGCGAGCTGTTCGACACCGACCACGCCATGGCTGCGGCCTGAGGAGGAGACCGTCATGCAGAACAACGACGACACGTGGGGCTGGATCATCGGCATCGCCTTCGGGCTGGTCGCCCTGGTGTGGGCCGGCATCGTCGGAACCGGTGCGCTGGTGGCACGGGTGCAGTGCGGGCAGTGGCCAGAACAGATGGGCCCGATGGCGGTCATCAACTTCTTCCGCCAGGGCGGGGACGCGCTGGCGACCGAGTCAGGATGCACCCCCTCGGTAGTGGGCATGGGCGTGCTCGTAGGCCTGGTGCTGCTGGTGGTGATCGTGGCCACGGTGTTCGCCTGGGTGCTGTGGTCGCGGTGGGCTGAATCCGACGCGAGGCTACTGAGGCAGCTGTGCAGCCGGCACGGGGTAGCGAAGTCCCGTGAGGTCCGTCAGAAGGCCGGTGAGCCGGCGCTGATGCAGAAGGCGTCCGCGGTGCGCCCCACCTTGGAGGACCCCAAGCCGACCGACGTCGGCCTACGGGTGGGGACCTCCCAGGGCGCGGACGTGTGGATCACGGCCGAGGACTCCGTGGTGGTGCTGGGCCCACCACGATCGGGTAAAGGCTTCTTCATCGCGATCAACGCCCTACTGGATGCCCCGGGAGCGGTGGTGACGACCTCGACTCGCGGGGACAACGTGCGGGCAGTGTGGGAGGCGCGGCAGAAGATCGGCCCGTGCGCCCTGTTCGACCCGCAGGGGCTGACGAAACTACCCTCGACGCTGAAGTGGTCGCCCTCACAGGGCTGTGAGGACCCTCTGGTGGCCTCCCGGCGGGCGCAGGCAATCGTGGGGGCGTCGTCGATGGGCCAGTCCTCCTCGAACCAGGAATGGGCCGGTGTGGCCACCACGATCCTCCAGTACCTGCTGCACGCGGCAGCGATCGGCGGGGTGGACACCCCCACGCTAGGCCGGTGGGGCGCCTCCCCGGGCCTGGCCGAGGAAGCGGTGGGGATCTTGCAGGGCTCCCCGCGGGCCACCCCGGGGTGGGGATCCGCCCTGGACACGGAACTGAACTCGGATCCGCGGATGCTGCCCTCGAAGTGGATGGGGGTCTCCTCCGCAACGTCGTCGCTGATGCTGCCCGAGGTCGCTGACGTGCTCAACCCGGCACCCGGTGAGGGCCTGGACCCGAAGACCTTCCTGGAGAACAAGGGCAGCCTGTTCCTGGTGGGCACGAAGACCGGCGGCGGGGCGGCCGCGCCGATGCTGATCGCGCTGATGGACGCGATCAGCGCCCAGGCCAGGGAAATGGCGGTCTCTATGCCCGGCAACCGGCTGGATCCGCCGTTGTCGCTGATCCTGGACGAGATCGCCAACCTCGCCCCGTGGAAAGAACTTCCCACGATCATGTCCGACGGCGGAGGCGTGGGGATCTCCACGATGGTGATCCTCCAGTCACCCTCCAACGCGCGAGTGGCCTGGGGCGAGCAGGAAGCCCAGCAGATCCTGGACTCCGCCACGATCACGATCCAGCTCGGGGGCTCCGGCAACGACCAGGAACTCAAGCGCCTGGAGAACCTGATGGGCGAACGCGTGGTGAAAGAACGGTCCAAGACCTGGTCCAACACCGGCACCTCGACCGGGGAGCAGGCCCACAAGGAGGCAGTGATCACCGTGGCCGAGCTGCGCCGGCTGCCCACCGGGACGGGGCTGCTGCTGCTCCGGTCGGCGCGGCCGATCGTACTCACCATGTCGAAGTGGGTCGATCGTAAAGACGCCGATGAGATCAAGGCCGCGATCAAGCGATTCGATCACCGGCTGGCTGAGGCCCTGACCGCCGGCACCGATTCGGTGAACGCGTGAGCGCGGCCAGGCATGGGGTTCTCACTGGCCAGAAGCGGCAACACCGCCTATCGCGGGTATCTGCGCTCAGGGGCGTGGTTCCGCCGGCGGCGTGCCTGGTTCACCGCGGTCAAGGACAGCGGCCGGGAAGCGGTGTGCCAGGTCTGCGGCACCACGCAGCGGCTGGATCTACACCACATGAACTACGACGGGGTCTCCCAGACACCCACCGGGGCGTGGGTGTCTGGGGAGGCCGACGAGGACCTGATGCCGTTGTGCCGGACCCATCACGAGCAGCTGCACGAGGAACTGGACCGACGTCGACGGGACTTCTGGGGGCGGGATCGACGACGCGCAACAGCGATGATCGTCGTGGGGCTGCGCAAGCGCCGACAGCGTCAGAGCACACCAGGACCACGCCGAAGGGGACGACGATGATGACGAATACACGGGGGAACGCGCGGGGGATGAATACCTACGACGACGTCAAGTGCTTTATCTGCGTCAAGGAGGGGGAACCAGGCGCGGAGCTGGTCGAGGGCAGGTGGCACGGCAAGAAGATCTGGCTGTGCCCGGATCACCACAGGATCGTCACGACGAAAATGCGCCGCGACGCGATGACAGAAGACCAGGCCCTGGACGCGATCACCAACTCAGTGATGAAGGCCCTGTTTCCGGGCTGGAAGATCAAAGACCAGGAGTAGATCAGGAGTAGGGATGAGCCAGCACATCGACACCGATAACACCGCAGCCCACACCGTGGATGGATCCAGCCCGGGGGAAGGCGATCGTCAGGATCCACCCTCGAGTGTCGGGTCGATGTGGGAGACGCTGGCACCGCCGGCCGACGTCGACCAGCAGACCGGCCCGGCCGCCTATGAGGACTCCGCAGTCAGCGACGTCACCGAGGAACTTGCGGACGTCCCGCAGTGGCTGGGCACCCGGTGGCGGGATCTGCCCGAGGAGTCCATGGGCGAGGTCTGGACCTGGTTGCGTGGCTGGGTCGACTGGCTGGTGGAGACCCACCGGATCCCTGTCGATGAGATCCCTGCTTGCTGGTACAGGCACCCGGAGATCGTCGAGGAACTATGGGCTGCGGCCAACGCCGAGGCGCAGGCGTGGGAGGCCACCACGCCGACGATGACGCCGATGACGGCTTGGCATTTCCACCTCGGGATGATGCGCGACCGGCTGGCCGGCAAAGCCAAGGCCTGCGTGGCCAAGAACGCCCACGTTCCCACCCGGTCCTACCGGCCCGGTGTCGGCGCGGCGGTACTGCCGATCGACGAGGCCGATTGGGCCGGGCACCTGGCAGAGATCCGCGACACCCAGCCCGTCTCCGTGTCCTCCACGCAGCCGGCTGCCAGGTGGCGGATGTGCGCGGTCGACGTCGACGAGCAAGTGCTGTCCTCGGAACCGGTCGACGTCGCGTCGACGTCGCCGTCGATGCCCTCAACGGTGACTGCGGCGGTGCGCCGGGGAACGGATACCGCCGGCGACGTCCTGCTCACGGCCACGGCCATCGTCGGGGCCGGTGGCGGGGTCACGGCTACGTGGTGGGAGTTCTCCACCGATGGGGGTACAACGTGGGAGAAGGTCATCACCTCAGAGGTCGACCGCTCCCCGGGAAAGAGCACCAACGGTCACCAGGATGAGGATGAGCAGTCTTGAGTGAAGACATCGCTAACATCGACGCCGATATCGAGGCCCTGTTCGCTGCGCTGGAGCTGGCCGGGGTCGTTGCCGACCGCGCCCGCCGGGACGCTGCGCGCCTCGCGAAGTACGTCTCCAACCACGCCCCGCGGACCCGCCAGGAGTGGGAGAAACGAGCACAGCTGCGCGATGCCGACGGCAACGAACTGGGCTGGCTGGACACCTCCCAGGCCAAGAGGATCAGCCTGGAGGATGCCTCCGGGGGCAGCGATCGCGGCTTGAACCCCACGCCGGCCCCGGCGCAGGAGGCGGCGCCGGCGCCGGATGCGCAGCGGGAGAAGCCGGCCGGGGAGCTGGTGGAGATCCAGGGCCAGTTCTTCGAGGTCACCCAGGGCAAAGAGCAGGGCACGCCCGAGCAGGTGCGCCCGATCAGTGTGGAAGAGGCTCAGGCAAGGATCCAGGCACACCGCCCGGATCTGAACGCGCGCCTGGTCGGTGAGCAGGATCCCCGCCTGGAGATCACCGCCCAGGGCAAGGAAGCCGGCACCGACACCGAGCGGATCCGGGCCGTGAAAGAACCAGCCCAGCAGTCCCAGCAGCCTGAGCAGGTCAAGGAGACGCAGCAGCCGGCGGCGATGCGCGACCGGGCGTGGATGGCTGGTGTGGTGGCCATGACCGATTCGTGGGAACGGCCTGGTGCCGATCACGACGGGGTCAGGATCCAGCGCCCGGAGATCTCCCGGCAGGACGCCTCCGTGGTGCTTTCGCCGACCGGGTCCAAGGACACCGGGGTCAACGTGCAGCTGCACCGCGTTGATGGGACCGTGCACGTCAGGGACCAGGAAGGTCAGCAGATCAGCTCCATCGGGGCCGGTCGGCTGCTGGGCACGACTTCGGAGAGGGCCCGGCAGCTGATCAGCGACGCCGGGGACGCGATGAAGGCAGGCGCCACAGCCTTCGACGCACGCGCCCCGCAACAGGCCACCGCCAAGACCGCTACGGGCCCTGTTGGTGCTACTGGCGCCGAGCACACCGTGACAGGGCCTGGCGCCTGGTCGCCGGGCCCGCAGCAGGGGCCTGGGCAGTCGGCCGCGGAGGCCTTCGGCGGTGGTGCACCGCGCGCCACCGGCAGCACCAAGCGTGCTGAGCCGGTGGGGGCGCCGGATACGGCTGAGGTCGTGGCCTCCTCGCGGATGGCCGGCGCGTCGGCCTCGCGCTGAGAAACAGCTCACCTACGGCCCCGGGGCCCGTCACCGATACATCGGTGACGGGCCCCGACCCTCGGGGTGCGCATGAGATGAGGAGACTGCTATGGCTGTTAACGTCCGAGATTTCCACGTCACCGGGAACCTGGTGGATGACCCCAAGACGATCACCACCAACGCCGGCAAGGACATGACCGTGTTCGACCTGGCCGAGAACACCCGGGTCCGCGAGGGTGAGCAGTGGGTCGATGGTGAGACCAACTACTACAGCGTCGGGGTCAGCAACGAACGCCTGGGCCGCAACGTCGAGTCCTCGCTACGCAAGGGCGACCGGGTCAAGGTCGAGGGCACCCTGTCCTCCTCGCCGTTCGTGCGCAACAACGGGGAGGCCGGAATCAATCACCGGGTCTTCGCCGATGACGTCGCCCCCTCGCTGCGCTGGCACACCGCCGAGCCCCAGGCCGATGGACAGAACGCCAACCGCACCGCCGGGGCCGTCCAGGGTCAGCAGAGCCCGAGCACCCAGGCCCAGGGCGCCGGCGCCGATGAGTACGCGGGCTGGACCGCTGCGGCCCCCGGCTCCGGCGGCCTGTCCCGCTGAGGACCCAGCACACGAACGTGGGCCACCGGTTATCAGCCGGTGGCCCACACTCATGCCAGGGGCAGGTGATCCATTTGGATCACCTCTGATGATGCCCCGGGGCGGGTGGTTCCAGGGGGATTCCCCAAGGGAGCGACCGCGGGGTACCTCCACGCAGGGGTTGAACGCGGACTCGGCGTGGCTTTCTTATGTCATGAACTGAACATCACGAGTCCGCGGTTTATCCACGTCCTATGCTTTCTGGTCCGTGGGTAAGTCAACATGCCCCTCCTTGTCCGTGCTGTGCAGGGAGACGAGCTACGGCCACAACCGGTGAATGTGCACGGTGGTACCTCAGATCGAAGGACATCAAACATGAGTAAGGAGCATCGGCCGCGACGACAGGGGCGTGGGCGATGGGCGGCCCTTGTCCCGGGGATACTTATCGTGCTCGCGGCCGGTTTTGCTGCCCTGTTTTGGGGACCATCTTTGCTTACAGGTGCCTGGGTTCCAGAAGGAAGCTCACCCGAGGAGGTTGATCTTCACCTGAGATTGGCGCAGGTCATCACTCTGTCCATCGGTGGTGCGATAGCGATCGTGGGTGTCGGACTTAGCCTGTCCCGGCACCACGAGGAACTGGAAGCCAACAAACGCGACCAACGACGTCTTGACGCGGAGCGAGACCGGGAACTGCGAGAGCGCTACGTAACGGCAGTGGAGCTTCTATCCGACTCCGAGCGTCCCATCAAGCGCACCGCTGCCCTATATGCACTTGGGGCCCTGGCTGATGACTGGCACAGCGCAGGTCGACACGACGAGGTTCAGGTTTGCATCAACACGATCACTGGGTACCTCCGTCAACCCCTCGACGGCCTACTGCAACACCCACAGGACGAGACCCCGGCGAGATCCGCAGAAGAAGGACATACGCCTTCCCCTGATGTCCCTAAGCAGGAGCTGCATAACGAGGTCTCGGTTCGCACCACTGGGTACAAAATCATCGCAAACCACCTCCGCGAAAACGCAAACCCTTCATGGAGTGAGAACCAGTTAGATCTGAGTGGTGTCCAAATCTTCCATCCCGTTGACTTAACGAATATAAAAGTAACGGGCAAGGGTTCCGTGGACCTGGGTGGAGCGACGATCACCGAAGGGGGGTCCGTGTA
>NZ_ML708618.1 GCF_008831305.1 Kocuria coralli
TTCAGGAACTAACGACACGCGACACTAGGTTGTGGTGGCGCAACGACAGCAAACCGGGCACTGAATGGCTGAAGTTTACGCGCCAGGAGCTCCCCCAGGAGGAGGGCGTCTACACCTCGCTCATGGACGAGCGGAGCGCGAGCCCGATCTTCACGTTGCCCGGCCGGAAGAACATCGGTCTCGGTCGTCACTTCCACGGGTTCGGCGTCACGCTCTGGCTGATCAACGGACTGGCCTACGTCGTCCTGCTGTTCGGCACCGGTCTGTGGCGGCGCATCGTCCCGACCTCGTGGGACATCTTCCCGGAGGCGTGGGAATCGATGAAGATCTACGCGGGTTTCGGGGTCCCCGACATCGAGTACTTCACCCTGTACGACGCCCTTCAGATGCTCACGTACACGGGTGTCATCTTCATCCTCGCGCCGTTCCTCATCCTCACGGGCCTGGCGATGTCGCCGGCCATCCGTTCGCGCTTCCCGCGCTACGTGAGGTTCTGGGGCGGTCACCAGGGCGCGCAGTCGCTGCACTTCATCGGCATGGTGCTGATGACGCTGTTCATTATCGGGCATGTCGGGCTGGTCTTTCTCGTGCACCCCGAGTACAACCTTCCGCACATGGTCTTCGGGGTCACCGACACCGCCCGGTACGCGCAGGCATTCACGATCGTCCTCATCACGATCGTCCTCGTGTTCGCGTTCTGGATCGGGCTCAGCTACGCCTCGCTGATTAACCGGCCACTCACCCAGAAGATCCTCGTCACCCTGACCGAGCCGGTCCGCAAGATCGGGCTCAACTGGATGAAGCCGCGGATGCACAAGCAGAACGCCTACACGGAGAAGGAGCTGTCCGAGTTCCACTGGACGAACGGCCTGCCACCGACCGAGGACGAGTCCACCGAGTGGCTCCACCACCGTGACACCGGATGGAAGGACTGGCGCCTCAAGGTGGGGAACGCACTTGACGACAGCTCGATCGAGCTCAGCCTCGACGAGCTCAAGGCGATGCCGAAGACCGAGTACATCGCCGTCCACACGTGCATGCAGGGCTGGTCGGCCACCTCGAAGTGGGCGGGCGTCAAGCTCACCGACGTCCTCGACCTGCTCGGCCCCCGGCCCGAGGGTGCCAACTATGTGATGATCACGTCCCACGGTCTGGCCCAGGAGATGTGGGACCACCGTCCCCGCGAGCCCTTCTATACGGTGCTCGACCTGAAGATGCTCGACGAGGACAACACGATCCTCGCCTACGAGCGCAACGACCGGCCCCTCGACATCCACCTCGGGGCGCCGCTCCGGCTGCGCGTGGAGTCCAACCACGGCTACAAGATGGTCAAGTGGATCAGGTCCATCGAGTGGATCCGGGACTACGCCGAGTACGGTGACGGCCGCGGGGGGACCCGCGAGGACGGCGCCATGCAGGCGTTCAACGGAGTGATCTGAGAGGGGACCAGTTGATCAGCACGACCTTCATCGTCAAGGGCATGCGGACCAGCGGCGATGCACGCACCGTGCAGGCCGCGATGTACCACGTGACCGGCGTCGGTGGCGCCGCGACCGAGATCGAAGACCAGGAGTCGCGCATCATCCTCAAGCACAAGGATGACATCGTGCTCGACCCCGTCGTCATCGACCAGGCCCTGCGACAGGCGGGCAACTACTCGATCGCCTGACACCGCCCGATCCCAGTCAGCGAAGGAGCCGAAATGGCCGACGACCACGAGTCCGCAGCCATGCCGACCCCGGCGCAGATGGCACAGACCGCGGAGGACGCCGCCTACGCGAAGGCGACCGGGTGGCCACTCAAGTCCTTCCTGCTCGGCCTGACCGCCGGCGGCTACATCGCGCTTGGGTTCGTCTTCTTCACGACGAGCCAGGTCGGCGCGGAGGGTCTCCCCCTCGGCGTGGCGAAGGTGCTCGGTGGCCTGGTCTTCTCCAGCGGCCTCGCCCTCGTGGTGCTCACCGGGGCCGAGCTGTTCACCTCGTCGACGTTGACCCTCACCGCTCGCGCGAGCGGCCGGATCACGTGGTTCCAGCTGCTGCGG
The DNA here is from genome assembly GCF_008831305.1 of Kocuria coralli. Taxonomy (GTDB): domain Bacteria; phylum Actinomycetota; class Actinomycetes; order Actinomycetales; family Micrococcaceae; genus Kocuria; species Kocuria coralli. Next base: position 2,042 of record NZ_ML708618.1, read on the forward strand.
AACTGGGGGATCGTCTACGTCGCCAACTTCTTCGGCGCCTTGACGATCGTCGTGCTCATCTACGCTGGCGGGACGTGGCGCACCGCCGAGGGCGGATGGGGCGCCGTCGTCCTCGACACCGCCTCGAGCAAGGTCTCGCACACGTTCCTCGAGGCCTTCGTGCTCGGCATCCTGTGCAACCTCTTGGTCTGCCTCGCGATCTGGGCCGCCTACTCGGGCCGCACCACGACGGACAAAATCCTCGCCGTGACGATGCCCATCGCCCTGTTCGTCGCCACAGGCTTCGAGCACTCTGTCGCCAACATGTTCATGATCCCCTTGGCGATCCTCATCAAGGACACCGCGGGGGCCGACTTCTTCGCCGGTGCGGGGATCGACGCGGCCGCGTACGGCGATCTAACGTGGAACGCGTTCTACGTGGACAACCTACTGCCCGTCACGCTCGGCAACATCGTCGGCGGTGGAGTGATGATCGGTGTCCTCTACTGGACGATCTTCCACTACGCCGAGCGACGGAAACAGGAGCCCGAGCGCGGCGGCAAGGGCATCGCCTCCGGTGCGGGGTCCTGACTTAAGACTCCGGCCAAACGGACGACGGCGCTCGGCTCATCACCAGCGCCGGAGACCCCGGCGTCAATCCGACACGGTACCCGGCTCTAACGAGGTGTGGCCACGCGTTCAAGTTCATCGGCGTCGAGGATCGAGACGTCACGGCGTCCGTGGAGGTCGATGACGCCGGAGGCGGAGAAAGCGGCGAGGCGTCGGCTCAGGGTTTCGGGCGTGGTGCCCAGGTAGGCGGCGATTTCCTGCTTCGCCATCGGCAGCCGCACCGTAGCGATTCCGTCTCGCATGCTGCTGCCGGGCAGATCCAGCAGGTAGGCGGCGACACGGGCGTTGACGTCGCTGGAGGTGATCGCGGCGAGCAGTCGCTCGACTGAGGAGAGTCGGTCGGAGAGTGTCCGCAGCATCCGCTGACTGATGTCGGGGTAGTCGCGTAGCAGGCCCGAGAGGTCAGCGTGGTCGAAGACGCACATCCGACTGTCTTCGAGCGCGACGACGAGGTCCACCGGGCGATGGCCCGTCAGGAAGGTCCGTTCCCCCACGACATCACCGTCGGTCACTGTTCGCAGGATCTGTTCCTGGCCATTGGGCGCCGTGGCGCTGACCTTGAGCTGTCCTTTGTGCATCACCAGCAGGCGCGACACGGACTGCCCTGGAGAACAAACAATCGTCCCCTTGTCGACGGACACCGGGCGGACGAAGTCGGCGACGTGCAGCTGCTCCTGGCGCGTCAGCCCTTGGAAGATCGGGACGCGCCCTACGCACAGCTCATCCTCAGGCATGCCTCAAGCCTACCGGAATCGGCGCTGGCGCTACGACGCCGGATGCCGTCAGGAGCGCCTGGTGCGGTGCCGCCCGAACTTGATCTGGATCAAGGAGTTCCCCGTGGCCCGAACCTATCGTGAAGGTGTCAATAAAAGGAACACCACCGTGAAAGGGATTCTCACAATGACTACCTCCACCGCCACCCACACCCTTCTGAGGGCTGAAGGGTTCTCCTGCCCGTCCTGTGTGGCCAAGATCGAGAAGCAGGTCGGCCGACTCAAGGGTGTCGAGAATGTGAAGGTCCATTTCGCCTCCTCCCGCATCGAGATCGACCACGACGCCGAGCGCGTCTCCGTAGACGACCTCGTGGCTGCCGTGGCCAAGGCCGGCTATAAGGCCACTCCCTCCGCATTCTAAGGCCGCGGCCCCTGCTAGCGGGCACATCCTTCCCACATTCCTATCCGCCGGGCCGCCGGCACTTATCGTAGAAAGGGCGTACCTGAAAGTGAACAGGTTCCAGAAATGGGTCTATGGGAACTGGTCGGTCCCCGTGGTCTCTGGCGTGCTCATCATCATCTCCTTCGCCGTTCAGCGGCTAGCCGGGGGTGCGGCCAACCTGACCATCAGTCCCCAGTGGTGGCTCGATGCCGGCACCCACGCCACCCATGCCAGCGCGGTCTTCACCCTCGCGGACGTGTTCATGGTCGCTGCCGCGGTGGTCGCCGGCTCCGGGATCGTGATCAAGGCGGTTCGCGCACTGATCGCCAGGGTCATCGGGATTGACCTGCTGGTGTCGGTTGCGGCGCTCGGCGCGGTCATCATCGGCAACTTCTGGGAGGCCGCGGCGGTCACGTTCCTGTTCGCGATCGGGCACGCTCTGGAAGCTGCGACCCTGAACAAGACGCGTTCGGCACTGGCCGAGCTTGTCGCCGTCGCCCCGGATTCCGCCGTCGTCGTGCGCGATGGTGAACAACAGGAGATCCCTGCCGGACAGGTGAGGATGGGCGAGATCGTCCTGGTCAAGAACGGCGCGAAGGTCCCCGTGGACGGTCAGGTCGTCTCCGGCACCGGCGCCATCGAAGAGGCCTCCATCACCGGCGAATCGATGCCGGTGGAGAAATCTAAAGGCGACCAGGTGTTCGCCGGTACCGTCTCGCGAGGCGGCTTCCTGCAAGTGTTGGCTACCGGCATCGGCGCGGACACCACCCTGGCCCGCATCATTCATCGGGTGGAGGAGGCCCAGGACGCCAAGGCCCGCACCCAGGCCTTCATGGACCGCTTCTCCCAGTGGTACACCCCCGCAGTGATGGTGCTGGCACTGGTGGCCGGACTGATCGCTGGCGACGTGGTCCTCGCGTTGACCCTGCTGGTCATCGGCTGCCCCGGCGCCCTGGTCATCTCCATTCCGGTCGCGATCGTGGCCGGCATCGGCAGGGCCGCCCGTAATGGCATCCTGATCAAGGGGGGCGAGTTCCTGGAGACCTCGGCGAAAATCTCAGCGGTCGCCGTGGACAAGACCGGCACCCTCACCGAGGGACAGCCTCGGCTGACCGACGTCGTGGTCCTGGATCCGACACGGGACCGTGCCGAGGTGCTGCGTTGGGCCGCTGCGGCCGAAGCCGGGTCGGAGCACCCGCTGGCCCGCCCCATCCTTGAGACAGCGCGCGAGGACGGGGTGGCCCCGGAAGGGATTCCCGGCACCGTCACCCCGGTTCCCGGTAAGGGCATCGTGTCCGATGTCGCCGGCCAACGGGTGCTCATCGGCAACCCGCCGCTACTGGACCAGTACGGCGTCCCCGACGACGGCAGCGCCGCCCAGGCGGCGGAAGCGCTAGCCTCTGACGGCAAAACGCCGATGATCGTGGCCGTCGACGACACGGTGATCGGCGTCGTCGCGGTGGCCGACCAGATCCGCCGGGATGCCCCCGAAATGGTCGCCCGGCTCCACCAAGCCGGCGTCGAGAAGGTCGTCATGCTCACCGGTGACACCCGGCTGGTAGCCGAGGCCGTCGGGAAGGCCACCGGGATCGACGAGATCCACGCCTCCCTCCTCCCCGAAGACAAGCTGGACGTGGTCGCGCAGATACAGCGCCAGGGCCACACCATCGCCATGGTCGGCGACGGCGTCAATGACGCCCCGGCCCTTGCCACCGCCAACATCGGCGTGGCAATGGGTGCGGCAGGCTCGGCCGTGGCCGTGGAGACCGCGGACATCGCTCTGATGGGTGACAACCTGCTCAAACTGCCGGAGGCTATTGGCCTGGCCAAGCGGACCGTGTCAGTGATGAGGCAGAACATCGCGATTGCCCTGATAACCGTGGTGCTGCTGCTGGCCGGTGTTTTCGCCGGTGGGGTGACCATGTCCGTCGGCATGCTCGTCCACGAAGCCTCCGTACTGGTGGTCATCATCAATGCGATGCGACTGCTGCGAAAGACCCGCGCTTCGACCGCGCCGCCAAAGAGCGAGAAGACCACCGAGAAAGGGGCGAAGCAGGTAACCGTCTGACATCGAATTCGCGTGGCGGTCCGGAGCACCTCGTCCCCGGCCGTCCGGACAGACACGAAAACTCAGACAGCGACACCACCCACACAGACAGCTGCACAGGAAGCAGAGGAGATCAGCCATGACCGAAAAGAACTTCACCCTTGGAGACAACGTCGAGCACTTCACTATCGCGGATGTCGCCCGGGACAATCCGGACTTTCGGAAGGTGCTGTGGACCGGCGAACACGCCCAGATCGTTGTCATGACGATTCCGCCCGGTGGTGAGATCGGCGACGAGGTCCACGGACACACCGACCAGATCCTGACCTTTGTCTCCGGGGCCGGCGAGGCCGACCTCAACGGCCACACCCACCCCATCGAGGCAGGCGACCAGTGCGCGATTCCTGCCGGCGCCCAGCACAACTTCCGCAACACCGGCGAGGAGTCGTTGGTGCTCTACACCGTCTACAGCCCGCCGGAACACGCTGTCGGTGCCGCCTTCGCTACCAAGGGCGAAGCCGACGCTGCCGAAGAGGCCGGCCGGGACGAACCGCCGCGGCGCTGAACATCGCCATCCTGGCGAACCAACTGCGACGCCGAGACCGAACTATTGAGAAGGAGATCCCATCCCATGTCCAAGGTCTACGTGTTCAACGACTACGGCGGGCCCGAGACCCAGCAGCTGGTCGACCGGCCTGTTCCAGGGCCCGGACCCGGCGAACTCGCCATCGTGGTGCGGGCCGCCGGAGTGAACCCGGCGGACTGGAAGATCCGCGAGGGCCAGCTGGGTCGCCATTGGAGCCTGCCGGCGCCGATGGGCCGTGAGGCGGCCGGTGTAATCACCCAGGTCGGCTACGGGATCGAGGACTTCACCGTGGGCGACGAGGTGCTCGGGCTGGTGGCACCCGGGCAAGGCGGGCTGGCCGAGCACACACTGTTGCGCGCCTCCACGACCGTGGCCAAGCCCGAGGAGGTCTCCTTTGCCGACGCTGCCACCATCCCGGTGGCCGGGGCCACCGCCTACGACGTCACCCATCAGCTCGAACTTGAACCTGGCCAGACCCTCCTGCTGCTCGGCGCGGGCGGCGGGGTGGGCCTGATGGCCGCCCAGATCGGACGGGTGCACGAGTTCACGGTCATCGGTGTGGCCAGCGCAGTCAAGCGGGGCTTGGTCGAGTCCACCGGTGCCATCTTCGTTGAATCCGGTTCGAACCTGCCCGAACGGGTGCGGGAGATCAGTCCCGACGGGCCAGATCTGATTGTCGACCTCGTCGGCGGGGATGCGCTGCGCGCCGTCGCGGACTTGGTGCCCGACAGGGCCCGGATCATCTCCGCGGCTGATCTGGACACTGCCGCCGAGCTGGGTGGTCTGGCCCTGGCACGCACGAGTGAGGCAATGGGGAAGATCACCGAGGTGATCCAATACGGACTGGTCGATCCCCACGTGGGCACCCAGTTCAGCCTTGATGAAGCAGGGCAGGCGATTGCCACAGTCGAGACCCGGCATGCCGCCGGCAAGATCGTCGTGGTGCCCTGAGGCGAGACCCCCGGTGCCGGGAGGGACATGATGAGCACGCGCTCTACTTTCGGCGACGGGACGCTCTGCTGCGGTTGCTCCTGGCATCGGCCTCAGCTCGACACGCTCAGGACGAGCCGAGAGGTGGGGAGGACCTCGATGTCGGTCGAATCGTCATATGCGATGGTGACACGCGCTGCGCAGTCGGGTACGGGGAACGTTTCCTGCACCCGTGCGGTGATCGGAGGCGGTACTGCTTCCATCACCCTTGCCGCGAATGTACTCGGTGCTGTAGCGCCATCCGGAGGCAGCCATCGAGACGCTCGTTTGCTGGTCCTGCATGGACCGGGCGACACCTCGGCCCCATGTCATCCACAAAGCGGCGTAACGAGGCGCGACGCTGACCCGGACGGTGCGGGCGCGTGATGGCATGGGGATCGGATGTTTCTCCCCGGTGCTTGCCCGCACACGCTCCATCCACGCTCCCATCTCTCCGGTCGCCTATGACTGCGTCAAGTTGATCTTTGTGCGCTCGGGCTCTGCGATCCTGCTCAGCGAGTTCGGTGAGAAGCCGGTCACCGTCGGCAATGCTGTGGTGTTGGGGGCAAACACTCTGTGCGGCAGTGAGCCCGAGGGCTGGGTCACGGTCACCACGCTGTACCTCGACCGTGACTACATCATCGACCAGGTGTTCTGGCAGCACGCCGCATTGCTGGCCGATCGGTTGGATGCCCAGGGCTTCGCCGACGAGCTGTACTCCGAGCCTGCACAGATACTGCTCCTGGGTGAGGACCGCGCCGGGATGCTGATGCCTTGGCTGGACGAGATGGTGGCGCTCTGCATCGATGGACCCTCACCGGAGAGCTTCTACCGGCTCCAGGCGCTGCTGTTCGCGGTGCTGGATGTGATCGCCCCCTTCGTCAAGACGACTCCGGTCCGGGGGACACCGTCCCAACGGCTGGCGACGTGGCCCGGCTTGCCCCACCACCGCCGGTTCGCGCCCTTGCGAGCCGAAGCACGCGAGGCCGCCGGACTCCTGCGCACCGCGACAGCACGGCGGTGGACAATCCACGAGCTTGCCGAGGCGGTACACCTTTCGCCGTCCCAGCTGGGCCGGGTCTTCGTCGACGCCTACGGGAAAACACCGATGACGTACCTGGCGACACTGCGCGCCCAAGAGTTGGCGCGTCTGCTGCGCGATACCAATCTGCCCATCAAGGTCGCGATGCGTGAAGTCGGCTGGCACAGCCGCGGGCATGCCGCGCGACTCTTCCGCCAGTGTGTCGGAGCAAGCCCGACCCGCTACCGCCAGCTCGTTTGGCAGAAGGCCGTCAGCTGACGACTCGGTACACATCGGAGCACCTGCGATACGGGATTTCGCATCATCACTCGATCCCGTGCTCTTGTCGCCTGACGGGCTGGTAGTCCGGTGAGTTACGTCGGGTTCACTGCCGCACCTGACGGTCACTTCGTTCTCCGTGGTCCGTCTTCGTGTTGGTGCTCCCGGCGCACCTGATGGTCACCGAGCCGATCGACTCGGTGCTCAGGGTATCCGGAGGGAGGCAGCGGCGATGGCGACGACACGGGAAGCATCCCAGGCCGCGCGGGAGGCGAAGCTCGACGAACTGCACGAGCGGCTGACCGGCGCGGTCGAACAGCTCGTCTCGGGCGAGGACTGGGCGCGGGCGCTCGCGTTCGCGGCACGGTTAAGGGCCAGATCGTTCTCGAACACGCTGCTGATCTGGGCCCAGCACCAGGGCGCCTATGAGGCGGGCCGGGTGCCGGAGCCGATGCCGACGTATGTGGCCGGGTACCGGCAGTGGCAGGCCCTGGGCAGGCAGGTCGAGAAGGGGCAGTCTGGATACCAGATTCTCGCCCCAGTCACCGGCCGGTTCGCGTCATCGAATCCAGCGGATGCGGAGACGTGGCGGCGCCTGGGCAAGAGTGAGAAGCCCCGGTCGGGCGAGGTGGTCCGGTCGAAGATGATCACCGTCAAGCCTGCCTACGTGTGGGACGCCTCCCAGACTTCCGGGCAGCCGATCCCGGAGCCGCCGGCGCCGACGCTCTTGGAAGGCGAATCCCCCACCGGTCTGTGGGATGGGCTGGCCGACCACGTGCGCGCTCAGGGGTTTGCGGTGCTGCGGGTGCCGCATGAGGGCATGATCCACGGCGCCAACGGCGTCACCGATTACACCGCGAAGACGGTGGCGGTCCGGGAGAACATGGACCCTGCCGCGCAGGTGAAGACGCTAGCCCACGAACTCGGCCACGTCCTGCTCCACGGCCCCGACAGCGACGAGGCGCGTCAACATCGTGGCATCGGAGAGGTGGAGGCGGAATCGGTCGCGCTGATGATCGGCGCCGCCCATGGCATGGACACTTCCGGCTACACGATCCCCTACGTCTCCACGTGGGCCGTCCGGGTGGACGGGAAAGAGCCCGGCGAGATCGTCAAGGCCACCGGAGAGCGGGTCCGCAAGACCGCATTGCTGATCCTGGACCGGCTCGACACCGCACAGGTGACCGACGGCGCCCCGCCCGGCCTGAACCGCGACGCACCACATCGCGAGGAGACTTCCCGCAAGCAGCCGAGCCACGAAGCCCCTGAGCGCCGGGTCACACCGCTGCCCGAGCCCGAAACCCGAACGGTCACTGCATCCGCGACACAGGCCAGGGCATTGTGACGCCCGCGGTGGACGCTGTCGCCAACGTGCTGAGACGCGCCAGCCCGCAGCCGGTCTCGGTAGTGGCGCGGGAACTGGCCGCCGCCGGGGTGCCGGTCTTCCCGTGCCTGCCCGGCGGCAAGCGTCCCCTGACGACGCATGGCTTCCACGACGCCACCCTCGACTTCGAACGGATCACGGCGTGGTGGCACGAGCATCCGGAAGCGAACCTCGCCGTCCCCACCGGCGCGGCGTCCGGGCTGGTGGTCGTCGATATCGACGTTCACGGGCCCGTCGACGGATACCGGGAGTTCGAGCGCGCCCACCGTGCCGGGTTGGTGTCAGGGTGGCAGCTTCTCGTGACGACGCCATCGGGTGGGATGCACGCCTACTATCCGGCCACACCAGGCCGGGAACAGCGCTCGTGGCAGACCGCGCGCGCCGGAATCGACTTCCGCGGGGACGGCGGGTACATCGTCGTCCCACCCTCGACGGTGCCCACGAACGGCAGCACCGGTCAATACCGCGTGCGTCGGGTGAACACCGGTGAGTCGTCGGTGCTCGACTCCGACCGGCTACGAGAGTTCCTCGATCCCCGTCCCACGCCGCACCGCAGGGCGGGCCAGGAGGTGGAACGGTCAGCGGATGTCTCGCGCCTGACAGCGTGGGTCGCCGCCCGCAGCGAAGGGGAACGGAACCGAGGCCTGTTCTGGGCCGCCTGCCGCCTCGCCGAGAACAGCATCCCGGCGCCGGAGGCACTGGATGTGCTCTCAGCCGCGGCCTCGGAGGCGGGCCTGGGTGAGCGAGAGATCACCGCGACCGTCCGCTCGGCCTACCGCACCGCCCAACCCCGACTCCAGATCTCCTCGCGGGTCCGGGACGGTTCGTCGCCGGCAACGGACGGGTGGTTCAGTCCGGAGGCGACGGTGCGGCCGTCGCCTCCGGTGCGGGGCTGTCATGACCCTCCATGCCAGCAGCACCGGGCAGAGGAGCCGGCGATGGGCGGTGGTCACCGCGGTGGCCGGGACCGTGTTCATCGCCGCCGGCGCGTTCTGGCTGTCGTTCACCGCGCTGGCCGATCTCGCCGCTCGGTCCGGCGTCGGCGGCTCGCAGGCGTGGGCATGGCCGCTGATCGTCGACGGCATCATCGTTGTCGCCACCGTCGCCGTTGTCGCACGGGCCGGACAGCGATCAGCGTGGTACCCGTGGGCACTGCTGATCGGCGGCGCTGCCGTCTCGGTGACCGCCAACGCCCTCCACGCCGTCGTCGCCGCGGATGCCGATGTCCCCGGGGTGCTGGCCGCATCCGTTGCCGCGGTGCCCCCGGTGGTGCTTCTGGCGATCACCCACCTGACCGTCATCCTCACCCGACCACAACCAGCTCCCGAAGATCCGACGTCCGGCGACGACGCCGTGTCCAGTGACATGTCCGTGTCCATCGAGGAATCCGACGTGGACGGGATGCCGGCGCCAACGCCGGGGTCGGGAGCTGGGCAATCAGAGGAGACCCAGGCGGTCGGCACGGTGCGGGCGCCGAGGCGGGACGAGATCGAACCGGCGTTGGCAACTGGCGCTACATCGGCACCGGCGGATGAGAGCGCTGAACCGACGGTCGACCCCCGGGCGGCGGCCTCCACCGCTCGGCGTGCTCGCGCGGCGGAACTGCGCGGACAGGGGTGGTCGAACAAGAAGATCGCCCGGGAACTAGGCGTGCATCCCTCCACCGTGGGCCGCTGGTTCACCAGCGCGCACCTTCTCGACAGCACCGATGTCGAGGAGGCGGCCCCATGAGTTCCGAACACGACCACGATCCGCGGCCGCCCGACGCCGCCGAGCAGACACCCGAGCCGGAGTCCGCGCGCATGGCGCCGGAGTCCGTCGAGAAGACCGAGGCACTGGACGTGGTCCGGGCCGCACGGGCCTCCCACCGGCGCGGAGCCGGATGGCAGAGCCCGGCAGCGGCGGAGGCGAGGCGCGCGCGGGGGGTGGAGTGGGTTCGGCCCACGGACCTGATCGCCCGCCACGGGGCGGCCCTCGCTGGCCGCGGTATCGACTTCGAGATCGAGCTGGCCCGCCGCACCCGCACCCCGATCACCACCAGTACCCGGCACCTGGGTGACCGGGCCCACCGACTGCCGCCACTGTCGGCATTCGGCCGCAGCACCGCCCAGGCTGCTCCGTCACGCCGGGTCGGGATGAGTTGAGCGGGTGGTGACGAGCGATGCGAATGCCAGCAGAAACGGCGCGTGGGGGCGGCGGGTGCACCTGCTTGTCAGGAGGTGCCCTGACCATGACCGCACACACCCAGCCCGTTCACGACACACTGCTCACCGGCATCGAGGATGTCACCACCGGTGAAGGCCTGCGCGCCCTGCTGCACCGGCTCCACCACGGCGGGCGTCACGCCTGGCAGCACGATCCGCAAGCAGCAGAGCTGATGCAGTTCGTCGCGGAGAAGTACGCGCCGCTGGCGCGCAAGCACGGGCTGGACCCGTGGGAGGCCGCCTCTGCGGCGTTCGACGTGATGCGCACCCGGGCAGCCCGCGAGGCGCACGATCCGTGGGCGGTGATCACGCACGCGGTACGGATCACCTGCATCTTCGAAGAACGCGCCCAAGGACTGCTCTGCTCGGTCCACCAAGCCCGCCGCCCCCACGTATCCGCCTTCCACGACCCGGAACGGTTCTCCGACCGCGAGAACCCTCTGACCGACTACCACCCCGCCTTCCACATCCCCGCCGCCGACGCACCGGACGCCACCGACGAGATACCGGCATCGGAGCGGGCCAGCACCTCAGCAGGCTCGGCAGTCGAAAACGCGATCGCGCTGTTCACACTCCTGGACTGGCCTGCCGACACGGCCCGGGCTGCGATCGAGCACGTCTGCGGAGCACTCACCCGGGCCGGCACCCGACAGACCGCCTACGAGTCGCTGCGACGCGACAAGCATGCCCGCGCCCTGCTCGACCTCCCCAGTCACTCCTGGACGGCGCTGTTGAAGGCCCTGCTGGGCCACCCGCACCCGGCCTACACCGCTACCGGCCTCGGCCGTGGGGTGCTGCTGCGCCTGCTGATCGGCGAAAGCCTGCCCGTGCTGCTGCGCGACGACGACCTCGTGCTCTCGGTCTCCCTCGCCGCCCCTGGCCGCCGTCGGAACCGCGGCGATGCCGATGAGCCCCGTGGGGGCGGGTCACGATGAGCGCGCCGGCGGGGTTTATCGAGCTGGAACGCACGGTCGCCTCGATCCAGGCCGGGCGCCGGCACCGCACCGAGCTGGGCGACATCGACGCACTCGCCGCCTCCATCGCCCGCGACGGCCTCCTCCAACCCATCACCATCACCCCCGACGGGGTCCTGGTCTGCGGAGCCCGACGGCTGGCCGCGATCCAGCAGCTCGGTTGGAAGACCGTCAACGTCTGGGTCCGCTCCGGCATCTCCGACCGCCTCGGCCACCTCCTGGCCGAACAGGACGACAACGTCCTGCACAAGCCCCTCACCCAGCTCGAAGGCGCCGCCCTGTACCGGGAGTTGAAACAGGTGATGGCCGAGGATGCCGCCCGCCGGCAGGCCGCGACCCAGTTCAGTGCACAGAGGCAGCCCGGTGACGACGGTGCGGGAAGATTTCCCGCACCGTCCGACCAGGGCCGGGCCAGCGAGCAGGCCGCCCGAATGATCCCCGGCAGCGCGTCCTACAAGACGCTGGACAAGATCAGCCACCTCCAGCACATCGCCGCCGACCCCGCCCAACCAGACGAACTACGCCAGCAGGCGACGACCGCCCTGGAACGCATCGACGCCGGCAACCCCGTCGACCCCCTCTACCGGCAGATCCGGGAACAGGCCGACACCGCACGAGGCGACCGCGACGCGGACCTGCACCAGCTCGCCGCCGACGCCCTGGCCCGGATCAAGACCACGACACCAAAGAGACACGCCCCACGGCTCACGCCCGCAGCGGGTCAGGGCGATGGTGAGCCGGTGCCGGTGCGGTATCCGGTGCGGGCGTTCGTGCTCACCTGGAGCGAACTGACCGACTGGTGGACCCACTACGACCTCGACCAGCTCGCCGCATGAGCCAGCTCCCCGATCCGCATGATGCCCTCCTCCGCCCACACTTGACCTTCCAGTGTAGTGGAAGGTTGAAACTGAAGGTCTGAGGCGAGTACCGACGTTAGGGAGGAACACATCATGGGCACGAAGGTCGATTTGGCGGTCATCGGATCAGGCGGTGCGGCATTCGCCGCAGCGATCCGGGCCACCGGCCTGGGCAAATCAGTGGTGATGATCGAGCGGTCAACGTTCGGGGGCACGTGCGTGAACACCGGTTGCATTCCCTCAAAGAGCCTGCTCGCGGCCGCCGAGGCGCGGCACACGGCAGCCGATGCCGCCCGGTTTCCCGGGATCGGGGCGACGAGCGACCCCGTGGACATGCCGGCCCTGGCCGGTGCCACACAGTCACTGGTGAAGTCCTTGCGCGGTGAGAAGTACGAGGACGTGGCCGCCGCCTATGGTTGGCGGGTCCTGCACGCCGACGCGTCCTTCGCTGGCACCCCGGACGCCCCGGTACTGCACACCGTCACCGGCGACGGCAAGGGCGAGACGATCGAGGCGGATCACTACCTGATCGCGACGGGATCAGCCCCCTGGGCGGCACCGATCCCGGGCCTGGCCACCGTGGACTATCTGACCTCGACCACCGCGATGGAACTCAGCCAGGTACCCAAGTCCCTGCTCGTGCTCGGTGGCGGCTACGTGGCGATGGAGCAAGCACAATTGTTCGCCCGACTCGGCGCCCGAGTCACCATGCTGGTCCGCTCCCGGCTGGCCTCGAAAGAAGAACCCGAAGCCTCCTGGGTCCTGGAGGACGTGTTCGCCGACGAAGGCATCCAGGTGATTCGACGCGCCGAGGTCACCTCCGTGGTCCACGACACGGCCAGCGGCCGGGTCGTCGCGACGACGAACGTCTCCGGCACCGAACAAGAGTTCCGAGCCGACCAGGTCCTGGTGGCCACCGGCCGTCGCCCGGTCACCGGGGGACTCAATCTCGACGCCGTCGGGGTCAAGACGGGCCAGACCGGAGAAGTCATGGTCACCGACCAGCTCCGGTCGACGAACCCCCGGGTCTGGGCGGCCGGGGACGTGACCGAGCACCACGAGTTCGTCTATGTCGCCGCACAACACGGGGCGATGATCGTCGACAACGCGTTCACCAGCGCCGACCGCACCGTGGACTACGCCCACCTGCCACGAGTGACGTTCACCAGTCCTGCACTGGCCGCCGTCGGCATGACCGAGGAACACGTCCTCACTGCCGGTATCCGTTGCGACTGCCGCGTCCTGCCCCTGAAATACGTGCCCCGCGCGCTGGTCAACCGGGACACCCGCGGCATGATCAAGATCGTCGCCGACGCCGACACCGGCCGCATCCTCGGACTCACCGCGGTCGCCAAAGACGCCGGCGAACTCGCCGCCGCCGGTGTCTACATCCTCGAAGCCAGGATGACACTCGAACAGGTCACCCGAAGCTGGGCGCCGTATCTGACCATGGCCGAAGGCATCAAGATCGCGGCCCAATCATTCACCACCGACGTCACCAAACTCTCCTGCTGCGCGGTATGACGCTCCGGGACAGACCCGATGTGATGAACAAGCGGCACCACGAGAACACCGACCGTGCCGGCCTCTCTGGAGAGAGTCGAAACCGCAATCATGGTGACCGCCTGCTGACGCCGCGCCCGCCTTCTCTGCTACTGGAGTCCTGACCGGTTCCGCTGGCGTCATACGCAACCCGTGGGTCTTCACCGCCGGCGTCACCGCTGTCTTCGGGTCGCCGTGACCAGCACTGACGCGCCGACACCCGACCGATGACACCCGCGCACCAAGGCCCTCACCCAGGACACCTTCCCATCGAGACCGCGACGATTAACCCTCGATAGCGGTTCACCGGGGCGACCCCGACGCACCTGAGTGACATGCACCTGCCACGTACTCACCCCGTACTCGGGCACTTCGATCATCCGACCCTGCCGGTGGGGAGTTGAGCGGCATGGACGTCTTCCCCGACTTCGACGGGATCGGTGGGATCGGCGATCTGCGCGCGGTGGTCGGCGCGCTGCTGACATTCGTGCTCATCACCGCCGTCCTGATGCTGATCGTCTCGGCGATCATCTGGGCCGTCGCCGCCGCGAACGGCAACTACAGCGCAGCCGGGAAGGGTCGCACCGGCGTTCTCGTCGCTCTCGGCACCGCGATCCTGGCCGGTGCCGGTGTGGCGTGGATGAACTGGCTCATCGACCTCGGCCAGCAAATCTGACCCCTCTACGCGGTCGGAACTGCTGCCTCGGACGGCCCGTGGGGATGGTGGCGCACCTGATCTGCGAACCCATCCGTGTTCCCCGCCCCTCAGTGCGGGTTCCGTTCGTCAGGAGACTCACGTGTTGGATCTCATCACCGCTCTGCCGGCTCTGCTGCCGATGGATGTCGACATCACTCCCAACGATGACGGCCTGCCCGGCATCGCGCAGCTGCGCACCATCGTCGGCGCAGTCATGACCATCGGCCTGATCCTGTCCGTTCTCGCGCTGATCATCTCCGCCATCGTTTGGGGATTCGGTGCCAACTCCTCCAACCCCCACCTTGCCGGCCGCGGCAAGGTCGGCGTCCTCGTCTCCTGCGGTGCCGCGGTGATCTGCGGCGCCAGCGTGACGTTGATCAACTTCTTCTGGGACGTCGGCCAGCAGGTCTGACACCAACCGCCGTCTCGACCCCCTGAAGGAGTGATTGCGGTGGGTGTATGCGATATTCCCGTCATCTCAACCGTGTGCGACACCGCCGGCGAAGCCGCCGCGAGCTTGGTGGCCGCACCGTTCGACTGGCTCGCCCAAGCCATGGGCGCCGCCGCCGGCTGGCTGTTCGAGGCCGTGTGGTCCGTGTTCGACACCACCACCCTCGTCGATGTCACCCGGCCCGAGTACGTGGCGGTCTACAACCTGCTGTTCGGCATCGCCGTGTTCGTGATGCTGATCTTCTTCTGCCTCCAACTCATCACCGGCCTGATCCGCCGTGACCCCACCGCCCTGTCTCGGGCCGCCCTGGGGTTGGCGAAGTCCGTGCTCGGCTCGTTCGTGGTGATCACGCTGACGGCGTTGCTGCTGGAGATCGTCGACCAACTCTGTGTCGGGATCATCCAGGCCGCTGGGGAGACGACGGAGTCCATGGGTGACAAGATCACCCTCCTCGCCGCGGGCCTGGTCGGGATCAACATCGCCGCCCCCGGGGTGGGCGCGATCATCACGATCTTCCTCGCCGGCCTGGCGATCGCCGCAGCAGCGATCGTGTGGCTGTCCCTGCTCGTGCGCAAGGCGCTGTTGTTGGTGGCGATCGTGTTCGCACCCCTGGCGTTCTCCGGCGCCTCTTGGGACGCGAGTAGGGGGTGGATCGGGAAGTGGGCGATGTTCGTCATCGCGCTGATCTGCTCCACGCTCGTCCTGGTCGTGATGTTCCTCGTCGCCATCACCCAGGTGTCGGCACCGATCGATGCGGACCTGTCCTCGATCAGCGACCCGCTGGCGGGGATCGTGCTGATGGCGATGGCCGCGTTCGCCCCCTACCTGACGTACAAGTTCATCAGCTTCATCGGCTTCGACATGTACCACGCGATCGGCTCCGAGCAAGACGCCAAACAGGCCCTCAACCGACCCGTCCCCACACCTACGCAGTCAGCCGGTGATGCCCCGAAGAAGGTCCTCAACGGCGGCAGCAGCGGCAGCGAGAGCGGTGGCGGGGGTGGCAGTAGTGGAAGCGGTGGAAGCGGTGGGAAGACGTCGCCTCAGGCCAAGACCTCCGCACCTCAGGCATCCGGAAGCGGTGCCGCGGGAGGCGCGACAACCGCGGGTGGGTCCGCCGGAGCCGGCGCCGGCGCCAGCGGCGGCGCAGGAGCTGGTGCGGCCGGTGCAGGTGCTGCGGCGGCGGGGCCGGCCGCGGCAGCGGTGATCGCAGGGAAGGTCGCCAAGGATGCGGCGACCGCCGGGCCGAAGGCCGGCACGGCCCTTGGCAACCAGGGCGAGACCGCCGCCGACAACGCCGGGCAGACCGGCGCGACACCGCCTCCTGGGGCGGCCTCGACATCGTCCGCCCCGACCCCGAAGGCTCCGCCGTCGGCCGAGCCGAAGACACCGTCGGCGGGTCCCTCGCAACCGACGTCGCCTGCGCCGAAGCCGACCCCGCCGCCGACACCGAAGTCGCCCGGCCCGCCCGCACCGAAGCCGACCGGGAAGGAGTGACCTCGTCATGACCTCGAAGCATAAGGAGTCCTCGACGGAGCTGGTGCCGGTCAAGTTCTCCCGGCTCACCCGCCGCGGCATCCTCCTCGGACTGTCGCTTTCCCAGCTCCCTACGCTTGCCACCGGCGTCCTCGCGGTCGTCGGCGCGCTCTATGCCGGCGGTGGCATCCTGCTGGCCTACACCGCCCCCGTCTGGGTGCTCGCCGCCACGCTGACCTGGATACCCGTCGCTGGGCGTCCTGCCGTGGAGTGGCTGCCGGTGGCGTGCTGGTGGCTGTGGCGCAGCACCGCAGGTCAACTCCTCTACCGCCGCCGCATCGTGGCACCCCGCCCGGCCGGCACACTGGCGCTGCCCGGTGACATGGCGCGCCTGCGCGAATACACCGACCCCGAGACCGGGGCCGGGATGATCCACGACCCCCACGCTGCCACCCTCACCGTGGTCTGCGAGGTGACCCATCCGGCGTTCGTGCTGCTGGACCCCGGCGAGCAGGAACGCCGCGTCACCTCATGGGGGCGCGTGCTGGCCACCGTGTGCCGCTCCGGGCGGATCGCCACCCTCCAAGTGCTGGAACGGACGCTGCCGGACTCCGGCACCGGGCTCGCCGAATGGTGGGCCTCCCACGGCACCGCCGACGACACCTGGGCAGCGACCACCTACGCCGAACTCATCGAGCGCGCCGGACCGGCCGGGGAACGACACGCCACCACCCTGTCCCTCTCGCTGGACATGAAAACCGCCGCCCGGCAGATCAGGACCGCCGGTGGCGGCATCCGCGGCGCCGCTGCCGTCCTGCGTCAGGAGATGTCCACCCTGGTCGCGGCGCTGCGCTCAGCCGACCTGAAACCCTCGGGATGGCTGAGCCCGGGACAGATCGCGGTGATCCTGCGCAGCGCGTATGACCCAGCGATCGCCGCGACCCTGGAACGCCACGGCGAACTCGGCCAGCACCTCGCCACCGCCGGTCCCGTCGCCGTCAACGAGTCCTGGACCCGGTTGCGCACCGACTCCGCCCACCACGCGGTGCTGTGGATCAGCGAGTGGCCGCGCTCGATGGTCTACCCGGGCTTCTTGTCGCCGGTACTGCTGTCCACCGGCATCCAACGCTCGTTCTCGCTGCTGTGCACCCCGATGCGCTCGGACCAAGCCGCCCGCGACATCCGCAAGAAGAAGGTCGAGCACCTCTCCGACCAAGCCCAGCGGGCGAAGATCGGGCAGATCGAAGACGCCACCCAAACTGCCGAGTACCACGACGTCCTCCAGCAGGAGGCCGACCTGACCGCCGGCCACGGGGTGCTGCGGTTCACCGGCCTCATCAGCGTCTCCGCACCCACCGTCGAAGAACTAGACGCCGGTGTCGCCGCGATCGAGCAGGCCGCGATCCAAGCCTCCTGCGAGACGCGGCTACTTGTGGGGCAGCAGGCCGCCGCATTCACCGCCGCCGCGCTACCGCTGTGCCGCCGCATCTGACGCCCGGCACACACTGCGGTCGTCGCGCCGTGGGGGCGCGCGTGCACCTGGCAGTCAACCCCGGATGACCGGGGCTTTCGTGCTCGTCACAGGAGGCCGCTCATGCCCACGTATCACGACCCACTCCAGGATGCTGCCGAAGCATCCGACGCGCTGCGCGGGCTCGCGCACGCCAGCCGCGTCTTCGACAACCCCGCCGACACCTACAGCGTGCTCGGCGACCTCCTCTCCGGCGTCCGATCGCTGCGCCAGGTGCTCGACCAGGTCGGCTCCGCACATCTCGGCCATCGCGGCCGCGCGCACGACGATGACGGTGACCAAGCGATCGGTGCCTCCGAAGCCCTCGCCGCCGCCGACGACCTGCACCACGCCGGAACGCTCCTCGATAGTGTCGAGGAGCGAGTCAATGCCGCGATGACCCACTCTGGACGCATCGCCTGGCACGCCCCAGCCCAAGAACTCGACCGGGAAGCAGTGTCCACGGAAGCACCGCACCGGTGGCTCAGCGTCGTCTTCCTCCAAGGCTCAGAAGCCGATGACGTGCTCGACCTCATCGACCGCGACGTCCCCGACGCGGCCATCGCGCACCTGAGGAACTGGGACTACGGGGACGAGACCACCGACGCGGCACTGGAGAACGGGTACGTCTACGACGAACCACCCACCGGCCAGCTGGACAGGGTGGCCATCGACGGTGACTACACCCTCACCTACAACCCGTTCATGGGGCACATCAATCTCCTGCGGGCACACCCCGCCGCCATGCCGGACCCGGACCTGGTCGAGACCGACGTGGTGCCCGGGCGTGAGGCCATCAGCGGCGTCGGACCGCTCGATTCGAACACGCCGCGGTCAGCGGGGACGCCAGCGTCCGCGCGGATGCAGCAGGCTTCGGCGGTTGCGGACCGGGATTGGTTCGCCGGTCCGGCCCGCTCCTCTGGGTCGGTTGAGCGGGGGTTGTCGCTGTGAGCGCGCGGGAGAGCGAGCGGCTGCACGCGTCGGTCCTGGTGGCTCCGGCCGCTGATCGTCGCCGACTGCGCATACAACGCCAGCGGGCCGCCGCAGCACTTCGGGCCGAGCAGCACCGCGCCGATCAAGCTGCGGCGCGAGCGAAGGCCGACGCGGAACGCGCCGAACGCAAAGCCACCAGATACCTGCCTGCTGCCGGTGAGCCCGGGCCTGCCGCGCTGCGCACCCCGGGCAGGTTCCGCCTCCCACGCCATCAGGACACGTCGGCGACGTTGGCGGGGGCGTACCCGTTCGTCGCCGAAGGCGGCCTCGGCGCTGACGGCGTCTTCGTCGGCCAAGACCTCTACTCCGGCGGCTCCTTCGTCTACGACCCCTGGGTGCTCTACGCCCGCGGGATCATCACCGCCCCCAACCTCGTCCTCGCCGGGATCGTGGGCTCGGGCAAATCCTCCCTGGCGAACTCGCTCTACACCCGCTCGCTGCCATTCGGACGCCGCGTCTACGTGCCCGGCGATCCGAAGGGCGAGCACACCGCCGTCGCCAACGCAGTTGGCGGGAAGGCAATCGTTCTCGGCCACGGCCTGAACACACGCCTCAACCCCCTCGACGAAGGCCACCGCCCCACCGGACTGTCGGACCGGGAGTGGGCCATCACGGTCGCCTCCCGCCGCCGCGACCTCATCGGCGCTCTCGCCGAGACCGTCCTGGCCCGCGGGTTGACGCCGCTGGAGCACACGGCAATCGACCTCGCCCTCACCGCAGTCGTCGCAGAAAACACCGTGCCGATCCTGCCGATGGTCGTCGACCGCATCCTCAACCCAGACGAGACCGCCGACGGCAGGCTCGCCGAGGACGGGCGGCTCGTCGGCCATGCCCTGCGGCGCCTGGTCGCCGGTGACCTCGCCGGCCTGTTCGACGGCCCCAGCACCGTCCGGTTCGACCCAAGCCTGCCGATGATCAGCCTCGACCTGTCCCGCGTCACCGAGAACAGCACATTGATCTCAGTGTTGATGACGTGCTCGTCGGCGTGGATGGAGTCCGCCCTGCTGGACCCCAACGGTGGGCAACGGTGGGTGATCTACGACGAAGCCTGGCGGCTGATGTCCCACCCCGCCCTGTTGAAGCGGATGGACGCCCACTGGCGCCTCGCCCGGCATTACGGGATCGCGAACATGCTGATCTTCCACAAACTCTCCGACCTGGACAACGTCGGCGACGCTGGCTCCGCCATGCGCTCCCTCGCCAACTCGCTGCTGGCGAACGCCGAGACCCGAATCGTCTACCGGCAGGAATCCGACCAGCTCGGCCCCACCGCCCAGGCACTCGGCCTCACCGGCACCGAGCAGAAACTGCTGCCGAGCCTGGGCGTCGGGCAGGGGCTGTGGCGCATCAAGGACCGGGCCTTCGTCACCCAGCACCAGCTCCATCCCGCCGAGCTGGCACTGTTCGACACCAGCTCGCGGCTCACCTCGGGGGTGAAGTGATGACCCGCGAACCCCGCCGTGCCACCGGGCCGGAACCAGAGGAGACGCCGGTCGTGCTGCCGCACGCGGTCATCACCGTCACCGAGACCGGCGCCCTGAACGTCACCCTCGACGGCACCGACGTCCCACCACCAGAGGGCGAAGCGTGGACGCGCGGCACCTTCGGGCCACTGCTGGACGCCCTCACCCGGGACCGGACCATCACGGTGCGCATCGAGGTGCACGAGAGCGACGGGAGCGTGTTCACCGACGTCATCCGCGCCCGCCGCCGCACCAGACCCGAACCACCAGACACCCAGGCCGAGACCGAGAACAAGACTGAGGACGACCGGGAAACACGGGTCAAGAGCAGGAGCAAGCGGCGTCCGGACCTGGTCGAAGTGACCGGCGAGGGGTTCGTGCCCGGTGAGGACGTCGCCGCCGCGGTCATCGTCTCGCACACCGATGCCACCAGCACCGGTCATGCCCGCGCGCTCCTGGACCGACGTCGGCTCCGGTCACTGCTGTCCGACGGCGGCGGTGAGGTGATTCTGTTCGGCCGCATCTCGGGCACGATCCACGTCCGGCGACTGTCGTGAGCACCCCATCCGGACGGCAGGCCGGCTCGTTCGGTGACGAGCTGACCAACGCCGCCCTGATCGCCCTGGTGGGGATGTTCGGGATCGCGCTCATCCTCCGCGCCTCCGGGTCCGTGGCCGCGTTCCTCACCGGCACACCGCAACCCGAGGCCGGCCCCGCCGCCGGTCTCGGACTGCTGTTCAACCCCAGCGACCCCGCGGCTGCGCTCGACGCCGACGGGCTCAACCCGACCATGTACTGGATCATCACTGCGGCGTTGCTAGCCGGGCTCGTCACGGCCGGGGCGTGGGTGTGGGTGCGGCTGCGCCGCCATTCCCGCCGGGTCGAGACCGACCCACGCCGGCTCGCCGGCGCCGCTACAGCCCATGAGGTCACCCAGAGCGCCTCGGCGAAGGCACTGCTCCGCCGAGCCGAGACACTGCGCCCCTCGCTCGATAAACCCGCACCCGGCGATGTCGGTTATCGGATCGGCGCGTCCAAGGGGCGCGACGTGTGGGCGAGCGTGGAGGACTCGATCCTGCTCATCGGCCCGCCCCGCTCAGGCAAGGGCCTCCACATCGTGATCCCGGCGATCCTCGACGCGCCCGGCGCCGTCGTCACCACCTCGACGCGGCCGGACAACCTCACCGCCACCCTCCGCGCCCTGGCAAAGTGGCGGCCGGCCGGTGGCGGTGTTCGACCCTCAGCACCTCGCCGAAGGCATCCCGGCCGGGATGCGCTGGTCACCGATCCGCGGATGCGAGGACCCGCTCACGGCGATGATCCGCGCGACCGGCCTGTCGGCCGCGACCGGTCTGTCTGCTGGCAGGGTCGAATCCGGCGGCTTCTGGGAAGGCAAGACCCGCACCGCCCTCCAAGCCCTCCTACACGCCGCGGCGCTCGACCACCGGCCCCCAGCAGAGCTGTTCCGCTGGGCCCTCGACCCCTCCGCCGCCGCCGAAGCCGTCGCGATCCTCACCAACAACACCCAGGCAGCCACCGGGTGGGCGGACTCCCTCGGGGCAATGATCGACGCCGATCCCAAAACCAGGGATTCGATCTGGCAGGGCGTCGCCCTGGCCCTCGGCGCACTGGCCGACCCGCGCGTCCTCGATGCCGTCTCACCGGGCCCGGGTGAGGACTTCGACCCCGAAACGTTCATCCGCGACCGCGGCACGCTCTATCTCCTCGCTACCGGCGCGGGCGCCGGCGCATCCGCTGCCCTGGTCGCCGCATTCGTCGAAGACCTGATCGAGACCGCCCGCCGTATCGCCGCGCGCTCACCCGGCGCCCGCCTCGACCCGCCCCTGTTGCTCGCACTGGATGAGATCGGCAACCTCGCCCCCCCTGCCCAGCCTCCCCACTCTGATGGCTGAGGGCGGGGGTACCGGTATCACCACCCTGCCCGTGCTCCAGTCCCTCGCCCAAGCGCGCGACAAATGGAACGACAACGCCGCCGGAGCGATCTGGGACGCCTCCATCGTCAAGGTCATCCTCGGCGGCGCCTCGAACTCTCGCGACCTCCAAGACCTGAGCACCTTGATCGGCGAACGCGATGAGTACACCGACTCCGTGACCCTCGGAGACCACGGCACCCGCTCGAACCAACGCTCCATCCGCCGCGTCGCGATCCTGCCGCCCGACCGGATCAGGATCCTCCCCTTCGGCACCGGCGTCACGCTCCTGCGCGCCGCTCCGCCGATCATCACCGACCTCCACCCGTGGCCCAAGCGGCCCGACGCTGACCGGCTGAAAAAGGAGCGTCGCGAGCTGGAGGCACTGCTGCACCGACCCACTAGCGACGAGTAGTCCCGGCCGTGGATGCGGGCGTGCACCTGCCTGACACCAGCAACCCCGGCCTGGGGTTGCGTGTCTGGAAAGGGATCAGTCCGATGGCTATCCGTACCCAGGAATCCCTCTCGGGGTTCATCGCCACCGACCCGCAGCTGACCTACACAGAGCGCGGGGAAGCACGCTTTTACGCCAGGTTCGGGCAGGAGAACTACCGCCGTGAGGAGACCGGGGAGTTCACCAAGCTCGACCCGTCGTTCGGCAACCTCGTCCTCTATCGGGCGACAGCAGACCGCGCCCACGAGCGGTTCACCAAGGGCGACCAGTTCGTCGCCGAGGGCTACAGCCACGACTACTCCTACGAGCGCGACGGACAGCAGATTGAGGGCACTGAATTCGTGGCGAAGAAGATTGGCCACGACACCGCCCGCACCCGCTACGACGTCGACCGCACACCCCGCCGCACCCTCGATCGCTACGCCGCGGACCGCAAAGCCCCGGCCCGAGAGCAAGGCCGCGCGTTCGACCAACCCGAGCGCGGCCAGCAGGCCACCAACGCGCCGGTGCTCGGGCACTGACCGGGAGGCGACACGATGAGCGAGCACACCCCTGGCCATGGTGACGAGGTCGATCCCGACGAGATCGACCTCGACGACCTGGACTCCTTCCACGACGATCCCATAGGCGGCAGCGATGTATCGGCCGGGCCGCCGCACCCGGTGAACTGGAACCTGCTCTCGGCCCACGACCTGGAACAGGAATGGTTGGAGCTGAACCGGTGGGTCGACTGGCTCCGCCACACCTACGGTCTCCCCGCATCGGTGGTCCCGCCGTTCTGGCACCACCACCCCGAACTCGTCTGGGAACTCTCCGCCCTGCACCTGCACTGGCTGTGCGCCTACGACCCCGACCAGAACGGCTCCGCACCCATCGGTTGGCACCGCGACTTTGCCGACGTCCGCCAGCGACTGCGGGACTGGGTCGCCGCCTCCGGTACCCGATTGGACCGCGATCGACCAACGCGGCAGACCACTTGGCCCGGCGAAGATCCGGCCCCCGCGGTCGAAGACAGGATCATTACCGACCGAGACGGCGAGTTCGTGCAGTTCGTCCAAGACCAAGTGCGTGAACGTCAGGAGGAAGAGGACGCGTTCTACGCCACCTTCGATGAGGCCACCGGCGAACTCCACCACCCCGACGACCAGCACCACAATCAAGGTCGGTGAGCGGATGTGGTTCGGAAGTATCAGCGGAAGACGGACCGGCCGGCAGCGACCCGGCCGGTCCGCGTGCGCTACCAACGACGAGAAGAGATCGATGCAGAGAAGGTCGCCGAAGTCCTCATCCGCATCGCGCTGCGCCACGCCGACGACGACAGCGACACCGGTCGCACCGGCGACTATCTCCGCGACCTGCTCACCACCAGCCGGTAGAATCGATCTTGCACTACGACGATTCGGCGTCGCTGGCACCCGACTCCTAAGCCCCGCATCTGGGGTGTTCTTTCCGCACTCTCACGTGACCGCCATTCGGCGCCCCTAGCCGCCTATCCCTGCGGCGTTGGGCTTCTGAAAGGCGGTCACACCATGACACTGCTCGACCTCTCCAACGGGATGGACCTTCAAGCCCTGCGTACGCTTGCCGCCGGCACCAGCCGCGCGGCGAAGCAGACCATCGACCGCGGCGCGGCGGAGGGGCTGGTGCCGGCGATCTCCTATCTGCGGGTCACCACCAAGGACCAAGCCACCCGCTACGGGCAAGAAGAGGGCCTGTCGATCCCGGCGCAGCGTGAAGCCGCGCAGCGCAAAGCCGAACAACTCGGCGCGGTCATCGTCAAGGAGTTCATCGAGCCTGGCGAGTCCGCGAAGTCCGCGCGCCGGCGCGCGTTGCAGGAAATGCTCGACTACATCGCCGCGAATCCGGTCCGATACTGCATCATCAACAAGGTCGATCGAATCGCCCGCAACCGCCTCGACGACGCGACCATCCACGCTGCCCTGCGCGGTGCGAACACCACCCTCGTGTCGGTGACCGAGAACATCGACGAGACTCCCTCGGGGATGCTCATGCACGGCATCCTCGCCTCGATGGCCGAGTTCTACTCCCTCAACCTCGCCCAAGAAGTCATCAAAGGCATGACGCAGAAGGCCACCATCGGCGGCACCCCCACCAAAGCGCCCCTCGGGTACCTGAACGTGCGCACCACCGACGCCAAGGGCCGCGAGATCCGCGACGTCGAGGTCGACCCCGACCGGGCCGATCTGATCCGGTTCGCGTTCACCGCCTACGCCACCGGCGACTGGTCCCTGTCCTTACTGGCCCGCGAGCTGAACGTCCGCGGTCTGACCACCCGACCTACGCCGTCGCAGCCCGCCCGACCCATCGCGACCACGGCACTACACAAGGTCCTGACCAACCCTTACTACCAGGGCACCGTCACCTTCCGCGGCATCACCTACGACGGCGCCCACTCGCCGCTCGTCGACTCCGAGACCTGGCTGCGTGTCCAGACCCAGCTCGATGCGAAGAACGCCCGTGGGGAACGCCCACAGAAGTACGACCACTATCTTAAGGGCTCGCTGTACTGCTCCTGCGGCGCCAAGCTCATGATCGAACGACCCCGCGACAGGGCCGGGGATCGGTATGAGTACTTCACCTGCTCCGGCCGGCGCCGCAAGCGCACCACCTGCACCCGCTCCGCGATCCTCGCCGAGCGGATCGAGGAGCGCATCGAAGCGACCTACGACACCAACAGTCTCATTCCGGCCGAAGCTGATCGGGTGCGAGAGGTGCTGCACCGGGTGTTCGATCAGCTCGAAGCCTCCAGCGACGACGAACGCAAACTCCTTGAGGCCCAGAAGGAGAAGCTCGAAGCTGAACGGCTCAAGCTCGTCCAGGCCCACTATGCCGACGCGATCCCGCTCGACCTGCTCAAGAGCGAGCAGGAACGCATCCGTGCCAGCCTCGACAAGATCACTGCACGGCTCGACACGATGGCCACCACCTACGCCAGCGCCCGAGAGGGTCTCGACGCGATCGTCGACCTGCTCACCGGCCTTGGTGACCTCTACGACCGCTGCGAACCTGCTGAACGGCGGATGCTC
Source organism: Kocuria coralli (assembly GCF_008831305.1). GTDB lineage: Bacteria > Actinomycetota > Actinomycetes > Actinomycetales > Micrococcaceae > Kocuria > Kocuria coralli. The sequence continues at coordinate 27,691 of NZ_ML708618.1, forward strand.
AATCGCGCCCTGTTCGACCGCATCATCATCGACGAAGGCGAGAACGTGACGCCGGTGCCGGCCGAACCCGCAGCCAGCGTCCTTGCCCACGTCACCAGCGACGTCCCGGCTCAGGTGACCGCGGAAACGAACCTGCCCCGCCATCAGGCGGGGCAGGTTTCGATTTTCTCAACTTACGTGGAGCTGAGGGGACTCGAACCCCTGACCCTTTGCATGCCATGCAAATGCGCTACCAGCTGCGCCACAGCCCCTTGTCGTTGACCCAAGAACCCTACCACGTCGGATCACTCCACCGCAGTCGGCCGGACACTTCCCGTTTCCGTTCCGTGTTCGCGTCCCGTTCGGACAACGCTGTAAATCTTAGGCCGGAAGCCGGCCCGCCGCAAATCGTGGTCACTCCCCCGAGGCGGCAGGGTTCTCCTCCGGCGACTTCGGCTGCAGGCCCAGATCCACCACGGGAGACTCGTTCCACAGGCGTTCCAGGGCGTAGTAGGCACGGTCCTCGTCATGCTGGACGTGCACGATCACATCGCCGTAGTCGAGCAGCACCCAGCGGCCCTCGCCCTTGCCTTCACGGCGGACGGGACGCAGGTCGTACTCCTCGATCAGCGCCTCCTCGATGGCATCAACGATCGCGCCGACCAGCCGCTCGTTGGATGCGGAAGCCACCAGGAACGAGTCCACGATGCCCAGCGCCTCGCTGACGTCCAGGGCCACGATGTTCTCGGCCTGTTTCTCGTCTGCAGCCTTGGCCGCGGTGCGCAGGTAGGCCAGTGATGTTTCGGGGAGGGTCATGACGTAGGTGATGTCCTTTCTCGGAGCCAGATTTCTCGGAGCCAGTTTCAAAACAAGATTCAGAGCAAGATGATGAGTGCGACCACGAGCGCCACGACGACCAGAGACACCAGCAACAAGATGATGTTCCTGGTGCCGGAGGACTCGCGGTACTGCTTGTCGTCCAGCAGTTCGAGGCCTTCGGCGTCCAGCGCCCTGACGGGTTTGCCGGGCTCCTCGTGCTGTTCGACCTCCACCGCCGGTTCCTCAGCGTCCTCCGGGCCGTCGGCGGCGGTCTCTTCGACGGCGGTCGCCGGATTCTCCAGAGCCGGTTCGGCGTCGTCATCCTGGCTGGCGTCAGGTGCCTCGGGGCCGGCGTCGGGGACCTCGGGCTCCGGTTCGTGAGCACCGGGCTCAGGCTCCTGAGCGGCGTCGGGTGAGGGTGCTGCTGCCTCGGCGTCCTCGTCCTCCGTGGCAGCCCGCTGAGCGCGCAAGGCCCGGCGCCGCACCTGATCCGCCGGGATGGAGGTGGTCTCGACCGGGGAGTCGTCGTCCGCGCGCTCCTGGTCGATGGCCATGGCACGCTCGGCCGTCTGGCGGTCCTCGTCGGAGGAGCGCGCCGCCCGGGAGGACAGTTCGGCCATGCGGCGCTGCTTCTGCGCCAGGTCCTCGTCCACATGCTCGGGATCGTCGCTCTGCTTCTCCGCGAGCTCCCTGGCGTGCTGCTCCATCTGCTCGCGCAGCAGGGCGAGTCGACGGGGGCCCAGCGGCTTGTCCGAGGTCTCCACCTCTCCCCCGCCCAGATCGATCTCCGGTGCGGGCAGATCCAGTCCCCTGGTGTCCAGGTCGTTGAGGTCAGGGACCTGGATGTCGTCCGGCGAGGGCTCGCCGCTTTCCAGGAACCGGTCCTGGCTCATACTCTTGCCTCTTTCGCATCCGGCACCGGGGAGGTCACGACCTGGCCGGCGTGCTGCTGCCGCAGCTGCTCGTCCCTGGCGTCCCGGTAGAGCCCGTATTTGCCGATGTACTGCACCACGCCGTCGGGGACGAGGTACCACACGGGCTTCCCGTCGACCACGCGGTCGCGGCAGTCGGTCGAGGAGATCGCCATGGCCGGGACCTCCATGAGGGTCACGCCGCGAACGCCGTCGGGCGCTGCGAGCTCATGACCCGGCCGGGTGACCCCCACGAAATGCGCCAGGTCCCACAGCTCGTCCGCGCCGTGCCAGCCCAGGATCTCGTTCATGGCATCCGCGCCGGTGATGAAGAACAGGTCCGAGTCCGGACGCTGCTCATGGAGATCGCGCAGGGTGTCGATGGTATAGGTCGGTCCACCGCGGTCGATGTCCACGCGGGAGACGCTGAAACGCGGGTTGGACGCCGTGGCGATCACCGTCATCAGATACCGGTGCTCGGGGTGGGAAACCGTCTTCCCGGCCTTCTGCCAGGGCTGGCCGGTGGGGACGAAGACCACTTCGTCCAGGTCGAAGACCGCCGCGACCTCGGAGGCCGCGACCAGGTGACCGTGGTGGATGGGGTCGAACGTGCCGCCCATCACGCCCACGCGGGCGCGACCGGCAACCCGCGGGGGCACCTCAAGATCGTGAGCCGGATTCACGTGCGTGGGTGACCTCAGTGACCACGCTTGGCTTCGTAGGCGGCGACGGCGTGGGCCTCGTCCGCCGGCAGAGCGGCCGGGTCGGCGTGGTGGTGGTCGGTGGCCTCGGGCATGGTGCTGCGCGGGCTGAACGCCCAGGTCGCCAGGAACATCGCGATGAACAGCAGGAACGCGCCGATACCGAACCAGGCCGGGTGGACCGGGAGTTCGTTGACGATGTGCGCGCCCTCTTCGGCCGCCTGGATGAGCGGGGTCGACTGCAGCATGTGGGTCCCTTCGCGAGCCGTGTGGTGCCCTGTTCCCGTCTACCCGGGTCTGGGCGAGTTGATGTGGTGCTATCCAACTAGACACCCATGGTAACCGCACGCGCGCCCCGGCCGGGGCGCGCGCAGCCGGTCACTCATGATGTCGTCACTTCCGGATGTGGCCGTCTCCCTGCACGATCCACTTGGTCGTGGTCAGCTCCTCCAGGCCCATGGGACCGCGGGCGTGCATCTTCTGGGTGGAGATCCCGATCTCGGCGCCCAGCCCGAGCTGCCCGCCGTCGGTGAACCGCGTCGAGGCGTTGACCATGACGGCGGCGGCGTCGATGGAGGCGATGAACTCCTCCGCATTGGCCAGGTCGTTGGTCACGATCGCCTCGGTGTGACGCGTGGTCCAGCGCTCGATGTGCTCGAGCGCCTCATTCATATTGTCGACCACCTTCACGGCCATGTGCAGATCGAGGTACTCGGTCGCCCAGTCCTCATCCGTGGCGGCGGGCTCATCGGCACCGGCGGGCAGCATCGCCGCTGCCCTGTCGTCGACATGCAGGGTCACGCCGGCCTTGATCAGCCCCGCGAGCACGGCGGGGCCTGCGGCCGCGTCCTTGTGCAGGATCAGCGTCTCGGCCGTGTTGCAGGTCGACAGACGCTGGGTCTTCGCATTGACGACGACGTCGACCGCCATCCGCTCGGGGGCCGAGGCGTCCACGAAGACGTGCACGTTGCCCTCACCCGTCTCGATGACGGGCACCGAGGCGTTCTGCACGACGGATTGGATGAGCCCGTGCCCGCCGCGCGGGATCAGCACGTCGACCTGGCCGCGGGCGCCCATCAGCGCGGTGGCGCCGTCGCGGCCGTAGTCGTCGATGGACTGGACGATGTCGACCGGCAGCTTCTGGTCGGCCAGGGCATCGCGGATGATGCCGACCAGCGCCCTGTTCGATTCCAGGGCCGCCGAGCCGCCGCGCAGCAGGACGGCGTTGCCGGACTTCAGCGCGATCCCGGCGATGTCGACGGTGACGTTCGGGCGCGCCTCGTAGATCGCGCCGACGACGCCCATGGGCACGCGGACCTGGCGCATGCGCAGGCCGTTGGCCAGGGTCTGCCCGCGGACCATGCTGCCGACGGGGTCCGGCAGGGCGGCGAGTTCGCGCAGGGCGTCGGCCAGGCCGGTGATCCGCGCGCGGTCGAGCTTCAGTCGGTCCAGGAGGGAAGCGGCCGTGCCGTTCTCCTCACCACGGGCCAGATCCTTGCGATTGGCCTCGATCACGGTGCCCGCCTGGGCTTCGATCTGCTCGGCGATGTGCAAGAGGGCCGCATCCTTGCGGGCGCGGGTGGCCTTGGCCAGTTTCCGTGCGGCCACCCGGGCGTCGTCGGCCATCAGCCCGACGCCGGTGACGGCGTCCTCACCGAAGGTGGCTTTGATGGATGCTCCCGTGGTAGCTGCGGTAGTGGTCTCAGACATGAATCCTGCTCCTGATTCTTCAGGTCGTTCGGATGGTCAGTGTGCCGTCGGCACCGAGTCAGAGGTTCAGCCGGCCGGCTGCGGGTCGTCCTTGGGCTGGGGTACCTGGGGGATCGCCCGGGTCGCGAAGTCCCGCTGAGCGGCCTTGCCCTTGCGGACCCTGGTCTTGGCCGACTTGGCCCGCATGGTGACCAGGTTGTCCACGTGCACGAGCTCGCGCTCGAAGCGCGGCCCCAGTTCCTCGCCGAGTTCGTTCGTGCTCTTGCCGAGCATCTCGGGGATCTCGTCGGCGGCGTAGTTGCAGATGCCGTGGGCGACCTCGCGGCCGTCCGAATCCAGTAGGGAAACCGGATCGCCCGCGTCGAAGTCGCCCTTGACGGCCGTGACGCCGGCGGCCAGGAGGGAGTTGCGCTGGCCGACGGCGCGTACGGCGCCCTCGTCGAGGACCAGCGAGCCCTTGATATCAGCCAGGTGAGCGAGCCAGAGGAGACGGGCGTTGCGGCGCCCGCCGGTGGTGGCGAACCAGGTGCCCACGTCCTCGCCGGCCAGTGCCGGCTCGATGCTCTGCGCGGAGGTCACCATCGCCGGGATACCGGACGATGCGGCGATCCGGGCCGCCTGGACCTTGGTGACCATGCCGCCGGAGCCGACGCCAGCGCGCCCCACGGTGCCGATCTGGACGCCGTCGAGGTCCTTGAGGGGATCCTTGACCACGCTGATCCGCTCGCCGCCGTGCTGGGGCGGCTTGGTGTAGAGCGCGTCCACGTCCGAGAGCAGCAGCAGCACGTCGGCCTTGACCAGGTGCGCGGTCAGCGCCGCGATGCGGTCGTTGTCGCCGAACTTGATCTCCTGGGTGGCCACGGCGTCGTTCTCGTTGACGATCGGCATGACGCCCAGGTCCAGCAGGCGCTCGATCTGCCGGTGGGTGTTCTTGTAGTGGTGGCGTTGCATCAGGTCCTCGGCGGTGACCAGCACCTGACCGACCGTGACCCCGTACCGGGCCAGGGAATCGATGTAACGGCCCATCAGCAGCCCCTGCCCGACCGAGGCCGCGGCCTGCTGCGAGGCCAGGTCCTTGGGTCGCTTGGCGAAGCCCAGGGGGGCCAGGCCCGCGGAGATCGCGCCGGAGGACACGAAGACGACCTCCTTGCCCGCGTTCTTGAGCTTCCCCAGTGCGGCGACGATGCGCTGCACGGCAGCCTCGTCGATCGAGTTCTCGATGCTCGTCAGGGACGATGAACCCACCTTGACCACGATGCGCTTGGCCAGCGGGATCTGGCCCGGCTCCTCGATCGGTGAGCGGCGGTTCTTGCCCCGGTTCTCCGAACTGAGCTGGGAGGTGGATTTGGCAGCGATGCCTTCCAGGGTTTCGACGTCGATGTTCTGCAGCCGTGCGGGCATGCTCCTCAGATGTCCTTCCTCATGGATTCGTCGTGCAGGTCGATCAAAACAGTGCGATGAAAACAGTGCAGTCAAAAAGTTCGGTCACAAGGGATGAGATGTATCTAACACGAAACTACTACTGGCCGTCGTCCGCCGTGTCCTCCGCGGCCCGGCGCGCCTTGCGCTCGCTCACGGATTCGGTCCAGACGCCGGCGACGCGTTCGGCCTCGAGTTCGTCGCGGGCGGCGGCCTTGGCGTCCATGCGTTCGTAGTACTCACGACGGCGTTGCTCACGGGTGGGCCGGTGGTCCTCGGACAGGCGCGGATCCGTGCCGCGGGGCGAGGCCAGCAGCTCGGCACCGCCGAGCATGGTGGGCTCCCAGTCGAAGACCACGCCGTTCTCCTCGGGACCGATCAGGACGGCGTCGCCGGGACGGGCGTTCATCTTGAACAGCTCCTCCTCGATCCCGAGCTTCGCGAAACGGTCGGCCAGGTAGCCGATCGCCTCCTCGTTCTTGAAGTCGGTCTGCAGCACCCACTTCTCGGGCTTCTCCCCGCGGACGTGCCAGATGGGCTCCAGTGAGCGTTCCTCGCGGGTGATGGTGAACTCCTTGGCACCACCGCGCACGGCCTTGGGCCGCAGCACCACTCGGGCCGGTTCCGCGGCGGGCTCCTGCTCGCGGCCCTCATGCACGATCTGGCCCATGGCGTAGGTCAGCTGCTTGAGGCCCTCGTGGGAGGCGGTGGAGACCTCGAAGACCCGGTAGCCCTTCTCCTCCAGCATGGGGCGGACGAACTCGGCCAGCTCGCGCGCCTCGGGCACGTCGATCTTGTTGAGCACCACCAGGCGCGGCCGCTCCAGCAGGGGAACGGACCGGCCGCCGTCGAGCCTGCCGTCGACCGCGTAGGCCGCCAGCTCGGACTCGATGATCTCGAGGTCGGAAAGGGGATCGCGGTTGGGTTCCAACGTGGCGCAGTCCAGGACGTGCACGAGCGCCGCGCAGCGCTCGACGTGCCGGAGGAACTCGAGCCCGAGTCCCCTGCCCTCGGAGGCGCCTTCGATCAGCCCCGGCACATCGGCGACCGTGTAGCGGTACTCCCCCGCCTCCACCACGCCCAGGTTCGGCACCAGGGTGGTGAAGGGGTAGTCGGCGATCTTGGGCCGCGCCTTGGAGATCGCCGCGATCAGCGAGGACTTGCCCGCCGAGGGATAGCCCACCAGGGCGATGTCCGCCAGGGACTTGAGTTCCAGGACGACGTCGTTGCTCTTGCCGGGCAGGCCGAGCAGCGCGAAACCGGGGGCCTTGCGCTTGGGCGAGGCCAGGGACGAGTTGCCCAGGCCTCCCTGGCCGCCGGAGGCCGCCACGTACTCGGCGCCGATGCCCACCAGGTCGGCCAGGACGTTGCCCTCGCGGTCCTTGACCACCGTGCCGTCGGGGACGGAGAGGATCAGGTCCTCTCCCTTGAAGCCTTCACGGTGGTCGCCCATGCCCGGGCCCCCATTGGGCGCGGCGCGATGCGGCGAGCGGTGGTAGTTCAGCAGCGTGGTGGTCTGCCCGTCCACGCGCAGGATCACAGAACCCCCGTCACCGCCGCTGGCACCGTCGGGGCCGCCCAAGGGCTTGAACTTCTCGCGCTTGACGGAGACGCAGCCGTGGCCGCCGCTACCGCCGGAGGCGTGCAGCACTACTCGGTCCACGAACTCTGCCATGGTCACTCCTGGGGACTGGTGGGCTGAATCCGCCCGTCGGGCCGGGCGTTGAAGGGCTTTAAAGGCCGGAAAGGCTTGAAAACAAGAGTAGAGGGCGGGCGCACTGGGCACCCACCCTCTACTACACACGGTGAGCGTGACGCGCGGGATTAGCGCGCGTCCCGGGACCGGACGAGCCTCACCGGAGCAAGGCTCGCGACCGGTCGGAGATCATTCGGCGGCCACGGCCTCGACGACGTTGACGACCTTGCGGCCGCGCTTCGTGCCGAACGCGACCTCGCCGGTGGCCAGGGCGTACAGGGTGTCGTCCTTGCCACGGCCGACGTTGGCACCCGGGTGGAACTTGGTGCCGCGCTGGCGGATGATGATGGAACCGGCGTTGACGAACTCGCCACCGAAGCGCTTGACGCCCAGGTACTGCGGGTTGGAGTCACGGCCGTTGCGGGTGGAGCTGGCGCCCTTCTTATGTGCCATGTCTGATGCCTGCTTTCGCTAGGTGACCCGTTGGATCCGGATCCCGCATCTGCGGGTCACGGCGGGCCGAGCTGGTTGGGATGAGAACCGGATGCCTGTCAGGCGTTGATGCCAGTGACCTTCACGGTGGTCAGCTCGGCGCGGAAGCCCTGACGCTTCTTGTACCCGGTCTTGTTCTTGTACTTCTGAATGCGGATCTTGGGACCACGCAGATCCTCGACGACCTCGGCGGTGACCTTCACACCGGACAGCGCCTTGGCATCGGAGGTGACCTTGTCACCGTCAACCAGCAAGACCGCCGGAAGCTCGATGGTGCTGCCTTCATCACCAGCGACACGGTCGATGGTTACGAGGTCTCCAACTGCAACCTTCTCCTGGCGGCCGCCAGCGCGGACAATCGCGTACACCACTTGGAACTCACTTCTCTCGACTGAAACAAATATTGTCTTCGGCGAGCGCGTTCCCATACGGACCAAGGAGTCGTGCACAAGAACTCGGGACCGGCCAGTGGGATGGAGACGCTGGTCACGACCGCTCGTACAAAAGGTCAGGAACTACACCCGGAGGCGCTGCCGGGCTCCGCGCTCGAACTATGGACGGTAGTCGAGGGGCTCACCGGCTGACGCACCAAGAGTCGAGAATACGTCATGGCTGCAAGCCCCGGCAAGCATCGGCCGCCCCGCGAGTCGCCCATGCGAGCAGTCTCACGTTTCCCGCCCGTCCCCGGAGCCGTTCCGGGCCCGGCCGCGCAGGCACGGATCCTCGAAGAAGCGGAACTCGAGCTCGCAGGCGCGGTGGAAGGCCCGGCGCATGTGGTCCACGGTCGCGGGATCCGCCGTCCGGGCCAGGTCGTCCACCACGGCGCGGACCCGCTCGCCGGCCTCCGCGAAAGCCGGGTCGGAGTACGAGTCCAGCCAGGCGGCGTAGGGGTGCGCCCCGCCGGATCCGTCATGCCCGTCCTGGACTTGGGCGGCACGACGCTGCCGGTCCAGCTCGGTCCCGATCCAGGCGTAGAGCCAGTAGCACGGCAGCACCGCGGCCACGCCGACGGCCCAGTCCCGCGATTGGGTGGTGGCCAGCAGGAAGTCGGTGTATTCGTCGGTCACCTCGGTGCTCTGCACCGGGGCGTCCGCCTCCACCAGCGTCTTGTGAAGGGTCGCCGTCTCCTCCGCGCAGCCCGCCGAGCCCGCGGCGAACAGGGCCCGCCAGGATTCCCTGGGGGCTCGTACCGCCAGCTGGGCCAGGGCCCTCGAGTAGTCCTGGAGGTAGATCAGGTCCTGAGCCAGGTAGTCCAGGAAGACCTCCCGGGGCAGCGATCCGTCGGCAAGGCCGGGAACGAAACTGCCACCGCGGATCCGCTCCCGGAGGTCCCCGGACTCGTTCCACAGTTGCCGGGTGAAGGAGGTGCCCGTGTCCTCCGCCTCATCCTCCGTCTCTGGACGGGACCATTCTGCGACGGCCTGTTCGAGGAGATCGTCCAGGTGATGGCCGTGGTGCACCGGACCGTTGCCGTGGCCGACCTCCAGCCGGTCGGCTGCCAGCAGGGCACCCCGCAGCCACTGGCGTCCCGCCCGCACTGCGGCCGGCCATTCACCGGTCCTGGCGGCCAGTACCGCGACCGCCGAGGACAGCGAGCACCCCGTGCCGTGGGTATTCCTGGTCTCCACCCGCGGGGCGTGCACCTCGACGGCCGGTTCCGGTCTTCCGGGTTCGATCAGGGCGTCCGGGGTGTCCTCCCCCGGCAGGTGCCCGCCCTTCACGAGCACCCGGACCCGATGGGCCTCTGCCAGCCGATGGCCCTGGTCCAGCGCCGTCGCCCAGTCCGCGGCGACCTCCTCTCCGAGCAGCACGGCGAGCTCCGGGAGGTTCGGGGTCACCAGGTCCGCCAGCTCCAAGAGCTTGCGGATGGCGTCCTCCGCGTCGTCGTCGAGCAGCCGACCGCCCGCCGTGGCGACCATCACCGGGTCCAGGACCACCACCGGGGGCCGGTGATCGCCGAGCCACTGGGAAACGGCCTCGATCACGGGGACGGAGCCGAGCATCCCGATCTTGACCGCGTCCACGGTCACGTCCCGGGAGACGGCTTCCAGCTGCTCGGACAGGACCGACACGGGCACCGGATGCACCGCCTCGACCCCTTGGGTGTTCTGGACGACGATCGCCGTGATCGCGCTCATGCCGTATCCGCCCAGCACGGCGACGGTCTTGAGGTCGGCGTGCTGGCCGGCTCCACCGGTGGGGTCGGTGCCGGCGATGGAGAGCACCCGGGGTGTGCGCCGCGGCTCGATGGCACGGCCCTGGTCTTCGCCCGCCCGGTCTGCTTCAACGGTGTGTTTCACTGGCCCATCGCCTCCCGGTAGTTCGCTGCGGCGCGTTGCGGGTCCTCCGCAGCGCAGATTCCCGAGACGACGGCCAGGCCCCGGGCACCGGCCTTCATGAGAGAGCGCGCGTCGGTCACCTCGACTCCCCCGATGGCCACGGCCGGCACGGGACACCGTTCGAGCGCCTCCCTGAAGCCCTCCACGCCCAGCGGCTGGGCGTGGTCGGGTTTGGTCCCGGTCGCATGCACGGGGCCGATGCCCGCGTAGTCGACGGTCCCGGCGGGCAAGGCCGCTATCGCCGCGGACTCCTCGGCGGAGGCCGACGACAGGCCCACGATGGCCCCCGGGCCGCACAGAGCGCGTACGTCGGCGACCGGGATATCGGACTGGCCGACGTGCACGCCGGCCACCTGCGCCCCGCGTTCCCGTGCGGCCAGATAGACATCGACGCGGTCGTTGACCAGGATCGGAACGCGGTCGCCCACCCGGCGCGCCACCTCGCACACCAGCTCCAGGACCTGCCTGCCGGTCATCGTCTTGCCGCGCACCTGGATCATGGTCGTCCCGCCCGCCACCGCGGCCTCGACGACCTCGGGGACGGTGCGCGGAAGGCTCAGCTGAGAGTCCGTGACGTGATAGAGCAACAGGTCCCGCGGGTCGAAGGAGGGACCTCCCGCCCGGCTCATCACCGCGTTGCTCATGGCTGCGTTGCTCATGGCTGCTCCCTTCATCACGAGGCCACCGACTCGCAGGTCACGGCGCTGCGCTGCCGCAGGCTCTCCGGGTCCATCGCGTAGACGGCATCGATGAGCGCGACGGCGAAGCTGCCCGGTCCGGCCGCCTCCGCGGCGGCGATCTCGGCGGCGACCTCCCACACCACGCTGCCGGCCACGGCAGCCTCGACGGGGTCGTCCGTCACGGCGCAGAAAGCCGCGATCACCGCCCCGAGGGCGCAGCCGCCACCCGTCACGCGGGTGAGGGACACGTCGCCGTGCGGGACCCGCCAGGTGCCCTCGGCACCCGTCACCAGGTCGACCTCGCCGCTGATCGCCACCGCCTTCACACCGTGGTCCGCGATCAGGCTCTGCGCGGCGTCCCGGGCATCGGCCGGCTGGACCGTGGAGTCGGTTCCGCGGCCGCCGGTGCCACCGCACAGCGCCAGGACCTCCGAGGGGTTGCCACGCACCACGGTGGGCTCGAACTCCAGCAGCTGCCGGGCGAGTTCGGACCGGACCGGCAGGGCCCCCACGGCGACGGGATCGAGCACCCAAGGAGTCCCCATGTCCGCGCAGCTCCGGGCGGCCTCCAGCATGGCCTCGCGCTGCTCCGGGTGAGGTGTGCCCAGATTGATCAGGACGCCGTCGGCGATCCCGGCGAACAGCCCGGACTCCCCCACGATGTCCGTCATCGCCGGCGAGGCCCCCAGAGCGAGGAGCGAGTTAGCGGTGAAGTTGGTGACCACCGCGTTGGTCAGGCATTGGACCAGGGGGCGCCGAGCGCGGACGTCGTCGAACAGCGCCGTCAGACGGTCGGATGGAAAAGGTGAGGCGGGCGCATAGCCGAGCGGCATGGCGACAATCCCTTCGCTAGTACGAGCTAGATCAGGTTCGACGGGTCTTCTCTCAGCCGGATATCGTCCGGCACCCCGTGTCACTGCCCCCAGTGTATCGCCCGGCACTAGCGTGCAATGCCGACACGGTGAGGGCGGATCCCTCACCGGGATCCGCCCTCACCGTGTCGGACTCGCCTATTCCCCGGCCTCGGCGCGGCCTGCGGGGGTCTCCGCCGTGCCGGGAGCCGCTGTCGGGGCGGAGGCCCGGCGCGACCGGCGCTTACGCCGGGGCGCGGATTCCCCCGGGGTGCGTTCTCCCAGCGAGTCGGCCAGGGAGTCCAACGACGGGACGCCCTCCCCGGCGCCATGCGCTCCCGCGGCGGCCTTGCGATGCGGCAGCTCGATGACCTCGCCGTTGATGGTGACCCGCGAACCGTCCTCGGCGGTCCCGGCACCCCCCGCCACCACGGAGGCGGTACCGGCCGTCACCTTGACGGGCTGGCCCTGTGCGGGCTGAGCCGGGACATCCGGCGTGCCCACGGGCGCTGCTGCGCGCCGCGCCCCGCGGGTGCGGCGTTTCGCGCCCTGACCCGCCGGTTCGCCCTGCTGCTGGGCGCCCTGCTCAGGAACGCCCTCTCCGACGGCGCGGCTCTCCCGGCCGGACGGCTCCCGGGTTTCGCGCTGCGCTCCCGTATCGGGCCCTTGCCCCTTGCCCGGTGACTTCTTGCGCTTCCGCTCGGGTGCGGCAGCACCCTCGCCGGCACCGCTCCGGGCGCCGTCGCCGGCACCACGGTCCGAGTCCTCGCTGGGGCCCTCACCCGTGCTCTTCCCGCCGTCGCCCTCCGCAGTCTCACCGAGCTGCTCGCCCTGGCCCCGGTTGCGCGAGCGCTTGCCCCGGCGCTTACGACGACGCTTGCCTCCGTCGCGGGAGTCTCCCTGATCACCGGAGTCGTCCGGTCCCTGGGCCTTCTCTCCCCCGGTCGAGGACGTACCGTCCGGGGCCCCGCCCTGCTCGCTGCCCGAGTCCGATGCGGACTGCCCGCTCCCGGCCTTGCCGTTCCTGGCGGCTCCGGACGGCTTGTCGCCGTCGTGCTGGTCACCGGGCCGGTCGTCGTGGCCGTGGTGCTCCTGCTCGTCGTGCTGCGACGCCGAGGCGATGGCCGCGAACGCGTTGCGGGTGGCTTCGGCCCGCTTGGCCTGCTCCGGATCCTCCGAGGTCTGCCCGCTGCCGTTCCCGCCGCCGTTGCCCTGGCCGGACGAGGAGTTGCCCGACCCGCCGGACCGACGACTGCGCTTGCGCTCGTTGCGGTGCTGACGGTTGGACTCGCTGGGCGCCCCGCCCTTGCTCTTGAGGGGGTGGTCGTGGATGACGACACCGCGGGCGTCGCAGGCCTCGCAGGGCTCGGAGAAGATCTCCAGCAGCCCGGTGCCCATGCGCTTGCGGGTCATCTGGACCAGTCCGAGGGAGGTCACCTCGGCGACCTGGTGCTTGGTGCGGTCGCGGCCCAGGCACTCGACCAGCCGGCGCAGCACGAGCTCACGGTTGGCCTCGAGGACCATGTCGATGAAGTCGATCACGATGATGCCGCCGATATCGCGCAGCCGCAGCTGACGCACGATCTCCTCGGCGGCCTCGAGGTTGTTCTTGGTGACGGTCTCCTCGAGATTGCCGCCGGAGCCGGTGAACTTGCCCGTGTTCACGTCCACCACGGTCATCGCCTCGGTGCGGTCGATCACCAGGGAGCCGCCGGAGGGCAGCATGACCTTGCGGTCCAGTGCCTTGTAGATCTGCTCGTCCACCTTGTAGTGCTCGAACAGGTCCTCGTCCTCGGTCCACTGCGAGATACGGTCCAGCAGGTCCGGGGCCACGTAGGTCACGTAGGCCTCGATGTTGTCCCAGGCCTGCTGGCCCTGGACCGTCATGGAGACGAAGTCCTCGTTGAAGACGTCGCGCACGGTCTTGATGGTCAGGTCCGGTTCGGCGTAGAGCATCTCCGGGGCCAGGGTCTTGCCCTGCCCAGCCTTCTCCTGGATCTGCTCCCACTGCGAGCGCAGCCGGTTGATGTCATTGGCCAGCTCCTGCTCGGAGGCGCCCTCGGCGGCGGTGCGCACGATCACGCCTGCGCCGTCGGGCAACCGGTCCTTGAGGATCTTCTTGAGCCGCTGCCGCTCGACGTCCGGCAGTTTGCGGGAGATGCCCGTCATCGAGCCGCCCGGCACGTAGACCAGGTAACGGCCGGGAAGGGAGATCTGGCTGGTCAGGCGCGCACCCTTGTGCCCCACCGGGTCCTTGGTGACCTGGACGAGCACGGCGTCGCCGGGCTTGAGCGCGTTCTCGATCCGCTTGGCGCTCCCGCCCAGCTCGGCGTCGTCCCAGTTGACCTCGCCCGCATAGAGCACGGCGTTGCGGCCGCGGCCGATGTCCACGAAGGCCGCCTCCATGGACGGCAGCACGTTCTGCACCTTGCCCAGGTAGACGTTGCCGATCAGGGAGTCCTGCTGGGTGTGGGAGACGAAGTGCTCGGCGAGCACGCCGTCCTCGAGGACGCCGATCTGGATCCGGTCGTCCTTCTCCCGCACCACCATCTTGCGCTCGACAGACTCGCGGCGGGCCAGGAACTCGGCCTCCGTGATCACCTGGCGCCGGCGTCCCGACTGACGCGACTCCCTCCGGCGCTGCTTCTTGGCCTCCAGTCGCGTGGAGCCCTTCACGGACTGCACCGTGGTGGGGGTCGAGCCGTCGATCACCCGTCCCGTCCGGATGCGGGTGACGGTATTGGGCGGATCGTCGTCGTTGCCGCCCTCCACCTCCATGTCGACGGAACCGCGACGACGGCGGCGCCGCCTCTTGCTGGTCACGCCCGCCCCCGGCTCGGGGTCGTCGAACTCCGCTTCCTCAGCCGCTTCGGCTTCTTCGATGGCGGCCTGGCGGGCGTCCTCGCGTGCTGCCGCGGCCTGCTCGGCGGCGGCCTTGATGGCATCCGGATCGGGGGCGTGGAACATCAACGAGGTGGCCGAGGCCATGCTGAAGGCTGCGAACGGATCGGCGCCCCCGGGCACGTCCTCCGCCTCCTCCGGGTCCTCAGCGTTCCCGGCATCATCTGTGTTCCCGGCGTCCTCAGCGTCGCCGGCGGGCTCCTCAGCCGCTGCCGGTTCGCCCGCTGATTCGTCGGTCGGTTCGTCGACGGGGGCTTCGCCGTCCTGGGTCTCGTCGCCGGCTTCCGACGGGGTCTCCGAGGTCTCCGGGGTCTCGGGAGCCTTCGTGACAGCGGCGTCTTCCACGGCATCGGCGTCCGAAGAATCGGACTCCGCATCGGATGCCGGATCGGACCCCGCGGAAGCGGCCGACTCGGAGGGGGTGGCCGACTCGGTGGGCTGCTGCGCACCGTGCTCGCCGTCGTCGGGTTCGGGCGCTGTCTCCGGCGCGTTCTGCTCCGGCGCGGCATCCTCTGCGCCCTCGGTTCCCGACGTCAGGGGCAGCTCGGGCTGGGCGGGCCGGTCCTTCTGCGCCTCGGCGGACTGGAGCGCCTGGTAGGCGGTCTCGGCCGGGGTCTCCGGAGTGTTCCCTGCTCCGGAGGATTCCGAGCTTCCGCTCGCAGAATTCACCTGATCGGTAGACATGTATTCGCCATTTTTCTGCGGATACCACCGTCTGCACCCGGTGGTCCGCCGGTCGGTGGCGCCGTGCGGAACCCGCGAGGGGTCGCGCGGCTGCCAAAAGTCGTCGTGTGCTCCGTGCGCGGCGCGGTATGACCGGCTTGCCGCACGGGCCGTCCGGGAGTCCGAGCCACCGGGCCTACTTCATGGAAGCGGCGCACGGGCGGTCTTGCTGTCAGCGGACGCGCTCAATCTTTCTGAGAGCTGCGGTCCGCCGACCAGATGATCGGAACCGGTACGGATCACGCACTAGGTGCAGCCAATGCATGACCGGATTCATTCTGGCACAGATACGTCCCATGACCGTGTTCAGGAGCTACCCAAACACACTGCCTATGATCACGATGTGATGAAGAATGCCGCCCCCTCCCCCGTGCGCGACCCCCGGGAAGACTCCGCGCCGACCGCCCCGTTGCCGCGCGGCGATCTCTCCTGGGCGGCCGTGGCGATCGTCACCGCCGCGCTGGGCCTCTTCGCCTCGATCTCCCTGGTGGTCGAGAAGTGGGCCATCCTGGAGGATCCCCTCCACGTGACCTCGTGTGACTTCAACGCGGCCCTGTCCTGCGGCACCGTGATCCGTTCGGCGCAGGCCAACCTGTTCGCGTTCCCCAACCCGTTCATCGGCCTGGTGGGCTACACCCTGGTGATCGTCCTGGCCGTCGGGGTCCTCGCCGGGGCACGGTACAGGGCCTGGTTCTGGCAGGGCCTGCTGGCCGGCCTGGCCCTCGGCGAGGTCTTCCTGATCTGGCTGTGGACCCAGGCGACCTTCGAGATCAACGCCCTGTGCCTGTACTGCATGCTCGTGTGGCTGATGCACCCGATCCTGCTGCTGGCCACGGCGGCCCGCTGCGTCCGGACCGGCGCCTTGCCCGCCCCGCCCGGTCTGCGGGCGACGACACGGCTGTGGGCGCCCGCCGTCGTCGTGCTGATCTGGCTGGTGGTCTTCGGCTCCGTGCTGGTCCGCTTCTCCGGAAGCCTGTTCGGGGCCTGAATCCGGTCAGGACAAGACCGAACCCTCGCTGCGGTCCCGCATCGAGCATCGATGCGGGACCGCAGCGAGGGTTCGCCGTCGATCAGGAGGCGGGTTCAGCCGAACCAGATGCCGATCTCGCGCTCGGCGGACTCCGGTGAATCCGAGCCGTGGACGATGTTCTTCTGGACCTTCTCGCCCCAGTCGCGGGCGAGGTCCCCGCGGATGGTGCCCGCCGCCGCCTTGACGGGGTCCGAGACGCCGGCCATGGCGCGGAAGGACTCGATCACGGAATCGCCCTCGAACACGGCGGCGACGACCGGGCCGGACATCATGAACTCGACCAGCGGCTCGAAGAACGGCTTGCCCTGGTGCTCCGCGTAGTGCTGCTCCAGGATCTCGCGGGTGGCATCCAGCTTCTTCAGCTCGACCAGGGTGAAACCGCGCGCCTCGACACGTGCGAGGACCTGGCCGGTCAGATTGCGTTCGACGCCGTCGGGCTTGACCAGGACAAGGGTGCGTTCGGCCATGAAAAACTCTCCTTTGGGCTGGGCGCGATCACGCGCTCGCTGCTGTAGTCCGCGGACCAGCCTACTGGGACCGGCGCACGCTCGCCGTCAGCGGCCGCCCCTGAGCCCGTCCATGAAGGCCCCCAGCGCACGGCCGCCGTCCTCGATGCCCCGGAGCAGTCCTTGCGGGTTCTCCGCGCTGCTGCCCCAGTAGCTGACCGTGAACTCGTAGCTGTCCGGATGGTTCACGTAGCCCACGCCGAACCCCTCGGGGGTCGTGGGCGCGAAGGCGTAGCGGGACATCGCATCCGGGTTGCCCAGCGAGGTCGTCGACAGGAAGTCATGCCTCAGGGTGCGCAGGGCGTCGCCGTCGAAGAATGCGGGGCGCGTCCCCGTACGCCGCGCGGTCAGTTCGAGGCCCAGCAGGTGCCGGTCGATCCCCTGACCGGACTTACAGGCCTTGACCCATTCCCGGTGCTTGTCCAGGGCGGCCGTGAACTGGCCGGCTCCGGCCGCGCCGGCCACCAGGCTCGCGATGAACTCCACGGCCTCGGCCGTGACGGGACGCAGGCACTCCGTGCGTCCGGCCTGGTACTCGCGCATGTCCACGGCCTCGTAGACACTGCGCGCCTTGCCGTAGACGGCCAGCTGGGCGTAGAGCAGGATGAACTGCTGGAGGGCGTCGTCGCTGACCTTGAAGTCCAGGCCCGCGGTGGAGATGCGGGGCACCTTGATCCGTTGCAGGTGCAGGTTCTCGGCCTGCCTGCGGTAGTCCTCGAGCTCTTCTTCCACCCGGTGACGCAGCTCCTCCCCCGTTTCCCAGGCGAGTTCCTCGTACACCAGCTCCGCGGCCGGCCCTGCGGAGGGGACCTCCAGCTCCTGCATCCGGCTGATGGCGGCCCGTACCGTGGCGCCGTCAGCCGTGCTGTGCTCGAAGTGGATGCCCATCCAGTCATCGGCCAGGCACACGTCGTAGGTGACGGGCTTGTAGATCCAGGTCTGGTCCGGCTCGAAGGCCATGCGGTGCAGGTGGTCCAGGTTGTCAGCGGGCTCGTCCATGAGGCTCACGACGAACAGCAGGCGGGTGAGCCGCTCGTAGACCTGCGCGTTGCGCGGTGAAGCGGTCAGCTCCTCCAGCAGGCCCGCGGCCGTGCCGCTGCCGAGATAGGAGACCGCCGTGAACGGCAGCACGGGTCCTCCGGCGCCTTCCCCGCTGTCGCTCTCCGCGATGAGACGCTGCAGGGCGTCGCGCAGGGAATCGACGGAGACGGGCTGCCCCTCCTCATCGGCGATCCCGACGGCGAACATCCTCCCCCGGTGGACGATGCCGATCTCGCTGCCGGCGGCAGCGGTCTCGGGGAAGCGGACCTCGTCCCGGTCCGCCTGCGGATGCCGGGTCCCCCCGCGGAGGCATTCCCACTGACGCATGTCGACCTCCGTGCCCCGCCCGTCCACCTCCTGCGGCGTCTCGCCCCGCACCTCGGCCAGGTGGATCGCGGCGACGCGGTAGATCAGCTGGGCGGCACGCCCGCTTCCCGGTGCGCCGAAGTCGCCGACGATCTGGAAGCCGACATTGCTCGTGAGCGCCAGGGGGGTCCTGGCTTCCAAGTACCCGTCCGTCCAGGCCTCGGACAGGTAGCTCTGCCCCCGTTCCGCCTCCGAGTCGGCGAACTCCCGCAGTTTCTCCTGCAGCAGCGGGCCGTCGGTCCGGGAGAAGTCCTCGACCGAGGCCTCGATCCCAGCACGTGCGGGCTCCGACGTGAGCGGGCCCGTGGCCTCCAGGAAACGCCTGAGCGTCGTGTCCAGGTCAGGGACGGGTAGCGATGTGGCGTTCATGGGCAGTCCTTCACTGGGCACCGGGGTGATCTTCCCCACCATTGTGGCCTTGAACGTCCCCGTTGTCCGTACCTGCCGGCCCACGCCCTTCCGCATGTCTCCGCCGGCCCCGGCGCGGACTACTTCCCGTGCTGGGCCCGCCACTCCAGCTCTGCCCGGTACCGCTCAGCGTTCTCCCGGTCCATCTGGGCGCCCTTGCGCACGGCGTACCACCACAGCAGCACGAACAGGGCCCCCAGGGCGAACATCGCCGGCAGGAGGAACCCGGTCAGCACCATCACGACCTGCAGCACCCACCCGGCCGGGTACCCCCACGGTTTGCGCAGCACGGCGCAGCACAGGATGAACAGCAGCGCCAGCACGCCGCTGCCGACGAGCACCCACAGCCGGTGGGGATGCTCGGGCCCCCACAGGCCGAAGACCGCGAGCCCGCCGAAAAAGACCACGAAGGCCTCCATGGTCAGCACCGTCGAGCTGAACATCATCTTGATCGAGCGTGGTTTCTTGGGCTGGCCCGGTCGCCATTCGCGCTGGGCTTTCGTCATCCGTGCCATGCCGTCACTGCCTCAGGGTTCGTCGAGCGGCACCGGCCACGGTCACGGAGCCGGTGATCAGTACGGTGGACTCGCCCTTCTCGGCATCCTCGGTCCGTGCGGCTTCGAGGGCCTCGGCCACGGCGTCGTCGACCGTCTCCGCCACGTGCACGGAGCCTTCGGCGAAACCCAGCTCCACGGCCACCCGGGTCAGGGTCTCCGGGGCCAGGGCGCGGGGGGAGTCCGAGGCCGTGAACCACCACTGCGCGTCCAGGTGCGCGTAGCCGTCCAGCAGTGCCTGCAGGATCCCGTCCACGTCCTTGTCGCCGAGCACTCCGAGGACGCCGTAGAGCCGCTCCGGGTGGAAAGTCTCCACGAGCGCTGCGGCCGAGGCCGCGATGCCGTGGGGGTTGTGCGCGGCGTCGACCACCACGGGGGGCGAGGGCTGCATCAGCTCCAGGCGGCCCGGGGAGGTCACCGCCCCCAGGCCGTCGGTCACGATCCCCTGCCCCAGGGGTTTCTCCCCGCCGCCCACGAAGGCTTCGACGGCGGCGATCGCCAGCGCGGCGTTCGACGCCTGGTGCTCGCCCAGGACCGGCAGCAGGAGGTCCTCGTAGGTTCCGGCCAGGCCCCGCACGGTGATCTGCTGACCGCCCACGCCGGGCAGACGCTGCTCCACGCCGAACTCGACGCCCTCGAACCGGAACTGCGCCCCGAGCTCCCGGGCCCGCTCCAGGAGCACCTGCGCGGCATCCGGATCCTGGGCGGCGGAGATCAGGAAACCGCCCGGCTTGATGATCCCGGCCTTCTCCTGGGCGATGTCCTCGACCGTGTCGCCGAGCAGGTCCGTGTGGTCCAGGTCGATCGGGGTCACCACGGACACGGCGGCGTCGGCCACGTTGGTCGCATCCCATGAACCGCCCAGGCCCACCTCGAGCACCATGACGTCGACCGGCGCGTCCGCGAACACCGCGAAGGCCAGCACGGTCATCAGCTCGAAGTAGGTCAGCCGCGGCGCCCCGGCTTCGGTGAGCCGGGCGTCGACGACGGCCACGTACGGCGCGATCTCGTTGAAGACGCGGACGAAGGTCTCCTCGGTCACCTCCTCACCGTCCACCGTGATCCGCTCGGTGACCCGTTCCAGGTGCGGTGAGGTGTAGCGCCCGACCCGCAGGTCGTGGGCCAGCAGCAGCGCCTCGATCATGCGCGCGGTCGAGGTCTTGCCGTTGGTCCCGGTGATGTGGATGACCGGCGCGGACCGATGGGGGTCGCCCAGGATCTCGACGGCCTGCTGCATCGCGTCGAGCCGCGGTGCCATCTTGTTCTCCGGCGCCCGGTCCAGCAGCAGCTGATAGACGTCCTCGACCGTGGCGGCCTCGGGCAGTTCACGTGGATCGATGCTCATGTCAGTTCACCTCCGGGGCTGCGGCACCGGCGGCGACGCCGGCGCGGTCGCCGGTGGAGCGCTGCACCGTCACCCCCGCCTGGCCGTCCACCGCGGGCTCGAGAACCAGGTCCACGGTCAGGGTCTCGTTCGTCACCAGGTCGCGGTTGGCCTCGAGGGCGTCGAGTACCGTCCGGGTGTCGGTGACCACGGTGCGGATCCGGTCGGACACATTGAGCCCGGCGTCCTTACGCGCCTGCTGGATGGTGCGGACCATGTCGCGGGCGACGCCCTCGGCCTCGAGCTCGGGGGTGAGCTCGGTGTCCAGCATCAGGAAACCGCCGCCGGGCAGCACGGAGACCGCCCCGGAGCCGGCGTCGTCGGAGACCACGGTCTGCAGCTCGAACTCGCCTTCGGCCAGCTCGACGCCCCCGGCGGTGACGGTGCCGTCGTCGGCGATGCTCCAGTCCCCGGATTTCGTGGCCTTGATGACCGCCTGGACCCCCTTGCCCAGCCGCGGACCGGCGGCACGGGCATTGACCTTGAGCTGCTGGGAGATCCCGAAGTCGGCAGGGCTCGCGTCGTCGGCGTCCAGCAGGGTCACGGACTTGAGATTGAGCTCGTCGGCGATGATCTGCTCGAAGGTCCCCGCGAGTTCCCGCCCGCCGCCGACGGCGACGGTGAGCCCCGCCAGCGGCTGGCGGACCCGCAGCTTGTGGGCCTTGCGCAGGGCCGAACCCGCCGAGGCGACCACCCGTGTGGTCTCCATGAGCTCGACCAGGCGCAGGTCGTCCTCGGCATGGGGGAACCGGTTGGCGTCCGGCCAGTCGGTCAGGTGCACCGAGCGGCCGCCGGTGAGTCCCCGCCATACCTCCTCGGTGATCAGCGGCAGCAGCGGCGCCGCGATCCGGGCGGTGGTCTCCAGCACGGTGTAGAGCACGTCGAAGGCCTCGGCGTCCTCGTCGAAGAACCGGTCGCGGGAACGGCGCACGTACCAGTTGGTCACGAGCTCCATGTGGTTGCGCAGGGCCTCCGCGGCCCCCCAGATGTCGTAGTCGTCGAACTTCTGCCCGACCTCGCGGACGGCGGCGCCGGTGCGGGTGAGCACGTACCGGTCCATGACGTTCTCGGACTCGAAGCGCTGCGAGGCCTGGTACCCCGCGCCGCCGTGAGCCGCGTTGGCGTAGAGGCTGAAGAAGTACCACGTGCTCCACAGGGGCAGCAGCATCTGCCGGGTGGCCTCCCGGATGCCCTCCTCCGTGACGATCAGGTTCCCGCCGCGCAGGATCGCGCTCGAGAGCAGGAACCAGCGCATGGCGTCGGCTCCGTCGCGGTCCAGGACCTCGTACACGTCCGGGTAGTTGCGCAGCGACTTGGACATCTTCTGCCCGTCCGAGCCCAGCACGATCCCGTGGGAGATCACGTTGCGGAACGCCGGACGGTCGAACAGGGCCGTGGCCAGGATGTGCAGCGTGTAGAACCAGCCGCGGGTCTGGCCGATGTACTCCACGATGAAGTCACCCGGGTTGTGGGTCTCGAACCACTGGTCGTTCTCCATCGGGTAGTGCACCTGGGCGTAGGGCATCGACCCGGAGTCGAACCACACATCCAGCACCTCGGGCACGCGGCGCATGACGGCCCCGGCGGCAGCGGCCTCCGGGTCCGGGTGCGGGCGGGTGAGGTCATCGATCCACGGCCGGTGCAGATCCACCTCGCAGTCGGCGTTCACCGGGAGCCGGCCGAAGTCGGCCTCCAGGTCCGCGAGCGAGCCGTAGACGTCACGACGCGGGAACCGCGGATCGTCCGACTCCCACACGGGGATCGGCGAGCCCCAGTAGCGGTTGCGGGAGATCGACCAGTCGCGGGCGTTCTCCAACCACTTGCCGAACTGCCCGTGCTTGACGTTGCCGGGGATCCAGTTGATCTGCTCGTTGAGCTCCAGCATCCGGTCCTTGAACCGGGAGACCTCCACGAACCACGAGTCCACGGCGCGGTAGATCAGCGGGTTGCGGCAGCGCCAGCAGTGCGGATAGGAGTGCAGGTAGGAGTCCTGCTTGACCAGCAGCCCGCGCTCGCGCAGGTCGCGGATGACGGTGCGCGAGACCTCGGGGTCGAACACGTTCAGCCCGGCGATCGGCCCCAGCGGAGCACCCTCGGCCAGGGCGGGATCGCCGAGCCACGGAAGGAACTGCCCCGAGTCGTCGACCGAGAGCACGACGGGGATGCCGTATCCGGCAGCGGCCTTCTGATCGTCCTCGCCGTATGCGGGGGCCTGGTGCACCAGGCCCGTGCCGTCGGTGGTGGTCACGTAGTCGGCCACGATGATCTGCCACGAGTTCGCCACGTCCTGCCCGGGAGCCGGGTCCACGAGCGCCGTGGGCAGGTTGCCCAGGTAGTCCCACAGCGGTTCGTACCGCAACCCCTCCAGGTCCGCGCCCGTATACCGGGCGGCGACGGCGGCCTCGGCAGCCTCCGCGTCCTCGTAGCCCAGGGCTTTCGCGTGCGCCGCCAGCAGGGCCTCCGCCAAGAGGAAACGACGCCCCTCCAGCTCTCCCGCGCCGGGGACGAGGACGTAGCCGATCTCGGGGCCTACGGCCAGGGCCTGGTTGGTCGGCAGCGTCCACGGCGTGGTGGTCCAGGCCAGCGCCTCGGACCCGGCCAGTTCACCGGCCAGCTCGGGGGTGGCCGCCGCTGCGGCGTCGTCGTCGACCTTTCCCCCGCCCGCGATCTCGCCGGTCAGCCGGAAGGCGACCGTGACGGTCTGGTCGGTCCGGTCCTGGTAGACGTCGTCGTCCATCCGCAGCTCGTGGTTGGACAGGGGCGTCTCGTCCTTCCAGCAGTACGGCAGGACCCGGTAGCCCTTGTAGACCAGCCCCTTCGCGTCCAGCTCGGCGAAGGCGTGCATGACCGACTCCATGTACTCGACGTTGAGCGTCTTGTAGTCGTTGTCGAAATCCACCCAGCGCGCCTGGCGGGTGACGTAGTCCTGCCATTCGGTGGCGTACTTCATCACGGATTCCCGGCAGGCGTCGTTGAAGCGGTCGATGCCCATGGCCTCGATCTGCTTCTTGTCGTTCATGCCCAGCTGCTTCATGGCCTCCAGCTCGGCCGGCAGCCCGTGGGTGTCCCAGCCGAAGCGGCGCTCCACACGGCGGCCCTTCTGGGTCTGATACCGGGCCACCAGATCCTTGGCGTAGCCGGTCAGCAGATGCCCGTAGTGGGGCAGGCCGTTGGCGAAGGGAGGGCCGTCGTAGAAGACGAACTCGTTGGAACCGTTCTCCCCGGCCTCGCGCTGGTCGATGCTGGCCTGAAAGGTCTGGTCCTGGTTCCAGTACTCCAGCACGCGCTCTTCGATCTCCGGGAAACGCGGGGATGCGGGCACGGCGTGCGCTTCGGTATTCGTGCTCGCCTTGGGATACAGCGGCTGGTTCACGGCTTGCGGTCCTTGCATCGGCTCATCGTCTGGCTGCAAGGACGCCGTCCGCCGGGTAGCGGACCACGCGGTACCACCTCGCTTGCACCGGTTCCCCCGGCCACGACGGCGATGCCGCTGAGGGGCCGGAGCAGCAGATGCCGCTTCATGGGGGCTGTCACGGGCCCTTCCCGTCCGGTTCTACTGAGGACCGCGGTCCCGTTCTTCCGGAGAGCTCCCCGGTGATGGCCGGATCGGTGCTCAAGTCAGGGCCAAGTGTACGTGCTCGGTGAGCCGTCCGCACACGCTGCCGCATGTACCGTCCACGGGCCGTCCGTGAAGCATCCCAGAGCTGTGGGAGCATAGACGCCTGTTCCCGTCCCTACGTCTTGGGAGGCCGCAGCCTCATGGCCCAGCGCATCGTCCGCGTCACCTGTCCCGATCGCCCCGGTCTGGTCGGCACCATCACCACCGCGTTCGCCGACCGGGGGATGAACATCCTGCAGCTGGACCAGTTCACCGATGCCGACGCCCTCCCCCAGACCGCCGCACCCGTTCACGGATCCTCCGGCGGATCGTTCTTCTTCCGCGCCGTCGTCGACTCCCCCGCCGACCGCACCCCCGACGACGAGGCCGCCGACGCCGAGTTCCGCCGCCTGCGCGAGCGCCTCATGAACTCGGTGGACGAGTCCACCGTCGAGATCCAGCCCTATCCGTCCACGCTGCGGGTGGCCGTGCTGGCCTCGAAGACCGATCACTGCGTGGTGGAGATGATCCGCCGCGCCCAGACGGGCCAGCTCTCCGGGGAGGTGGTCAAGGTCGTGGCCAACCACGATGTCCACGGTGCGCTGTGCGACTTCTACGGTATCGAGCACGTGGTGGTCCCCAACGCGGACCTGTCCAAGGAGGAGCACGAGGCACGGGTGCTGGAGGCCGTGGGCGACGACGTCGATGTGATCGTGCTGGCCCGGTACATGCGGATCCTCAGCGAGAGCTTCCTGGTCAAGGCCCCCTGCCCGATCATCAATATCCACCACTCGTTCCTGCCGTCGTTCATCGGCGCCAACCCGTACCAGCGGGCCCACGACCGCGGGGTGAAGATGATCGGCGCCACCGCCCACTACGTCACGGCGGATCTGGACGAGGGCCCGATCATCGAACAGGACGTGGTGCGCGTGGATCACCGCCATACCAAGGACGAACTGGTCAAGTCGGGTGCCGACGTCGAGCGCAGCGTGCTCTACCGGGCGGTCAAGGCCCACTGCGAGGGCAGGATCTTCCTGGACGGGGACCGCACGGTCGTCTTCGGCTGAGCCGCCCGGGGCAGACATCGAAACATCGGCGCTGAACCCTCGCGGTTGTCCCGCATCAAACGTTGATGCGGGACAACCGCGAGGGTTCAGCGTGTAGAGGGGACCACGACGGCGTTCAGCTCTCGCGGATCACCTTGTGCTGAGCGGCCTGCGCCACGGGGCGCATGGTGATCAGGTCCAGGTCCACGTGGTGCGGGAGGTTGACGGCGTAGGCGCACACCCCGGCCACATCCTCCGCGGTCAGGGGCTTGCTGACCCCGGCGTACACCTTGTCCGCCGCGCCCTGGTCCCCCAGGCGCCGGAGGGAGAACTCCGGGGTCCGCACCATGCCCGGGGCCACCTCGATCACGCGGATATTGTGCTCGGCCTCCTCGAGGCGCAGGGCCTGGGTCAGGGCGCGCTGCGCCGACTTGGCGGCGTTGTACCCGCCGCCGCCCTCGTAGGCGTGCTCGGCGGCGGTCGAGGTCAGGTTGAGGATCGTCCCCTCGCCGTTCTCGCTCAGGGCGGGCAGGAAAGCCCTGGTCAGGCGCATGGTGCCCATGACGTTGACCTCGAACATGAACTCCCAGTCCTGGTCCTTGGCCTGGCCCACGGAGTCCGTGCCGCGGGCGCCCCCGGAGACGTTGACCAGCGCGTCCACCGTCCCCCGTTCCTGGAGGACCCGGTCCCGCAGCGCCTCGACCTGGGCGGGGTCGGTGATATCGGTGGCTGCCGGGATCGCCCCGGTCTCCTGCGCCAGCGCCTCGAGTCGCTCGGCCCGCCGCGCCACGGCGTAGACGATCCAGCCGTCGGCGCGCAGCCGCCTCGCGGTGGCCTCGCCGATGCCGGTCGAGGCGCCGGTCACCACGGCAATCAGCTGGCGTCCGTCGTCGTTGGTCTTGATCACTTCAGCAGCAGTCCCAGTCATGTCCTCAACGCTACCTTCGCCGTGCCGGCCGGCCCAGGCGGACCTCACAAACCGACACCGACAACCCCCGCCATCACGGGCAGAAGGAGGACGATCAAAGCGCCGCCCAGGATGTCGAAGCCGAACCCCGTGCGGATCATCCGCGCGATCGACACGCACCCGGAGCCGTAGACGATGGCGTTCTGCGGGGTGGAGATCGGGAGCATGAAGCCGAATGAGGCACCGAAGATCGCCGCCACCGCCGGAACCACAGGGTCCACCCCGGCGGCCAAGGCCAGCGGCACCACGATGGGTACGATCACGGCGGCGGCCGCCGTATTGCTGGTGGTCTCGGAGATCAGGATCGCCAGGCCCACCGCCAGGATGGTGATCACGAACGCGCTGCTGACGCCGAACTGGGCGAAGATCCCCTGGCCGATGGTCTCGGCCAGGCCACTGGAGCCCAGGACCGCGCCGAAGATCATGCCTGCGCCGAAGAGCAGGATCGTGCCCCAGTCGATCTTGGCGGCATCCGACCACTCCAGCGTGGCTTTCCGCTGCTTCCAGTCCGTCGGCAGGATGAACAGCAGGGAGGCGCCGAGCACGGCCACGATGCCCTCGTTGAGTCGCTCGTCGACCACCTCGTAGAGGGGCGAGTCCATCCCGACAACGAAGCTGAGCAGCGACGGCAGCAGCCACAGGAAGACCGTGAGGCAGAAGGCGAACACGGTGTTCCGCTCGGCCCGGGACATCCGGCCCTGGGCCCGCCTGCGGTCGGCGATGAATTCCGCCACGCCTTCGATCTTGCGGGTCTCCGGCCGGTTGAGCAGCAACAGCAACGTCATCAGGACCACCAGCATGGAGGCCGAGACGGGAGCGGCCATCGCTACCCACTGGCCGAAGGAGATGGTCGTGCCCGTCGCCTCCTCCAGCAGGGCACGCCCGATCAGATTCGGGGGCGCGCCCACGGGAGTCAGCAGGCCGCCGATGCTCGCGGAATAGGCCAGCATGAGCATGAGAGCCGCACCGACCCGCAAGCGCATGGGGTCGAAGTCGCTCTTGACGATGCCCTGATCCTGCATGAGCTGGGCGATTACCGTCAGGATCCCCAGCGCGGTCGGCAGCAGCATGGCCACGGTGGCCGTGTTGGACACGAAGGCGGAGAGCACGCACGTGATGCAGCCGAACGCCAGGATGATCCGCACCACGGACTTTCCGACGCCCGGCAGTCCCAGTACGAAGAAGGCCAGCCGCTGGGCCACGCCGTGTTTGAGCATGGCCTGGGCGAGGATGAACGCTCCGATGAACGTGAAGATCGTAGGCGAGCCGAACGGCTGCAGGATCTCGTTCACCGACCCCGCGCCCGTGAGCACGAGAACGACGACGCCGATCAGCCCCGTGACCGGGATGGGCACCGTCTCGCACAGCCAGAGGACGATCACCCCGGCCAGGACCGCGGCCACTCTCTGCTGCTGAGAGTCCATACCCTGGGGCAGGAACCACACGCACAGGAAAGCCAGCGGGGCCAGCACGTACCCGGAGGTCCGGCGGATCTTCTCCACCCGCTCCTCCGCGGGGGTGAGTTTCTGCTCGGCCAGACCGCGGTAGGTCCCTCCACCCAGCAGGGCCCGCGTGACGTCCGTCCTGGGCCCCGGCGAGGAGCCGCCGCCCGGTGCGGCGGATCCTGCCGGTACGGGCTCTCTGGTGACTTCGCTGGACATAGTGCCTCCTCCACGATGTGATGCCACTCACTGTGGCGACTGGGCTTACCATTCGTCCAAGACATAATCGGACTGACTCCTATAGGCAGGACCTATAGCGCGAGAGGAGAGCGGCCATGGACGCCAGACAGCTGAGGTACTTCCTGGGCGTGGTCGACCACCGCACTTTCGCCCGCGCGGCCCAGGAACTGCACATCTCCCAGCCATCCCTGTCCCAGAGCATCCGGCAGCTCGAACGCAGCCTGAGGGTCGACCTCTTCATCAGGACCGGGCGGGGCACCGAGCTCACCGAGGCCGGGCGCCAGCTGCTGGGGCCGGCCCGGCAGGTGCTGCGCGATCTGGAGACCGCCCAGGCCGCGGTGGCCTCCGCCCGCGATCTCGAACGGGGCACGGTCGATATCGTCACGATGCCGTCGGCCGGCATCGAACCGCTGACCACCTTGATCCGCCGGTTCCGGGACCTGCACCCAGGGATGTCCATCAATGCCGCGGCGGCCTTCACCTCCGACGAGGTGGTCTCCGCGGTCTCCTCCGGCGTCAGCGAGGTGGGCCTGCTCGGCGCCTCCTCCCATCCGCCCACGGCCGATCTCCCGGTGATCCCCCTGGGTTCCCAGCCGCTGATCCTGGTCTCCCCTCCGGGGAGCGTCCTGGAGACGGCCAGCCCGGACGGGGCAACGGGACTGGACGGCCTGGAGGTGGTGATCACCCCGCGCGGTTCGATCATGCGCCAGGTGGTCGACGACTTCACGGCGGAGGGGGCCGACGTCGTCGTCGCGGCCGAGGTCGCCCACCGCACCTCGTTGCTCCCCCTGGTCCTGGCCGGCGTGGGGCACACCGTGCTGCCGAAATCCTGGGAGGAGCTGGCCAAGGCCAGCGGATGCCGGGTCACCGGGATCACCCCGCCGACGACGTTGCACATGTTCGCCGTGCACCGGGCGCAGGGACTCACACCCGGCGCCCGCGCTGTCGTCGAGCTGCTCCACGGGATGAGCCATCCGACCCATCAATAGGCAAAGCCTATGGCGTCAATCCGACTTACATCTTGGACTTATAACTCGGGGGCGCGGTTAACTGGCAAGGCCAACCGGCATCATGCACAGGCCATACCAGGAGGTAGCCATGACTCCCCAGAACTTCACGATCGCCGCCATTCCGGGCGATGGCGTCGGCAGCGAGGTCGTCGACGCCGGCCGTACCGTCCTCGACGCCATGGCCGAGCACAACGGCGCCTACTCCTTCACCTGGGAGGAGTACGACTGGGGCAGCGACTACTACTCCCGCACCGGCCTGATGATGCCCGAGGACGGCCTGGAGCGGTTGCGTCCCGTCGATGCGATCTATTTCGGCGCGGTGGGCTGGCCCACGATTCCCGATCACATCACGCTGTGGGGGCTGCGCATCGCCATCTGCCAGGGACTGGATCAATGGGCCAACATCCGGCCCGTGAATTTCCTGCCGAACGTGCCGTCCCCGTTGCGCGATGCCGAGAAACGCGATCTCGACTGGATCGTGGTCCGCGAGAACTCCGAGGGCGAGTACTCGGGCTTCGGCGGCCGCAATTTCCACGGCAGGGAAGGCCTCGGCCAGGTGGCCACTCAGAACGCGGTCTTCACCGAGGTGGGCTGCGAGCGCATCATGCGCTACGCCTTCGACCTGGCCCGCTCACGTCCCCGCAAGAAGCTCTCCTGCGTGACCAAGTCCAACGCGCAGCAGCACGGGATGGTGCTGTGGGACGACGTGTTCAAGCGCGTGGCGGCGGAGTACCCGGACGTGGAGTCGGACTCCGTGCTGGTCGACGCCATGGCCGCGCGGTTCGTCCTGAACCCGGAGAGCCTGGATGTGGTGGTCGCCTCCAACCTGCACGCCGATATCCTCTCGGACCTGGGCAGCGCCCTGGCGGGCTCCCTGGGCCTGGCCGCCTCGGCGAACCTGAATCCGGAGAAGCGCACGCCATCGATGTTCGAGCCGGTCCACGGCTCCGCCCCGGACATCGCCGGAAAAGGCATCAGCAACCCGGTCGGCGCCGTCGCCTCCGCCGCGCTGATGCTGGACACCTTCGGCCTGGCCGGCGAGGGCGACGCATTGCGCGCCTCGATCGCGGAGACGTGCCGCCAGGGCATCCTCACCCGCGATGTGGGCGGCACGGCCACCACCCACGAGGTCACCCAGGCCTTGATCGACAACCTGGCAGTCGCGGCCCCCGCCCCGTCCGCCCATCTGGTCTGAACACGGCACACCCGAACCGACGGAGGTACACCGTGCTCCGGATTCTGATCGCCTCCGACAAGTTCAAGGGCTCAGCCACCTCTCAGGCCATAGCGCAGGCCCTGGCCCGGGGCCTGTCCTCCACCCGGGCCGGGATCGCCACCGCTGCCGTCGCCGACGGCGGTGACGGCAGCCTCGAGGTCTGCGAGTCCCTGGGATTCCGGCGGGTTCACCACGAGGTCGAGGGCCCTGACGGCGCGCCCGTTCGAGCCGCCTTCGCCGTGGACGATGCAGGTGGACGTGCCTTCATCGAGGTGGCTCAGGCCTGTGGGCT
Organism: Kocuria coralli; assembly: GCF_008831305.1. GTDB lineage: Bacteria > Actinomycetota > Actinomycetes > Actinomycetales > Micrococcaceae > Kocuria > Kocuria coralli. Next base: position 58,012 of record NZ_ML708618.1, read on the forward strand.
GGCGCTGCTGGATCCGTCGGCACTGGGGTCCCCGGGCTACGACGCCGCACGGGCCAGCTCCTTCGGCCTCGGCCAGCTGATCTGGGCGGCGCTGGACCAGGGCGCGGTTCGGGTCATCGTCGGGCTCGGCGGCAGCGCGACCAGCGACGCGGGAGTCGGCGCTGCCCGTGCCCTCGGGGCCCGCTTCCTCGATGCCGACGGGCTGGAGCTTGAGGTCCCGCAGGCCGGTATGGAGAGGATCAGCCGGGTGGATCTCTCCGGTCTCGATCCCCGGATCGCGGCAACGGAGTTCGTGCTCGCGGCGGACGTCACCAATCCCCTCAACGGCCCGGAGGGCGCCGTCCGCGTCTACGGGCCGCAGAAGGGTCTCCGGCAGGAGCAGCTGGAAGCCCATGACGCGCTGCTCCGGCACTGCTCGGAGCTGGTGGAGAGCGAGCTGGCGGACACCGGATGGGCAGGGGCGGGGCACGGCCTCCGGACCGGCGCGATCGCCGGGCGCCCGGGGGCCGGCGCAGCGGGCGGACTCGGGTTCTTCGGCATGGCGATCCTGCGGGCCGGCTACCGGTCCGGCGTAGACCTGCTCATGGAGATGGGAGACCTGCGCCACCAGATGGCACGAGCCGATGTGGTGATCACCGGCGAAGGAAGGATCGACAGCCAGACCATGACCGGCAAAGCGGCGGCGGGTGTCGCCCGGATGGCCCGGGAACTCGGCAAACCCGTGGTGGCGGTCTGCGGACGTAACGACCTGGAGGAGCACCAGGTCCGGCAACTGGGCTTCGAACGCGTCTTCGCCATGACGGAGGTGGAGCCCGACGTGTCCCGATGCATCACTGAGCCGTTCCCGATTCTCGAACGGATCGGCGCCGGCATCGGCCAGTACCTCCTGGAGCGGCAGGATCGGCTAACGTAAGGCAGCTGCTATCACATTCCGCTACCGCGTTCGGAGGGGGACATATGTCCGCTCAAGGCACCGAAGTCACCGCATACATCACCGGCAAGGCTGCAGAACGGGCCGAACTGGTCTTCTCCGTGGCGGTCGCGGAAGGGCCCGAGCTGCTGGAGGAGGAGATCAGCTGCACGCTCGACGGCGAACCGGTCGAGCTGTCAGAGATCCCTTCCGTTCATGGCACCCGCCTGCACAAGGCCGTGATCCAGCCCGGTGAGGTCGTTTTCAACTATCACGCCGTGGTCGGTGAGCGCGGCGACTCCGCCGTCTTCGATGCCGGCCAGGACGTCGTGTTCCGCAGGCCCTCCCGCTACTGCGAGTCCGACAAGCTGGCCGCGATCGGAGCCGAGCTGTTCGCCGGTCTCAGCGGACAGGAACTCGTCACCGCCGTCGGCGACTGGGTGCACGAGAAACTGGCCTACGTCCCCGGCTCCTCGGGCCCCACGGACGGCGCCGTGGACACCTACTTCGCGCGCAACGGGGTCTGCCGTGACTTCGCGCATCTGGTGGTCGCCCTGCTGCGGGCCTGCCAGCTGCCCGCCCGGCTCGTGTCGGTATACGCCCCGGGATTGAGCCCCATGGATTTTCACGCCGTGGCGGAGGTCGCCGTGGACGGAGCATGGCAGATCGTGGACGGCACCAGACTGGCTCCGCGCGAGTCCATGGTGCGCATCGCCACCGGCCGCGACGCCTCCGACACCGCGTTCCTGACCTCCATCCAGAGTGATTTCGATCTGGCTGTCATGAAGGTCACGGCCGTCCAGCTGGAGGGGCTGCCCCAGGAGGATCCGTCGGCCGCCGTGAGCATCTGAGACGTCCCCGCGACGTTCCCGCCCCGGGTGCTCCCGCGAGGGCGCTCGGTTACAGGCGCTCTTCCAACCACTTCCGCAGCACGATCGCGTGGTTGTGCTCCTCGTCCTTGGCACCGAAGAGCAGGGTCACCTTGGCGGACCCGCGGATCTGCTCCACGAACTCCTCGGCCGCAGGATTGTCATCGAGTTCGGCGCGGTACCGGTCGGTGAACTCCTCCCACTTCCCGGGATCGTGCCCGAACCACGTGCGCAGCTCGTTGGACGGCGCGACCTCCTTGGGATGCCCGTCCAGGTCCGCATCCTGTTTGGAGACTCCCCGCGGCCACAGGCGGTCGACCAGGATCCGCTGGCCGTCCTCTGGACTCGTTTCCTCTCGTACCCGCTTGATCGCGATCTCAGTCATCCCTCCACGCTACGCCCCGCCTGGCGAACCGTCCCGGCCGCCCGCCTAAAATAGACGGTGACACCGGCGATGACGACGGTTGCCGACGACGACTGGGGGTACCCCTTGACGAGCACGAGCACCCGCGCCTCCGTTGAGCTGCCCGCCCCGCGGGACCGCCCGGCGGATTCGGACGGTCTGCCCACCGGCGCCTGGCTCAAGGACCTCGAGGAGGACGGTTACCGCGGTTACACCTGGTCCGGCCGGCCGATGCTGGTGCCCCTCCTCCTGACCGTCGTCGTCATGTTGAGCACCCTGGCCCTCGCCTGGCTGTGGTGGGACCGCATCCCGGACCAGGTGGCCTTGCACACCGGCGCCGACGGCACGGTCGACCGGTGGGGGGACAAGACGATCGGCAATGTCCTCATGGCGCCCCTGCTGGGCGGCGGCGGGATGCTGCTGGCCATGGCCGTGATCATGGCCGTGGGAGCGTTCTTCCGTCCCCGTCCTCCGGTGGGACTCGCGCAGGGTGCGCACAGCCTCGGTTCCATGGTCCGCCAATCCGCGACCATGGACATCGTCCTCCGCAGCACGGGCTGGAGCCTGCTGATCTTCTCGATCGCCATCTCGCTCCTCGAGGTGCCGCGCTGGCGCACCGGGTACGAGAACAGCTCGCCCATCTGGCTGATCGGTGTGGCCGTCCTGGCGATGTTCGTCATCCCCTACCTCCTGGGGCGGCGGGTACGGGAGATGGTCGACCGGGAACTGGACGCCCTGGGGGTTCCGGTAGGGCCCGAGACCGAACGGGAGCTGCACGCCTGGCGCTACGTCGCCGTCGTCGACGATCCAGGAGCCGGGCTGTGGGTGCCCACCGGCACGCCCAGCACCAACTGGACCGTGAACATCGCCAGGCCGGCCGGCAAGGTCCTCGCCTTCGGCTTCCTGGCGGTCATGGCGGCCCTGGGCATGTTCCTGCTGCTCAGCCCGCTCATCTTCGGCTGACACGCCCTCTGGACCGTGAACCCTCGCAGTTTTCACCCATCAGCCGGTGATGGGTGAAAACTGCGAGGGTTCACGGCATATCCGGCACGCCAGGACCACCGGAGTCGCGGGCAGGCCCGGCGTGAGAGACTGGAAGGTATGGCTGACAACACGCAGGGCACAGACACGCCCACCACCGTGAACTACCCGGACAAGCCCGCCCTGGAGGGTCTCGAGGAGAAGTACTCCCGGCAGTGGCGCGAGCAAGGCACCTTCGCCTTCGACGAGGACACCACCCGCGAGCAGGTCTACTCGATCGACACTCCCCCGCCCACGGCCTCGGGATCGCTGCACGTGGGGCACATGTTCTCCTACACGCAGACCGACGTCATCGCCCGCTATCAGCGGATGACCGGCAAGAACGTGTTCTACCCGCTCGGGTGGGACGACAACGGGCTGCCCACCGAACGCCGCGTGCAGAACTACTACGGGGTGCGCTGCGACCCCGCCTACGCCTACGTCGAGGGCTACCGGCCCCCGGAGAAGCCCGCCCGGAACCAGCGGGACTGGGACGTGGTCTCCCGCCGCAACTTCATCGAGCTCTGCGAGGAACTGGCGGTCGAGGACGAGAAGGTCTTCGAGCACCTCTTCGCGACCCTGGGCCTGTCCGTGGACTGGAAGCGGACCTATCGCACCATCGACGACCGCTCCCGCAAGGTCTCCCAGCTCGGCTTCCTCAGGGACTACCGGGCCGGCAACGCCTACATGGCCGAAGCGCCCACCATGTGGGACGTCACCTTCCGCACCGCCGTGGCCCAGGCCGAGATCGAGGACAAGGAACGCGAGGGCGCCTACCACCGCGTTGCCTTCCACCGGCCCGACGGGGAGAAGGTGTTCATCGAGACCACCCGTCCGGAGCTCCTGGCCTCGTGCGTCGCCCTGGTGGCCCACCCCGACGACGACCGCTACAAGGCGCTGTTCGGCTCCACCGTGCGCTCTCCCCTGTTCGACGTCGAGGTCGAGGTCAAGGCGCATCACCTGGCCCAGCCCGACAAGGGCTCGGGCATCGCGATGATCTGCACCTTCGGCGACCTCACCGACGTCACCTGGTGGCGGGAGCTCGAGCTGCCCACGCGTGCGCTGATCGGCCGCGACGGCCGGTTCGCCTCCGAGACCCCCGAGTGGATCGCCGCAGGTGCCCCCGCCGAGCGTTATGCCAACGTGGCGAGCAAGACCGTGTTCTCCGCCCAGCAGGCCGTGGTCGAGATGCTGCGGGAGTCCGGTGATCTGGAAGGCGAGCCCAAGAAGATCACCCACCCCGTGAACTTCTACGAGAAGGGCGACAAGCCCCTCGAGGTCGTGACCTCCCGCCAGTGGTACTTCCGCAACGGCGGCCGCGACACCGACCTGCGCGATGCCCTGATCCGGCGCGGCCGCGAGATGGACTGGCACCCGCCGTTCATGCGCTCGCGCTACGAGAACTGGATCGAAGGCCTCAACGGGGACTGGCTGGTCTCACGTCAGCGCTTCTTCGGCGTGCCGATCCCCGTGTGGTACCCGGTCGAGGCCGACGGCGAGCTCGACTACGACCACCCGATCCTGCCCGCCGAGGAGCAGCTCCCCGTGGACCCCGCCGCCGAGGCGGCTCCCGGGTACACCGAGGATCAGCGCGACCAGCCCGGCGGCTTCACGGGCGATCCCGACATCCTGGACACCTGGGCGACGTCGTCGCTGACCCCGCAGATCGCGACCGGCTGGGCCGTGGACGAGAAGCTGCACTCCGTGACCTTCCCCATGGACCTCCGTCCCCAGGGCCACGACATCATCCGGACCTGGCTGTTCTCGACCGCGGTGCGGTCGCACTCCCTGGCGGACACCATCCCCTGGACCAACACCGCGCTGTCCGGGTGGATCCTCGACCCGGACCGCAAGAAGATGTCCAAGTCCAAGGGCAACGTGGTGGTCCCCCACGAGGTGCTGGAGAAGTACGGCTCGGACGCCGTGCGCTACTGGGCCGCCTCCGCGAAGCTCGGCGCCGACACCGCCTACGACGAAGGCCAGATGAAGATCGGCCGCCGTCTGGCGATCAAGCTGCTCAACGCCTCCAAGTTCGTGCTGGGGCAAGGTGTCACTGAGGCTTCCGTGATCGGTCCTGGTGCCGATGCCTCGGTGCTGACCAACGGCCTGGACCGCGCTCTGCTGGCCCGTCTACGCGATGTGGTGACCCAGTCCTCGGAGGCGTTCGCCCGCTACGAGTACGCACGCGCCCTGCAGCTGACCGAGTCCTTCTTCTGGACCTTCACCGACGACTACGTGGAGCTGGTCAAGGACCGCGCCTACGGTGCCCGGGGTGAGGCCGAGCAGGCCTCCGTGCACGCGGCCCTGGCCACCACGCTGGATACGCTGCTGCGGCTCTTCGCCCCGGTCATCCCGTTCGCCACCGAAGAGGTCTGGTCCTGGTGGCGGTCCGGTTCCGTGCACCGCGCGCAGTGGCCGACGGCGGACTCCTTCGCCCCGGCCGTCGCCGACGCGGATCCCGAGGTGCTCGCCGCCGTGGGCCAGGCGCTCTCCGGGCTGCGCAAGTCCAAGTCGGAGGCCAAGGTCAAGCAGCGCACCGAGGTGCTCTCCGCCACCGTGACCGGCTCCGCCGCCCAGGTGGACCAGGTGCAGGTCGGGCTGGAGGACCTGAAGGCGGCGGGCAATGCCCGTGAGCTGGCCTTGTCCGAGGGCACGGTGGACGACGGCGGCCTGCTGGTGACCGACGTCGTGCTGGCCGAGGCCCCGGCCTGAGGACCGACTGAAGCCCGCTGCTGACGCAGTAATGGGGCCCGGCTACTCATGCGAGTAGCCGGGCCCCATTACTGCGAAACCATATGAAGAGCCTGCGGCTTCAGTTGATGGAAACAAGCCGATCTCACCCACGTATCCGCTAAGTTCCGCGACTCCCACCACCTCTGTACGCACTATGCCCATATGTACTTGCCGCCCCTACTAGGAAAGCGCCAATGACCCATAGTAGCAATACGAAAAAGGAGATCTTGAATTCGAACACGATGATGATCAAAAAGTACGAGGCTATGCACGCACCAGTTACCACACTGAATCGTAGCAGCTCTTTCATTTATCTCACCCGATTAGTCGCATGCGTCGTCAAAATTAGGGAGCATTCCTGCAGCAAAAAATATTCCGTTGTACACAACCCCAGCCACGCCACCGCTAATTACACCGGCAGGAATACAAATCATCTCGCTAGCTGCAAAGTAAGCGGCAGCAGCAGTGATAGCCTTCCAGCACTGGCAGCAGCTATAGGACCCGGCATCACCATCCACAGAGTCTCTGTCTACCAACTCAACAGAGTCGCCGATTTCGACGCCTTCAGGAACAACAAAACGCTTCCCCTCAGTCTTTTCAGCAAACTTGTCTACCTGCTCGCGGGTACTAGACGCAGCAAAAAAATCAACATACTCCGTAACGACCTCTTCATTCGGGGCACCGGTGAAAAGCTCCATTAAAGCTTCGCTCTCACGAATTTTTTGAGATTTATACTGCATACTTCCTGATCTGCTTGCCGTGCTGCCTATCGCACGGGACGCAAAGACGTCGCGCTCGTCGTCCGTGAGGTACCCGCCCGGAAGGCACTCCGCCCATACCGGTCCGTATCCATGAGTGAACCGATAGGCGGAGTACCTCTGCAGCTGCGAGGGAAGCCCTCGACCGTCAGCTGAAGTCCGGGCCCTTCTCCCGCCCGCGCTTGAGTTCGTAGAAGCCCGGGTAGGAGGACAGGGTCAGGGCGGCATCCCAGATCCTGCCGGCCTCCTCGCCCTTGGGCGCGGGGGTGAACACGGGGCCGAAGAATCCCACGCCGTTGACCGCGATGCAGGGGGTGCCGATGTCTTTGCCGGCGACCTTCTGGGCGGCTTCCGTGGAGGCGCGGAGGGCGTCGTCGTACTGATCGGAGTCCTTGGCCGCTGCCAGCTCCGCGGGCAGGCCGACTTCCTCCAGGGACTGCTCGATGATAGGCAGCAGGCTCTCGTCGCCGCCCATGCCGCCCGGATGACGCCGGGTGCCCATCGCGTCGTAGAGCTTCTTGCGGTACTCGTCACCGTGCTGCTGCGCGGCGGCCTCGACCACGCGCACGAGCCACATGGACTCCTCGTGCCCCATGTGCTGGTTGTCGGGGTTGTCCTCGTTGAGGATGCCCAGCGAGATGATGCGCCAGTTGACCTCAACGTCGCGGATCTCCTCGACCTCGTTCATCCAGCGGGAGGTCATCCAGGCCCAGGGGCACAGGGGGTCAAACCAGAAATCGACGGTATCGCTCATCGGGCTCTCCTCACGCGGCGCAGGCGCCGCTTCATGATCTGCTTCGTGATCCTCGTGCCGCACACGGCACGTCTGGCACAACGCTACGACGACGGCCGTCCCAGCACACCCTCGACGCTCTACAACCGGGCCGTGATCTCCCGCAGCGAACGGAGGTTCCGGGCCGTTCCGCGTCTGCCGTCCGGAAGCTTGAGCCGGGTCAGGGGCTCGGCCACGCGGGATGCGGAGAGCCCCGCCGGGGTGTGCAGCCACAGGACCTCACGATCGAAGGCGACAGCGTCAAGGACATCCGGCGTCATCAACGCCCGTGCCGCGGAGCGCAGCTCTTCGGGCAGCGGGGCGGGGTAGAAGATCCCATGCACGAATCGCGGGTCCTCGACGTCGGGCCAGGGGCATCCTTCGAGGATCTCGGTCAGCCGGGCTCCCGGGAGCACCACCGCGGGAACCTCGAAGCCGAACTCGGTCGCGATCGCCCCGGACAGCTCCTCGGCCAGGACGGAGGGCTCGCGTCCGGCCGGATCGTCCGCGATCAGATTGCCGGATTGGATGTAGGTGGCCGGCTCCGTCAGGCCCGCCGAGAGCGCCAGGTCGCGCAACCGTGCCATGGGCACCTTGTGGTGACCGCCCACGTTGATCCCGCGCAGGAGGACGACGACGCGGCCCATGGTCTGTCTGTCCCCCGGTCTCAGTGCCTCAGGCCGACTTGGACTCGTCGGCCGGCTCCTCGGTGATCACCCGCGGGGCCACACCATCGGTCACGCATTCGGCGTCGACGACGACCTCCACCGCGTCCTCCACGGTGGGCAGATCGAACATGACCGGGAGCAGGACCTCTTCCAGGATGGCTCGCAGGCCTCGGGCGCCGGTGCCCCGTTCGATCGCCTTCTCGGCGATCGCCTGCAGGGCATCGGGGGCGAAGCTCAGTTCCACGCCGTCGAGGTCGAACATCTTCTGGTACTGCTTGGTCAGGGCGTTCTTGGGCTCGACCAGGATGCGCTTGAGATCCTCGTCGGTCAGCTCGTTGAGCGCGGTGATGATCGGCAGACGGCCGATGAACTCGGGGATGAGCCCGAACTTCAGCAGGTCCTCCGGCATCACCTTGCCCATGAGCTCGGAGACCGGCCCGTGGGCGATCTGCTCCACCGGGGCGCCGAAGCCGATCGAGGTCTTGCCGGCACGCGACTCCACGATGTCCTCGAGACCCGCGAAGGCGCCGGCCACGATGAACAGTACGTTCGTGGTGTCGATCTGGATGAACTCCTGCTGCGGGTGCTTGCGCCCTCCCTGGGGCGGCACGGAGGCCACGGTGCCCTCGAGGATCTTCAGCAGCGCCTGCTGGACGCCCTCACCGGAGACGTCGCGGGTGATCGAGGGGTTCTCGGACTTGCGCGAGATCTTGTCGATCTCGTCGATGTAGATGATCCCCGACTCCGCGCGCTTGACGTCGAAGTCGGCGGCCTGGATGAGCTTGAGGAGGATGTTCTCGACGTCCTCCCCCACGTAGCCGGCCTCGGTCAGGGAGGTGGCGTCGGCCACCGCGAACGGCACGTTCAGCTTGCGGGCCAGCGATTGGGCCAGATACGTCTTGCCCGAGCCGGTGGGGCCCACGAGCAGGATGTTGGACTTGGCGATCTCCACGTCCTCGTCGCCGGCGGCGGTGGCCAGCTGCAGCGGCTTCCCGGACTGGGAGGCCCGCACGCGCTTGTAGTGGTTGTAGACCGCCACGGACAGTGCGCGCTTGGCCGTCTCCTGCCCGACGACGTACTGCTGCAGGTGCTCGAAGATCTCGCGCGGTGTGGGGAGGCCCGTGTCCTCGGCGGCCTCGACTTCCGTCAGCTCTTCCTCGATGATCTCGTTGCACAGCTCGATGCACTCATCGCAGATGTACACGCCCGGCCCGGCGATGAGCTTGCGGACCTGCTTCTGGCTCTTCCCGCAGAATGAGCACTTCAGCAGATCGGCGCTTTCGCCAATGCGGGCCATGTGCACTCCTTAGAGCTGATCGGAAATAGCTGTACGACGTTCCCGGGCACCGTCAGGAGACGGTGAACGCACCGGAATGCCCACGATACGCGAGGGGTCCGACAGCGACCAACGCGACGCCGCCTCCCCGCGGTAACTTCTCCGCCGGGTGAACGCTTTTCACCGGTGCTGAGACGACAACGGCGGTCATCCGACCGCCGTCGTCGTCAGGTCACGCTGTGCCGGAGCCGTCCGGCACCCGGGTCACGGGGTGACGGTCTTGGGCTTGACCGCCTTGCGGGAGTCCAGGACGTGGTCCACGATGCCGTAGTCCTTGGCCTCGGTCGCGGTGAGGATCTTGTCGCGCTCGATGTCGCGGTTAATCTCCTCGGAGGTCTTGCCCGTGTGCAGCGCCATGGTGTCCTCCAGCCAGGTCCGCATGCGCACGATCTCGTTGGCCTGGATCTCGATGTCCGAGGCCTGCCCGCCGCCCTGGCCCTGCATCGCGGGCTGGTGGATGAGCACGCGGGCGTTCGGCAGGGCCAGGCGCTTGCCCGGGGTGCCGGCCGCCAGCAGGACGGAAGCTGCCGAGGCCGCCTGGCCCAGGCACACCGTCTGGATCTCGGGCCGGATGAACTGCATGGTGTCGTAGATGGCGGTCATCGCGGTGAAGGAGCCACCGGGCGAGTTGATGTACATGGTGATGTCGCGGTCCGAGTCCTGGGCCTCGAGCACCAGGAGCTGGGCCATGACGTCGTCGGCGGAGGCGTCGTCCACCTGCACGCCGAGGAACACGATGCGGTCCTCGAACAGCTTGGTGTACGGGTTCTGGCGCCGGTAGCCGTAGGGCGTGCGCTCCTCGAAGTCCGGCAACACGTACCGGTTGGTGGGCATGTGGCCTGCGGTCGAGCCCGGCATGTACGGCGCTCCGCCCGCCTGTCCAAACATTGAGTTCATGGAAGTCATCCTCTTGTTCGTGAAGCCGAAATGTGCGGTGAAAGCGGGGCCGGCCTCAGGAGTCCTGGTCCTTCATGGTCCCGCCGCCACCGGAGACGCCGGAGGCGTTCTGGGCGATGTGGTCGAAGAAGCCGTACTCGAGCCCGCGCTCGGCGGTGAACCAGTTGTCGCGGTCGTTGTCCTCGAGGATCTTCTCGATCGACTGGCCCGTCTGCTCTGCGGTCAGCTCCGCCAGGCGGCGCTTCATGTCCATGATCAGCTCAGCCTGAACGCGGACGTCGGAGGCGGTGCCGCCCATGCCGCCCGAGGGCTGGTGCATCAGGATGCGGGTGTTCGGGGTCGCGTAGCGCTTGCCCCGGGTACCGGAGGACAGCAGGAACTGGCCCATCGAGGCGGCCAGGCCGGTGGCCACGGTCACCACGTCGTTCGGGATCAGCTGCATGGTGTCGTAGATCGCCATGCCGGCGGTCACCGATCCACCCGGCGAGTTGATGTAGAGGTAGATATCGGCTTCAGGGTCCTCGGCCGAGAGCAACAGCATCTGCGAGCAGATCAGGTTGGCGTTGCGATCCTCGACCTGGGAGCCGAGCCAGATGATGCGTTCCTTGAGCAGGCGGTTGTAGACGTAGTCGTCCTGGCCCGCCACGGGCTGGCTGTCCATACGCGGCTGCGAATGCTGCGCAGGGGTGATCGGGGAGGTCATCAGTGCATCCCTCTTTCGCGTGTCTCGCGGTCCGGCGCGTCGCCGGGCCTCCCCCGTCCACGGCGGAACGTGACGGGTCTGGTCGGTCGGCTCCGAGCCTAGTGGACCGTCTCGCGCTGCGATCGGTTGCCCGCGCATTGTTCGCTGGCGGCGTGCGCGGCGCCGCATCCCGGCATTCCGCGCCGCGTCGGTCCCGGCGATGGCATGACCGGTGACACGACGACGGCGCCCGTTTCCGCGGATCATCTCCTGCGGGAACGGGCGCCGTCGTCGTCAGTGGATCTCAGCGCACCCGGGAGGGCTCGCCGAGAACCGGGCTCACTTGTCCTCGGACTCCTCGGAGGCCTCGGCGTCCTCGCCCTGCTCGGCTGCACCGGCCGGAGTCACGAAGGCGGTCAGGTCGACCTCGTTGCCTTCGCTGTCGACGACCTCGGCGTGCTCCAGGACCTTGGCCAGGGCCTTGCGACGGCGGACCTCGCCGACCATCATGCCCGCCTGGCCGGAGCCCTCGAGCATCTGGGCGAACTGGTTGGGATCCATGCCGTACTGCTGCGAGGTGGAGACGATGTAGTCGATCAGCTCGGACTGCTCGACGCCCAGCTCCTCCCGGTCCGCCACGGCGTCCAGGATGACCTCGTTGCGGAAGGCGGTCTTGGCGTTCTCCTCGACCTCCTCGCGGTGCTCCGCGGTGTCGTGGTCGGCCTCGGCGTTCGGGTTGTTGAAGTGCTGGTCGATCTGCTCCTTGATGACCACCTCGGGAACCTCGACCTCGACCAGGCCGACGAGCTTCTCCAGGACCTTGTCCCGGGCCTCGACGCCCTGCTCCACGACCACGGAGTCCGCGGCCTGCTTCTTCAGGTCGGCGCGCAGCTCCTCGATGGTGTCGAACTCAGAGGCCATCTGGGCGAAGTCGTCGTCGGCCTCGGGCAGCTCCCGCTCCTTGACGGCGGTGACCTGGACCTTGACGGTGGCGGTCTCGCCCGAGTGCTCGCCGCCGGCCAGCTTGGTCTCGAAGGTGGCGTCCTCCTCGGCGGACAGGCCGGTCACGGCCTCGTCCATACCCTCGAGCATGGTGCCCGAGCCGACCTCGTAGGACAGGTCGTTGGCGGCGTCCACCTCTTCGCCGTCGATCAGGGCCTGCAGGTCCAGGGAGACGAAGTCGCCCTCGGCCGCGGGGCGGTCGACGGTCTTGAGGGTGCCGAAGCGACCGCGCAGTTCGTCGAGGGCCTTCTGCTCCTCTTCCTCACCGGCGGTGCGAGCCTCGATCTCGACCTTGAGGCCCTTGTAGTCGGGCAGCTCGATCTGCGGACGCACGGTGACATCGATGGTGGCCTTCGTGGCGGCCTCGCGGTCCTCGGCCGTGGGCTGCTGGGCGACCTCGAGCTGCGGCTGGGCGATCGGGGTCAGCTCGTGCTCGGCGATGGCCTGCTGGAAGAAGGTGTCCATGGCTTCGTTGAGGGCGTTCTCGACCACGAACTCATAGCCCACGCGCTGCTCGATCAGCTTGGCGGGAACCTTGCCCGCACGGAAGCCGGGGACCTGGATCTGCTTGGCCAGGGACTTGAAGGTCTGGTCGACAAACGGCTTGAGGTCCTCGAACGGGATCTCAAGGTCGATCTTCGCCTGAGTGGGGCTGACGTTCTCGACGGTGCTCTGCACTGGGGCTGCGCTCCTGATAGGTGGGTGATTCTTGAGTTCTCAGCCGGCGTCCCAGCGCTGCGGCAACCGCTCGGGTTGCGCGGCGAGGGGCCGCGGGCACGGTATGCGACCGGTCAGGAGGCCCTGAACCGGCCGGGTGTCGGGGTGACAGGACTCGAACCTGCGATCTCCTGCTCCCAAAGCAGGCGCGCTAGCCACTGCGCTACACCCCGCGGGCGTCTACGTGCATCTTGCTTCTTGCATGCAAGGCGCAACTCCGGACGCGACCTGCCTACCTGCAGACCTGCTTACCTGCATGCAAGAAGCAATTCCGGCCACAGACATCGCAAGAGTCTAGCGCGCCGGGGCCGTGAAGCGCACTTCCTGCGGTGCTGCTGTGTCCGCCGTCGTGCTGCGGTCGCATACGTCCGGGCGCGGGCGGGGCCGACACGCTCGCCCGCGTTTGCCCCGAGGTTTGTCTCAAACCCCCGGACTCGGGTAACGTGGCATCGCTCGCGAGAGGTTCCGGCCCAGCGCTGACGGCATGGCCGATACTGGCCGATGTTTCCGTGCAGGACCGATTGCTCCGCGTGCGGGGATGTAGCTCAATGGTAGAGCCCCAGTCTTCCAAACTGGCTACGCGGGTTCGATTCCCGTCATCCCCTCCGCGTGCAAGCCGCGGCACAGCCTCCGGGCCGTGCCGCGGCTTTTTCCTTGGCTCTTCCCTTGTCCTGGATCTCTGCTGTGGCTGCCACGGTTGAGTGGTCGATCCGGTCGCGGATGAACGCCGACTGGGCATTTTGATCGCCCGTCGGCGCTGATGGGCGATCAGAACGACCACTCGCGCGTTTTCGGCTGCCTCGGGGTCAGGGCGACGACGGCGGCTGGCAGCCCGGGCACCAGAACAGATTCCGCCCGGCCAGCTCCATCTCCCTGACGGGAGTCCCGCAGTGAAGGCACGGCTCGCCCGTGCGCTTGTACACGTAGTTGGCGTGCTCGGGCCAGGCGGCGGTCTCGGGGATGCCGGGGCGGTCCTCCGGATCGGTCGTGACGATCCGGCCCAAGCGCACGCCGATCTCCATCAGCTCCCGGTTCTCCTGCCACAGCCCGAGCAGCGTCTCCTCCCCCGCGGCCCTGCTCGGCAGGAAGGGGTCCACTCCCTGCCGGAAGAGCGATTCCGCACGGAAGATATTGCCGACTCCGGCGATCACCTGCTGCTCCAGCAGCAGAGCCGCGATCGGCCGAGCCGACCGCGAGGCCCGGGCCACGAACAGGTCAGGGCTCGCCGCGGGGTTCAGCGGATCCGGACCCAGGCGTTTCAGGGCCATGGCGGCCTCGGACACGGTCTCCACGCGGCACTCCGCGGGGCCACGCAGATCAGCCCAGCCGTGCCGACCGGCCAGCCGGGCGCGCACCGCACCCACGGGCGGGTCCGGAATCACGCGGCCGTCGTCGTAGCGCAGCGCGTGAGTCCGGGACGAGCCGCTCTCGCGCTCGCCCATCTTGCGGGGCGCGCCGATGCTGGATGAGGCCGCGAACCGGTCGTCCCCGGCGAAGCTCCAGGCACCGTAGAGCCCGAGGTGGGAGCGCATGACCAGGCGATCGTCCGGGTCGGCGGGCAGCGCGAAGGTCAGGTGCAACTGCTTGCCGTAGGCGCGCGCGGAGACCAGGCGCCGCCCGTCCAGCAGCCTCGCGCCGCGTGCGAAGCGGCCCTGCGGACTGGAGACCGCGAGCTCCTCGCCCTCGAAGACCTCGCTCAGCCGCCGGGCCAGGCGGTGGATGGTGTGCCCCTCCGGCATGGTTCAGGCTCCGGTGGAGTAAGCGCGTCCCGTCAGGCCGGTCAGGAAGCCCGCGATATCGGCCGTCTCCTCGAACTCCGCGATCTGCCCGATCCGGCGCACGTGACGCTCATCGCCGCTGAACGGCGTGGCCAGGAACGCCTTGACGATCTCCAGCCCCTCTTCCCGCGAGTGCTGGCGGCCGCCCAGGGCCACCACCTGGGCATCGTTGTGCTCCCGGGCCAGCTGGGCGGTGGCGATGCTCCACGCGAGTGCGGCACGGATGCCGCGGACCTTGTTGGCCGCCATCTGCTCGCCGTTACCGGAGCCGCCCAGCACGATGCCCAGTGAATCCAGGCCCTGTTCGCGGTCGGCCAAGACGGCCTGAGCGGCGTGGATGCAGAAGGCCGGGTAGTCGTCGACGGGGTCGTAGCTCTCGGGCCCGTGGTCGATCAGCTCGTAACCCAGGGCCGAGAGCTGCTCGACCAGGTACCGGGAGAGCTCCATGCCTGCGTGGTCAGTTGCGATGTGAACGCGCATCCGCGCAACTCCTTCAGCCCTCCAACGGGGGCAGACGATGCAAATGATGACGGAAAGCTGCGACGCCGGATCGTAGGCTTCCGCGCCGCCAGGTCCGAGCGCATTGACCGGGGCAATGGCTCGGGCAGGTGCCAGCCTAATCCAGTCCCCGCCAGCCATGGCATCATGGATCGATATTCAAGCTCGTCCAATCCCCGCTCGGGTCCTCGCCCGGGGTCGCTCTGAAAGGACCGCACCTAGTGCCCGGAAAGAACCTCACCCGCGCCGAGGCCGCCGATCGCGCCGCCCTGATCTCCGTCGCCTCCTACGACGTCGTCCTGGACCTCACCACTGGGGACACGACCTTCCGCACGACGACCACCGTGACGTTCGAGGCCGAGGCCGGGGCCTCGACCTTCATCGACGCCTTCACCGCGGAGGTGCATCAGGTCACGCTCAACGGTCAGGACCTGGATCCCGCCCTCGTGGCCGACGGCGCGCGCATCCAGCTGCCGGAGCTCGCCGAGCAGAACGTGCTCGTGGTGGAGGCGGACATGTTCTACACCAACACGGGTGAGGGACTGCACCGCTTCGTGGACCCCGTGGACCGGGAGGTCTACCTCTACTCCCAGTTCGAGGTGGCCGACACCCGCCGGATGTTCCCGGTGTTCGAGCAGCCGGACCTGAAGTCCCGGTTCGCCTTCACGGTCACCGCCCCGGATCACTGGCAAGTGATCTCCAACCAGCCGACCCCCGAGCCCGCAGCGGCCGGGGACGGCAAGGCGACCTGGGCCTTCAGCGCTACGCCCCTGCTGCCCCCGTACATCACGGCACTCGTGGCCGGCCCGTACGACGTCGTCCGGGACGAGCTGACCTCCTCGGACGGCCGCACCATCCCCCTCGGCGTCTTCGCGCGGAAATCCCTGATGGAATACGTCGACGCCGAGGAGATCTTCGAGATCACCAAGCAGGGCTTCGAGTTCTACGAGGCCCAGTTCGACACCCCGTACCCCTTCGAGAAGTACGACCAGCTCTTCGTACCCCAGTTCAACGCCGGGGCGATGGAGAACGCGGGCTGCGTGACGTTCGTGGAGGCCTATGTCTTCCGCTCGCGCCCCACCCAGGCCCGGGTGGAACGCCGGGTGATCACCGTGCTGCACGAACTCGCCCACATGTGGTTCGGCAACCTGGTGACCATGCGGTGGTGGAACGACCTGTGGCTCAACGAGTCCTTCGCCGAGTACGCCTCGACCCTGGCCTCCGCGCAGGCCACCCGGTACGACAACGCGTGGACCACGTTCGCCGCCATGGAGAAGTCCTGGGCCTTCGAGCAGGACCAGCTGCCCACCACCCACCCCGTCAAGGCCGAGATCAGCGACCTGGAGGACGTGCTCGTCAACTTCGACGGCATCACCTACGCCAAGGGTGCCTCCGTCCTCAAGCAGCTGGTCGCCTGGGTGGGCCAGGAGCAGTTCATGCAGGGCCTGCGCACCTACTTCGCCAAGCACGGCTGGGCCAACGCCGAGCTCAAGGACCTCATGGCCGAGCTCGAGAGCGCCTCCGGCCGGGACCTGAAGGACTGGACCTCCCGCTGGCTCGAGGACTCGGGGGTCAACACCCTGCGCCCCGACTGCGTACGCGACGACGACAACATCATGACCTCGTTCGCCATCGTCCAGACGGCGCCCGATGAGTACCCCGTTCTGCGCCCGCACCGCCTGGCCATCGGGTTCTACGACGTCGACGACTCCACCGGGCAGCTGGTGCGCAACCACAGGGTGGAGATCGACGTGGAGGGCTCCCGCACCGAGGTGCCCGAGCTGGTGGGCGTGGAGGCCCCCGATCTGGTCCTGGTCAACGACGACGATCTGGCCTACGCCAAGATCCGCCTGGACGAGTACTCCCAGGACACCGTGACCGAGCACCTCAAGGACTTCGCCGAATCCCTGCCGCGCGCCCTGGTGTGGCAGGCGGCCTGGGATGGGGTGCACGACGCCGTCGCCCCGGCCCGCGGTTATGTGGAGACGGTCCTGAACAACATCGGCGCCGAGACCGACTCGACCACCGTGCAGGTGCAGCTGCGCCAGCTCGACACTGTGCTGGACGGCTATATCGCCGAGGAGGACCGGGAGGCCTTCGCCGTCGACGCCGCGGAGCGCCTGTGGCATCTGGTCGTCTCCGCCGAACCCGGCTCCGACAACCAGCTCCAGTTCGTCAGGGCCTACGCCCGCCGCGCCCGCACCGCGCAGCAGCTGGACCGGATCGACGGCCTGGACTCGGGCGAGCTGCTGCTGGACGGCCTGGAGATCGACACCGACCTGCGCTGGGCCCTCCTGACCTCCCTGACCGCCGGCGGCCGGGTGGGCGCCGACGCCGTGGACGCGGCTCTGAGCCGCGACGACACCGAGCACGGCGCCATCGCCGCGGCACAGGCCCGTGCCGCCATCCCCACCGCCGAGGCCAAGGCCTCCGTGTGGGATTCCGTGGTCGAGGTGGGCTCCATGCCCAACTCCCTGCAGGAGGCCGCGATCGCCGGCTTCCGGCAGGCACCCGACGACGATCTCCTCTCCCCCTACGTCGCCAAGTACTTCGAGACGGTGACCGAGATCTACCGGGAGCGCTCCCACGAGATCGCCGAGCAGATCGCGGTGGGGATGTTCCCCCGGATCCCCCGGCAGTCCACGGTGGATGCCGCCGACGCGTTCCTGGCAGGCTTGCCCGAGAACCTCAACGGCCTGCGCCGGCTGGTCCTGGAGGGCCGGGACCGGGTGGCCAGGGCCGTCGCGGCCCAGGAAGTCGATACGAGAGCCCAAGCATGACGGAGACACCAGAACACCGGAACGACCGCACCGGGCAGCCACAGTCCGGCTCCATCCCTGCCCCTGCGGAGAGCCCGGAGCCTCCGACCAACCCCCAGGCCGCGGCCGCCCCGGATGCCCGGATCATCCCCGTCGGCCGCCCCCTCTCGGCCATGCGCAGGCCCATGAAGCAGGTGGGAGACCGCCGCGCAGAAGCCGGCACTGCGGGTGGTGGGTCCGCGACGCCTCAGGCGAACCCGGCATCGGCGTCGTTCTACGACCAGATCGGGGGTCATGAGACCTTCGAGAAGCTCGTGCACGAGTTCTACCGGCGCGTGGCGGCCGATCCCGAGTTCCGCGCCATGTACCCCGAGCAGGATCTGGGACCGGCCGAGCGCCGGTTGCGGATGTTCCTGGAGCAGTACTGGGGCGGGCCGACCACCTACTCCGAGGAACGGGGGCACCCGCGGCTGCGGATGCGGCACATGCCGTTCAGGATCGACTCGCACGCCCGGGACACGTGGCTCGAGCACATGCGCGCCGCCGTCGACACCCTGGACCTCTCGCCCCTGCACGAGGGCATCCTGTGGGACTACCTGGAACGGGCGGCCCATTCCCTAGTCAACGCGCCCGGATGATCCGCCCCTGAGCGGAGGCGGAGACCGGCCATCGGTCAGGACCGGGTCAGCACGAAGCCCCCGGGGCAGGACAGCCGCGTCCAGGAGCCGTTGACGGCCACCGCGATCCGGGAGTCGTCGTCGGACCGGATGAAACCCAGGGCCCAGGCCGCGAAGGCGGCACCATCGGGAACCTCCCACGCCCCGGGGCCGTCTGCGGCGGGAATCCGGCCCCAGTCCGAGACCCGGCTCCAGATCGCGGACCGGACCCGCTGCACGATCTCGCGTCCGGAGTCGGTGGGCACCGTGCGGGCGACCTCCTCCGTGCCGGCCTTGGCGGTGTGCACCAGCTCCTGAGCGGGGATTGCCCCTACCGACTCCCATCCCGCCAGCGACGGCGAGATCCCGGCCCATGCGGCCTTCTCGTCATAGGGCGGCAGGCGCAGGGTGGAATCACCGGTGCCCTGGGTCCGCGGCAGCCGGTCGAGCACGGGTCCCAGCCCGACGACGGCGTCGAGGGCGGACGGTTCCGCCAGCCCGGCGGTGCGCAGCCCCAGGACCGTGGGGGTGGTGTCCAGCAGGCCGGAGCGGGCCAGCACGCAGGTCCAGATGCCGATCGCTCCTCCCACCCCCTGGAAGCGGACGGCGCCGTCGGCGTCGATGGACCGGGCTCGGGTGAGGTAGGCGCGGATGTCCTCGACCGAGGCGGTGTCGACCAGCTGGAAGAACCGCGCCATCTCACTCCCCTCCCGGCCGGCGGCCGAAGGCCACCGGCTCGGCCTGGTAGAAGGCCAGGAAACGGCGCTGCTCGTCAGTGAGGGGCTGCGGCTCTCCCGTCCCGCGGTCGATCTGCACGGTGGTGGACTGGGCGACCGCGAATACCGTGCCGCCGTCGCCGCGCTCGCTGTCGCGCTCCTGGAGGCGGTAGTTGAGGACGTAGGAGGTCCTGCCGACGTGCGAGACCCACACCTGGGCCACGATGGGATCCAGGCGATAGTGCAGCTGGGCGGTGTACTCGACCTCCTGACGGCCCACCACGGTCAGGTGCCCGCCGGTGAGCTTGCGGAAGGTCGTGCCGTCGGGCACCCCCTCGATGCCCTCGATCCGCATCTCGCTCAGGCGCACGCGAGCGTCCTCCAGATACTGGAGCTGGACCACGTTGTTCACGTGGCCGAAGGAGTCGATGTCGCCGAAGCGCATGTGGACGGGCACGCCGAGGGAAGTCATGTCCTCCATGGAAACACACCCCGTCGCGAGCCGCCGCCCAGCCGCGGGCGAAGAAGACGTGCGGTGACATCGGACCGGCATCGTAGAGTGATCGTCATGAGCACCGAGCAGAATCGAGATCCGGTCAGCGACCCCTCCCTGGATCCCACCCAGGCACTGGTGGAGATGCTTGAGCTGAGCAGTGAGGGCGGGGTCCGCACTCACGAGGACATCTTCGTGGGACGCACGATCACCTCTCCTCGGGGGTCCGTCTTCGGGGGTCAGGTGATGGCGCAGGCCGCCACCGCGGCGATGCGCACGGTGGACGAGGAACGCGTGATCCACTCGATGCACGGCTATTTCCTGCGGGCGGGCAACACCCACGAGCCCATCACCTTCGGGGTCGAGCGCATGCGCGACGGCCGCTCGTTCTCCACCCGGCGGGTGCACGCCTACCAGTTCGGGACCCCGATCCTGTCGGGGATCTTCTCCTTCCAGACCCCGTCCCAGGGTCTCGAGCACCAGGACGAGTGCCCCAAGGGCATGCCGGATCCCGAGTCGCTGCCGACGGCGCAGGACATGCTGGGGCACATCGACCTGCCGCAGGCCCGCGCGGTGGCGTATGAACGTCCGTTCGACATCCGCTACATCACCCCGGCGATCTTCCTGGAGCCCGACGAGCGCCGGGATCCGTTCAACGCCGTGTGGGTGCGCACGCACAAGCGCCTGCCCGACGACCCCCGCCTGCACCAGGCCGCCCTGGCCTATGTCTCGGACTACGTCATGCTGGAACCCGCCCTGCGCCGGCACGGCAAGTCGTGGATCGATCCGGGCATGAACCTCGCCTCGCTCGATCACGCGATGTGGTGGCACCGGCCGGCCCGCGCGGACGAGTGGCTGCTCTACGTGCAGGCCTCGCCCTCGGCTTCGGGCGCCCGTGCGCTGGGCGAGGGCCGGATGTTCGACCGGGAGGGCAACCTGGTGGCCACGACCATGCAGGAGGGCATGGTCAGGCTCCCCGAGTTCAGGGACGCCGACTAGCTCCTCTCCCCGGCTAGCTCCTCTCCCGGACGGCCCGCCCCCACCGGGCCTGGTGGTGACGGCACACGGCGATGCCGACGGCGACCGCTGCGAGGCCGCTTGCGGCCGCCATCCCGTAGCCGGTCACGGAGGCCGTCAGCAGCCCGGCCCAGGCGCCGATGGTTCCCGCGAGCATGCTGATCGAGGTCAGGAGCGTGAAATCGGCTCCCGCGTGAGAGGGCCTGGAGAGATTCAGGTTGACCGCGTAGATCCCCGTGTTCATCACGGTGTAGCCCGACAGCACCAGGCAGGCGCCGACCGCCGCCAGGATCGAGGCGGCGGGTGCCGGGACCGCCGGATGCGCCGTGATCGCCGGCATCAGGCTCAGTCCCCCGGTCAGCTGGATCGCCGCGCCGAGCACCATGGTGGGCGCCTTGCCCCACCGGCCGCACAGCACGCCGCCGAGCAGCCCCGCCCCCAGCGCCGGGACGGAGGCGACGACCGAGGTGACCACGCCGATGCGGGTCAGGCTCCAGCCAGCGTCCACCAGGGCTGGGGTGACCAGCGACCACATGGCGGCTGAGCCCAAGGACACCAGCGGAACCGCGATCAGCCCCCAGGTTCTAGCGCCGGGCTGCGCGAGGACGCCGAACATGTCGGAGAGCCGCAGCCGCCCGGACGCGGCCGCCTCGCGCTGCGGCTCCTCGTACCGCAGCACCGGGATCATGGCCGCCGCCGTGAACAGCACGAGCAGCAAGACCGCGGCCCGCCACCCCCACAGGTCGTAGACCCACAGGGCCAGTCCGCCGCCGATCACGGTCCCGATGTAGCTCGCGGCCACCTGCACGCCCGCGCCCGCATCGTGCCGGGAGGCCGGGAGCCCCCGGACGGACAGCGCGTCCGCGGCGACGTCCTGCGTGGCCGAGAACAGGACGAACGCGGCTGCCAGGGCCACCACAGCGGTCAGTCCTCCCATCGGGTCGCCGATCAGCGCCAGGCCCAGCAGGCTGAGCACCATGAGGGTCTGGAGCAGGATCACCCAGGAACGATGGTGCCCCGACCGTGCGCGCAGCGGCCACCGGTCCAGGAGGGGAGCCCACAGGAACTTCAGCGGCCAGGCCAGCCCGAGCAGCTGCAGCGCGGACAGCGTGCTCAGCTGAGCTCCGCCGTCGCGCAGGATGCCGGTGAGGCCGGTCTGCAGGAACGATGCCCCGATGAACTGGGTGGTGTACAGCGCCCACAGCAGCAGCCACAACGACGTCGCCGTGCCGCCGCTCGCACGGCGGGGCGCGGTGGCGACGGGGGTCTTCACGCGGCTTCCTCCCGCCCGGCTCTCGCGCTCGAATGTCAAAAGGGCCTCCTCGTAGCCGGCGCCCCGGCCCGCGTGACGGGACGACGGGCGCCTCGGAATCGCCGACGCCGCAGGTCACCAGGATGTGTGCGTCCGCTCAGAATTCTCCGGGAAGGACTGGACGTCCCACCTCTCATCTGTATTGTTAGGTAAACCTAACCTGCATTGGCGCATATATCCATGCGCTATTTGTCGTGTCCGAGATGAGCCGAAAGGTGTCCTTCTGCATGAACTCCCCCGCAGATCCGCTGCTGCACAGCGGAACCGTGCCAGACCTGATGCGTGCGGTGACGACTGCCGCCGCAGCCGGGGCCGCACGTCTGGCCGAGTCCACCACCTCCCACTCGATCGCCACCCATGACGAGCTGGCCGGCCTGGTGCGCTCCGTGGACCTCAACCATCCGGCGGCCGATTTCGACCAGGCCCTGGACGAACTCGACGCCCTGTGGCTGCGCCACGCCGTCTGGTTCCACCTGCCGCGTACGACGGCGCATCTCAACTGCCCTGTTGCCGTCCCGGCCGTGGCCGCCGAGGCCCTTGCCGCGACCGTGAACACCTCCGTGGACACGTGGGACCAGTCCACGACGGCGACGCTGATCGAACGCCGGCTGCTGGCCTGGACCGCCGAGCAGATCGGCTTCCCCGCCGGCGCCGACGGGATGTTCACCCCCGGTGGCACCATGTCCACGCTGCAGGCGCTCCTGCTGGCCCGCGACGAGGCGCTCGAAGCCCCGTCCACCTCCCCCGCCTCTCTCGGCGCGGATGCCTCCTCCGGCACGGAATCGCGCCCCGTCCGGGCGGCTCGCCTCCGGATCCTGGCCAGCGCCGAGAGCCATTTCTCCGTGAGGACCGCCGCCCGCATCCTGGGCCTGGACGAGGACGCGGTGCTCACGGTGCCCGTCGACGACGGCGGTCGTATGCGGCCCCGTCAGCTGCGCGCCCTCCTGGAGGAGGTCCGGGCGCAGAACCTCATCCCCATGGCCGTCGTGGCGACCGCCGGAACCACCGATCGCGGGGCGATAGATCCGCTGAGCACGATCGCCTTCGCCTGCCAGGAGCACGGCACCTGGCTGCACGTCGATGCCGCCTACGGCGGCGGCCTGCTGACCTCCCGTGAGCACCGCCATCTGCTGACCGGCATCGAACTGGCCGATTCCGTGACCATCGACTTCCACAAGACCTGGTTCCAGCCGGTCAGCTGCTCGGCCGTGATCGTGCGCGATGCCCGTACCCTGCGGCATTGCACGCATCACGCGGCGTATCTCAACCCCGCGGACACCCCCGAGCCCAATCAGATCGACCGCTCCCTGCAGACCACCCGCCGGTTCGACGCGCTCAAGCTCTGGCTGACCCTGCGCACCGTCGGGGCGGAGCGCATCGGCGAGATGCTCGACGAGGTGATCGCCCTGGCCGGTGAGGTCGCGGAGGCCATCGAGCGGGACTCCCGGTTCGAGCTCGTGTGCGATCCCGCCCTGAGCACCGTCCTGTTCCGCTGGCTCCCGGCGGACGGTTCCGCACCGGATGCGATGGTGCGCGCCATCCGCCGCCGGATCTGGGAGTCGGGCAGGGCGACCGTCGCCGAGACCGTCGTCGGGGACCGGCCGTGCCTGAAATTCACCCTGCTCAACCCGAACGCCACCCGCAGCGATCTCCTGGCGGTCCTCGAATACGTCCACGAGGCCGGCCTGGACCTGCTGTCGTCCTCGTCGGCCGCATCGTCGGCTGCCTCATCAGCCCCCGCTTCCGAGATCACGGAGGTCACCGTATGAACCCGCAGTACCCGGCGTCACCTGACGTCTCCTCCGCCGAGCATCCCCTGGACCTGCTGTGCGTGGGCATCGGTCCTTTCGGCCTGGGACTGGCCTGCCTGGCCGACCCCGTCCCCGGGCTGAGGGCCGCGTTCCTGGACCGCGCACCGGAGTTCGCCTGGCACCCCGGCCTGCTCTTCGACGACGCCACGCTGCAGGTGCCGTTCCTGGCCGATCTGGTCACCATGGCCGACCCCACGTCCCGGTTCTCCTACCTGGCCTGGCTCAAGCGGACCGGGCGGCTCTACCCGTTCTACGTCCGCGAGTCCTTCTATCCGCTGCGCCGGGAGTACAACGACTACTGCCGCTGGGCGGCCGGCGAGGCACGGGGCCTGCACTGGGGCCAGGACGTGGTCGCGGTATCGCGCCCCGGCGGCGACGGACCGTGGCGGATCGTCTCCCGCTGCGACGACGGCGAGCGCATCTGGTGGGCGCATCACCTCGTGATCGGGACCGGCACCTCACCGACGCTGCCCGCGGCGCTGGCCGGAGCGGGAGAGGCCGCCGTCCACGCCGGGCAGTACCTGCTGCACCGCGACGAGCTGCTGTCCAGGGAGCATGTGACCGTGCTCGGTTCCGGGCAGTCGGCCGCCGAGGTGATCGTGGACCTTCTGGAGGCCCCGAACGGCCCCGCGGTGGACTGGATCACCCGGTCGCCCCGCTTCTACCCCATGGAGTACTCCAAGCTCAGCCTGGAGCTGACCTCCCCGGACTACCTGGACCATTTCCGGTCCCTGCCCGAGGACGACAGGGAGCTGCTCAACGCGAGCCAGCCCCAGCTGCACCGGGGGATCTCGGAGGAGACCATCGACCGGCTCTACGAGGCTCTCTACGTCCGCCGTCATGCCGGAGGCCGGCCACCCGTCCGGATGATCGCGGCCACCTCGCTGGAGACCACGACCGCCCACCGGGGCCGGACCCTGCTGTCCTGGCGCAACACCGAGAACGGTGCGGTGCGGGAGACGGTCACGGACGCCGTCGTCGCCGGAAGCGGCTACGAGCCCTCGCCGCTGCCGTGGCTGGACGAGGTCAGGGATCAGCTCTCCCTGGACGCCCAGGGGCGCCTGGCCCCCGACCGGCTGCATCGGGCCAGCCCCGACGGAAGCGTGCACGTGCTCAACTGGGGCGAGCACACCCATGCGCTGACGGCGCCCGACCTCGGCATGGGTCCCCTGCGGAACGCCCACGTCCTGGCCCATGTCACCGGGAGGAGCGTGTACCCCACGGAATCGCACACGACCTTCCAGAGCTTCGGCCGCCTCCCCCAGACCTCCGGTTTCCTCGCGCTGACCGCACCCGCCGGTACTACGCGGGCCACGACGGTCGCCGGCAGATCGCTGACCCTGCGTCCCATCGATCTGGACCGGGACCTGGACGTACTGCACGACTGGCTGGCCGATCCTCGGGCGGAGGCCTGGGGCCTCGTCGGGGCGGAGCGCCAGGCGGTCCTCGCCGAGTACCAGCGGATGGAGGCGGAGCCCTCCGAGCGCGCCTGGCTGGTGGAGGAGGCGGGACGGCCCCTCGCGATGGTCGAGGTCTACGACCCCGCGTGCTCCCCGCTGGCGGCGGCCTACCCCGTGCGCGACGGCGACGCCGGCCTGCATCTGTTCCTGGCCCCCGCGGACCGGCCCGTCACGGGAACCAGCCGCGTGGTCATGGCCGCCGCCCTGGACCTGGTCCTCGCCGACCGGGCCGTCCAGCGGGTGGTGGTCGAACCCGATACGGCGAACGCGGCCATCCGGCGGATCAATCGCTGGGCCGGTTTCCGGGAGCTCGGCGATATCGAGCTGCCGGACAAGACCGCGTGCCTGTCCATCGCCGACCGTGCGGAGGCCGTGCAAGCCGGGTCCGTCGCACCGTCCGACCTCGAGCGCCGAGAGCGCGAACCCGAGCAGCACCTCAACCGCAGCGAAACCCAGGAGGTCTCCGCATGAACACGGCCCCCACCGGACTCCCCCCGCTCAGCCCCGCCGTCGTGGACAGCCTGCAACGGGCCATGCTCGCCAAGCTCTTCGGCGAGTTCGCCCACGAGCGCATCCTGACCCCGCGCCCCGACCGCCACTCCGGCCGGGACGGGTGGGTGGTGGACGACGACGGCGGACAGCCCCGCTGGTTCTTCACCGCCACGGTGCACCCCCTGGAGCACTGGCGGGTGGATCCGGCGTCCATCCGGCGCCTGACGGAGGACGGATCCTACGGCATCGATCCCCAGCAGGCGGTCCTGGACCTGCGGGAGACCCTGGGGCTGACCGACCGCGTGCTGCCCCTGTACCTGGAGGACCTTTCGGCCACCCTGCTCACGGCGGTCCGGCGCAGGGAATGGGACGCTCCGTCGTCGCGGGAACTGACCGCGCTCCCCCTGGAGGAGGTCGAACGCCACCTGGACGGCGGGCATCCGGGGTTCGTGGCGAGTTCCGGACGGGTGGGGATGGGCGCCGCCCAGCAGAGGATCTGGGCCCCCGAGGCTCATGAGCCCGCCCGCCTGGTGTGGGTGGCCGCCCGGCGGTCCCTGTGCGCCGTGGCGGTGAGCGCCGAGATGACCGAGGCCGACCACCACCGGCTCCACCTGCTGCCGGAGGAGCGCGAGGCCTTCACGCGGGCGGTGCGGGAAGCCGGGGAGGACCCGGAGCACTACACCCCCATCCCGGTGCACCCCTGGCAGTGGGAGCACCGTCTCCTGCCCGGGCTGCTGCCCGATATCCTGCGCCGGGACCTGATCCTGGTGGGACCGAGCTCCCATACGTGGCGCGCGCAGCAGTCAGTGCGCACCTTCCTGGACGTGGAGGACACCACACGGGACTACGCCAAGACCGCGCTGGGCGTGCACAGCATGGGCTTCCTCCGCGGCCTCTCGCCGGCCTACATGAAGGCCATGCCCGCGATCAGCGACTGGCTGGAGGAGTTCGTGGACGGCGACGAGTTCCTGCGCGAATGCGGAGTCGAGGTGCTGCGCGAACGGTCCTCCGTGGGTTACCTGGGTGACGCCCACCATCGCTCCGGGGTGAAGTCCGATCACACCAAGCAGCTGGCGGCCCTGTGGAGGGAGTCCCCCACGGCCAGGCTGGCTCCCGGCGAGCAGGCCGCCAGCCTGGCCGGCGTACTGCACGTGGATCGTGAGGGAGTGCCCCTGATCCAGGAATGGATACAGTTCTCCGGGCGTGCCCCCGCAGAGTGGGCCGAGGCGCTTCTGCGGGTCTACCTGGCCCCCGTGGCGCACCTGCTGCTGGCCCGCAATACCGCGCTGATGCCGCACGGCGAGAACGTGATCCTGAGACTGCGCGACGGCTTCCCCGTCGGCGCCTTCTGGAAGGACCTGGGCGAGGAGGTCGGGGTACTCGACGACCAGCCCCTTCCCGAAGGCCTGGAGCGGCTGCGCTCGATGATCGACCCGGAGGAACGGGAACTGGCCGTGCACACGGATGTGGTGGACGGCGTGCTGCGGCATCTGGCGGCGCTGCTGCACGCACAGGGCATCCTGGACGAAGCGGAGTTCTGGACGCTGGCGGCCGAGGTCCTCGACGAGCATCGCGCACGCTACCCCCGGCTGTGGCAGGAACTGGACCTCTTCCGTCCGTCGTTCGTGCACTCGTGCCTCAACCGCCTCCAGCTGCGGGACCCCCAGGCGATGGTGGACCGCACCGACCCCTCGGGCTCGCTGATCACGGCCGGGCGGCTGGAGAACCCGCTGTCCGCATATCGGCGTCTCCCCGCAGGAACCGGCGTCGGAGCCAGTGCCGACGTCAGCACCGGGGCCGGCGCGTGAATCCCGGTCGCGAGGCGTCCGGCGGTGGGGACCGGGGCGAAAGCCGGGATGTCCCCTCTGCGGGGCAGCCGGACCCCTCCACGAGTCGGCCGGAGCTGGACGGCTCGCGATGGCGGGTCTTCCGCGATCCGGCGGGAGTGCCGCACGTGCAGGCCGAAGATATCGAGGCCCTCGCCGAGGGGCACGGGGCCGTCACCGCCCATGACCGGCCCTGGCATCTCGAGGTGCTGCGCTGCCGGGCCGAGGCCCGCAGTGCAGCGCTTCTGGGCGACGAACACCTGGATGCCGACCATCTGTCGGCCGCGATGCGGGTCGAGGAGACCGCCAGGAGGTGGTGGGCTGCCGCTCCAGCCGAGGACCGGGCGTTCATGGCGGCCTATTCCCGCGGCGTCAACCAGGCCCTCGCAGGGGCCTGGGAGTCCGCCGAGGAGGTCCGCACCTTGGGTCTCGAGCACCGGACGCCCCGGATGTGGGAGCCATGGACCCCCGCCGCGGTGCACATCGACACGCATCTGCTCACGGGAAGCCTGCCCGAGCAGCTGTGGCGACGGCGGGTGCGCGACGCCCTGGGAGAGGCCTGGGTCCGGGTCCTGGACGCGGAGGCGCCCCGATCGGCCGGGTCCAACGCGTGGCTGGTGCCCGGTCACCTCTCGGTCTCGGGCGCGCCCCTGATCGCGGCGGACCCTCACCGGATCGTGGAGGAGTCCGGTCCCTATCAACCGGTATGCCTGTCCGCTCCCGGGCTGCGGGTCCGGGGCATGGCCCTGCTGGGTCTGCCCGGTGTCCCGCACTTCGGGCGCACCGAATCGGCGGCATGGGCCATCACGGCGGCCATGATCACCACGGAGCGGTTGCGCGAGATCACGGTGACCCGGCGCGGTGGTGAGTTGATCGAGTTCGCCTCCGGGTCCGCCGTCGCCGAGACGCAGGTGAAGCTGGCCTCGTCCGCGCAACGCCCCAGCAGACGGTGGCTCCGCACCTTCGACGGCCTGCCGGTGCTGCCCGGGGACGAACGGTTCGAGGCGCGGGTCGCGGATCTCCCCGAGGGGGCGCGGATGGTCCTCACCCTCGTCTGCTCGCCCCACCCCGCTGAACCGCCGCGCGCCCTGCACTCGTGCAGGGGGTTGCTCACGGCCACGACGGCGGAGGAGGTCGTCGAGGCGTTCGATGGCTGGGTGCTGCCCGCCAATGACCTGGTGGCAGCCGATCGCCACGGACGATGCCTCAACACGGTGGCCGGCATCTACGTGGACGCCCAGGGCGCCGCAGCGACCGCGAGCACGAAGGAGGCCGACACCCTGACCGTACGGGCCAATCAGCGGCCGGAGGATCCCGTGGACTCCTCGTATCGTCTGGGCTGCGCCCCGCCCCACCGCGCCCGGCGGGCGGAGCACCTGCTCTCGGAGGCGGCCGGCCGCCAGGGGCGCATCACCCATGACGATCTCATCGCGGCCCAGCTCGACACCCGGCTCGAGGCCTGGCCGGGACTGGTGGCGCGCCTGCTGACAGGCGATTCACCGGACGGGCCGATGGACGCCGGCACGCAGGAAATGCGGAACCAGCTGCTGTCCTGGGACGGGTCGATGGACGCCGGCTCCCGCGATGCCGTGCTCTTCGTCCGCTGGCGCGACGCGCTCGCCCGCCAGTTCCTCCACGACCCGGCGCTCGACCCCCTCAGGGCGGCGAGCGGACTTCCGGCCTTGTGGGCTCCGTTCATCGAGCTCCAGCCCCGGGTCGGCCTGGCCTTGGAGAGCCTGATCGAGCATGGCGCCGCGGTCGGACTGGACCCGGCGGGAGCGGCGCACCGGGCGTTGAGGGAGCTCGTCGTCCAGGAAGCGGTGGAGACGGCCACCCGCGGTCGCCCAGAGAACGGCGCGGCGTCCCCCACCTGGGGAGAGCGGCATTCCTTCCAGCCCCTGCGGGTCCATCCGGGCCTGACCCCATTTCCGTCGGTGGCCGTCGGCGGGGATACCGACTGCCTCCTGGCCGCCGGGACGATCCCGGGATGCGGGTCGGCGTGCTTGCGGGTCCCGGCGGCCCGTCTCGTCTGGGATCTCTCGGATCCCGCGGCGTCGTTGTGGATCACGCCCGATCCGGTCGACCGGGGCCGCCTGGGCAGCAGCCCGATGCAGCGGTGGGCACGCGGAGAACTCGACCAGGCGCTGCCGTGGGTACCGGCAGGAGGACTGGCGTCCACGGCAGGTTCTGGGGGCGTGATCGACCTGGGCGATCTCGCCCCCTCGACGCATGCCAGGCTGTGCCCGGTCCGGCGAGCGCACCTCCCGGTGATCCACGAGTGGGTGAGTGCGGCCCGCGCACGGTTCTGGGGCATGAACGGGCTCAGCATCGAACAGGTCGGGGCCGTGTACGAGCTCCTGGACAGCTCCCTCACGCATTTCGCCTGGATCGTGGAGATCGACGGCGAACCCGCCGGGATCTTCCAGACCTACGAACCGCATGCCGATCCGGCGGGTGCCGCGTATCGCGTGGAGCCCGGCGATCTGGGCATCCACCTGCTCCTGGCCCCGGCGTCGGTGCGGTCTCCGTGGCTGACCCCGGTCCTGGGCGCGGCGCTGATGCGGGCCGTCGCCGCCGGCGGTACCCGCCGGCTGGTGGCGGAGCCGGATACCGGCAATACCAAGGCGATCAAACGCATGGAGTCCATGGGCTTCGTCCTGGGCCCGGAGATCACCCTGCCGGGCAAGACCGGACGGCTGGCCTTCCGCACGGTGGACTCGTCGGGCGCTTCCGTCCAGCCGAGTCGACGGGGTGGGTGATACGCAGCGATCCGCCCCCGGCAGGTGCCGGGGGCGGATCGCTGCTCCTGCACGACGGATCCCGGGCGGGATCCCGGCCGCGCCTCAGTCGCGGGTCAGGCGCCGGTGGGTGACCCGCTTGGGGCGGGCTGCATCCGGGCCCAGCCGCTGCACCTTGTTCTCCTCGTAGGCTTCGAAGTTGCCCTCGAACCAGTACCAGTTGTCGGGATCCTCCTCGGTGCCCTCCCACGCGAGGATGTGGGTGGCCACCCGGTCCAGGAACCAGCGGTCGTGGGAGATCACGACGGCGCAGCCCGGGAACTCGAGCAGGGCGTTCTCCAGCGAGCCCAGGGTCTCGACGTCGAGGTCGTTGGTGGGCTCGTCCAGCAGCAGCAGGTTGCCGCCCTGCTTGAGGGTCAGGGCCAGGTTCAGGCGGTTGCGCTCACCACCGGAGAGCACGCCGGCCTTCTTCTGCTGGTCCGGGCCCTTGAATCCGAAGGCCGAGACGTAGGCACGGGAGGGCATCTCCACGTTGCCGACGTTGATGTAGTCCAGGCCGTCGGAGACGACCTCCCACAGCGACTTCTCGGAGTCGATGTTCTCGCGGTTCTGATCGACGTAGGAGATCTTGACGGATTCACCGACCTTGAGCTCACCGCCGTCCTTCTCCTCGAGACCCACGATGGTCTTGAACAACGTGGTCTTGCCCACGCCGTTGGGGCCGATGACCCCGACGATGCCGTTGCGCGGCAGGGTGAATGAGAGCCCGTCGATCAGCGAGCGGTCTCCGAAGCCCTTCTGCAGGTTGCTGGCCTCGATGACCTGGTTGCCCAGACGGGGTCCCGGCGGGATCTGGATCTCCTCGAAGTCCAGCTTCCGGGTCTTCTCCGCCGCGGTGGCCATCTCCTCGTAGCGGGCCAGACGGGCCTTGGACTTGGCCTGGCGGCCCTTGGCGTTGGAGCGGACCCATTCGAGTTCGTCCTTGAGCCGCTTGGCCTGCTTGGCGTCCTTCTTGCCCTGGACCTCCATGCGCTTGGCCTTGGAGTCCAGGTAGGTCGAGTAGTTGCCCTCGTAAGGATAGAGACGACCGCGGTCGACCTCGCAGATCCACTCCGCCACGTGGTCCAGGAAGTACCGGTCGTGGGTCACGGCCAGGACGGCGCCGGGGTAGCTGGCCAGGTGCTGCTCGAGCCACAGCACGGATTCGGCGTCCAGGTGGTTGGTGGGCTCGTCCAGCAGCAGCAGGTCGGGCTTTTCCAGCAGCAGCTTGCACAGCGCCACGCGGCGGCGCTCACCACCGGAGAGCTTGGTCACCGGGGCGTCGCCGGGCGGGCAGCGCAGGGCCTCCATCGCCTGTTCGAGCTGGGAGTCCAGGTCCCAGGCGTTGGCGGCGTCGATATCCGTCTGCAGCGAGCCCATCTCTTCCATCAGGGCGTCGAAATCGGCGTCGGGCTGGGCCATCTCCTCGGAGATCTGGTTGAAACGGTCCAGCTTGGCCTTGATCTCGCCCACGCCCTCTTCGACGTTGCCGCGGACCGTCTTCTCCTCGTTCAACGGCGGCTCCTGCAGCAGGATGCCCACGGAGTATCCGGGGGACAGCCGGGCCTCGCCGTTGGAGGGCTCGTCCAGTCCCGCCATGATCTTCAGGATGGTTGACTTACCAGCACCGTTGGGACCGACGACGCCGATCTTGGCGCCCGGATAGAACGACATCGAGACGTCGTCGAGAATGACTTTGTCGCCCACTTTTTTGCGGGCCTTGTTCATGGTGTAGATAAATTCCGCCATGACCACCAGGCTACCCGGGGGCGCTGGTGCCCGGACAATCCGCGCCGCCGGGCACCAGGCATTTCCTCGTCGTGAGGCAGACCCTAGACACCGGCCGTGTCCCGCCCCGGGTTCAGCACCGAGTCCAGGTCCGGTGCACTGACCTCCAGTTCGGACTCCTCATCCAGGTCCGCGGGTTCACCGCCGGGATGCCCGTCGCCTCCCGTCAAGGGGCTCGGCTGCTGGCTGCCGGTCATGGCCTCCGCTGCGTCGTCCAGGACCTCGCCCGTGTCCGGATCGTACGGCGGCGTCCGCTGATCGGGCTCGCCTGCCGGATCGCGGTCGTTGCCGGCCGAGCGGTGCGCGCCCACCCGGGTGTACGAGGCACTGCCCATGGCCAGATCGGGGCCCAGGGCGGAAGCCTCGATCTCGACGTTCTGCCGCTTGTGGCCGGCGTCGCTGGTCCATTCCCGGATCTTCAGCCGTCCCTGGACCAGCACGGGATCACCGACGTTCAGCGAAGCCGCCACGTTGTCCGCCATGTACCGGAAGCAGTTGACCGTGTACCAGTTGGTGCCGCCGGCATCCACCCACTCGCCCCGCTCGGCGTCGAACCTGCGGGAGGTGGAGGCCAGCCGGAAATCGGTCACGTGCGTGTTGGCGGCCGTCTGGCGCAAGAGGGGTTTGGTGGCGACGAAACCGCGCACCGTGATCGTGTCAGTCATGGGAACTCCTGATCGGACGGGCCGTACCCTCGCGGCAGGCCGGGTGTCGCCCTGACCCGGGTCGATTCCCGGAGGGCTCTTTCCACTCTGGTCCGTGCTCGGGTCTCGACGCTGGGCGCTGGGGGCCGGATTGGGCATAACCACCGGTCCTCGTTACCGCCACCAGGAGTGTGGAGGAACAACGGCGGGTGCCGGGTTCGTTAGACTGGACCGGCTGGCCTCGGTAGCTCAGTGGATAGAGCAGGAGCCTTCTAATCTCTTGGTCGGGGGTTCGACTCCCTCCCGGGGCGCCATGCGCACGAGGCCCGGATCCCTCCCCTTCGGAACACGGGCAAGGGATCCGGGCCTCGTCATCGTCCTCGGCCCGTATCCCGTATCGGGTCACGCCCCCCCGAATCCGGCCCACGAGCAGGAGGTCGCATTGCCCGCTGCCGAGGAGAACCTCAGGCCCGCCGCCGAGGACCACGTCATCTGCCGCTGCGAGGACGTCACCCTCGCCGAGATCACGGCGGTCCTCGACCAGATCGGCGACGACGCCTCCCCCACGGAGCTGAAACGCCGGCTGCGGGCCGGGATGGGCTGGTGTCAGGGCAGGGTCTGCGGCCCGGCCCTGGCCCGGATCACCGGTACGGCACAACCGCTGATGCGCAGCAGAGTCGTCCGGCCCGTGCTGATCTCCCAGGTCGCCGAGGCCGAGGACGGTGCCGCCTCATGACGGACAAGCGCATCACCGATCATCCCGTGCTGGGGCCGGCACCGGGCGAGAGGCTCACGCTCTGGGTCGATGACCAGGAGATCGAGGCGCGGTCCACGGACACCGTCGCCGGAGCGCTGTGGGCCAACGGGACGACCACCTTGCGCCGGAGTCGCTCGGGCCAGCCACGCGGCCTGTACTGCGGCATCGGCCACTGCTTCGAATGCCGTGTCACCATCGACGGCGAGCCGGGCAAACGCGCGTGCCTGATGACCGTCCGGCAGGGTATGCGCGTGGAGACGGGGACCGAGGCCTGATGGATGCGGACGTGATCGTCATCGGCGCGGGCCCGGCCGGTCTCACCGCCGCGACCACGGCAGCCAGGGATGCCGGCGCCCGGGTGGTCCTGGTGGATGAGAACGAACGGATCGGCGGCCGGCTGCCCGGCCAGCTCTACCGGCACAAGGACACCTGGGTCATCGGCGCCAGGACGGCCGAGCGCCTGGCGGAGGAAGCCGCCGAGGCCGGCGTCGAGATCCTCAGCGGTCATCAGGTCTGGTCCTGCGAACCGGGCTGGCGGGTCCGCTTGGAGAGTTCCAGGACGCTCACCGCGCCCAAGGTGGTGGTGGCCACCGGAGCGGCGGAGCGACCGCTGCCGATGCCCGGATGGACCCTGCCGGGAACCCTGGCGATCGGTGCGGTCCAGCAGCTCGTCCAGGTCCAGCGCATCCTCCCCGGGAGACGGGTGGCCGTGGTGGGGACGGACCCGCTGGCCATGACCGCCGCCGAGGAGATCACCCTGGCGGGCGGCGAGGTCGTGGGGATCTTCATGCCCAGTGGCGAACCCGGCCAGCATGCCGAGAGCTCCCCGCGGAAGGTGCTCCACTCATTGAGCGGTTTCGCCTCGGCGGCACCCGCCGCCTGGCAGCGGCTCGGGGCCCGCATGCTGCGCAACCGGGCCATTGCAGCCGCTGCCGCCCGGCTGATGCCACCGTCGGGGATTCCGATCGGCGAGGCGAAGCTGAAGGTCCGTCATCGCGCTGAGGCGATCCTGGGAGCCGGGAAGGTCGAGGCGCTGCGTATCCGCAAGGTCAGCGCCCAGGGCGTCCCCGTCGGCGACTCCCGGGAGATCCCGGTGGACGCCGTCTGCCTCTCCGGCGGTCTCTATCCGCTCCAGGAGCTCACGACCGGCAACTGCTCTCTGGTGGAGGTCCCGGAGGTCGGCGGTCTGGTTCCCCTGCATTCCCCCGAACTGCGCACCACCGCCCCCGGGCTGTACGTAGCGGGCAACGTCACCGGCATCGAAGGAGCCGCGGTCGCGGAACGCCAAGGGGCACTGGCCGGGACCGCCCTCGCCGCGGATCTGGGGGCCTACCGCGACCCCGGAGCCAGGCTGCGCGAAGCCGCCGCGCAGGTGGAGCTCGCCCGCGCTGAGGCGGTGCTGACCTTCCTGCCCGGTATATTCTCTGGTCGTCGTCGCCTTTCGGAGCTCTGGGAGGCCCACGCTGCCCCCGGCAGCCAGAGCGAGGGGAAGGCATCGGATGACGCATAGCGACGTCGTCGTCATCGGGGCGGGGGTGATCGGCGCCTCGATCGCCTTCCGGCTGACCCGAGCGGGCTATTCGGTCACGATCATCGATCGTGGAGTCCCCGGGGCGGGCGCCTCCGGCTCCTGCGACCAGGCCATCTTCCTCCAGTCCAAGCGGCCGGGCCTGCACATGCGCCTGGCGCTGGAGAGCCGCGGCATGTTCGATTCGCTGGCCGACGAGCTCGGGGCGAATCTCGACTTCAGGCCCGACGGCGGGATGGTGGTGATCGAGAACGAGGCGCAGTGGGAGTTCATGAGCGGTTTCGTACCGCGGCAGCGCGAGGCCGGAATCGACATCACGCTGCTCCCGGCGGAAGAGGCCAGGCAGTTGGAGCCCCGGCTCTCCCCTCATATCCGCGGGGCCGCCGTCAGCCCTGATGACGCCGAGGTCAACCCGCTGCTGTTGAACACGGCGTTCCTGGACGCGGCGCAGCGCGGCGGGGCCAGGGTGCTCAGGAACACCGAGATGCTCTCCACCATCGAGAACGACGACGGCGTGGTGCGCGGTGTCCGGACCAGCTCCGGCCCCCTCCAGGCCGGTCTGGTGGTCAACGCGGCCGGCCCTCATGCCGCGGCCGTGGGGCAGCGGGCCGGCGTCCAGACCCCGGTGAGACCGCGGCGCGGGGTGATCCTGATCACCGAGCCGGTACCCCGGTTCATCAACGGGATCCTGCTCTGCGCGCAGTATGTCGCGGCCAAGCACCTGCAGCACACGGCCGGTGAGATACCGCCGCACGGCATCGGGCTCTCCCTCGGCCAGACCGCTGGAGGGAGCTTGCTGATCGGCGGCAGCAGGGAGTTCGCCGGCTTCTCCCGCCAGGTCGATTCCTCCCTGATCACCCAGATCGCCAAGCACTCCTCGCGGATCCTGCCTGACCTGGGCAAGCTCCGGCTGGTCCGCGTGATGACGGGCTTCCGCCCCTACACCGGGGACGGCCTGCCGATCATCGAGGAGTCCCGTCCCGGGTGGATCACGGCCGCCGGGCATGAGGGCGACGGTATCGCCCTGGCCCCGATCACCGGTCAGCTGGTGCTCGACCTGATCCGCGGCGAGGGCCCCGGCTATCACTACCTGCCGGCTCTATCCAGTGACAGGCCTTCACTGGGGTCCCCAGAACCATCGCACCCGAGTGAGGCAGTTCCATGTGGGCAGTAGTCGTCCCCCTCATCCTTCTCTTCGCCATCATTCTCGTCAGGAGAATCCCCTGGATCGGCGGCAACATCGAAGCCGCCCTGCTGATCAGCGGGCTCAGCATGGCTCTTCTGGCGGGCCTGCAGCCCTGGCAGTATGTGGAGGCCACGGTCGACGGGCTGGACCGCATGGCCTGGGTGATCGCGCTGAGCTTCTTCGGCGCCCTCTACGCGGAGACCCAGGTACGGCTGGGCAGCATCAACACCACGATGGACTTCCTGAGGAAGATCTTCGGGAACTCGCCCCGGGGGCTGATCGCGGCCACCTTCATCACGCTGGTGATCGGCGGTTCCCTGCTCGGCGACGCCATCGCAGCGGCCACGGTCATCGGCTTCCTGGTCATCCACTCGCTGGCCGCGATGAACATCAAACCCGTCCAGATCGGCATGATCATCCTGGTCGGGGCCTCACTGGGGTCGATCATGCCACCGGTCAGCCAGGCGATCGTGATGTCCACGTCCCTGGTCGGGACGGACCCGATACCGGTGATCCGGATCGCCTTCCTGACCGTCGGCTTCGGCGTCGTGCTGGCGATCCTGGAGTCCTTCCGCTTCGTCAGGAGGCGGCGTGCGGCGGAAGCGGAGTCGGACAAGCCCTCGGGCGGGGCACTGGCTCCCACCCCTGCCCTGGGCACCCTCGTGCGCACCAGGGGGTACACCCTGCTCCCCATGCTGGTCCTGCTGAGCATCGTGGTCCTCAACGCCGCCTGGGAGATCGACGTCTTCGCCCTCGTCCCCGGTATCTCGCATGCGGTGGCGGCGCTCGCCGAGGTGCCGGTGCTGAGCGGACTGTCCAACAACATCGTGCTGGCCATCGTGGTGGCCACCATTGTTGCCTTCTGCTTCCCCTCGGTCCACGCCAAGCCGCTCGACACGGCCGCGGAGGGCACCAGGAAGGTCGCCCAGACCATCCGTCTCCAGGTCTGCGCCGGTGTGCTGATCGGCATGGTCTACGCCTCGGGCGTCGTCGGCACGATCGCCGAGGTCGCTCAGGGCATGCAGGGCGAGGCGATCACCATCGGCGGCATCGTGGCGCTGATCGTCATCGGGATGCTGACCGGTTCGCAGACTGCCGCCCAGACCATCGTGGTCCCGTTCCTGGCGCCCCTTCTGGAGCAGCTGGGCATACCGCCGTTCAATATCGCCCTGGGAGTCAGCCACATCGCAGCCGGCGGCCAGAACTTCCCGCCGGTAGGCCTCACCGCCTTCGTGGTCTCGGGTCTGGTGGGAGGGACGTTGAACACCAAGGTGGACCCCGTCAAGGTGATGCTCCTTGCCCTGCCGAACTCCCTGTACATGTGCCTGGTCGGCGCCGTTGCCCTGTTCATCTGAGGCGTCCCCCGAAATACTCCCCGGAGGATTCGCCGGGGATCGGATGCCATGTGCGGAAAGCCCGCTGGGCGTCTTGATGCTCGACACCGCCTTCGAGCGGATTCCCGGGGACATCGGGAATCCGGAGAGCTTCGACTACCCGGTCGTTCTCCAGGTGGTGCCCGGAGCCTCCGTCGAGCGCGCTCTGGGCGGCCAGGACGACGTCCTGGCCGATCTCTTCGCCGAACACGCTCAGCGGCTGGTCGATTCCGGCGTCAGGGCCATCACCACGAGCTGCGGATTCCTGGCCAGGTACCAGAAAGCCCTGGCGTCGCGCATCGCGGTGAATTTCGCCTCCTCGGCATTGTGCCTTCTCCCCGACGTAGGGAGGCACTACGGCGCGGTGGGGGTCATCACCGCGGATCGCTCGCGCCTGGGCGAGGCGCATTTCCTCGGATGCGGCGCGGCACCGCCCGAGGCGATCATCGGCATGGAGGACCGCCCGCACTTCCGGTCGTCGATCCTCCGGCAGGAGACCCGCCTGTCGGCCGACCGCATACGCGAGGAGACGGTGGCGGCCGCCCTCCAGCTGCAGAAGGAGCACCCTCAGCTGGACGTCATCCTGCTGGAGTGCACCAACCTGCCGCCCTATCGCCGGGACGTCGAGCACGCCACCGGCCTTCCGGTGGTGGATGCCCTGACCCTCTCCGACGCATTGGCCGGTCACCGTTCGCCGCCCTGGCGATAGGTGCGGGGCGCCGACACCGTCTCATCCGGTCAGGTCCTCGTCCAGCCCCGCGAGCGCGGCTGCCAGGAAACCGTCCTCCGACTCGTTGCCGGGCAGCTCGAGCGCGCGACGGTAAGCCAGAGCGGCCTCCGCGGTGTCGCCCAGCTGCTGGAGCGTGACGGCCCGCGCGATGTGGAACGGCCGGAATCTCGCCAGTGCGGGGTCGTCCGCGAGCGCATCGAGGTGCCGCAGCCCCTCGGCCGGACCGCGCATCCGTCCCAGGGCGACGGCGCGGCCGAGGCTGACCACCGGCCCCGGCTGGCGCAGCTCCAGCAGGCGGTAGAGCACCGCGATCTGCGCCCAGTCGGTCTCCTCGAAGGCCTCGGCTTCGGCGTGCACGGCCGCGATCGCAGCCTGGATCGCGTACTCCCCCGTCGCCGGTCGTTCCTCTCCCCGGGACACCGCCGCACCCGACCTGCGCGCAGCCTCCTCCGCGAGCGCGATGCCCTCCGCGATCAGGCCCCGGTCCCACCGGCTCCGGTCCTGCTCGGCGAGCGGAACCGGCCTGCCGTCCTCGGTCGTCCGCGCAGGCCGGCGAGCCTCCGTCAGCAGGAGCAGGCCGAGCAGGCCCGCGACCTCTGCGGAGTCCGGCATCAGGGCACGCAGGACCCGGGCCAGCCGGATCGCCTCGGCCGTGAGGTCGTCGCGAGTATGCGAGACGCCCGTCGAGCGGGCGAAGCCCTCCGCGTAGAGCAGATACACCACACGCTGCACCCCGGCCAGCCTCGCGGGAAGCTCCTCACGGCGCGGTGCCGCGAAGGGCACGCCGAGCGTCCGGATGCGCTTCTTCGCCCGCACGATCCGCTGCTGCATCGTGGGCACCGGGACGAGCAGCGCATGCGCGACCTCGGGGGTCTCGAGCCCGGCTACGAAGCGCAGCATGAGCGCGATCCGGTCCTCCGGTTTCAGGACGGGATGGGCGCACGCGAAGAACAGGCCGAGCCGGTCGTCGGGGACGGCGTCGTGGTCCTCGGCCGTCTGCTGCGCGGGATCGGCGAAATGAGCCGCGACGGGTTCGCGTTCCTGCTCGATCCGCAGCCGGGCGAGCTTCTGCGCCAGGGTGCTCTCACGACGCACTACGTCCAGCGCCTTCCGTTTCGCCGTCGTCTTGAGCCATGCCTCCGGGACGGAGGGCACCCCGGTCTCGGGCCAGGTGCGCAGCGCCTGCGCGAGGGCCTCCTGGGTCATGTCCTCTGCGAGGTCCAGGTCGCCGAACCTGTGCGCGAGCGAGGCCAGGATGCGCGTCCGGGCCCCGCGGTCGATCGCCGCGAGGGCCCGGCGCACCTCCTCGGCGGACGCTCCGCCCCCGTGAGCGACCGGTTCGGGGTTCATCGGATCAGTAGGGGGCGACGGGACGGATCTCGACGTGGCCGCCGGGACCGGAGGCCGGGCTCTTGCGCGCCCATTCGATGGCCTCGTCGATGTTCGCCACCTCGATGATGTAGCCCCCGCCCACGAACTCCTGCACCTCGGCGAAGGGCCCGGATGACACGATCCGCTCGCCCTGCGCGTCGCTGCTCACGGTCACCCCGTGCTCCGGGTCCTCGAGGGCGAACGAGGTCACCACCACCCCCGCGTCCGTGATCGTCTGGTCGAAAGCGAAGAACTCCTCGGGGCTCGGGCCGCCGTCCTCCCCGCATGCCGGGTCGTCGACGTGGCCCATGAGCATGAGTGCGTACTTCATGATTCCTCCTCAGGTTTCCCGTCACGGGCGCCTCGGGCGGCTCCGGGACGGGGTGCGAATGCCGAACTGAGTGGCTCGACACCATGATGACGTACGGGATCGTCCGGTATCGACAGCCCCGGCACGATCAATCATCATCGTCATCGGCTTGGTTTACGCTAGGTGCATGCAGCCTTCCTCTGACGGAGACAGTCCCAGCGCCCGGGTGACCCCGGGCGCTTCCCGCACATCGAGGAAATCCGGCCGGTGAACGGCGACTTAATCCTGAACATCGTCCTGGTCGTTGTCTTCGTGCTCGTCGGCGGAGTCTTCGCCGCGACCGAGATGGCACTCGTCACGCTGCGCGAGAGTCAGATCAACACCATCGCGCAGCGCGGTAGACGCGGCCAGAAAGTGGCCGACCTCGCCCGCAGCCCCAATACATTCCTGTCGGCGGTACAGATCGGCGTGACCGTGGCGGGCTTCGCCTCGGCCGCATACGGCGCGACGTCGATCGCCCCCTCGGTCGCGCCCTGGTTCGTCTCGCTCGGCCTGTCGGATCAGCTCGCCATGACCGTCGCGACGATCGCGCTCACCCTCATCATCGCCTACCTCTCGCTCGTACTGGGCGAGCTGGTGCCCAAGCGCCTCGCGATCCAGCGCAACGCCCAGTTCGCCTACATGGTCGCCCCGGTCCTGGGCGGCTTCACCCGTCTCATGCTCCCGGTCATCTGGCTGCTGTCGGTCTCGACGAACTTCCTCGTCCGGCTGCTCGGCGGCGACCCGAACCAGACGGCCGAGGAACTCAGCGACGAGGAACTGCGCGATATCGTCTCGACCCACGAGGGACT
Organism: Kocuria coralli; assembly: GCF_008831305.1. Lineage (GTDB taxonomy): Bacteria > Actinomycetota > Actinomycetes > Actinomycetales > Micrococcaceae > Kocuria > Kocuria coralli. The sequence goes on from NZ_ML708618.1 coordinate 98,912, forward strand.
GCCCGAGGACGAACGGCGCATCCTCGACGACGTGCTCTCGTTGCGCGACCGGCAGCTCAGCAAGGTGATGCGGCCGCGCCCCGAGGTGGTCGCGCTCAACGGATCCGGCGCCATCGCGGAGGCGGCCGAACGCGTGCACGACCTTCCGTTCTCCCGCTACCCCGTGGTGGACCAGTCGATCGACGACATCGTCGGCTTCGTGCATGTCCGCGACCTGTTCGACGCCGCCTCCGAAGACCCGGCCCAGGTGCTGAACAACGTCGTACGACCGATCCCGTACCTGCCGGCGACGGCGCGCCTGCTGCCGACGCTCACCGCTCTGCGGGCGCAGGGCAACCACATCGCCGTCGTCGTCGACGAATACGGCGGGACCGACGGCATCGTCACCCTGGAGGACCTCGTCGAAGAGGTCGTGGGCGAGATCTTCGACGAATACGACGCCGCCCCCGCCATCGATGCGCTGGCCGGGCAAGGCGGGCTCGTGGACGGCCGGCTCAACCTGCAGGACTTCGAGGAGGCCACGGGCCTCCAGCTCCCCCGCGGTACATGGGACACGGTGGCGGGTTTCGTCATCGGCTGCCTGGGCCGCCTGGGCATGGTCGGCGACACGATCGAGGTCGAGGGGGCGAAGATCCAGGTCACCGCGATCGATCGGCGGCGCATCGCGGAGGTGCGCGTGATCCCCGACGATGCTGCGCATCTCGATCCGCCCGTATCGGAGGATTCCCTCCGCACCCCGGATCAGTAACGCACGGCGCACGCGCAGCCTGCCCGGTGGCAACGGGGCGAGGGACCTGTCGGCCCGGTCCCGGCAGGCGTAGTGTCCGGAACATGTGCCGAAGCATCCATACCCTCCACAATTTCGAGCCGCCCGCGACCTCCGACGAGGTCCACGCGGCGGCCCTGCAGTACGTGCGCAAGATCGCGGGGACGACGAAACCCTCCAAGGCCAACCAGGAGGTCTTCGACCAGGCCGTCGACGAGATCGAACAGGCCACCCGCCGCCTGCTCGACGGGCTCGTGACCTCCGCTCCGCCCAAGAACCGCGAGGAAGAGGCGGCGAAGAAACGCGCCCGCGCCGAGGCCTCGGGCCGCTACGCGACGGACGGCGCTGCCTGACCGATCCGAGTCTGACTGTCTGTTCCCGCTGAGTAGCGAGTTCAGCCGCCGGTTCCCGCCGAGATACGAGTTGGACCGCCCATCGGCGCCGATGGGCGGTCCAACTCGCATCTCGGCCTCGCATCTCGGCCCAACTCCCATCTCAGCAGCGGGGAACGTCTCATCCTCTTGTGCTGTCCGAACCGATCCATACACTCGAACATACGTTCGAATAAATGGGAGGTCGTGACCATGCCAACGATGATCGATCAGCCGATCGCGGTGACCGTCGCCGACGACGGCGAACCGAGATCCTTCACCTGGGGGCCCTACGAGTACGAAGTGGTGGGCGTCCCGCAGAACTTCTTCCGGCGCCGGAAATGGTGGCAGGAGGCGGGTGACCTGACCACCGTCGACCAGAAACTGTGGCGCGTGGAAGCCTCGTGCGACAGCTCGGAGTTCCGGCTCTACGACCTGCTGTGCCGCCCGAGCGGGCAGTGGTTCCTCTACGTCCAGTGGGAATAGCAGCACACGGACCGGCGCAACGGAGGAGTCAGTAGAGACCACCGCATACATCCATGACCTTCACGCACTTGCACGTCCATTCCGGATACTCCGCCCACTACGGCACGACTTCCCCGGAGCGTCTGGTGCAGCTGACGGTGAAACACAAAGCATCCGCACTCGCCCTGACCGACCGGGACGGGCTCTACGGCGCGGTGAAGCACGTCGCGGCCTGCCGGCAAGCCAAGATCGGCGCCATCCTGGGCGCCGACCTGGCGGTCCACCACGACGGCGACGACGGCACCCCCACGTCCCGTCTTTCCCTGGGCCGCGTGGTCATCCTGGCGCACGGCCATCTGAACGGGGCGGGATACGCCGCACTGTGCCGGGTGGTCTCGGCCGCCCACGCGGCGGGCGGCAAGAACCCCTCGATCGACCGCAAGACCCTCGCCGCGTACGTGGTTCCGGACGGGACGGCCTCCTCCCAGCCCGTGCTGAGCATCCTCCTGGGACCGGGGTCCGACGTGGGCAGGCTGGTGGAACGCAGGCAGTTCGGCGCCGCCCGGGCAGCGCTCGACGACTGGGTCAACGCCCTGCCCCCGGGGTGCCTGAACATCGAGGTGGTCTCCCGGCTGTCCGAGCCCGGCCGACCGGGCAGCGTCACGCCGGCCACCCGGATGCTGGGACTGGCCGAGGCGTCGTCGTTGCCCGCGGTGCTGACCAATGCCGTGCGCTACGGGCAGGAGGACGAGGCCGTGACCGCCGACCTCGCGGATTCCACCCGCGCGCTGCTGCCGCTGGACGAGGTCGCGGAGCTGGATCCCACCGGCCAGGCCTGGCTGAAGCCGGAGTGTTCCATGCGCCATATCGCGCGCATGGTGGTCACGGTGGGCGCTCACGAACGCAGTGCCGCCGAGCTTCTGGAGGCCACGGAACGCCTGGCCGGCCGCTGTCTCCTGGACCCGGTCACGGATCTGGGATGGGACGTGCACAAGATGCCGGAGGCTTCCGTGATCGGCATCGCAGGCGATCCCATGACCGCGCTGTGGGAACGGGCCAGGGCCGGGATCGGCCGCTATTACCCCGCTGCCAGGCCACGGATGCTCCGGGAGGTCGAGGAACGCCTCGCCCACGAGATGGCGACCGTGGAGCGCCTGAAGTTCCCGTCCTACTTCTTGACCGTGGCGCGGGTGGCGGAGATCATCCGGTCCATGGGCATCCGGATCCAGGCCAGGGGGTCGGGGGTGGGCTCCGTGCTGAACTTCCTGCTGGGCATTTCCGGGGTGGAGCCGTTGTCCAACGGACTGCTGTGGGAGCGGTTCCTCTCCCCCCAGCGCCTGAGTCTCCCGGACATCGACCTCGACGTGGAATCGGCGCGCAGGCATGAGGTCTACCACCGGCTGTTCGAGGAATTCGGTGCGGACCGGGTTTCGCTGATGTCGATGACCAACACCTACCGTTCCCGCGGTGCGGTGCGCGACGCCGGGCTGGCCCTCGGCCTGCCCGATGAGCAGATCGACCGGATCGCCAAGGAGCTGTGGCGCTTCGACGCCAAGCACTTCCGCAGGGCCCTGGCCGAGAAACCCGAGCTGGGCGACATCGCCCGGGAGGTCCGAGGATCCGAGCAGCTGGACCTCCTGGTGGAGCTGACCGAGCGCCTGGACTCCCTGCCCCGGCACGTCTCCCTGCATCCCTGCGGAGTGATCGTCTCGGACGCCTCCCTGCTCGATCACACCCCCGTGCAGCCCAGCGGGCTGGGGCTGCCCATGTCCCAGTTCGACAAGCACGACATGGACCCCATGGGGCTGATCAAGCTCGACATCCTGGGGGTGCGCATGCAGTCCAGCATGGCCTTCGCGGTGGATGAGATCCAGCGCAATACCGGCCAACGCATCGATCTGGACCGTATCCCCCTGAACGACGAGCCCACGTTCGAGACCATCCGCACCACGCACACGCTGGGGATCTTCCAGGTGGAGTCCCCGGGGCAGATGGAGCTGGTGGGCAAGCTGCAGCCGGAGCGGTTCAACGATCTGACCGTGGACATCAGCCTGTTCCGTCCCGGTCCCATGAAGAACAACATGCCGCAGCGCTATCTGGCCGCCCGCCACGGCTACGCCCGCCCGGATTACATCGATCGCCGGCTCAAGCAGTACCTGTGGGAGACCAAGGGAGTGGTGGTCTTCCACGAGCAGGTCATGCAGATCATCGACGAGCTCACCGGCTGCGGGCTGGGCACGGCCGATGTCTACCGGCGCTGGCTGAGCAATCCGGAGAAGGTGACCGAGGTCGAGGACGAGATCAGGCTCCTCGCTCCCGAGCGCGGTTTCGCACCGCAGGTGATCGACAAGGTCTGGAAGATCCTGGAGGGCTTCGGCTCCTTCGGATTCGCCAAATCCCACGCCGCGGCCTTCGCCCTGCCCACCTATCAGAGCGCATGGCTCAAGACCCACTACCCCGCCGAGTTCCTGGCGGGTCTGCTCACCCACGATCCCGGCATGTGGCCCAAGGACCTCCTGGTGGCCGAGACCCGGCGCCTCGGCATCCCCCTGCTCCCCCTGGACGTGCAGTACTCGGGGCTCGAATATGCCACCCAGCCCCTGCCGGACGGCCGCACCGGCATCCGCATGGCCCTGGGCGAGCTCCAGGGCAGTTCGGAGGCCGAACGGACGCGGATCGCCGAGTCCCAGCCGTTCAGGACCCTGCACGATTTCCGGGATCAGGTCCGCCCCCGTCGGTCCACCTTCGAGAACCTCGCGCGGGTGGGCGCCCTGGACGCTTTCGTCGGCTATGAACGACGGCGGCGCCACGACCTGCTGACCTATGTCCGCTCCATGGCCGCGCACGCCGAACGGGTCCCGCGTCATCAGCTGTCCTTCGACTTCGCCGTGCCCGTCCCCCGTCTGGACGGCGTCACGGCCATGGACCTCCACGGGCAGCGGCAGGTGGATCTGGAGCTGCAGCAGCTCGGGCTGGGCGTGGCCGAGCATCAGATGCAGCGTTTCTATCCCCTGTTCCGCCGGCTCGGCGTCACCCCCGCCAACGCCCTGGTGGAGCTGCCCGACAACACGGAGGTCCTCATCGCCGGAGTCCGCCGGGCCACGAACACCCCGCCCATGCGCAGCGGCAGGCGCGTGGTCTTCGTGAGCCTGGACGACGGAACGGGAGTATCGAACACCGTGTTCTTCCCCGATGCCCAGGAGCGGATCAAGAACAAGGTGTTCCGCACCGACTACATGCTGGTCCGCGGCGTCACCCGGCGCACCGGGGCACGCGGTATCAGCGTGGTCGGCTCGATGGCCTGGGACCTGCTGGCCTTGCCTCCCCTTCCCGGCGAGCGCAGGGTGCCGGCCGGGGAACAGCGGCCCGCCAGGGAGGTCGTGCGGCTGGCGGTCTGATCAGATGACCGCGGTCTGGGGCACGCCGCGGTACTTGCCCCTGAACAATCGTCTGGTGGCGGGATCCAGGAACCACAGATAAGCGCCGTAGGCGATGGCGATGACGGCGGCTATGGTCCGCCCCGAGCTCAGGTCGATGTCCAGGTACGGGAAGACGTCCAGCTGGTCGGAGACGGCGTAGATCATGAAGAACGCGGTGAGGAAGAAGAGGACGTCCGTCTGCCAGTCCGATCTGATGCCGGTCACCGCGAAGAAGGGGATCAACCAGACCACGTACCAGGCCTGGATCATGGGCGCGAAGACCACGATGGCCGCGAAGGCCAGGGTGAGGCGCCGGATGATCCGTTCGTCGCGGCCCACGAACATCAGGTAGAGGATCACGGGAAGCGCCATCATCTGGCCCACGCTGTGCACCACGTCCATGGCGTGGCCGCCGTTGCCGCCCAGCAGGCCCACCAGGGCGTTGGCCATGAGCCCCAGCATGCCGATCGGGGCGTACCAGATGAACACCGAACCCGGCGTCGACATCGCCGAGACCCACCCGAAGCCGAAGTCCGAGACGAAGCCCATGACCCCCAGGATCACGATGGACCACAGCAGGGTCAGGAACCAGATCACGAACCGCCTCGTCCACGAGGCGCCCCGGCCCGCCCACAGCAGGCCGATGAACGGCAGGAACACCAGGGTGATCGGCTTGATCGCCACCGACATGGTCACCAGGAACGCGCCGAGCAGGCCACCGCGCCAGTCCCGCCACACGGCCGCGGCCAGCGTGCCGCCCAACGCGAGGGCGATCATGATCGCGTCGTTGTGGGCGGCCAGGATGAAGTTGACCAGGAACAGCGGGTTGGCGACGGACAGCCACAGGGCACGGGTCTCGTTGATGCCGTGCATCCGCGCCAGCCTGGGCACCATCCACACCATGGCGGCAACGGAGATGATGCACAGGATCCGGAAGAGGATCACCGACTGATCCGGCTGGGCGTCGGTGATGGCCACCACGCCCTGCTCCATCCACAGGAACAGCGGGCCGTAGGGCGGCGGGGACTCGCTCCACAGCTGGTCCGCCCCCAGCTGGAAGAAGTTCTCGATCGTCGAGACGCCGTACTCGTACGGGTTGAGCCCGGACTGCATCACGCGGCCCTGCCCGATGTAGGAGTAGATGTCCCGGCTGAACATGGGGATCGCGAACATCATGGGAACCGACCACGCGATCATCGCCGCGTTGATCCATTTCCGGGTGTCGGGACCCCAGTGGTTGAGCTTCTGCCCCAGCCGCAGCCATTCGCGCACCAGCAGCATGCCGCCCAGCGCCACCAGGATGATCGAGACGATCGCACCCGGCGTCGTGAAACGCAGCGCGATCACCACGGGGTTCTGGCGGATGTCCGAGACCGCCGCCAGCCATCCCACTCCCAGCGAGCCGATGAACAGCAGGATGGATCCGATGGTCCCGGCGACGATGGTTCGCATCACCGAGCCCCTCAGACGCTCGTCGGCGCCTTTCCCGGCCTCGTCCGTCGTCGTGCTGAGCTCAGCGGGCTCGGCGTTGGGTGCTGACACTGGTCCCCTTGAAGGTTAGAGCTCTGGCCATGGCGTGGCGCATCGAATGTGCCGCTCGAAGAGGGGGGTGATGCCCGACGGCGGAGGCCGTGTACCTGCGGTCGATCGTCAGGACATCCTACCGGGGACCCGCTGGCATCACCCTGAAAGCCGCGATAGTCGACAGCGGTATTACAGTTGCCGGGTGGCTATTTCGAATGAACGCATCGTGTGGATCGACTGCGAGATGACCGGACTGTCCCTCGAAGACGATGCTCTGATCGAGGTCGCGGTGCTCGTGACGGACGATCAGCTCAACGTGCTCGGCGACGGCGTCGACGTGGTGATCAAGCCGGCCGACGCCGCCCTTGAGCAGATGAACGCCTTCGTGCGCAACATGCACACCTCTTCCGGACTGCTCGAGGAGCTGCCCGGCGGGACCACCATGGAGGACGCGCAGAAGCAGGTCCTCGACTACATCAAGCGGTGGGTGCCCGAACCCGGCAAGGCCCCGCTGGCAGGCAATTCGGTGGGCACGGACCGCACCTTCCTGGTCCGGGACATGCCGGAGCTGGTCGAGCACCTGCACTACCGGGTGGTGGACGTCTCCACCATCAAGGAGCTGGCCCGCCGCTGGTACCCGCGCGCCTACTTCCAGGCCCCGCCCAAGACCGGCAACCACCGGGCACTCGGTGACATCCAGGACTCGATCGACGAGCTGCGGTACTACCGCGGCGCGGTGTTCGTCAGCGGGTCGGGTCCGACCTCGGACGAGGCCCGTCAGGTGGCGACCGCCATCGTCGAGAATCGTACGGGTGCCGGGCCCTCCTCCCCCGCGACATCTGCGGCCTCCCCCGCTGCCGACGACGGCGAAAGCTAGCCACCTCACACGAGGCGCGGAGCACCCCGCACATGGGTTATAGTGGTCCGCGTTGCTTTCGCGGCTCACGGATCATTCCGTGACCGTTGGCAGCACATGGTGGGCGTAGCTCAGTCGGCAGAGCGCCTGGTTGTGGTCCAGGAGGTCGCGGGTTCAACCCCCGTCGCTCACCCCAAATGGGTCAGGTGTGAACTTGCGACCAAGGGTCCGCCCTTGGTCGCGGTTCGCGCCTGGCCCATCTTCTTTGCCTCGGCGGCCCAGCTCAGGGCGTCGGCATGGAGGCCGGACAGGCTCAGCCCGTCGTACGGGTTGCGGTAGCCGACGCGCACGTCGTTGTCCTCGTCGATGTAGATCGTCTTGAACAGCGCCTGATTGATGAGCCGACGGTTCGCGTCGTCGGCGTGCTCGTAAATGTCGGCGGCGTTGGACAGCAGTTTCAGGGAGTCGTCGAGGTTCTCTCGCGCAGCCGCGTAGTGGCCGTGGTGCGCGCTGATCCTGTGTTCGATGGTCTCCAACGAGGCGGTGATCCGGTCCTGCTCCCTCTTGAGGAGGTCGAGTGGGATGGCTCCGGCGTAGTGGGCTTGGAGCAGCTTCTGCTGCTCGCCTTCGAGCTGGGTTCTCCGGGACGCGAGGTCGGCGAGTTCGGCGGCGCCTTCGGCCATCATCTCGTCGAACCGGGCGTGAATCATCGCCGAGACCGCCTCGATCGTTTCCGGGTCGAGCTGCACCTTGGCGTAGAAGCGCTCGATGAGCCGTTCGACCTGCTCGATCAGCATCGCTTGCCGGGTGCAGTCGCCTCGTCCTGCATGCCGGCTCGCGCACACGAAGTACGGGTAGATCGTGCCCTGACTGCTCTTGGCGTTGCACACCAGTAGCCGCGAGCCGCACTGCCCACAGAACACCGTCCCTTTCAGGTAGTGCTCGTGCACTTGGGTGGCATCGGCTGCCGAGCGGTGCGTGCCGAGCACGGTCTGCACCTGATCCCACACCTCGTTGGGGACGATCGCCTCATGCGCTCCCGCGTACGTCACTCCCTGGTAGCGGACGCTGCCCTTGTAGTACGGGTTCGTCAGCATCCGATGCACCGACGACTTCCCGATGGGCCGAGAAGGCCGCCGCGGCGACGCTGCCGTCGTGAGCCCGCGCGCCACCAGCTCATGGTGGAGCTGGCTGGTCGTCCAGTCACCGGATGCGAACACCTGGAACGCCCACCGGACCAGTCGGGCTCGTTCCTCGTCGATCTCGACGGTGCGTACCTCCCGCCCGAAGTCGTCGCGCACGCCGATGTTGCGGTAGCCGATGGGTGCCTTCGTCACTGTGCCGCCCTGCGCGGCCTTCTGCGACAAGCCTTTGACGACCTCAGTGGCGAGGTTGCGGGAGTAGAACTCGGCAATCGAGGACATGATGCCGTGCAGCAGCATCCCCGATGGAGTCTCGTCGATGTTCTCCGTCGCAGACACGAGCGTGACGCCGGCGTCCTTGAGTGCGAGGTGGATGGTCACGTCGTCGGCGCGGTTGCGGGCGAGCCGGTCGACCTTGTGGACGATGCAGTAGTTCGTCTTGTGCTTCGCGACGTACTGAATCATCCGCATCAGTTCGGGCCGGTCGGCCTTCCGCGCGGACTCGCCAGCGTCGACGAACTCCTCGATGATCGTTGCGCCGAGCTGGTCGGCCTTGCGCTGGTTCGCCTCGCGCTGCGCCGGGATCGAGAAGCCCTCCGCCTGGCCGCCCTTCTCCGCCTGCTCCTTCGTGGAGACCCGCAGGTACGAGACGGCGAACGATCCGGGGAACGGGGTTGGCGCTACGAGGCTGTCTATCGCGGTGCGGTCCGCGTCGATGATCGTCATGGCTCTTCTCCACAGTCACTGGTCCTGCCGACGCGGACTTGTGAGAGCGGATGTTGATCGTGAGAAGAGCCCGAAGGCTGTAGGACTAGGCCGAATCGGCCACGTTTACTTTGCCCCGCCGAGGCGAAGCGCTAGGACCACAACATCCGCCATCCGCGACGGATGCCTACATTCTACGACGACGCGCTCGTCGCGGCACGAGGGCGCTTCGGTCGCGTCGCATCTCCCGAGCGGCACGAGCCCGATTGCTGGAGTGCCAGGCGGATCAGCAGCTCGCAGAGCTTGTCCAGGTCGGGCGGGTCGTGGAACTCGGCGCGGATCGTCAGCTCGCGCTCGCTCTGCTGACGCTGCCCGGTCTTCCGTTCATAGCGGCGCGCCACGACTCACACCTCGCCGGTCTCCGGGTCGACGCCCGCGAAGAAGGCATCCTCTGCCTCCTGGCGCGCGTCCACCATGTCGATCACGAACCGAACGAAGTCCTCATCGCGATCCGTGATCGGTGAGTCCTCGATGGGTTGCGCGGGGTCTTCACCGGGCCAGCTCGTCTGGCGAGTCGGGCGGTCCCTGTCGAGCCGAGTGCCGCACGCCGCCACCCAGTCGCGAAGGCGGGCGCGGCTATCGGCGAAGTCGCGGTGCCAGCCGAGCGGTGCGGACCCGTTCTGCTCCGGGTCGTACGCGCACAGCCAGTGCAGGTGTAGCGCCGACAGCTCCCAGAGGAGTTCGGGGTGGCGGTGCCAGTACGGCGGTACGACGCTTGCGGGAAGTCCGTAGGTGTGGCGGAGCCAGTCCACCCAGCGGTTCAGTTCGAGCAACTCGGCTTCGAGATCGTTGGCGGTCAGCAGGTTCCAGTTGACCGGGTGCGGCGGCTCGGGCACGTCGAATCGAGGTGATGCCGGGCCTGCCTCGGGCGGCGTGTCGTCGTGCTCTGGGAAGAACTGATCGGTCATGGCGAAGTCGCTCACATTCCGATGGCGGTCGCGTTGGACGGCGCAGCCTGCTGCGGAGCGGCGAAAGCCGTTGCGTCCCGGCCGGAAGTGCGTTCGCTGCGGTCCACCTCGTAGCGGGTTCGGGCCAGGTCGTGACCGATGCGCGTTGCGATGAACTCCTCGCCTTCGTACCGCTGGCCGCCTCGCTCGTAGGAGTAGTCGCGCACCCGTCCGTCGGCGATGATGTTGTCGCCCTTGGCGAGCCGCTCGGCTCCCTGCTCAGCAGCACCGCGATACGCGATGAGATCGTGGAAGGTCGTCTCCAACTGCGTGAAGGTGTTGTCGGGCTCCTTGCGGTAGTGCTCGATCCCGACCTTCATGTACAGACGCGCGTCACCGCGCTCGGTGTAACTGAGCTGCGGGTCCGAGGCGACGAAACCGGAAATGGACTGGTGGGTGCGAATGGCCATGATGGCGTCCTCCTGGACTCGGGCGACCAGCCGTGCGTGGCCGCTGTGTCAGGCAGGTGCGCTTCCGCGCCCAGGTCCGCGCTCAGGAGGCGGGACGGCGACGCAGCAATGCTTCGAGTTCGTCGCGGTCCCTGCCGAGTTGCGCGGCATCGGCCCGGGTCGGCCAGGCGCGCAGATCGGTGACGATGGGCGGCGCGGAGCGCAGCATCGTGATGCCGGTGCCGAATGGCAGGGTGCGGATGCGGTCTGGAGGCAGGATCGGGACGCGGCGGATCGAGCGTTGGTTCGAGCGGGTGCCGTGGTCGCCGAGGGTCACGCTGTCGGTGTACTCGTCACGCTCACCGATGAGGGTGGAGAGGTCTTGAAGGTCGCGGCTGTTCGACGCGCCGCCGAGGATGATCTTGACGATGCTGGCGTCCCAGATCGCGCCGGCCTGGTGTTCACTCCACCTGTCGCGCGCTTGGGCGAGGGACTGCAAGACCGGCATGGTCGTGATTCCAGTGCCGCCGCCTTCGGCCATGAGCGTCGGCAGCGACGGCAGTGGTGCGAGGTTCCCGATCTCGTCGAGCGCGAGCAGCAATGGCGGATCGAGTCGCGCTCCGGGTGAGCGTGCGGCGAGCCGCCGGGCGGTTTCGATGAGGTCTTCGACGAACGCCGCGACCAGCGATGCGGACGCTCCTGCTCCGGCACCGGTGGCGAGCAGGTAGAGGGTGCCTTGCTCGGTGAGGAAGGTCTCGGGATCGAAGTGTTCGTGAGGGCTTGGTGTGACGGCATCGAGTACGCGCGGGTCGGCCAGTGCGGCGAGTGCAAGGGAGACGCCTTGCCAGATGCTGTCGCGGGTCTTGGGGTCGGCGTCGATCATCGCGGCCAATGAGTCGTCCCAGCCCATCGCCGCGTTCGGGTGGGAGTTGAGGATGGCGACGGCTTCGGATGCGGCGCTGGGGTCGAGGGTCCACCGGAAGAGCTCGGCCGGTGGGCGGCCGTCGAGCGCGGCAGCGTGCAGCAGCGATTGGAGTGCGGTGCGGGTCTTGCCTTCCCAGAACCCGCCAGACTCGACCCCTCCGGCAGACAGTCCGGTGGCTGCGGCGAGTCCGTTGGCGCGGATCATCGCGGTCAGTGGATCGTCGCAGCCGCGAATGGGTGACCAGCGCAGCCCGGCGGGGATGCCTTCGGCGAGGTGTTGGGGGTCGAATACGGCGACCGGTCCGCCTTTGCGGCGTCGGGCGCGGAGGGTCGCGGTGAGGTTGTCGGGCCTGGTGCTGGTGGTGACGACCGCGCCGGGTGCGTCGAGGATCGCGTTGATGACGACGTGCAGGCCCTTGCCGGATCGTGGTGGGCCGATCAGCAGGATCGAGTCTTCGACCGATGCCCAGACCTTCGTGCCGCGACTGGCACCGAGTAGGTAGCCGACATCCTGCAGTTCGGGCGACTCCAAGGAGGGCCGCAGTGTGGCCGCGCGGTGAAGCAGTGCCTTGGCGGAGGCTGCGGTCTTGACCTCGTGGCTGGTCGCGATCCCCGCGAGTCGGTGCGGGTCGGTCTCGGTCTTCCGTGTGTGGCGGCGCAGCACGATCCACACCCAGACGATCACGGCGGCGAGTCCGCCGAGCAGTGCCGCGCTGATGAGCCAGTAGACGACCGGGTTGAGCCCGTCGGCATCGAGCGCGGTCGCCGGATCACCGGGGTTGAACAGCACGGCGAGCCCCGCCGCTGCGCCAGCGTCGGGCTGCGGTGCGCCGGTGAGGAACGCGGCGACGCTCCCAGCGGCACGGAGGACGAGAGCGATCCCGAACATGCCGATCAGGCCAATGAGGGCGGCGTTGGTGAGTTCGTCGCCCATGCCTCCGGCCTGCCGCTGGTTCATGTCAGCCGCCGCACCGCGATCGAACCCGAGATGCGCCCAAGGAGGATCACCTCGTGTGTGCCGTCGGGTAGGTCGTCGAGGTCGATGAGTGCGCGAGCTTCGCCGGTTCCGGTGGCGTCGGTGTGGGAGACGATCGTCGCGACGGCGATATCCTCGCCGGGCACGAACACCTCGGCGGTGACCTCAGCCAAGCGCGGCACTCGCCGGGCGTGGCGACTCCGACGAGTCTCCGGCACCGGATTCTCGGACGGGGCCGCTGCGCGTCGGGGCTTGTGGGTGCGGAGGATGTCGGTGAAGACACTCCCGTCGGATTCGCGCACCTCGACCCGAACCGCGATCGTGCGGTCCTTGGTGATGGCATCCATGAGCGGCCCGAACGTCGCCCGCGTCCACGCGCCCGCGTTCGGCGATGGGAACGGTGTTCCATCGACCGTTGCGGTGAGGGCGCCGTCTTCGGCGACAGTCACGAGAACGTGCGGCAACTCCACGGGAGCCGTGGCATCTTCGTCGTTCGGGCCTGTTCGGCGCGGGCTGGTGAGGTTCATCGGTGGCCTCCGGCTGCGCGGCTGCTGGTGTCGAAGAGGGCGAGTTCGTCGGGGTGGAGTTGGTGTTGGCAGACGAAGCTCCTGGCCTTGATCCGCCACAGGCCTTGGCCGACGCCGAGGTTCGGCAAGAGCTGCTGCTCGGTGCCGGTCAGACCGAGAGCAGTGGCCGTCGGCCCGAGCTGGTCGGACTCCTGCCGGTACACGATCCGCGTCTCCGCATTCGCCAGCAATGAGTTGGCCAGGGACCGCATGGCGGAGCCTTGGTCGCCCACGTTGTCGAGGTCGGTGAGCTTGTGGAAGATCAGCATGTTCGCGATCCCGTAGTGCCGTGCGAGCCGCCAGTGCGCGTCCATCCGCCGCAACAACGCCGGATGGCTCATCAATCTCCATGCCTCGTCGTAGATCACCCACCGCTGCCCGCCGTTCGGGTCGAGCAGCGCGGATTCCATCCATGCCGACGAGCACGTCATCAGCACCGAGATCAGCGTCGAGTTTTCGGTGACCCGTGAGAGGTCGAGAGAGATCATCGGCAACGACGGATCGAACGTGACCGTCGAAGGCCCGTCGAACAGACCGGCCAGGTCGCCGGCGACGAGACGGCGTAGCGCGTGGCCGACGAGTCTGCCGTCCTCGGCCAACCGGCCGTCGGCATCCGTGCTCGGGGCGAGGATGCGATCGACGACCATCGGCAGGATCGGCACGTCGTTCTCCCGCACTGTCTGGGTCAGGGCGATGTCGATCGCGGTGTGCTCCAACGGCGACAAACCCCGCGCGAGCACGGTCTCGGCCAGTGCACCGATCAGATCACGACGCCGGGCCGCGACGGTCGAGGCCCACTGCACGTCTGACAGGCCGCTCGGGCGGTGGCCTTCGTCGAGCGGGTTCAGGCGAGTGTTGAGTCCGTGCCCGAGGACGATGGCTCTGCCGCCGACGGCGTTCGCGACGGCGGTGTGCTCGCCTTTCGGGTCTCCGGGCACATACACGCGTCGTCCGAATGGCAGCGACCGCGTGTAGAGCGACTTGGCCAGCGAGGACTTGCCGGAGCCGACGATCCCGGCCAGCACCACATTGGGTGCCGTGATGATCCCGCGTGCATAGAGCACCCACGGGTCGTAGACGAAGCTCCCGCCCGAGTACAGGTCTTGGCCGATGAACACACCATCGGCACCGAGCCCGCCCTCGGCGACGAACGGGTACGCGCCCGCCAGCGTCGCCGATGTGTCCTGATGTCGCGTCAGATGGAAGCGGCCCGGAGTGCGTAGTCGCGCCGCGCCAGGCTCGCCGGCCTTCGGCAGGTAGATCGTGGCGCGGCCCTCGGCACGCTCCTCTTCGGCCTTCGCCTTCGCGGCGGCGAGCGCGGTCCGCCGCTGCTCGGCGTGGAGCCTGGCCTCTGCCTTGCGGCGCTGCTTGCGGAGCTTCCGTCGCTCTTTCGACGGTGCCACCAGGACAGCGGTGTGCAGCCGCGCGCGATCCTCGGTCACAACACCAGCCCCCGCGCCTGCTTGACCGCCGTGATCTTGGCCGGCTCGAACCACGACCCATCCCGCTTCGCCGTCGGCAGGTCGGCCCGCTCCGGGGCGCCCGGAGACGAGTACGACACCAGCAGCTCCGGCTCGGCCTGCGCCGGAGGTGGCTCGATCTGTTCGGCGTCCTGCGGCGCGGCCTCCGGGTCGGTGTAGCGGCGCAGCAGCGAGACGTAGCCGACGTGCGGGTTCATGACCAGCGCGTAGTCGCCCGAGATCGCCACGCGGTCGTTGGTGCCCTCGCCGGGTTCGTCGTAGACGTACCCGTTCTCCAACGCGGCCTGTGTGGTCTCGTCGCCGTAGTCCCACTGCGCGAGGTAGTCCACCGCATCGGCATGCCCCAGCTCGCCGAGGATGCGCAACGGCCGGTCGGCCTCCTCGCCTTGGAGGAAGACCACGCTGACCCACCGCGACGGCGCGGCCTCCTCGACGGCGGGCTCGGGGCGCCAGGCGATCCGCCCCGCAGCGATGAACCCTTCCGCGAGCCGGTCGTAGGCCCGGTCGACGAGATTCGCGGCCTGGTGTAACTCTTGCGCAGCAGCAAGCGCGTCTCGCACTCCTGGCTCGTGGCTTCCGTCGTCGTCGAATGCGTGGGCGGCCTTGCGCTCGTGAGCATCGGCGATTTGGTCGAGTGCCTGCCGCAGCGAGCGCATCCCCGAGGACAGATCACCGATCACCCCGTACATCTCGGCGGGCTGATCGAAGCCCTGGCTCGCATGGGCGAGTCCGCGCAAGGCTTCGGATGCCTCAGCAGCGTCGGCAGTCGAATCGAAGAACGTGGGCATGGTGACCTCCTGGTGCCGTGTGATGGAGAGGTGCGCACCGGTCCCCGGTTCCCCGGTTGCTCGCGAGCTCGCTCGATACGATGGACTCGTGGGACGCATTCCGGGGTACTACGAGTGGGACGACGATGGCTTGACGCCCGGACGCAAGAAGGAGGGCGGGCTTCACCAGAACCTGTTCGATGCTGACGGCAGCTTGAAGGGAAGCGCTCGGTTCGTCCCTGCGGATGAGGTTGACCCCGATCCCGTCTATGTCACGGAGTACATCACAGAGCGCGTCTACGTCCCGGCCGAGGAGAGGCGCCTGACGCCAGAACAGCAGGAACTCGCTGATCTCATCAGCGAGGTACTCCTCGCGTTCATGGCCAAGGGAATCGAGCGGGCCAAGCCACACGTCAAGAAGTGGTGGATGGAGTCAGTTCGTCCATTCGTAGGCGAGCAGCGCGCCCGGTTGTCACAGCGGCGTCCAAGACGCCCGCTGAAGGCAGACCGCGCTCTACTCGAATCTGACCACCTCCCCGATAGCTCCGATCAAGTCCCCGCTGAGAGCGCCGTGGCCGTCTCTCGCCCGAAGATGTCGAGCGCTGAAGCCCAAGCGCGGTATCTCGCAGCAATGGCCGCGCGTGCATTCAGTGAGGAACAGCTGAGGATGGTTCGGGGCGCGGACATCATCGACGCGCAGAACGTCGCCGAGGTCGAAGCGAGGATTGCCGAACTGCCGCCCAGCGAGGTTCGGGAGTTGATGTCCAGGATGGTCACCGATCCTTCAATGCTCGGCGAAGAGACCCTGGCCGAGTTGGCTAGCGTGCTTGCGAGAGTCAGTCGCCCTGCCCAGGAAGAGCTCAGCCAGCTACCCCGAGAACGCGACTGAGTATCTCCGACGCCCTTTGGGCTCTACACCCGTCGGCAGAGCGGGAGCGCGGCGGCAGTGAACGCGGCGGCTTGCTGGCCGACGAGGAGCCGGGTTTCGCAGGATGCCTGGATTGCGGCCTGCTCAATCGCGGCGACAGCGGCGTCGAGTTCCTCGACGGTGGGCGCGGAGACTGCGATGAGGCCGGTGTAGCGGAGGATGCCGTGTCCGGCGGTGAGGTCGGCTTCTTGCTGGAGTACGTCGTGGTATTCGGCGGTCTGGGAGGCGTCCTCGATTTGGCCGATCTTCGCGCGTTGTGCCTGGTCGGAGATGTGCTCGACCTTCTTCTTGCGGATGTCGCGAGCAGCGGCATCGGACCGCATCGGGGTGCAGATCAACGAGAACGAACGTTGGATGCCGGTGGACAGCAGCACCGGCGACAGGAACCCCGGATAGACGAGCGACCGAGGCCACTCGCTGACCCAGAGCACGGCGTGGTGAGCGGAGTCGGTGCGCAGCTTGCCCCAGGTCTCCGTGACCGCAACCGGCCCCGCAGTCGCGAGGGACTGGCCGAGCCTTCCGTGGCGTTCCAGTGTGGCCGCGATCGCGGGGT
Source organism: Kocuria coralli (assembly GCF_008831305.1). Classification (GTDB taxonomy): domain Bacteria; phylum Actinomycetota; class Actinomycetes; order Actinomycetales; family Micrococcaceae; genus Kocuria; species Kocuria coralli. Next base: position 115,751 of record NZ_ML708618.1, read on the forward strand.
CGTAGGTGGAGCGCAGCATCACCGCGATCTGCCCTGGGGTCAGCCATCCCGACGGCGAGAGGTCGGCGGAGCGCAGCGCTGCGACGAGGGTGTTCATCTCTTGCCGCAGCACGGCGGCGGCACCGCGAATCCCGCCTCCGGCGGTCCTGATCTGACGGGCACTGGTCTTCATGTCCAGTGACAGCGAGAGCGTGGTGGCGTGTCGTTCGCCGGTGGGTCCGGCGCGGTCGATGAGTTCGGCGTAGGTGTCGGCCGCCCACGAGCCGTCTGGGGTGCCGTGGGTGGCCCACCATTCGGCCAGTCCGGTGCCGGAGTCCGGGAGGGTGCGTTCGAGGACTTGCAGCGTCGCGATCCGCCCGGAGCGGCAGACAGTGGCCAGTACGCGGCCCCAGGAGCTGACGCGGCGTTCCTGTTCGCCGGGGTCGAGGAGCACGAACGCGGGATGGGTGACCTCGCAGACGACGGTCAAGGTGGCGGCGTGGGGGTCGTGGATCATTCCGGCACTGGTGTCGGGGTCGGTGTATTCGCGTAGTCGCGCCATGTCGCCGGGCAGTGCGAGGGTGCCGACGGGGCGCGGGACGATGATCCTGCGTCGGTACAGCAGTTGCCCGCCGGTGGTGCGCCACAGCCACCAGCAGGCGATGGGCAGCCATTCCACGATGGGCCGGCCTGCGATGGGTATCCAGGTCAGCGCTGCGGCGAGTACCCAGATGGGGGCGGTGTAGGCGAGGAGCATGCCGCCGCCGGCGTAGAACGCGCCGATGAGCGTGGCTCCGCCGATGGCGAGCGTGATGAGCTGAGTTAGCGACAGGCCGAGGAGGACGCCGCGGCGGGTGAGGCGGGAGAACTTCACCGGCACGAGTTCGCCCGCGGTGGGCCGGTCGTGGTTCGTGCTGCTCATCGTCTACTCCTTCGGTGGGCGTGGCGCGGGTGGCGGGGGCTGCTTCGGTGGCGGTGACGGGTCGGTGCTCGGCGGTCGTGGTGCCGGGCTCGACGGCGGTGTCGCAGGCGAGGCTGCGGGCGGTGGCGGTGTCTGCGCGGCTGCGTCGGCGGCGTGCTCGCCTTGGGCTCCCAGCGCGGTTCCGGCCTTCGGTCCGGCGGTCGCGGCGCCCTTGGCGACGCTCGCGCCGACTACGACCCCTGCCGCGACGGGACCGGCTGCCGCTGCCCCGCCCCCGCCTGCTGCGGCCCCTCCACCGGCGGCTCTTCCGCCGCTCGCGGCGGGTGTCGGTGCCGGGGTCTTCGGCGGTGGCGGTGCGCTGCTTCCTCCGCTGGAGCCTCCGCCCGTGTTCCCGCCGCCGCTGCTGCTTCCGTCGAGTACCTTCTTCGGGTCGCCGCCGCCTTGGGGTTTGGTCGGGACTGGGATCGGGCGGTTGAGGGCGCTCTTGGCGTCCTGTTCGGAGCCGATCGCGTGGTACATGTCGAACCCGACGAACGCGATGAACTTGTACGTCAGGTACGGGGCGAACGCGGCCATCGCCATGAGCACGATCCCCGCGATGGGATCGCTGACCGAGGCGAGGTCGGCGTCGATCGGTGCGGAGACCTGGGTGATCGCGACGAGGAACATCACGACGAGCACGAGCTTTGAGCAGATCAGCGCGACGACGAACATCGCCCACTTCCCGATCCACCCCCGCGAGGCATCCCACGAGGCACCAGAGAAGGCGAGCGGGGCGAACACGACCGCGACCAGCAGGAGCGCTTTCCTGACGAGGAGGGACAGCCAGACGATCGCGGCGGCGGTGATCGCGAGGCCGGCCATGAAGATCGTGATGATCGCTCCCACGCCGGGAGCGGCGATGTTGATCCCGACCAGCCCTGCGGCGAGGAGGGCGATCTTGTCGCCCATCGACTCGGTTGTCTCCCCGGCGGCCTGCACGATCCCAATGCACAGCTGGTCGACGACTTCCAGCAGCAGCGCAGTGAGCGTGATGACCACGAACGACCCGAGCACGGACTTCGCCAGGCCGAGGGCGGCACGGGTGAGCGCGGTCGGGTCGCGGCGGATCAGGCCGGTGATGAGTTGGAGGCAGAAGAAGATCAGCATCACGAAGACCGCGATGCCGAACAGCAGGTTGTAGACGGCGATATAGCCGGGCTTGGTGACATCCACCAGGGTTGTGGTGTCGAAGACCGACCAGACGGCCTCGAACAGCCATCCGGCGGCGGCACCCATCGCCTGGGCGAGCCAGTCGAACGGGGCCGCGACCAGAGAGGCGGCTCCTTCGCCGACGGCATCGCAGACCGAGGAGATCACGGGAACGTCGCACACGCCCATCACGAACACCAGCTCTCGACGACGACAGTCGGGGTCAGACGGACTGGCCGACGTTCCAGAAGAAGTTGATGAGCGTCACGCTCGCGCCGCAGATCACCGCCGCGCCGCAGGAGACGAGGACGCCGATCTTCCCGCGCGAGGCGAGGTGCGGATTCGACGAGTTCGCGCCGAAGCCCCACACGATCGCGGACACGATCAGCGCGAGCACGGACAAGATCAGGCCGATGGTCATCACCGCGCCGACGATGGTGCGCAGCTGGTTGATCCCCGGCAGGCCGTTGGTGTTGGGGTCGATGTTGATGTCCATCGGCACCAGCAGCGGCGCTGACATGACGTTGGCGAGCAGATCGAACACGGTAAGTCTCCTTGGCGACGGGCGGCCCGCCCACGAACTCGCAGACGGGATACACGCGACAGGTGCACCCATGCCCCCTCGGCGACGGAACAGCAATGCCCACGCCGGCGAGGACGTGGGCATTAGCAGGTTCGGAGGCGTTCGGCGTCAGAGTTGTTGGCCGAGGTTGAGGAGCCAGTTCATCCAGGCCACGCCGCCTCCGGCGAGAACGGCGGCACCGACCGCGACGAGCACTCCGATTCGGCCTTTGCTGGCGGTGGCGTAGTTGCCGTGGGCCGTCGCGATGGCCCAGACGATGGCTGAGACGATCAGCATGAGGACGGCGACGATGAGGACGAACGTCAGGAGCGCGCCGACGACGGCGCGGAGGTCGCCGATGCCGCCGAGTCCGTCGAAGTCGGGGAAGACACCCATCGTCGATCACCCTGCCTTGACTGTGACGTGGAGGTGGTCGTAGTGGCCTCCGGTGATGGAGGCGGGGTCGTGCATGCCGCCGCCGTTGTAGGGTCGCCAGCCGTCGGCGTCGCGGGCGAGGGACCAGATTTGGCCTTGCCAGATCAGGTACTCGACGCCGAGTACGTCGGCGTTGTCCTTCATCCAGTTGGTGACCTTCCAGCCGGCGTCGAACTGGGCCGGGGTGGGGCGCTGGCCGATGCGGTTGCCGAAGGTGATGTCGCACGCCCTGCCGAGGGGATGCTCTGACTTGGTGCCGGGGCGCGGTGAGTAGCAGCCCCAGCCGGTGTCGGGGAACGCCGCGAGGGTCTGCTGGTAGAGGTGGAGCATGCGGGCGGTGATTTTGCCCGAGCTGGTGGGATCGTCGACGAGCCGGTCGGGGTCTCCATCGACGCCGGTCGGCGTGCCCGCGGTGGTGTTGTTGCAGGAGGCGGGTGATCCGCTGGTCGCTGTCGGCAGGTTGGCGGCCCCGTGCTCGTTGAGCCAGGCTGCGGCGTCGATGGCTTCCCCGTTCGTGCCGCCGGGCCGGACCTCGAAGTGCAGATGTGCGCCGGTGCTCATGCCCGAGGAGCCGACATCGCCGATGTGCTGCCCGGCGCTCACGCGGTCTCCGCGGCGGACGTGGATGCCGCTCTGCCACATGTGCGCGTAGGCGGTCGCGACGGTCTTGCCGTCGATGGTGTGCTCGATGACGATGAGGCCGCCGTACCCGCCGGAGAACTCCGCGACGGTGACGGTGCCGTGCGCGGCAGCGAGGATCGGCGTGCCGTCCGGCGCGGCGAAGTCGGTGCCGGTGTGCATCTTCCGCTCGCCCGTGATCGGGTGCACCCGCATCCCGAACGGCGACGTCAGCACCCAGGTGCCCTCGGGCAACGGAAACACCACCCGCGACGACGACACCGCCGCGCCACCAGCACTGCCAGTAGCACTTCCGCTTCTGGTGAGTGCGGCGAGGATGCTATCGGCGACGGGCGCATAGTTGCGGTAGCGGTCGGGGAAGGCGGAGACCTCGACGGCTTGGGCGGCTTCGCCAGGGTCCATCTGTTGCCAGCCGGGGATGTCGAGCAGCCCGCGCGGCGAGGGGTAGTTCGGGCCGGTGGGCCCGCCGAAGAACGCCTGCGCCTGATAGTTCGGGTCCATCAACTCGGCGACGGTGCCCCACCCGGATTGGGGGCGCATCTGGAACAGGCCGAGGGAGTCGTGGTCGCCGCCGTTGCCATCGTTCGGGTAGTTCGCCGAGTCGGGGTAGGTGCCGGTGTTGGTGAGCATCCGCAGCGTGGACTCGGTGAGCGCGGCCATCAGCGCGATCTTGATTCCCGGCCTGCCCACGTCGGTGATGCCGTTGCCGACCGTGATGATCGTGGCCGCGTGCGTGAGCTGCTGACGATTCAGCGTGAAGGTCTCGTCGTTCGCGGTGGTCACGGTGAGCGCGTCCGGGATCGGTCCGAGGTTCACGGTCCCGGCAGGTGTGGCGCAGTACGCAGCGGCGGGGTTCATCAGCACCCCGATGCCGAGGAGTGCTGCGGCGGGGGCGAAGAACAGCAGTGCCAGGGACGCGATGGCGGCTTTGCGGAACACGACGCCAACACCTTCAGCGCAGCGGGTTGTCGAGCTGCGAGAGCCGCAGCAGATGACACGTCGGATACGTCGGGGCGCAGACGACGAACACGGTGAACGCGACCGGATGCTCGCTGGTGACCGGTTGGCCGTTCCATTCCCCGGCGCGGTGGCGGGTGCCCTCGATCGTGACGGCCGTCGTTCCTGCCGCGAGCTGCCCCGGCTGGGCCTGCGTCAACGCCTCGGCCCAAGCGTCAGGCACGTACGCGGTATCGATGGCGAGGTGCTGGCGGGTGACGTACTGCCGCAGCTCGATCCAGGCATCGTGGGTCGGCAGGTACGCGGCCACGTCGGAGGCGAGCCCCGCTTGCTCGTCCCCGCTGGGGTCACCGACCGCGAGGATCGTCGAGCTGTAGTCCAGCGGCCACAGCCCCGAGGCGGTGTCCCACGCGAACAGCGTGGACGCGACGCCGCGAGCGAAGGTCTCGGGGTCTACCGAACGCGGAACCGCTGGAACCCGTGGTGTCCGGGGTGTGCTCGGTGCCACGGTCGGCGGTGCCGTCGTGGTCGGGCCAGGCTCCGGGCCGGGATCGGTGCTGGTGCTGGTGCGGGGGCCGGTGAGGAGTCCGTAGACGCCGACACTGGCGAGGAGCAGCAGGACGATGCCGGCGGCGATGAGGGCGACGAGTCGGCGGCGGTTCCGGGGATCGGTGGGTGCAGGGCTCATGCCGAGCAGGTGCACATCCGACACCCATGCCAGCGGTCAGAGCGCGCGGAGTCGTGGCCGCTCCACCGCGTCTTCGCGTGCGGCACGGAGGGCGTCGGCGAACCGGACAGTGCCGTCGGTGGTGGTGAGGAAGTTCTCGAACTGCTCGTCGGTCAACTCGGCGGCGAGTGTGTCGGCGTCGTAGTGGGTCCACCAGTTGGTGAGCTCGCCCCAGGTCTGCACGAACGCGCGGAGCGGGTAGCGGACGGGTTGGCCGTCGCCGGTGACGAGCGGCAACGGCTTGGGTGGGGTGCGCTTGCCCTTCTTGATCGACTTCGCCTGGGCCACGGCTGCTTCGGCGCGAGCGTGCAGCTCGGCCTCGCGCCGCTCCCGTGCGGTGGTGTCGGCGTCGCGGATCGCTTGGTAGATCGGATGCACGGGATCGCCAGCCTCGATCCGGTCCAACCCGGCGGCGGCCTCGGCGCGCAGAGGCTCTGGCAGAGCAGGGTTGTTGGCGATGGCTTCGAGGTAGCCGATCTTCTCCAACGTCGTGTGCGAGGCGCCGCCTGGAATCATTGCCGCCGCTTGCTCGCGGGTCTTCCCGAGTGGCCCGTTCGACGGTGGTGCAAAGTTTGCACCACCGTCGTTTCCTGGCTGGTTCTCGCTGCTGAACTGGGTAGCGGACTTGCGGCGGGCGGCGTCTTCGGCCATGACTTGCTTGAGCTCGCGGTAGAGGCCGGCGGCTTCGAGCTGCGTGTAGGGCTTGTGGAGCATGTTGTCGTCCTGCTCGGCGAGGAGCTGCCCGAGCCGGTCCGATAGGCCACTACGAACCCACACGTTGACGGTGCGCCAGCCGAGCCTCTTGATCGCGGCAAGGCGTCGTGCCCCGCACACGAGCACGCCGTCGATGGTGATCGTGAGCGGTTGCAGCAAGCCGTCGCGCCCGATGGATGCCGCGAGGGCGTCGATGTCGCCGAGGTCGGCGCGGTGCCGCGTGCCGACGAGGATCGACTCGACGGTGCGGTCGAGCTGGATGCTGCCGATCTGCGGCTCGGTCACGACGACTCACCGCCTGCACCACTCGGCGCGGCCAGAGCGAGCGAGAGGATCAAGTCGTCGTCGCGGAGCAGCAGGTCGAGCGTCTCGCCCAGCAGGAGCCTGAGCAGGACGCCGCGGCCACTGCTGGTGGCTACGTAGGCCGGGTGCGGGTTCCCGAGCAGCGCTTTCAGCAGCGCGGCCCAGGAGCGGCGCGGCAGGTCGAGCAGTGCCCGCGCGTGCCGATCGCGGCGCAGCACCTCGTAGGCGGACTGGCGGGTGCCCGCTTTCATCAAGGCCCCGCAGACGTGCTCCACTGCGGCCCGTGCCGTGTCGGCGGGCCAGTCGAGCAGGCACAGCATCGCGATGGCGTCCTCGGCCGCCGATCCAGCGGACATGCACGCCTGCGCAGACCCGAGACTGTCGCGCGGTTCCGGTTCGAGGTCGCTGGGACGCAGGTCGGTGGTGTGGAACGCGGGATGGTAGTCGGCCAGCGCGGTGTCGCGTTCGGAGAACCGCTCGGGATCGTGGAACGCCGAAACGTGCGCGCGACGAGCCTGGTGCACCGAGCAGAGCAGCCCTTGGGCGCGTTCCTCGTAGACGCAGGTGATCCGCACGGTGTGGGTGATGATCGCCCACGGATCGTTGGCCTCGCGGGTCGAGCGGTACTGCATCGCGTCGAACGCCGCCGTGACCGCTTCCCAGGTGTCGAGCTTGTGCTTGCGGGCGAGCGCGCGGTACTTGTCGGCGGCGAACTCCATCAGCTCGCGGGCTTCCGGGTCGTGAACCCAGGCATCCTCGCCGCCTTCGTAGAGGCGATGGAGCAGGGCGCGCAGGCCCTCGCTCGTGGTGAAGTCCTCCGCCCCGTAGGCCGTCGGCTGCTCGGTGCTGGTGCTGGTTGGTGTGGTCATGGTGTTGGCACCTCCTGGCAGGCAGGTGCGCACTCGCTCCCACGAACGCGTCCTGCATGCCGATGCCGTCGCCACCATGACCTGTCACCACCGTCAGCTCATCGAGACCCCAGAGCGGGACACCTGCGAGGCAGGCGCGGTGCTGCGCCCGAACGCCGAGATCGGCGGCAACCGCCGGGCGCGATCCCCGAGACGACGAACGCCGGCCCCGAGCGGGGTGCGGGTGCGGCGTGCGAGCTCGGCTTGGAAGTCGAGGCCACGGCCGGCGGCGTGCGCGGAGTGGCGGGCGATCAGGTCGGTGGGGCGCACCCACTCCACGCCGCGACCGCGAACGAGGGCGTGCTGCTTGTCGTCGCGGGCGAGCTGCGCGGCCCGCACTGCTTCCGGCGTGCTCGTCGCCTCGACGGGCTGGGGGCGCTCCCGCGTCTCCTCGGGCACCAGCCGTGCGGGATCGGGCCTGGCCGGGTTGTTGTGCTGCGGGTTGTCGGTGGTGTTCATGGGGTTGTCTCCTCCCGTTCGTCGGCGGTGTCGGTGGTGTCAGTGAGGTGCGCGACGGCGAACCATCTGCCCACGGTCGAGGGATGCACCCCGAGTTCGCGGGCGATCCGCTTGTTCGACCAGCCCGCCTCGCGCAGCTCCCAGCCCAGCGCCCGCCGATCCGCCACACCGTCATCGCGACGGGTGACCTCCGTCTCGCCAGACGGCAGCGCGGGCATCGACTCCGCCGTGTTCGTCGAGAACGATTCGGCGGTGGCAGGTTCGGCGTCGGGGTCGGTGGTGCGGGTGAGGATCACGGTCAGGTGCGTGATGGCCAGCAGCACCACGGGCGGAACCGCGGCGACTGAGGCCGCGAGCATCCGTGGCACGTCTGCGTCTGCGGCGACGACGGCGTGAATGGCGTTCGCCGTCACCGACACGAGCGCGCCGCCGACCAGCAGCGCCCACGGATACCAGGCCGAGCGCTGCCCGGCGAGAGCGACGACGGCGACCGTGGCAACGACGATGATGCCGTCCACGATCAGCGGCCACGCCCACGCCTGCCCCGCCCCGATCCCGGAGCGAGCGGCCAGATCGGCCAATGAGGTGAACGACAGCCAGAACGCCCCGGCGGCGATGAACACCGTCCCCGCGACCGCCGTCATCGCGGCCCAGCGCCGCCCTTCCGATTCGCGCATCACAGCCCAGCCCGCCCCAATGCTGCGGACGGTGGGCTCGCCGAGCGCCCGAACCAGCGACCCGCGCTCCGGCTACGGCCGTCGGGCGTCACTTCGGATGCGGACTGGGTGGCTCGGTAGGCCGAGCGCACGGTCGTGGTGATCTCGCGATCACCCAGACCCGCCGAATGTGCCGCAGCCCCCAGCGCATCGAGCGCGTCGGCGGGCGAGACGCCGTTCTCGGCGAGGCGGCAAGCGGCCCAGAACAGGCCCCGGTTCCGCTCGCCCTCACCCCGCCCAGCGACCCACGCCGCCAACCGCTCAGCATCCACATCTACCGAGCCGCTGCTGGCGCGTGGTGAGGCGACGGGGCGCGGGTCGAGGAAGTCCCGCAGCCGGGTCGCATCCACGGTGCCGACCGAGTGGGCGGCGATGTCGGCGACCTCGTAGTGCTTCACGTTCCCGTCGATGATTCGCCGGGAAGGAGGGGCGATGATGTAGCCGCCGTCGCCCCGGAAATCGACGCCCACGTCAGCGGCCTGCCACGATCGCTGCTCCTTGTCCGGGGTCGCCGGGAAGTACACGTGCGCGCCACCGGTGGGTGTGCGCACCAGCAGACCTGCCCCGTCGACGAGTCCCGCGTCGGTGGCGCGCTGGTATGCCGCGCGGCCGTCGTGGGGGCCGTGGACATCGACATCGACGACGACAACGCCGGATGGGGCGCCGGTCGGGATGCCGATGTTCGCGTTCGGTGTGCGCGACCACCACGCCGCAACCTGTTCCGGGTCGCTGCTCGCGTCGAGGAACCCGCGGCGGGTCAGCGGACGCTTCCCCTCGACGACGCACGGGAACACGGGCACGCCAGCCGCCGCGAGGCTCCGCGCCGCTACGCCGAGGTGTGGTGAGCGATCCACGCGAATGATCGCCGCAAGGACATCGAATGGCTCGGGCATCACAGCCCCCGCCCTGCCAGAGCTGGCACCTGCGCGCCACGGGGACGATCGGTCTCCACCGCAGGCGTGCGGGAGGTGCGCGGACTGGCGTTGTCGCGGTCAAGGCCGGGCGGAGTGCCGTCGCCGACCTGGGCCGTGTCGAGCTGGTCGAGGATCGCCAGCGCGGTCTTCCGCACCCGCTCACCGGTGGCCTGCACCACCTGGACGGGCTCTTGGCCGTCCACGCGGGCGGCCCAGGTCGAGACGTACGGGATCGTGTACCCGGCGGTGTCCATGCCGTGCGCGGCACCGATCATCAGCGCGACCGACTCGGCTTCGACCTCGCGGATGCCGCGATGCTGCCGCGCCTCCTCGTCGTCGGGATCGTGCATTAGCACGTGCGCCAGCTCGTGTGCGAGCGTCTTGACCTGCGCGGCCGGGTCCATGTTCTCCCGCACCGCGACCGTGCGCGCCTCGTAGTCCGTGAGGCCGTTCGCGCCGGAGATCATCCCCTCGTGCGGCACCCGCAGCACCTCGAACCCCGCCCGGCGAATCTGCCCGGCCAGCCCCTCCCACAGCCCCGAGGGTGCTTCGCCTTCCAGCAACGTCGGAGCGGGTGGCACCGGCAGCGGTTCGCCGTCGGTCTGGGAGGCATCCCACACGTAGGCCGGGCGCGCTCCGACCATCCGCGAGCGCACGACCTCGTTAACCTTGTGCTTCTCTCGTGGTCCCAGGCGACGCCAGGAGTTCGGATCGGCAGGATTGGACGAGGCGAACCGGCCCGTCACGGGCGCGAAGATCATGTAGCCCGGCTGGCCCTTCAGCACCTGCCGCCCGAGCCCCTGCCACTGCCGGTACCCGGCAACCAGAGTCGGGAAGGGCTCAGGCACGCGGCCTGCCTCGAACGCGGCCTCATGCTGCACCCAGATCAGCATCGTGTTGTTGAACGACCGCGACCGGAACCGTGCCGCGAAGGCCAGCGCCTCCCGCCAGTCGTCACCCGAGACCAGCGACTCGACCGCGCCGGTCAGCTTCTCGTGCAGCTCGTCGAGCTTCGCCTCCCTTGCCGCGCGGGCGTCCTGGTTCGATGCCATGCTCCGGCCTCCTCTTCGGCAGGCCGCGCCAAGGTTGCGCGCGGCGGTACACCTGGTAGGTAGGCGCGAACACCCGCACCCGGACCGTGAGCTGGACATCGTTCACCTCCTTGAGGCAGCCCGAGCCGACACCGGGACACCTGTGTTGAGCATGCTCAAAATGTGCCGGAGTCCTGTTCTAACACTGATCGTTGAGCATGCGCAAGCCTTGATTTGTGCATGCTCAACAAATACGGTTGAGCATGCACAACCACCCTCCGGGTGGATCACATGGATGCCTTGCCCGTCGCGAAGGGAAGGGGGTCACCGACTATGACCGAAGACGAGAGCCAGGCTGCGGCCGAAGACCTCGCCAAGCGTCTGCGTCTCCTGATGGACGTCGCCGTCGCCGAGTCCGGCACCGAGCCGACCTACTCGCAGATCGCGGACTACCTCCAAGAACGAGGCACCAACCTGTCGCGGTCGCGCTGGACGTACATGGTCAACGGCCACCGCTACGTCCAAGACCCCGCCGTGTTCGAGGGGCTCGCCGCGTTCTTCGACGTGGACGCCGCGTTCCTGCTCGGCGAGGACGGTGCCGCCACCCCCGAGAAGGTCTCCGCGCAGCTCGATCTGGTTCGTTCCATGCGGGCCGCGAAGGTGAAGTCCTACGCCGCCCGCACCCTCGGTGACATCTCGCCGAAAGCACTCCAAGCCATCACCAAGTTCCTGGACGAGGAAATGACACCCATGCCCGAGCACTGACCGGTACCGCGCGACGCGAAGCCGATACCGGTCCCTGCTCCCCACCGAGAGGGGCGAACCGTGAATACCGAACAGACCGTATCGGCGGCCGTCGCGGGCCTTCGGCTCGGTGGTACCTTCACCCTCGACGACCTCCTCCACGCCATCCAGAACCGGCGACACCGCCGGCTCCGCGTCGTCGAACTCGCAGGCCTCGACACCCACGACGGCATCTGCGCGGTCTGGTTCATCACCGACACCGAAGACCTCGTGCTCCACGCCCGCAGCGACTCCGCCCTTCACCGGCAACAGTTCGTCCTGCACGAGGTCGCCCACATGATCCTCGGTCACTGCGACGGAGACGACTGCCCAGCCGAGGACGTGCTGCTGCCCAACATCCCGCCCTACACCCGCGCCCGCCTGCTCACACGGCAAGACATCGACTGCGAAACCGAGATCGCCGCCGAGTCCCTCGCCGACCGGCTCGCCGCAGGCATCCGAGGATCGGTGTTCGCCGAATCGGCCTACTCGGAGGTCTTCGGATGATCCAGACGCTCGTCGCGGCGCTCATGTGGGCGCTCGTGGCGAGCCTGCTCATCTTCCGCCGCAAACGCGCCGACCGAAGCATCACCTACGCAGCCCTCACCATCGCCATCGCGATGACGCTCAACGTCGATGCGATCTATACCGCCGTCGATCCGCTGCTCGGCGGCACGAACCTCGCGACGCTGATCGCAGACGCACTGCTGATGACCGGGCTGTTCTTCCTCGGCCAAGGGGTCATGAGAACCGGTGAATACCGGCCCCGGCTCGTTCGCGCTGTCGTGAGTATCCCGATGCTCGCCGTCTCCCTCCTCGCGATCACCACGGCGTTCCTGTTCATCGAGCGCGGCGCGACCACGACCCGGTTCATGAGCGACCTCGGCGGGCAGCCGGCGACGGCGGTCTACTCGATCATCAACTTCGTCTACTGCGGCATCGTCATCGCCACGATGATGGTCCTCGCCGCGAGACAGTACCGGCACAGCACCGGAATCCAACGCCTACCCGCAGGACTGCTGACCCTGGGATCGGCCTTCGGCGTCGCCCTGTGCGTCGCCGTGATCGTCATGAACATCGCCCACGTCACCGGCTGCCTCGACCTCATGCACGCCATCCAACCCACCTACGGGCCACTCTCGCTCCTGACGTTCCTGTTCCTCTGCGCCGGGTTCGCGGCGCAGCCCGCCGTCCGACGTGCCCAGCACTACCTGCGTCGCAGGCGCACCGCTGGCCTCGCGGCACAACTGAAACCCCTCTGGAGGCGCGCAACACAGGCACGGCCCGGCCTGAGCCAAGCAGACCCCCGCGCCGTCAACGCAGAAGACCCCGAAGGATGCCTGCACCGAGTGATCGTCGAAATCCGCGACGCAATGATCGACCCCCGCATCACCTTCAAGACCAGCAGAGCCGAACGCACCCTCCTCGAACGCGCCGAGAGCCACCTCCTCGGATGCGACCGTGCAACGACGCCGGGGCCGCGGACTCCGCGCGAGGAGGCTGGCTCGTGATCCGCCGACTCGCCCTTGGAGTCGGGATCGCGACAGCAGCAGCGGCTTCCAGTCTCGGCTGGGTGATCGCCCGGCGGCTGACTGCGCCCGTCGGTCCACGGAAGTTCGACCTCACCATCCGAAGCGTCGAGCACGACGAAGACGGCGACCTGATCGTGCTCGACCGCACCGAGCAGACCACCGCACCCGGCATCTACAACCTCTGGTTCAAGCACGGAGGCTGGGCGCAACTCTCCACCGAGGTCATCGATCGCGGACCCACCCGCGTCGCCCGCAGGATCACCGGCACTGCACCTGGCCTCACCCCGAAGGACGGCGACCGTGCCTCATGGAGCGGCATCTACTACGCCACCCCAGTCGACGCCGGACTCCACGCCCGCGACATCACCATCACCACCCCCGCAGGACCATGCCCGACCTGGCGCATCGACGGCGACCCCTCGCTCTGGGCGATCCACATCCACGGCCTCGGTAGCACCCGCGCCGGCACCCTCCGCGGCGTCCGGGTCGCCACCGAACTCGGCTACACCTCCCTGGTCGTCAGCTACCGCAACACCACAGAAGGACCACGAGTCGGCACCGGCCGAACAACCCTCGGCCACACCGAGACGAGCGACGTAGACGAAGCCATCGGATACGCCGTCCGACGCGGAGCCCAACGAATCGTGCTCTTCGGCTGGTCAATGGGCGCCGCGATCGCCCTCAGACTTGCCAACCACCCGCTACACCAGGCACTCATCGCCGCGCTCGTACTCGACTCACCAGTCCTCAACTGGGCCGAGGTCATCAAGGCCAACTGCACCCGAAGCGGACTGCCCGCCGCGGTCGGAAACCTCACGATCCCGTGGCTCACCCTCACCCCACTGGCACACACAGTCGGGCTGCCGGGCCGCATCCCCCTTCGCTCATTCGACTGGACATCCCGAGCCGCGGACCTCACCACGCCGACCCTGATCCTCCACGGCGCCCGCGACGACTCTGTGCCGCTCCGACTCTCGCAGGCTCTCCGAGCCGCCCGCCCAGACCTTGTTGATCTGGCGACCTTTGACGCCGGCCACACCCTCTGCTGGAACGCCGACCCCGACCGGTGGCACGAGACAATGACCGCCTGGCTCAAGGCCCGTGTCCCGCGCTGATCGGCAGAGCGCACCGACCACCCTCGGCACCCGTCTCGTTCGGCCACGCCCGGAGAAACCCAGTCCAATCCGCACCTCCACCGGTATCATCGTGAGTGTTGGCCTGCCTGGGCCATAGAGCGAGGGAGGACCAAAGTGGCTGAGCCGTGGCTGTCTGCCGACGATATCGCCGCCCACCTCGGGGTCACCAAAGACACCGTCTACACCTGGATCGCCGAAAAGGCCATGCCCGCCCACAAGGTCGGACGCCTCTGGAAGTTCCAGGCCAGCGAGATCGACGACTGGGTACGACGAGGCGGCGCGGCAGGAGACGACACCCCATGAAGGCTCGAATGTCAGAGGTTCCTGCTGAGATGGGCTTCGCGACGAAGTCCATCGCGGAGCAGAGTCGTAATGCCCCGGTCCGGGTGAATGACGCGATGCGCGTTCGGGAAGGAGGGAGACCGGCAAATGACGAGTTCTCGTGTCGCTGACAGCGACTTCACGCTCGGCACGTTGCGGACGACTGCCAGCCATACGATTGGTATTCCTCACCTGGTGGAGCTTCTCCGCGAGGTGCCATCTGACGCGCCTGCCGAGCAGTATCGCCAGGCAGTGGTCGAGGGCAACGTCCTCGGACGGCCAACTCTGGCCGGGCGACAGCGTTCGTTCCGCCACCTGCGCGAGCTGTACTTCCTAGACCCAACTCGCCCTGAGTTCACGGCACTGAGGCGCTTCTGGGACATCGACCCCGCGTCGCAGCTACTCCTTGCGGGGCTGCTCGCCTTCACCCGGGACGAGGTGCTCCGCGCCTCGTTCGCTGCGGTCGCGGACCTCCCGGCAGGATCGGGCGTGACATCAGCAGACCTCACCGCCGCGGTCACCGCGCAGTTCGGCAACGAGATGTCGGAATCAACCCTTGGAAAGACTGGCCGCAATACTGGGGCCTGTTGGACCCAGACCGGTCATCTCGCCGGTCGCACAAAGAAGGTGCGCACCGAGGTGAGTGCTCGCCCGGCCGCTATCGCGTATGCGGCTTACCTCGGTCACCTCGCCGGCGGACGTGGTCTCGGCGTACTCGACAACCCGTGGTCGCAGATTTTGGGGCTGGCTCCAGGTCGCACGTTGGAGGCGCTGCGTGACGCGCACACCGAAGGTCTCCTTGACCTTCTCGTTGCCGGCAACGTGGTCGACGTGTCCTTCCCGACTCTCGGCGGTGTCGCATGAGCCGCGTCTCCGATCTCGTCGATGCCTACAAGTCCGAGTTGTCCCTGACATGGAAGGACAACGTATCGGGCGGCGAGCGGGTGTGGATGCTTGTATACCCGCCCGACCTGGAACGACAGATGCGGCATGCTCTGCCGAGCATCGAGTTGGCGACCACACAAGCGGGACGCGACTGGGGGGTCATCGACGTTACCGATGACTTCGGCCGCTGGCTTTCGTCACACCGACACGCTGAGGCATTCTACGAGGAGCCAAGCGACCTCACGCAGTCGATCTTGGACCAGTTCGAGACCACGCTCGTCACCCGTATCCGCGAAGCTCTCGAAGCGGCTCCCGCGAACGTCGTCGTGGTTCTCGTGGGTATCGGCTCGATCTTCCCGTTCCTGCGAGCATCGAGCGTAATCAAGTCCGTTGACTCCGCGGTCACCGGACGCCTTCTCGTTCTCTTCCCCGGGCTTCACGACCCGGAAACTCATTCATTCCGCTTGCTCGACGCGCGCGATGGGTTCAACTACCGCGCCCGTGTCATCGATCCACAGAAGGACATCGCGTGACGACCAACAATGACCTCTTCGTCCGGCCTCCACTCAGCTTCGAGATTCCGAACGACGGCGTAACCAATGTGGACCGTCCCGAGGACTCCAACCAGTGGGACGTCCTCAAGTACGAGCTGGAGAGCTTCGTCTGCGAGGGCGAGTACGAGCACGGCCTCCAGCGCATCCTCGATTCCTACACCGGACATCGGAATCGAACGACGCAGCCCGCTGTGTGGGTGTCGGGCTTCTATGGCAGCGGTAAGTCCCACCTCGTTCGAGTACTCCAGCACCTGTGGGCCGATACTAGGTTTCCGAACGGTGCGACCGCGCGCGGTCTGACGAACATCCCCCAGGGCATCCACGACCAGTTGACGGAGCTGACAACTCTCGGCCGCCGCGACGGTGCCGCACCGTGGGCGGCAGCAGGTGCACTCGATCGCAGCGGCGACACCCTCAACTCGGTGTTTCTCTCGATCGTCCTCGGCGCGGCAGGACTGCCGACGCGTGTCGCTCCCGCCCAGGTTGCGCTGTGGCTCGCGGGGAACGGGCACCTCGACGCTGTTCGCGATCACGTCGCGACCAACGGCGGCGACCTCGTCGAGGAACTGGGCGAGTACAACCTCAGCACGCTGCTCGCGAACGCGATCCTTGCAGCCGACCCGCAGTTTGCCGCGTCGGCCAAGGACGTGCGTGCCGCGCTGCGCAGCCAGTTCCCGCCGGATACCCGCTCGTTCTCCACGGATGAGACGATCGCGCTGCTCAAGAAGATTCTTGAGTACGTCGGCGATGGCCAGATACCGCCGTCGCTGATCGTCCTCGACGAGGTGCAGCAGTACATCAGCAGTGACGGCGGCCGAGCGATGGAGGTGCAGAACCTTGTTGAGTCTGTGTCGCGCGAACTGAACGGTCGGGTGCTGCTTGTAGCTACGGGCCAGCAAGAGTTGACGGCTGATTCGACGCTTCAGAAGATTCAGGACCGTTTCACCGTCAAGGTCGTGCTCAAGAACCAGGACGTCGACGCCGTTGTCCGCCGTGTGCTCCTCAGCAAGGAACCTGCCAAGAAGCCTGCTCTTGACGCCACGTTGGCGTCGGTTTCCGGGCAGATTTCCCGCCAACTCATCGGCAGCCGGATTCAGCACACCGCGGCGGATGACAAGGACCTCGCCGAGGACTACCCGTTGCTCCCGTTGCGTCGTCGTTTCTGGGAGAGCGTGCTCCGCCAGGCCGACGCTGGCCGCGCCGGTCAGCTGCGCTCCCAGCTCCGCATCGTGCATGAGGCGAACCGCAAGGTCGCTCCCCAGTCAGTCGGCACTGTGGTCGGCGCCGATTTCCTCTACTCGCAGAAGAACGAGGACCTTAACGGCGCGGGTCTTCTTCTTAAGGAGACGCAGACGCTCATCCACGAGCAGGGGCAGAAGGACCCCCTGCGCGGCCGCATCCTCGGCCTCGTCCACCTCATTGGTCTGCTCCCTACATCGGGCCACGGCGACATCGGCGTCCGCGCGACGGCAGACCATCTCGTCGACCTCCTCGTCGAGGACCTCTCCCACGACGGGGACCGGCTCCGGCAGCAGGTGCCTGCGGTGCTCGAAGCGCTCGCCGAAGAGGGCGTCATTCAGCAGGATGGCGAGGAGTTCCGCCTTCAAACTAAGGCGGGCCGCGAGTGGGACGAGGCATTCCGCAGGCACCACGCTCAAGTGACGGACAGTGAGGTAAGCACAGATCGTGATTCGCTGTTGCTCACTGAGGTCGGACGGTCGATACCCGCTTCGATCCAGCAGGGTCGTGCCAAGGAATCCCGCAAGCTCACGCTGCACACCGACGCCTCGCTTCCGCCGGAGTCTGATGCGATCCCGGTGTGGCTCCGCTCGGAGTGGGACGAGGGCATAACTGCGAAGCAGTTCGACGAGGCCGCGCGCAGCCTCGGCATCGAGTCGCCAATCGTTCTCGTACACCTTCCCCGACTCCAGGCTCCAGCGTTCGCCGCGGCAGTCCGCAACAAGCTCGCCGCGCAGCGCGTGATCGACCAGCACGGAATCCCGCAGGACGACGAGGGTAAGCAGGCACGAAGCGCGATGCAAACCCGCCTCAACCGGGCGACGGATCAGGTAAACGCCCATGTTCGTGACGTGATCTCCAAGTCGAACGTACTCCTCGGGGGTGGCACGGCACCGAACGGAATCTCACTGCGCGAACGCATCGAGGCAGGCGCGCAGTCCGCCGCGACCCGCCTGTTCCCACGATTCTCCGAAGCCGACGACAACCGGTGGCCGCAGGTCATCGCGCGCGTGCGGAGTGGATCGGCGGCCGACGCGCTCAAGGCCGTCCAGCACGACGCCGACCCAGAGCAGCACAGCGTCATCAAAGAAGTTCTTAGCCACGTCGGCCCGGCGGGCACGCCCGCGAGTGAGGTCGAGAAGGCCGTGACATCGAAGCCGCTCGGCTGGCCGCGTGACGCGCTCATGGCCTCCCTCGGCGTACTTCTCGACACAGGAGTGATCCGTGCGACGCTCAACGGGAGCGACACGACCACGGCCGAAGTACTCAAGCAGACTCGCCTCGGCAACGTGCAACTCCGTCGCGAGGTCACGGTGCTCAAGCCCGCCGAGAAAATCCAGGCACGCCAGGTGCTAAGCAACCTCGGCTTCCCAACCGACAACGACGGACTCGTCTCGACCGTCGAACAGGCCGTCCAGTCGCTCATCGTCCGCGCGAAAGGCGTGAGTGGTCCCGCTCCGCTCCCCGACATCACGGTGCCTGGCAGCATCCAAGTGATCGTGAGCACGTCGGGAAACGACCGCGTGCACGCTCTGCTGGCAGCGAAGAGCGACCTCACGAGCTTCAACGACCAACTCGGAGACATGGAACGCAGGCTCAAGAGTCGCACGCCTTCGCTCGAACTGGCGCGTTCGCTTGCGTCCTCGGCCACGGGGCTGGAGTCCGCGTCGGCGGCCCGTGAGCGGCTCGGCGCACTGGCCGCGAGCCGCGATCTCCTCACCGAGGCCGATCCAGTCGCTCCGATCGTCAAGGAACTCGCCGAGGCACTCCGCGATGCCATCCACGCAGCAGCAGTTGTGTTGCACGACGCCCGAGCGGCGGCTGTAGCTGGCCTCGAACGGCAGCCAGCATGGACGGCTCTCGGCGATGCGCAGCGCGAGGCTCTCCTCACGGAACACCATCTCGGGCCCGAGGCGGAGCCCAACCTCGCAGATGCAGCCGCCGTCCTGACGGCGGCGCAGGCTCGGCCGCTCCAGGGGTGGGCCGCTGAACTTGACGCCATCCCGCAGAGAGCCTCGCGGGCGCTCGAAGCGGCTATCCAGCTCACGACACCTGCGGCCAAGATGACCACGGTGCGGGTCTCGGCGGCGAGCCTGAGCAGCGCCGACGAGGTAGAGCGCTACGTCGAGGTCCTGCGGGTGCAGCTGCTCGACGCACTGAATAGCGGTTATGACACCGTGATGGTGAAGGGTTAACCATGGCGCCAGCAATGACTGAGGTCCTCAACTCTGACCAACGCCGCTTTCTCGACGCCCAGACGCAGCGCGCCCGCGAGGCTGCGCAACGCGCTGCCGAGGATGCTCTGCGCGCTCTCGCGGTCAACGAGCCGAGCCGTCCGCGCTACTTGAGTGACGAGCAGAACAAGCTCCGGCTTGCGCTCCGCGACAAGGCGCGGCAGCTCGGCGACGAAACCGCACGCGCAGATGCACCGCTCGCCAACCTGGTGCATGATGTCGCTTACGAGCAGTGGCATCGCTTGCTGTTCGCGCGTTTCCTGGAAGTCAATGGCCTGCTCCGGCATCCGGATTACCGTGAAATCCCGTTGTCATTGGACGACTGCGGCGATCTCGCTTCTGACCTTGGCGAGCCGGACGCCTGGGCCGTTGCCGCGCGGTTCGCCTCAGAGATCCTGCCTGGCGTGTTCCGCCTCACCGACCCCGCGGTACAAGTCCGGTTCGCAGCCGAGCACCGTAGTGCGCTTGAGCGCCTCCTTCTTGACATTCCGTCCGAGGTCTTCACTACGGAGGACGCCCTCGGATGGGTGTATCAGTTCTGGCAGACGTCCGAGAAGAAGCGCGTCAACGAGTCAGGCGTCAAAATCGGCGGGGCAGACCTCTCGCCCGTCACGCAGCTTTTCACTGAGAACTACATGGTCCGATTCCTGCTAGAGAACTCACTCGGAGCATGGTGGGCCGCACGTCATCCCGCGTCGGCGCTCCTTGACGGTTGGGAGTATCTCCGCCGCAATGAGGATGGCACTCCTGCCGCCGGTTCGTTCAGTGATTGGCCCGATCGTGCTGCCGACGTGACGGTGATGGACCCTTGCTGCGGCTCCGGTCACTTCCTTGTCGCGATGTTCGGCATGCTCTGGCGAATGCGCGCCGAGGAGGAGGGCCTCACGCCGGCCGAGGCACAAGATGCGGTCCTCCGCGACAACCTCCACGGGCTCGAACTCGATCCGCGCTGCACCCAGATCGCGGCTTTCAACGTGGCGCTGGAGGCGTGGAAGCAGGGTGGGTTCCGTGAACTCCCTACTCCGAATATTGCGTGTTCAGGTGTACCGGTGCGGGCAGCGCGCTCAGACTGGGAGGGGCTCGCAGGCGCTGACACCGAGGTGCGAAGAGCGTTAGGGAGCCTCCACAATGCGTTCCAGAGCGCTGACACCTTGGGATCCCTGGTCAACCCGCGTCAGATCGATTCTGAAGGCGGGCTGTTTGGGCGAGATCTTTCAATAGGTCTCAATTGGGAGCAGGTCTCTTCAGTATTGACTGCAGCGCTTGGGCGTGAGAACCAGGACAGAACAGTGCTGGGTCACGCGGCCCTGGACGTTCTTCGCTCGGCAGAGCTGCTTTCAGGCCGGTACCACCTGGTGGTGACCAACCCGCCATTCTTGGGCTTGGAGAAGCAATCTCCAGCCCTGGAGTCGTATACTAAGGCAAATTTCGATGTTGCCAAACGCGAGCTCGCCTTGGTCATGCTCATGCGCTCTCTGCAAATGCTTGATGTCAACGGAAGTTTCGCGATGGTCTTGCCCAGCGATTGGATGCACTACCGGGCGGGACGACAATTCCGTTCCCGCTTGCTGGAAAGCCATACGTTGCGGTTTCTCGCACTACTGGGGCTGAACAGCTTCTACACCCCATTGCGAGTGAGTCCGGTCTTAGCCATCGGCGACCTTCGGCCTCCGAGCGGTCACGATGTGGGAACACTCGTAGTCTCTTCATCAGCACTTTCCGAGAAGCCGCTTGCGCTGAGGGCTTCTCCTGTCGTGCGTCTCCGTCAGTCGTCGTGGCTCGCGTCGCGCGATAGCCGAATTACATTGGGCAGCGTGGAGGCGGTTGACCAGGCTGCGACGGCGACGATAGTCGGGGCGTTTGCCGATGCTCGGAATGGCATGTCTGCTGGGGATGGCTCGCGCTTCGAGAAGTACTTTTGGGAGATCCCGAGGCTGGACCATCGGTGGGAGTTCCTTCAGCACTCGCCCGATGGGGAAGGGCATTACACAGGTCGCAAGAAGATCGTGCTGTGGGAATCGGAGTCGGGTGCGATGGCGGAGTTGGCAGAGTCGGTCAAGCACCTAAATCATGCTGCGCAGAATTGGCGTCGCGGTAAGCCGCTTTGGGGCCGGAAAGGCGTGGCGGTGAGCAAGATTGGTGCGAAGACTGCCATCTATCTTGGCGATAGGTTTGATTCTGGGTCATTTGCCATTGTTCCGAACGACCCGAAGAACGAACTCGCACTTGTGGCATTTGCGCACTCGGGAAACCTTCGGCGGGAACTGGCGAAGATTAGTCCTGGCTTCGCGTTGAGTTCTCCGCAGACCCTTCTGCAGCTTCCATTCGATTTGGAGCGCTGGCAGTTAGAAGCAGAGCGGCTCTTTCCACATGGGCTTCCAGAACCAACCACATCGGACCCGACCCAGTGGTTGTTCCCGGGACGCCCAGAAAACTCTGTGCACCCGCTGCTCGTGGCGGTGGCGAGATTGCTTGGATATCGGTGGCATTTCCAAGCCGACGACGACCTTGATGACTTCATTGATGGTGACGGCATTGCCAGCCTACAAGCCCTACCGGGTGAGTCTGACCTGGTCACGCGGCTCCGTGAGCTCCTTGCTGTTGCGTACGGCAGTGAATGGTCGAGTGCCACGGAACGACGATTGGTTATCGAAGCAGGCGGCAAGAACGGGCGACTGGAGGACTGGCTCCGTGACTCGTTCTTCGCCCAGCATGTGAAGGTATTCGATAACCGACCGTTCCTGTGGCACATCTGGGATGGCCGGAAGGACGGGTTCTCGGCAATTGTCAACTACCACCGTCTTGATCGGCCAACGCTTGAGAAGCTCACTTTTACCGTCCTTGGCGCATGGATCGACCGGCAGAAGCATGAGGCCCGCGCAGAGCGTCCAGGTGCCGATGCGCGGCTGGCTGCCGCCGAAGAACTTCAGCGCAGACTCCAGCTGATTCTTGGCGGCGAGCCGCCCTATGACGTGTACGTCCGGTGGAAGGAGATGGCCGAGCAGCCGATCGGGTGGGAGCCTGACGTTGATGACGGGGTTCGTTTGAACATCCGTCCGTTCGTGATCGCCGACGTGCTCCGGTCCAAGGTGAACGTCCACTGGCGAAAGGACCGTGGAACAAATCCCGACGGGTCGGAACGGCACAACGATCTGCACCCGACGCTTGAGGAGCGCCGTGCTGCCCGGCGCGAGGCGGGGGACGCCAAATGACGCTTGTCCGTGCCGTCGTCGCGAAAGCCCTCCGCGACGCTGCTGCCTTCAATGTGGGGGCGAACTCTGCCCCCGCGGCTGTTCTGTGGGCCGATCCTGAGCGCGCCTGGGAGCCGGTGATTCGCATCCTCCAGGAGGCCGTGCCCATCTTGGTGCTCGGAGAGTACGACCCCGCGGCTGCACGGGGTCCAGCGCTTTGGCTTCGGGCCGTTCTCGCCTCGCCCGAGTCCGCGGAGCTGCCAGCTCATCTTGCCGAACGAGGCGAGCGCAATCCGTGGGTGATATACCTGCCGGGTGTCAGTCGAGGCTCCGTGGTAGAGGCAGCGGCGCTCGATGACTCGCTCGCGCCGTTGGCCGAGGTTGCGATCCGCTCGAACTGGTGGCCCTCTGCCCACGGTCAGACGCCCTGGACGCCGCACTCTTTCCTTGCGTCAAAGCAGGGTGCGGGGCTCGACATCGCGAGTGACAGTGCGACGAAGGCGGCCCTCGCTCAGGTGCTGGACAAGTTCCTCTTCGAGGACATCGACGATCTCAAACGTATGGGGCGCCTCGATTCGTCTCGCCTGCACCACCTCGTGCTCGATGACACGGTTCGCACCCTCCTCGAATGGATGAACGAGCCGGACGAGGTGAGGGCTTCGCTCGAAGGTGCGCAGTGGCAGGCCCTTGTCGCCTCCTGCAAGTCCGTCTACGGCATCAGCCCCGACAAGGACGGCGCTCTCACTGCAGCCAGTAAGCTCGGCGGCCGAACGGGTGAGTGGGGAGCTGTCTGGCAACGGTTTGCGGAGAACCCGAGCCGTTATCCGAACCTTCCTGCCTTGCTCGACCAGGCGCGGCCCTCTGTGGTGCCGCTCTTTGGAGACACCGACCCACACCCTGACTCGTGGCCTTCGTGGAACCGCGACCAGGAGGACGCGCTCAGGTCGGCACTCAATGCATTGGGCACTCATCCCGACCCGCGTGGTCGCGTTGAAGAGCTCGCTGCCGCGCACACGCCGCGCGAAGACAACGTATGGGCTGCTCTCGGTCAGGCGCCCCTTGCGAGGGCCGCCGGTCACCTCGCGGAACTGGCAAACCGTGTAGCGACCGCTTCGACAGCAACAGATCTCCAGAGTCAAGTTGCCTGGTACAGCCACGAGGGCCACGTGATTGACGACCTCGCACTGCGGACGATCGCGACGGCCAAGACCGCACAAGACAGGGCCGCTGTCACCCACGCTCTCGGCGCGATCTACGACCCGTGGGCCGATCAGTCGGCACGAGCATTCCAGAAAGCCGCCCTTGGTTCCTACAGCGGCCAGACGGGCCTCGACGTAGTCGCCGGCACGTGCGTGGTCTACGTCGATGCACTGCGCTACGACCTGGCCACGCGTGTGGCTCGCCGACTGTCGGGTCTCACGGTAGTTGTGGAGCCGCGCCAGGCGGCCTTCCCCAGCGTCACGCCAACCGGCCAGCCGGCGGTGGCGCCGATCAAGATCAGCATGGCTGGCGGCGCTGCTTTCGACGCGGCCGACGATCAGGGGCGATCTGTGAAGGGTGCAGTGCTGCGATCGGCCCTCGCTGGAGCGCAGGTGCAGTTCCTCGACTGGGACACCGCTCAGGTCGGTGACCCTGCCGGAACGGCGTGGACGCAGACGAACATGATCGACTCGCTGGGCCACTCGCACGGGCACCAGATGGCTGACCTCATCGACCACCACCTCGACCTCGTCGCAGAGCGCGTTCGTGCACTACTCGAAGCAGGATGGCGGAAGGTCGTCGTGGTCACCGATCACGGGTTCCTCTTGCCCGGCCAAGCAGCGCAGAAGGTCAACCTCCCGATACAGGTCACGGAGGGCGATGCGGCCCGCAAGCCGCGTGTGGCGCGGTTGAAGGTCACCGCGGCGCGGCCGGACTTCCCGATCCTGCCCTGGACTTGGGACTCGTCCGTTGACATGGTCAGCGCACCGGGAACTGCCGCATTCGAGTCGGGCTGCTTGTACGAGCACGGCGGCCTGAGTCTCCAAGAATGCGTGATCCCGGTCGTCACCGTGACACGCGGTGGCTCGGCCGCTGCGCCCGCCCAGATTGAAGCTGTTCGATGGACCGGACAGCGCTGCCGCATCGACTACGGCCCCGCAGAAGCCGAAGTGGTCGCCGAAGTTCGGCTTCGCCCCGCCGACGCATCGAGCGCCGTCGGTGGCCCGAAGTCGCCGACCGAGCCGGGCGAGGTCAAGGTGCTCGTCGACGAGGAACAGGCCCCTGCTGGGGCGAACGCATGGGTCGTGCTACTCGACCTGAACGGTGGAGTCCTAGCGCAAGCACAAA
Source organism: Kocuria coralli (assembly GCF_008831305.1). Classification (GTDB taxonomy): domain Bacteria; phylum Actinomycetota; class Actinomycetes; order Actinomycetales; family Micrococcaceae; genus Kocuria; species Kocuria coralli. The sequence goes on from NZ_ML708618.1 coordinate 140,411, forward strand.
CCACGGTAGGAGGCGTCGAATGACCGAGGCAATCACGCTCGACGAGATCGACACGACCGCAGCGTCCGCCTTCGAGGGGTACGTCGTTCGCAAGGACCTCGCCCAGCAATTCAAGGGTGCGTATCCCGTCCCGACCTACGTCGGAGAGTTCCTTATCGGGCGCTACTGTGCCACGACTGACCCGGAAGAGATCGAGGAGGGGCTCCAGGTCGTGCGACGGCTGCTCTCCGACCGCACTGTGCGCGCTGGTGAAGAGGAGCTCTTCAAGTCGCGTGCGCGCGAGCGCATGACCGTTAAGCTCATCGATCTCGTCAAGGCACGGCTCGATGCGAAGTCGAACTCGTACGTCGCCGAGCTACCGAGTCTCGGGCTCCGTGACGTGCGCATCGACGATGCCGTTGTCCGTGACAACGAGCGCATGCTGACCGGTGGCTTCTACGCCGAGGTCGATCTGTTCTACGACGCGGCGATCGCCGAGGAGAACAATGGCAAGCCCTTCGCTGTCGGGTCGCTGCGCCCGATCCAGCTCTCCACCCGCGACTCACTCTCGCGCCTGGCCGAAGGCCGCTCACGGTTCACCACAGAGCAGTGGAAGCACCTCCTGCTTCGGTCAGTGGGCTTCGAACCTGCGCAACTCACCGAACGCGAGCAAGACGTTTTGCTGCTGCGCATGGTCCCGTTCGTCCAGCGGAACTTCAACATGGTCGAACTAGGGCCTCGTGGCACCGGCAAGTCCCACCTGTTCCAGCAGGTCTCGCCCTACGCGCACTTGATCTCCGGCGGCAAGGCCACCGTTGCCCGGATGTTCGTCAACAACGCCACCGGGCAACGCGGCCTCGTCGCGCAGTACGACGTCGTCTGCTTCGACGAAGTCTCCGGCGTCTCCTTCGACCAAAAGGACGGCGTCAACATCATGAAGGGCTACATGGAGTCGGGTGAGTTCTCCCGGGGCCGTGAGTCCATCCGTGCTGACGGTTCGATCATGTTGGTCGGGAACTTCGACGTAGATGTCGCCCACCAGCAGCGGATCGGCCACCTGCTCTCTCCGCTGCCCCCAGAGATGCGCGACGATACGGCGTTCATGGACCGCATCCACGCCTACCTGCCCGGCTGGGATGTTCCAAAGCTCAACCCGACCTACTTCACCCAACACTTCGGGCTCGTGAGCGACTTCCTCTCCGAGTGCTGGTCGCGCCTTCGAGACCAATCGCGCCTCGCATCGATCCAGGGGCGGGTCAACTACTCCGATGCACTGTCGGGCAGAGACCTGTCGGCCGTCAACAAGACGGTTGATGGCTTGCTCAAGCTCTTGTATCCCGACGCCGAAGCCGCGATCTCCGACGAGGACCTCGAATGGGCGGTGCGCATCGCCCTGGAGTGCCGGCGCCGCGTCAAGGAACAACAGCGCCGCATCGGCGCAGCAGAGTTCCGTAACACCCAGTTCGGCTACCGCCTCGGCGAGGGAGTCGAGCAGTTCGTCTCGACTCCCGAACTCGCGAGCCCCGACTCGATCGGCCTCGATCCGCTGCCTCCCGGCCAGGTGTGGGCGATCTCCGAGGGCGGCGGCGACGTCGGCCCGGGACTCTACCGAATCGAGGCGGCGGACACGCCCGGCTCTGGCGCACGCGGTCTACTCAACCAGGCCGCCCCCGCCACGCTCCGGGAAAGCTTCAAGGTCGCAGAGCAGAACCTCATCGCCCAGGCGAGACAACTCGTAGGCGACCGCGACCCGCGCGAGCACAACCTCACCGCTCAGGTACGCGCGCTCGACGCAGCCAAGACCGGCGCCGGCCTCGGACTGCCGATCCTCCTCGCGCTGGCCTCGGCGATGCTCCAGCGGTCTATTCGGGGTGGCCTGATCGCCGTCGGCAACCTGTCGCTCGGCGGCGGCGTCGAGACGATCCTCAACGCAGCGCAACTCGCCGAGCACGCGATGGAGAAGGGAGCGACGGCCCTCCTGCTCCCGGTGTCAGCCCGCCGCCAACTCCTAGACGTCAGCGACGAGGTCGCTACGAAGGTCTCATTCATTTTCTACAGCGACGCTCAGGACGCCCTCGTGAAAGCACTCGACGAATGAACGAGCAGACAGTCGGGGTATCCATGCGGCCGAACGAGTGGGTGATCTGATGGCCGGCGCTCATTGGGTTCGCGCAGCTCTGCAGGTCAACCCGTACGCGTACGAAGGGCGTAACTCGCCCTCAACGAGGTTCGCCTCGGAGGCGGACTACAACAAGGCGCTTCTCGACAAGTGCGACGAGCTTGGCATCGAGCTCATCGCAATCACCGATCACTGGGCCATCGACACGGCGAGTGGACTCATCCAGGACGCGACGGCGCGTGGCGTCGTTGCTTTGCCTGGATTCGAGGCCAATACAGCTGAAGGGTTTCACGTTCTCGTCATCTTCGAGACCGGCACCGCTGCTGCCGATGTGAACGCGGCCGTTGGTGCGTGCGGGGTCACCCCAGGGTGCAACAACGGTACTGTCGGGCAACCTTTCGAGGACATCTTGGAGAAGATGTCGGATCGCGGTGCTCTGGTCATTCCGGCGCACGCTAACGTGGCGAACAGTGGGATGCTGACGGGTCGCCAGGGCAATCCGCTCGCCAAGCTGATCAACCATCCAAGGCTCCATGCCCTGGGGATCACGCCAAGCGTGGCTGCTGCGCAGGAGCAGGAAGCCATTATCGAACGTCGTAAGCCGTTCGACCGAAAGCACCCGCTCGCAGTCATCCATGCCGACGACATCTCCCACCCGGACGCCTTGGATTCAGAGGGTGGCTCAACGTGGTTCAAGGTGAGCACGCTGACCGTCGAGAGCCTCAAGATTGCGGTCCGCACCCCCGAGACTCGGATCGCTCTCGCTGACCCCAAGGAGGAGACGCGTCCTCTTCTGAAGGAGATTTCCTGGGTTGGCGGTTTCCTGGACGGCGTCACGATCCCGCTCTCGCCGGACCTGACCGCGTTGATCGGTGGACGAGGAACGGGGAAGTCCACCGCCATCGAGAGCCTTCGCTACGTCCTGGGTCTGACGCCAATCGGGGCCTCAGCCAAGGCCGACCACGAGGCGATCGTCAGCAGTGTGCTTCGCGCAGGCACCGTCGTGAAACTCACTGTCGAGGCCACCTCGCCGAGGGTTCAGACGTTCACCATCGAACGGTCTGTCAACAACACTCCGGTCGTTAAGGATGCCAGCGGTACTGTCACGAGCCTTCAGTCGGCTGACGTGATCGGAGACGTTGAGATTTTCGGCCAGCATGAGCTGGCGGAGTTGGCGAGCGACAGCGAGAAGGTCGCCAGCATGCTCCACAGATTTCAGGGCAATGGAGACCTGACGGCCGATCACAAGGCGACGCTGGCAAGGCTGAAGGAGAACCGCGACAAGCTCGCGCGCGCTGAGAAAGACAAGGTCGAGCTCGAAGACGAGCTGACGGACGTGCCGCGCTTGGAAGAGCAGGTTCGTCATTTTCAGGAGACTGACGTACCCACTCGGCTCAGTGAGGTCACCCGGCTGAACCAGGACGAGGCGGTGTTCGCTGAAGGGCGATCCCGCGTTGCGGATGCCAAATCGACCCTGACGGGTCTGACCGACACACAGCTGGCGGCGAAGCTCGGTGCGACCTACGACGGGCTCGATGAGTCGCCACAAGCCGACACTCTAGGCCTCGTTCGCACTGCGACGACGACGCTTGCGGACACGCTGAAGTCCCTCGCTACGCAGGCGCAGGCGGCGATCACGGCTGCGGAGACCGCAATAGCCTCGGCCGCGACTGGTTGGACGAACGCTGTCCGTGAGCAGCGCGAAGACCACGCAAAGGTTCTGCGCCAGCTCGTCGAGGATGGCCTTGAGCCCGACAAGTATCTGGCGACAACGAAGGCGCTTGAAGACCTCAAGGCCAAGGAGCCGCGGCTGATCAGCATCGATGCCAATATCAAGGAACTGGTCGCTTCCCGCAAGACCCTCCTCCAGGAACTCACCGAGAACGAGAACAAGCGGGTGGAAGCCCTGCACGATGCGATCCGAACTGCGAACGCGGCAACAGGCGGTGTCGTCATCGTGAAGCCGATCGCGGCTCGGGACCGCCGACACATCAAGACGCTCATCGAAAGCGCGATCAGCGGGCAGCGAACGCAGATCATGGCTGCCATCGACAGCGATGGCTTCTCGACACGGGCGTTCGTTGAGGCTGCTCGCAAGGGTCAGGCCGAGCTCGCGGACAAGTTCTCCGTCCGGGGCGCACAAGCTCGCGGAGTCGTCGACGCCGGCGAGGCCCTCTTGCGCCAGCTCGAAGAGCTTTCGGTCGGAAACGCTGTAGAGGTTCAGCTCGACATCGGGGCGGGAACAGGGACTCGCGAGTTCAAGAAAATGGACGACCTGTCGAAGGGGCAGCGGGCCACTGCACTGCTGTTGCTTCTCCTCGGGGCGTCGCGTGCGCCACTCGTCATCGACCAGCCGGAGGATGACCTAGACAACCGCTTCGTCTACGACGGCGTTGTCAAGAATCTCCGTGAGCTCAAGGGTAAGCGCCAGATCATCGCAAGCACTCACAATGCCAACGTGCCTGTGCTCGGCGATGCTGAGCTGATCGTCGCGTTGGAAGGCAGCGGCCGAAACGGCAGGCCTACCGATGGTGGCATCGGGTCGCTGGACGATGCCCTCATCCGTACGCTCGCTGAGTCGATCCTTGAAGGTGGGCCGGCGGCGTTCAACGCAAGGCAGCATCTATATGGGTTCTGACGATCGCTCGGGTCCTCATGTCAGAAGTGTGGTGAGGGCGGTAACGGCTTGTATCGGCAACACGCCGTTGCCGAGCGCGGTGATCTGCTGGTTCTGCGTCAGGTCGTCGGCATCGGTGACCCAACCAGTCGGAAGACCCATGAGCCATTCGACGAATGCTGGTGCTGGGCGGGGGCCGTCGGCATCGTTCAGGAGCGCTGGCGCCGGCGCGGGCCGTCCGGTGATGTGCTCCCAACGAGTGATGGCGTCGGCGTAGCGTCCCCAGCGCTCAACAGTACGTCGATCAGGGACCACAGCGTTTCCGATTCGGCTCTCCTGCTCGGTGAGCCAGCCGGTCCGTGGAGTGCGAAGTCGATGATCTGGTGCGACAGTGCGATCGTCCCTCGTCTCGCTCGCACTTGGTCGAGCGTTTCCCCGCCGCGCGATGAGTCCGTCGCCAGCGGGGTGCGGAACAGTGCGCCGGGCGAGGGTGAAGATGCGGAAGCGTTGGTGAGGAGCGCCGACAAGGGAAGCCGGTAGGCCGATCCATCGTGCATCCAGCCGCAGGTCGGCCAGATCGCCGAGAACGGCGCCGAGAGCCCGTAGAGGTCGAGTTGCGTTGTCTCCCAGATGCCACGGGTCGCGTTCCATGCCGCGAAGGGTTGCGCCGTCGGGGGTTGCATCGCCTGGGTTGCGTCGTTCATGGTCGTCTCCTTCTGCGGGTGGCCGTGTCGCGGGTGAGGACAGCAGCCCGCGGACGTTCTCGATGACGACCCATTCGGGCTGGACCACGTCGATGGCCGCGGCCATGTGCGCCCACAGACCCGAGCGCGTGCCAGGCGCGAGGCCGGCGCGCTTGCTGAAGCGCCCCGGGTTCGGTGGAGGCTCTCAACTCACGGAGGATGAGAGTCTTGGCAGCACCGAAGAAGTACCCGGACGAGTTGCGTGAGCGCGCGACGCGGCTCGCGGTCGAGGCACGACAGGACCCCGCGCGGAAGGCCGGTGCGCTCCAGCGCATCAGCGAGCAGCTCGGGATCAACCCGGAGACGCTGCGGGGCTGGGTGAAGCAGGCCGAGATCGACGCCGGGCAGGCGCCCGGGGTGACGACCGCGGAGGCGCAGCGGATCAAGGAGCTTGAGGCCGAGGTGCGGGAGTTGCGGCGGGCGAACGAGATCCTGAAGACCGCGTCCGCGTTTTTCGCCGCGGCGGAGCTCGACCGCAAGCTGAAGTAGCCGAGGTGCCGACCGCGGTGCTGGTCGAGTACATCGACGAGCACCGCGACCGGTTCGGGGTCGAGCCGATCTGCCAGGTCCTGCGTGACACGGACGTCCAGATCGCCCCGAGCACCTACTACGCCGCAAAGAGCCGGCCGCCGTCTGCCCGGGCTGTCAGGGACGCGGAGCTGACCGAGGACATCCGGGTGGTCCACAAGGCGAACCTCGGTGTCTACGGCGCCCGGAAGATCCATGCGGCCCTGAACCGGGAAGGCGTCGAGGTCGCCCGCTGCACCGTCGAGCGGCTGATGCGCGCCGCGGGCATCCAGGGCATCCGGCGCGACAAGACCCGCAAGACCACCTTCGGAGACGGCGCGGAGACCGACCGGCCCGCCGACCTCGTGAAGCGCGCGTTCACCGCGACGGCACCGAACCAGCTCTGGGTTGCGGACCTGACCTACATACGTACCCACGCCGGGTGGACCTACGCCGCGTTCGTCCTCGACGTGTTCTCTCGCCGTGTCGTCGGCTGGCAGGTGTCCACGTCGCTGCGCACCGATCTCGCCCTCGACGCGCTCGACATGGGCCTCTGGGAGCGTCGCAGAGCGGGGCAGGACATCACCGGGCTGATCCATCACAGCGATGCCGGAGTGCAGGGCGGATTCAACTGGTCGTCGCAACACCTCGGTCTCGGAGGTGTTCGGCAGTGGCGACGAAGGACTGGACCGCGAAGACGAGCGATGTGCCCGAGGGTGCGCGTCGTCAGTGGCGTGCTGATCGGGCGTTGCGTCCGCCGATGCGTTCGCCCGGGCGGCCTGAGCCCTCGCGGGCGGTGCAGCGGCAGTTCTGGCGTCTGATCGCGACGGGCCTCACCTCGGCTGAAGCGGCGCTGAAGGTGGGCGTGTCCGTGCCGGTCGGAGCCCGTTGGTTTCGCCACGCTGGCGGTATGCCACCGATCTCGCTGCCCGAGCCCACCGGCCGCTACCTGTCCTTTGAGCAGCGCGAGGAGATCGCGTTGCTCCGCGCCAAGCAGATCGGCGTTCGTGAGATCGCGCGCAGGATCGGCCGTGACCCGGGAACAGTCTCCCGCGAATTGCGCCGTAACGCGGCCACGCGCAGCGGGAAGCATGAGTACCGGGCGTTGGTGGCGCAGTGGAAGGCTCAGCAGGCAGCGAAGCGTCCGAAGACGGCGAAGCTCATCACCAACGATAAGTTGCGCGAGTATGTGCAGGATCGTCTCGCCGGGAACGTCCGCAGGCCCGACGGCACCGTCGTCGTCGGGCCGGAGCCGCCCGCGTGGAAGGGGCTGAACAAACCGCACCGGCAGGACCGGCGCTGGTCGCTGGCGTGGAGCCCGGAGCAGATCTCGCACCGGCTGAAGGTCGACTTCCCGGATGATGAGTCCATGCGCATCAGCCACGAGGCGATCTACCAGTCGCTGTTCATCCAGGGCCGTGGTGCGCTCAAACGCGAGCTCGTCACCTGCCTGCGAACCGGCCGCGCGCTCCGCCAGCCGCGGGCTCGAGCGCAGAACCGCCCGCAAGGGCATGTCACCGCCGAGGTCGTGTTCTCCAAGCGTCCGGCGGAGGCTGCGGATCGCGCCGTTCCCGGGCATTGGGAAGGCGACCTGATCATCGGCACGGGCCGGTCCGCGATCGGCACGATCGTCGAACGCAAGAGCCGCTCGACCCTGCTGGTGCATCTGCCGCGGCTGGAAGGCTATGGCGAGATACCGCCCGTCAAGAACGGTCCCGCCTTGGGCGGCTACGGCGCTGTCGCGATGAACGCCGCGCTCAGCGCGTCGATGACGAAGCTTCCCGAACAGCTCCGCAAGACGCTCACCTGGGACCGCGGCAAAGAACTCTCCGGCCACGCCCAGTTCACACTCGAGACGGGCACCAAGGTGTTCTTCGCCGACCCCCGCTCGCCCTGGCAGCGGCCGACGAACGAGAACACCAACGGTTTGCTGCGACAGTACTTCCCGAAAGGAACAGACCTCTCACGGTGGTCCGCGGAAGACCTCGAAGCCGTCGCTCTCGCGCTCAACAACCGACCCCGCAAAAGTCTCGACTGGAAGACACCCACCGAAGTCTTCGAAGAGCAGCTACGCTCACTCCAACAACCCGGTGTTGCAACGACCGGTTGAAACCAGGCAGTATCGAGCCATTCGCTACACCGAGCGCCTCGCCGAAGCCGACGCCGTCGCGTCCGTCGGAACGGTCGGTGACAGCTACGACTGTCAGTCTCTTTCT
>NZ_ML708619.1 GCF_008831305.1 Kocuria coralli
CCCCGTCCCAGGCGGCCACGTTCCGCAGGGTCTTCCCCCATGCCGAGGTCAGCAACTTCTACGGCCTCAGCGAGCGGACCGTCTTCGCCGTCATGCACCGCGACTGGGGCTCCCATCCCGAGCCGCTGTACGGGATCACCGAGATCCTGAAGGAGGACGGCACCGCCGCCCAGGTGGGCGAGCGCGGGCGGATCATCACGACGGGACTGCGGCTCCATGGCCAGCCGTTCCTCCGCTACGACACCGGCGACTCCGCCGAAGTGGTGAGTTTCAACGAGTGGGGCGACCCCACGTTCCGGGAGATCAAGGCCCGCCGCGGGCGGGAGGGACTGGTCCGCGCCGACGGCTCCCTGTTCCCCACCACGTCTATCGTTATTCATGGGCATCAGTTCCTGTGCGTGAACCGTTTCAGGTTCCGTCAGGACGAGCCCGGCAAGGTCGTGCTCATGGTCGAGCCCTCCGCGTCGGCCACCCAGGAGGAGCTCGATGAGTTCTACGCCACCATGGTCAGCCGCACCAGGGGACAGGTCANGCCACCACGCCCCTGAACGTCCATGGGCATCAGTTCCTGTGCGTGAACCGTTTCAGGTTCCGTCAGGACGAGCCCGGCAAGGTCGTGCTCATGGTCGAGCCCTCCGCGTCGGCCACCCAGGAGGAGCTCGATGAGTTCTACGCCACCATGGTCAGCCGCACCAGGGGACAGGTCACCCTCGGACTGGAGATCGTGGACCGCCTGGAGGTCCCGCCCAATGGCAAGCGGCGCCTGGTGGACCAGAACATCCCGGGCGTGGTGACCACGTGGGCCTGACACGCTGAGCCCTCGCCGCTGCCCCCGATCTCTCACGGTGCAGCAGTCTGCATTCGTGCTCGGCGTCGAGTTTCGGTGGGACCCATAGGGAGGATGAGTGCCCTCGCTCACCCGATAGGGAGAAGTCACCTGCCGAGCACGTCGAGATGCCCCAACATGTGGCTATCGTCCTACAGGCGCAGAAGCATCAACCCTGATGCCGTACCGTGATCTCCCAAGTCAGGTCACGCAATGCGGTATGGTGCACTCAATGGCGATACCGACAACTTGACAAGCCAGTAGCCATCAGTTCTGCCGTGGGGGCGGCGAGGGCGGCGGTACTTTCGACTGTTCGTCCTCTCTTGTGGCTGGCTAGGGGAGACTATGATTTCTGTNAGGTGCTGATCGGGGGCAGCGGCGAGGGCTCGAACAGCAGCCGCGTGCCGGTCAGGTTCAGGGCCGCCGGCTGGGATTGTTCTTGGGGCGGCCCAGGCTGACGGCCGCGATGATCCCCAGCAGAAGGCCCACCGAACCCCCGATGGCGTAGACCAGAGGTACGGAGAAACTGGACGGTTCCTCGGGGACCGTGGGCTCACCCGCCGGGACGACCTCGATATTCTCTCCGGGCAGGGGAACTCCGGCTGAATCGGCCAGAGCGTCACGCCATGCCACGGCCAGTTCGGTGGCTTGCTGGGGAGTGGCCGCCGTTGCAGTGATTTCCAGCCCTGTGGTGTCCGGGCTGGCCACTACGCGAACGTCGTCCAGCAGGGTGTTCGTAGGAGTATCCAGGTTCAGTTCATGCTTGACGGTGTCGGCGACCACCACGGAGTTGCCCAGGGACTCGTAGGTTGCGGCTCTCGACTTGGCGAGTTCTTCGGCGGCCAGGCGATCGGCGGCGGTGTCTTCAGCGGCCGCGGTGCGGACCAATGCGGTGGCGACCGACTCGTATTTCGGTTCTTGAGTTACCGAGAATGCCAGGCTGAGTCCCAAGCCGAGCAGCAGCCCGAGCAGGGGCAGCCACCATCGCTTCCATACTGCATGGCCCACTTCCCGGGTGGTGATCTCGTTCGTCTCGTACGGAGATGATTCGCGCAACTTTTGCTTCCCCCCACCGAATCCCCTATTGGGCTTCGGGATGGTTTGTTGAGGCATGACTTCTCTCCTAGTCAATGCGTTGTTCTTTCGTAGCCCGCGGGGCGGGCCTGCCCGGGATCCCCGCTCCCGCTCACCCGCATGGATCGTGCGGTGGTTGTCGCGAACGCGTATTTCCCCGTCGTGGTTCGCTCCCCAGCGGCCACAAGCACGCCCAATGTTAAACCCCACGAAATAACCATGAACGAAAACACATATTGTTAACTGCTCAGTAGTGCACTTTGGTGGACAACTCCCGGCGCGAGTCGGGGCGCGATGCCCGATCGTGCAACGATGCTAGGAGCCCATGGGGAGTGGGCAGATAGTCGATGAGGCTCCGGGGCGCCCGTGGCATCCGTCCTTGGGGAAGGACGGATGATCCGATACGAGCGCCCGGAGCCCGGACCGAGGTCGCCACGCGTCGCGTACTGCGTCGGCGACCGCTGAGGGGGAAGAAGCTTGCATTGGTTGAGGTAGCCACGGTCCTAACCGTGATCCTCGCCCTGCTCATGGGTGGGTTCGCGGTGCTGTTGTTGGGAACCGCGGCTTTCGTGCACCCCAAGGTCACCGCGGGTCTGATCGTGTTGATCACGATGCTGTCCCAGACCATTCAGACCGTGACGGGAGTGAACGCGCTGGGTTACGGGGATGAGTTGGGCGTGCTCCTGGCTCTCCTCCTTTTCACGGGGCGGCGGCTGTATCTCAGGGGCTCCATCCGGTTCTACCCCGCGCTGTGGTTCTTCCTGGCCTTCGCTCTCCTGGGCGTCGTCAGCAGCATCGTCAACGATGTGTCCCTAGGCACACTGGCCACCGGGGGCTTCCTGTTTCTCAAGGGTCCCGCGCTGGGCTTTGCCGTGGCTCAGCTCGACTGGCGCCGCGAGGATATCCCGCACCTGATCCGTGCGGGCGTCATATTTATCCTGTTCGTACTGGTCACGGTGGTGATCAACGCAGTGCAACCGGCGGCGTGGAATGCCTTCATCGGACGTGTAGCCACTATCAGCGAGCGGGCCGGATTCAGCAGTCTCACGGGACCGTTCGACCACCCCGTCGGGCTGGGTACCATGATGTCCATGGCCTTCCTGGCGATACTGCTGTATCGCCAGCTGGTGCGGAAGGGCGTCTTCAGCTTCGCCCTGCTCTGCGCGACCGGTCTGACCTGCATCGCGGCGTTCAGGCGCAAGTCGATCGCGGCGGCAACGATCACCGCTGTGGGGATGCGCGCGATGCTGCCGGGGCCTAAGGCGCTGTACCTGGCCCTGCTTGCCGTATTGATCCCGGCGGCCCTGATGATCGGCTGGGACCCGCTGACTGCCGTCGTGCAGAGCACTTATCAGGAATACACGGAAAACGTGGTCGAGACCGCCCGGGTTCGCATGACCGTGGACTCCGTCGCCCTCAGCCTCGGCGCCTTTCCGCTCGGAGTGGGTTTCGGGCGGTTTGCCTCCTTCACCGCAGGGGAGAACTACAGCCCCCTGTACCAGGATTTCGGATACCAGTGGATCTACGGCATGGGACCCGGCGAGCGAGGAGGCTTCCTCTCGGACACCTTCTGGCCGGCGCCGCTGGCCGAGACGGGGCTCCTGGGTGCCCTGTGCTACGCCGGCGGGCTCTACCTGCTCGCCGTGACGGGCTGGCGCCTGATGCGCCGGTCACCGTCGAGGCGCGTGCGCTGGATGGGTGCTGTGACCGTCGCCTGGTTCGTGACCCTCGGGATCGAATCCGTGGTGGCGCCGGTGTTCGTCTCCCCGCCCATGTTCGCCCTGCCCTTCGTGGCTGCAGGTATAGCCACGGCGCTGACCGCAAGTCTCAAGGAAGCAAGCCCGGATGAGCCCGCAGGTGAAGCAGAGCTTTCATACGAGTCTGGTGAGGAACGCGCCGTCGCACCATGGAATAACCAGCCGCCGACCATCACGGAGGGTAGTCGATGAAGGTCCGTATCGTAGGCCCGGCACCGGGCTCCACAGGTGGGGTAGGGGTGATGTCCTCCTACTTGGAGTCGACGAGTTCGCAGCGCACCTCGCTCGAGTTCATCGAATCCGGCGGGGCTCCGGGACCAAAACTGTGGCGACTCAAGAATTTCGCCATGGCCATGCTCGCGGCTCTGCGGAAAGGCGGTGATGGCGATGTCTGGGTCCTGCAACTCGCCTCAGGCGGCAGCACCTGGCGCAAGCTACTCGTGAGCTGGGTGCTGCGCGCTCGGAAGAAGCCCTATCTGCTCCATCTGCACGGTGCCGCCTACCCTATGTTCTTGAGCGGCCAGCCCGCCATGCTGCGGCGGGCGATTCTCTCGTTCTTCCAGCATGCGACCGCTGTGCTGGTTCTGGGATACGAGTGGCGTGACTTCGTGTCCCGGGAGCTGCGAGTGACGGCGGACCGGCTCGTCCTGCTGCCCAACGCCGTGCCAGGTCCTGAGATGCTTCCGACTCGGTCACTTCCCGTGCGGGTCCTCTTCGCAGGGCGGGTGGGCGTCCGGAAAGGCGCCCCCACCCTGCTGCAGGCGTGGGCTCAAGTGGAGACAAGCGGCCGCGCCGTCCTGGTGCTGGCCGGCGATCTCGACGACCCCGACGGGACCATCGCCGAGGCCGTCAAAGCCTCCACTGACGTTGAGGTCCTGGGTTGGCTCGACAGCGATGGCCTGCGCGAGCAGATGGCCCTGGCCCAGGTCCTGGTACTGCCCAGCCAGGTCGAGAACCTTCCCCTCTCCCTGCTCGAGGGCATGGCGTGGGGACTGGCCCCGGTGGTCACCCCGGTGGGTGCGGTTGCCGAGGTGGTTCAGGACGGCCGGGACGGACTCCTGGTCCCCGTCGACGACGCCGATGCCCTGGCCGCGGCGCTCCGGCGGGTCATCTCCGACGACGACGACCGGGCCCGTCTGGCCCGGTCCGCCCGGCAGAGATGGGAGACCGGTTACACGCTGGAGAGCTATCGGCCGAGGTTCGACGACATCGTCGAAGCCGCCCGCCGTCGTCACACCGCAGAACGTATCGCAGAACACGGAGCAGAACACGGGCGCGGCCGGCGGAGAAGCCGTGCCGCCCAGAGGAAGGGGAGGACATCGTGAGACCGCAGACCATGCTGGATCCGCAGCTGCAGCGCCAGGTGGAGGATTCCCTGCGCCAGGCCTTCCGCTTCGCCCGGATCCGGGATTTCGCCGGAACGGACCCTTACGACGGCCTCCTCTCGCCCCACGCCCGCCTGCTGCGGGGCCGCAGGGCCCGGCAGGCCTGGGTGCAGGCGCATAAGCGCAGCGGGCAATGGCTGCGCGATCTCACCGACGTGCCGCCCGTGCGGATGACCAAGGGCATGGCCCTTTTCGCCCACGCCGCGGTCCTCGACGGGCAGGACGACCTGGCCGGGAGCCTGGTGAGCCGGATCATCGGTGAACACGGGGCCGGTCCGTGGGGCTATGAGTTCGACGTCCAGACCCGCTGGGCCTTCTATCCGGCCGGCAGCCCGAACGTCGTGGCGACCACCTTCGCCCTGCGCGCGTTCCGCGCCACCGGACGGCTGGAGGAGGCGAGCCCCGCGGTGGCCGAATGGCTGGAGGGCCAGTTCCTCGACGGGTATTTCCGGTACACCACGACCTCCGACCGCCTGGTGCACAACGGGTCGCTGCTGGCCGCGGAGAGCCTGGCGATGCTCGGGGGCGACCGGGCCATGATCCAGGCCGCGGTCGACCGCACCGTCGCCGCCCAGGCCGCGGACGGGTCGTGGCCCTACGGAGAGGGGCCCGGGCTGGAATGGATCGACAGCTTCCACACGATCTACAACCTGGACTCGCTCTGGGCCCTGCGGGAGGCCGGGTTCGAGACCGGGGAGGTCCTGGAGAGGGGGCTGCGCTTCTGGGCGGATCACTGCCTGGACGGCGCCGGTATCCCGTTGTACTACGCGGACGCCGAACGTCCGTCGCAGGATGTGCACAACGTCGCAACCACCGTGGGCTTCATGGCCCGGGCGGCGGAACGGGGATGGTCGATCCCGGACCCGCAGCCGGCGGTTCGACACCTCCTGGCGTTGCAAGGAGACGATGGCGGTTTCCGGAGTTCGGGGACGGGACTGCCGCATATGAGATGGAACCAGGGCCATGCAACGCTCGCCCTGGCCGGATGGGGGAACAGCAATGAGCCAGCCGACTCGTGACCGAGACGTCAACAGTCACTCCGACAGCGGTTTCGACAGCTACGACCACGGCGACCAGGTCCAGCCGCCGAGGCAGCCGCGCCGCAGACCCCGCCGTGATGTCATGGGCGTGGGAATCGACCCGCTGACCATGGACCAGACGGTCGAGAGGCTCAAGAGCCTGATGACCGATGGCGGGCACCACAACCACCTGTCGATCAACGCCGCCAAGATCGTCTCGGCGAAAGAGGACTGTTCCAAACGCCGCGAGTTCAATGCCGCGGACATCGTCAGCGCCGACGGTCAGGCGGTCGTCTGGGCTTCCAGGCTCCTGGGCCGGCCGGTGCCCGAGCGGGTCGCGGGTATCGACCTGATGAACCGCCTGGTGGATCTCTCGGCGGCCGAGGGGCAGCGCATCTACCTGCTCGGCGCTCAGCGGGAGGTCGTGGATGCGGTGGCCGAGGAGTTCGCCGGCCGTGGTGCGAATATCGTGGGCAAGCACGACGGATTCTGGCGTGACGAGGGCCTGACCGACGAGGACATGGCCAAGCTCATCGGCGATCTGCACGTCGATCTCCTGTTCGTGGCCGTCCCCTCACCCATGAAGGAGGACTTCATCTACGGGCAGCGCGACCTCATGGGCGTCGGCGTGTGCGTGGGGGTGGGAGGTTCCTTCGACGTCGTCGCCGGGCAGACCAAGCGGGCTCCGGAGCTGGTGCAGAAGCTCGGCATGGAATGGGCCTTCCGGCTGGCGATGGAGCCGCGCCGCATGTTCAAGCGCTACGCCGTGGGCAATACCAAGTTCCTCTGGTACCTGGCGAAGGACCGCACCAAGAGTGGCGAGTGACAGGGCGGCCGGCGCTCGTGTGCAATCGCTCGCAGTCCTCGCGATCCGCATCGGCGGAGCCGTTCTGCAGATGCTGCTGGTCGCCGTGGTCGCCTTGCGGTTCCCCGTCGAGGACGTGGGCCTGAACGGGCTGGTATGGTCCATCGCGCTCGTGGCCCGGATGGCCGGCACCTTCGGGCTGGACACCTCAGGGGTGCGCGAGCAAGCGCCCCTGTGGGCGGCCAACCACCGCAGGCGTGCCCGGATGCTGGCGCGTCGCGATACCCGCACCGTCCGGGTCATCTGGTCCTCCGTGGGCGCCGCCGCGCTCGTGACGGCGGTGGCCGCCGAGATCATGGGCTACCCCGGGCGCTGGCTGCTCGTGTTCTGGGCCGTGGCCACGGCCTCGGCCTTCGCCCGCCTCTTCATGGTCCAGCGCATGGCGCGGCAGATGCCGGTGGCCGGGCAGTTCCTGGAATCCGTGGCGCTGCCCTTCTTCGGGCTGGCCGCAGCGCTGACGGCCTCCTTCACCAGGCCGGAGCTGCTGATCCCGGGCCAGATCGCCGCCTTCGTGCTGACGGCGGTCATCATGTGGTGGATCTCCCCCGTCCCCGGGCGGCGCATGTCCCACTACCGGGACCGAGGGGAGGACGTGCCCCGAACCCCGTGGCGCGTGGCCCTGCCCCTCGGCATGGGTGCCGCGCTGACGGCACTGTGCGTGCGCGGGCCCATGTTCGTGCTCTCGGCGCGATCGCTGGCGATGGCCGGTACCTACGACGTCGCCCAGCGCATCCAGTCGGCCGGGGCCATGGGAACCTCGGCGGTGACCACCGTCTTCAGCCCCCGGATCGCGGTCTCCGTCCGCGACCGCGCCAGACTGTGGCGACTGGTGGGGGAGGCCGCCGTCGCCTCGGCGATCCTGCCGGCGCTGCTGCTGATCTTCCTGCTGGTGGCGGGGGAGCGCTCGCTGGTGGCCCTGCTGGGCGAGGAGTACAGCGGCACCTGGGGTGCCGCCGTCATCCTGGTGATCTCCACGCTGATCAATGCCACCACGTCCGCCACCAGCAACGTCCTGATGCTCGGCGGCTACGAACGGTGGTTCATGCGCATCGCCGGGGTGCAGCTGCTGATCGTGGTGGGAGGGGCCTGGCTCACCGGGGCGGACACCGCTCCGGCCATGGCCGTGTGGGTGCTGGTGGGGGAGGTCTTCCGGTCGGCCGCCATGGCCACGGGCTATGCGCTGCACCTCCGCTCGCTCAAACGCCATGAGGTTCCCGCCTCGGGATGACCGCACCGGCGAGGTCATGGGGATGCTGGAAACCCGCGGACCCGACTAGGGTTGGTCCATGGCCTATCACGCGGATTCCACCGAGCTTGAGAACAAAGAGATCCTGACCTGGCAGGGCTTCGGCGATGCCATCCGAGAGCAGGCTCAGGAGATCGCCGACAGCGGCTTCGAGCCCGATCTGATCATCGGTGTCGCCCGTGGTGGCCTGGTGCCCGCCGGGGCGCTCTCCTACGCGATGGGCGTGAAGCTCCTCGACGCCGTGAACGTCGAGTTCTACACCGACGTGCACGAGACCCTGCCGGACCCGGTCCTGCTCGCGCCCATGCTCGACGTCGACTCCATCCGGAACAAGAAGGTCCTGGTGGTCGACGACGTCGCCGACTCCGGCCGCACGCTGGCCCTGGTCCTGGAACTGCTGGCCGGGTTCGGCGCCGAGTGCCGCAGCGCGGTGATCTACTCCAAGCCGCGGTCCATCATCGAACCGGACTACCTGTGGAAGGCCGTGGACGAGTGGATCGTCTTCCCATGGTCGGATCTGCCGCCGGTCACCGCCGCGTCCTGACGCTCCGCCGTCGTCGAACGGCCCGAGATGTGAGTTGAGCCGCCCATCAGCCTTGATGGGCGGCTCAACTCACACCTGGGCCGGGTCCTCCGCGCGATCAGCCCTTGATGAGCTCCGCCGTGGCCTCGGCGATCGCACGCTCCTCGTCGGTGGGGACCACCAGGACGTCCAGGGCGGAGTCCGGAGTGGAGATCGGGCGGACCTCCCCGGAACGGAGCTCGTTGGCCTCCGGGTCCAGCTTGATCCCCAGGGCACCCAGGCGGTCGACGACCATCTTGCGGAAGGTGTGCGCGTTCTCGCCGATGCCCGCCGTGAAGATCAGGGCCTCCGCTCCGCCGACGGCCACGTGGTAGCCCCCGATGTACTTGGCCAGGCGGTAGGCCGCCATCTCGAGCGCCAGCTGGGCACCTCCGTCGCCCGCCGCGGCGGCGTTGTCCACCTCCCGCATGTCGGAGTGCCCCGCGATCGCCTTCAGCCCCGACTCCTTGTTCATCATGTCGTCCAGCTGCTGGGCCGTCATGTCCGGGTCGCGGCGCAGCATGGCCGTGATGATCGAGGGGTCGAAGTCGCCGGTCCGCGTCCCCATGATCAGGCCCGCCAGCGGGGTGAAGCCCATGGAGGTGTCGTAGGACTTGCCGTCCTTGATCGCCGTCACGGACGCGCCGTTGCCCAGATGGGCAACGATCGCGTTGAAGCTCTCGCGGTCCCGGCCCAGGTACTCGGCGGCCAGCCCCGTGACGAAATCGTGCGAGGTGCCGTGGAAGCCGTAGCGGCGGACGCCGTACTCCTTGTACATCTCGTTGGGCAACGCGTAGCGCCACGCGTGCTCGGGCATGGAGCGGTGGAAGGCCGTGTCGAAGACGCACACCTGCGGCATGTGCGGCCACTTCGTCTGGATGGCGCGCAGCCCCAGGGCGTGGGCCGGGTTGTGCAGCGGCGCCAGGGGAGAGAGCCGCTCGACGGCGCGGATGATCTCGTTGTCCACCAGGACCGGATGGGAGAACCGCTCGCCGCCGTGGACCACGCGGTGGCCGGCGGCGTCGATCCGGCGGTCGCCCAGCTCCGCCTCGATCCGCTCGGCCAGGATGTCCAGCGCCTGGGTGTGGTCCTCGATCTCCGAGGTGCCGATGTTCTCGATCAGCCCCTTGGTGACCACGGTGCCGCCGGCGTCCCCGGCCGGGTCGTCCGCCATCTCGCGGACCTGGTACTTGATCGACGACGAGCCGCAGTTGACGACGAGGATGAGCATGAGTCACTTCTTCCTGCGACACCCCACGGGGTCGCGTGCTGGCGGGACCTGGAGAACGGCCCCATGGTGCAGGACGCGTCGCTGTGAACCCAGGGCCGGGTCGGTTTCTACGGGTTGATCACATGGTCTGGGCCTGGATGGCGGTGATCGCCACGGTGTTCACGATGTCCTCCACGGTGCAGCCGCGGGAGAGGTCGTTGACCGGCTTGCGCAGGCCCTGCAGGACGGGACCCACGGCCACGGCGCCCGCGGACTGCTGTACGGCCTTGTAGGTGTTGTTGCCGGTGTTCAGGTCGGGGAAGACGAAGACCGTCGCCTGTCCCGCCACGGAGGAGCCGGGAAGCTTCGACTTGGCGATCGAGGCGTCCACCGCGGCGTCGTACTGGATGGGCCCCTCGACCTCGAAGTCCGGGTTGGTGGCCTTGACGATGTCCGTGGCCTCGCGGACCCGCTCGACGTCCGCACCGGCACCGGAGCCGCCGGTCGAATAGGACAGCATGGCGACGCGCGGGTCCACCCCGAACGCACGGGCCGTGGCCGCGGACGCTGTGGCGATGTCCGCGAGCTGGGCGGCGTTCGGGTTGGGGTTCACGGCGCAGTCGCCGTAGACGAGCACCCGGTCCTCCAGGCACATGAAGAACACCGAGGAGACGATCTTGACCCCTTCGGCGGTCTTCACGAACTCCAGTGCGGGGCGGATGGTGTTGGCGGTGGTGTGCACCGCACCAGAGACCATGCCGTCCACGTCGCCGAGCTGGACCATCATGGTGCCGAAGTAGGATCCGTCGCGCATGCGCTCCAGGGCGGCCTCCTTGGTCACGCCCTTGTGCTTGCGGTACTCCACATAGGCATCGGTGTACCGGTCGATCTTCTCCTGGTCGTTGAGGTGATCCACCAGGGTCAGGCCGTCGTCGTCGAAATCCAGGTTGATGCCCTGGGCGTCGCACAGCTTGGCCACCTGCTCGGGATCGCCCAGTATGGTTATGTCGCAGAAGTTGCGGCGGTGGATGATCTCGGCGGCGCGCAGCACGCGGGGGTCGTCGCCCTCGGGGAGCACGATGTTCTTCCGGTCGGACCGGGCGGCCTCGACGAGGTCGTGCAGGAAGCGCAGGGGCGTGCGGCGGACCGGGCGCTCGAGATCCAGGCGCGAGACCAGCTCACGGGAGTCGATCCGGCGGGACCACTCGCCGAGCGCGGCCGCGGACTTGCGGGGGCTCGCGGAGCTGAGGCGGCCACGGGTCTGGGCGACCCGCTTGGCGGCCTTGTAGGTGTCGTGCCCGGTGGTCAGCACGGGGAAGGGCGCCGTCTGCATGAAGGACTGGACCAGCTCGCCGGGCAGCAGTCCGCCGGTCAGCAGCATGCCTGCGGGTGTCGGACGTCCCGGTGACAGCGCGGCCGCCAGGCAGGACATCAGCACGTCGGAGCGGTCGCCCGGCACGATGACGAACTCGCCGTCGACCAGCTGGTCCAGGAAGTGCTCGACCGTCATGGCCGCGATCTTCACGCCGTTGATGTCACGGTCCAGGGGCACGGAGGACAGATCCGTCCCGAACCCCGCCGACTCGACGAGCTCCTCGACCGTGGGGCTCGCGACGGCGGGAACCTCCGGGATGACGTAGACGGGCAGCTGGTGCTGGCCCCGCGGGGCCGTCTCGGTGACCTCGTCCACCCACTCTGCGGGGCAGCGGTTGACCATGATCGCGAAGATGTCGCAGCGGGCCTCGCGCAGCTCGGTGCGGGTGACCTCCACGGCGTTGAGGATCTGGTCGGGCGCCTCCGTCTGGTTGGCACCGATCACCGCGAGCACGGAGCAGCCCATGTCGTTGGCCAGCCGCGCGTTGAGATCGAACTCCGCGATCGCGGCGTTGTGGGCGACCATGTCCGTGCCGTCCACCACGATGACGTCGCAGTGCGTGGCCATCTCGGTGTAGATCGCCACGGCCTGCGAGTCGAGCTCGTCGTAGTCGCCGCGGGCCAGGATCTCGCGGGTCCGTGCGAGGGAGACCGCGCCCCGGCAGCGTTCCGGCGGGAGCTCGAAGGTCTCCGCGATCAGCTGCAGCAGAGGATCGTCTTCCGGGGCGTCGCCGGCGTGGACCGCGCGGAAGAATCCCACCCGATCGGAGTTCTTGAACAGGGTGTCCATCAGGCCCAGGGCGACGAGGGACTTGCCCGACAAGGGCGTCATGGCGCTGAGATAAATGCCGTTGGTCATGCGGGGGCTCCCCGTCCGTGAGGCGTCATGGATGCTGGCGCCAAGCCTATAGGCGTTACCCCCTCACCGCACCGGGTATTGCTCCGCGTTCCGAGTGGCCCCGGGCCGGGGATCTCGCGTGAACCCTCGCTGTTGTCCCGCATCGGAGGCTGATGCGGGACAACAGCGAGGGTCCGGCGGTCTGTCCCACTCATCCCCGGCGTGCGACCATGGACACATGATCGTCGCATTCTCCGTTTCGCCCATGGGTGGGGACAACCCCGATGCCTCGGTGCACGACGCCGTGGCGGCCGCGGTCCAGGTGGTCCGCGAATCGGGGCTGCCGCACCAGACCGATTCCATGTTCACCTCGATCGAAGGCGAGTGGGACGAGGTGATGGACGTGGTCAAAAAGGCCACCGCCGTCGTAGGCCGCTACGGCCCGCGGGTCTCGCTGGTGCTCAAAGCCGACATCCGTCCCGGGCACGCCGGCGAGATGACGGGCAAGATCGACCGACTGGAAGCCGCCATCCAGCGGCAGCAGCTCGAGCGCGGGCCCTCCGATCAGTGACCTCCGCGTGAAGCCCGCCGGTTCCGGCCCACGGGTTGGACCGCGGACTCACGACGACGGCGGCCGGCGCCCCGTCTTCAGCCTGCGAGAGGCCACGGCCCGGGACGCCGAGGCCCTGACCGCGCTGCGGCGCCGCTGCCAGGTGCAGACCTACGGTCCGCTCTTCGGCCGGCAATACGTCCGCTCGATCCAGTCCGCGCCGTCGGGGGCGCCGGATGAATATCCGGCTGGGCAGGCCGGGGCCGAGGATCGCGGGCATATCGCCGAGCCGTCCACGCGCGTGGTCCTGGCCCATGACAGGGACGGCGAGCCGGTCGGCTTCGCCATCGCCGCCGACGGCCCCGCCGACTGGGAGTACGGGCTGGTCGGGGACCAGGAACCCTGCCGCGAGCTGGTGAGCCTGTACACGGTCGACGCGGTTCACGGCACCGGCCTCGGCGCCCGTCTTCTCGAGACGGTGCTGGATGACCGGAGCGCCGCGGAACCCGTCTACCTGTGGGTCATGGAGGGCAACGACCGGGCCGTGGCGTTCTACCGCAAGCACGGGTTCGTGCCCCTGGAGGACGGCTTGCCGTGCGAGGGCGCCTGGGCGGGTCAGCGGACTTTCCGTATGAGGAGGGGCTGAGATGGGCCGTCGTCGCCAGGCCAAGGCCGGCTCGCAGTCCTCGGCGAGCGCTCATGCCGGGGTCTGGGAGGTCGAGACGGGCACGGTCGAACTCGTTCCCGACGATCTGGCCCCCGGCGCCTGGACGGTGCTGGTCAACGGCGTCCCCTCGTCGCATATCGACCCGGCCCGGCCGGAGCGCCTGGATTTCGAGTACATGCGGTGGATGGCGGAGGTGCTGCGCATGTACGTGCCGGCCCACCTCGATCCGCAGCGGCTGAGGCTCCTCCATCTGGGTGGTGGGGCGTGCTCCATGGCGCGCTGGGTGGCGCAGGAGTGGCCGGCGGCCCGGCAGGTCGTGGTCGAACTCGACGGCCGTCTGGTGGAACTGGTCCGCGAGTGGTTCGACCTGCCCCGCGCGCCGCTTCTGCGGATCCGCGCCGGAGAGGCCCGGGCGGTCACCGAGTCGCTGACGGAGAGCTCGCGGGAGGTGGTCATCCGGGACGTCTTCGCCGGGGCGGTCACCCCCGAGCCGCTCACCACGCTCGAGTTCACCCGTCAGGTGGAGCGGGTGCTCACCCCGGAGGGGATCTATCTGCTCAACGTCGGGGATCACCGGGACCTGCGCGGCACCCGCGAGGAGCTCGCGGCACTGCGATCGGTGTTCGAGCACACCGCGGCGGTCGCCGACCCCGCCATGCTCAAAGGCCGGCGGCGCGGCAATGTCGTCCTGGCCGCCTCCCACCGCCCGCTGCCGGAGACGGGGTCGCCCGAGGCCGCCGCCATGACGCGGTCGCTGCTCATCGACGCGGTGCCCGCGCAGTACAAGGACGCCGCCTGGACCCGGCGGCTCACGGGAACGGTCGCGCCGCGCCTGGACCCGCCGTCGTCGGAGGAAGCCGGCACCCGGCACTGAGCACCGGTGCGGTGCGGGCCGGCACGGATGCTCAGGGCGGACTCAGTGCATCCAGCCCTCGATCACGCCCACGCCGAAGAAGACGACGAAGGCGATCCCCACGATCCACATCAGCGGGTGGATCTCCCGGGCACGACCCTGGATGACGCGGATGAAGACGTAGGAGACGAACCCTGCGCCGATGCCGTCGGCGATCGAGTACGTGAAGGGCATGACCACGAAGGTGAGGAAGGCGGGGACGGAGATGCCCCAGTCCTCCCAGTCGATGTGCACCACGTTCTTGGCCATCAGGAAGCCCACGACC
The DNA here is from genome assembly GCF_008831305.1 of Kocuria coralli. Lineage (GTDB taxonomy): Bacteria > Actinomycetota > Actinomycetes > Actinomycetales > Micrococcaceae > Kocuria > Kocuria coralli. Next base: position 14,552 of record NZ_ML708619.1, read on the forward strand.
ACCATCGCGGGTGCCACGGCCTCGAACGGGACCACCTGCACCAGCGGGGTGATGAAGGTGGCCAGCAGGAACAGGACGCCCGTGATGATGTTGGCGAAGCCGGTGCGGGCGCCCTCGGCGATGCCGGTCGAGGACTCGACGAAGATCTGGTTCGAGGAGACGGACCCCGCACCGCCGGCGATGGCGCCGGCGGCATCCACGAGCAGGACCTTGTCGACGTTCTCGATCCTGCCGTCCTTGATCAGGCCGGCCTGATCGGACAGGCCCACCATGGTGCCCATGGCGTCGAAGAAGATCGACAGCAGGATCGTGAAGATCAGCAGGAGCGCGGTCATGGCGCCGAGCTGGCCCAGCGCGGCGATCGGGCTGGCCTCGCCGAACAGGGACAGGTCCGGGAAGGACAGCAACGCGGTGGGGTTCTCGGGGACCACCAGGGACCAGCCCGTGGGCGCCTCGACGGAGGAGCCGGAGGGGACCACGGCCTCCAGGATGTGGGCGAAGATCGTGCCGATGATGACGGCGATCAGGATCCCGCCCTTCACGTTGCGCACCATCAGCGCGACCATCAGCAGCAGGGTCACGATGAACACCAGGGTGGGCCAGCCCACCAGGTGACCGCCGATGCCGAGGTTCACCGGCACCGTCGTGTTCGCGTCGTCGGGCATGCGGCGCACGAAGCCGGCGTTGACGAATCCGATCAGAGCGATGAACAGGCCGATGCCCACCACGATCGCGGTCTTCAGCGATGACGGGACGGCGTTGAAGACCGCCGTCCGGAATCCCGTGAGCACCAGGATGAACATGAGCGCCCCGGCCCAGACCACCAGCCCCATGACCTGGGGCCAGGTCAGATCCGGGGTGGTCGCGATGGTCACGGCCAGGAAGGCGTTGACGCCCAGGCCCGTGGCGATGGCGAACGGCGACTTGGCGAAGACGCCCATCAGGATCGTCATGACCCCCGCGATCAGGGCGGTCATCGCGGCTACCCGCTCGACGCCCAGGACGTTCCCGTCGGCGTCGGGGCCGAGGCCGAGGACCAGGGGGTTGAGCACCACGATGTAGCTCATGGCGATGAAGGTGGCGATGCCGCCTCGCACCTCGCGGCTCATGGTGGAGCCGCGGTCGGTGATCTTGAAATAGTGGTCCAGGAGGCCGCGGTCCTTGGAGGGAGGAGCGGTGACTGTGCTGGACCCGGAATCGGTGTGCGACATGGTGGTGGCTCCGAGTTCGGGAGAGCTGCGGTACACGAACCCGGCAAGCCTACGCTCAGCTCACAGTGAAATGGCGGTGAGCGTGGTTCACCTCACGTGCACGGGTCCGGGGTGGGCGGAGGCGACATCTTGGCCCTTTCCCGGTGACGTGACTCCCAATCGTTGGTCCGGGCAGACGATCCCCTCTACCGTGAGATGCAGAGGCGGCGGGCCGTCGTCGTTCTGGTCCTCACGGAAGGCAGGAGCCATGGAAGTTGCACGGACTCAGCGACTCATGACCACGAATTCGTGGTTGACCGACATGGACGGCGTGCTCGTCCGGGAGGAATCGGTCATCCCGGGAGCCGCCCGCCTGCTGGAGATCTGGCGCGACCGCGGTCAGAAGTTCCTGGTGCTGACCAACAACTCCATCTACACCCCGCGGGACCTCTCCGCCCGGCTGGCCCGGTCGGGGTTGAAGGTCGGGGAGAACGAGCTGTGGACCTCGGCGCTGGCCACCGCGGAGTTCCTTCGGGACCAGGCGGCCGGTCACCGCGCGTACGTCATCGGCGAGGCGGGTCTGACGACGGCGATGCACGAGGCGGGTTTCGTCCTCACCGACAACGACTGCGACTACGTGGTCCTGGGCGAGACCCGAACCTACTCCTTCGAGGCGATCGCCACGGCGGTGCGGCTGATCGAGGGCGGGGCGCGGTTCATCGCGACCAATCCGGACACCACGGGGCCCTCGCCGCACGGCCCCCTTCCGGCGACCGGGGCGGTGGCCGCGATGATCTCGGCGGCCACCGCCCGTCAGCCGTACATCGTCGGCAAACCCAACCCCATGATGTTCCGTTCCGCGTTGAACCGGATCGGGGCCCACTCGGAGACCACGGCCATGCTCGGCGACCGCATGGACACGGACATCATCGCCGGCATGGAGGCGGGGCTGGCCACGTTGCTGGTCCTGAGCGGAGTGACCCGGCGGGACCAGGTGGAGACCTTCCCCTTCCGGCCCAGCGCCGTCATGGAGTCGGTGCAGGACCTGGTCAACCTGCTGGAGATGCCCGGGCCCGACGGCTCCGAGAAGGGCTGACCGCAGCCGGAGGGAGGGATCAGCCGGAGATGATGTTGCCGTCCACGTAGAACCACTGGCCGTCCTGGCGGCGGAAACGCGAGTTCTCCCGCTGGGCCCCGCGGGGAGCGTCGGTTCCGGACCTGGGCCGGTAGTAGGCGGTGAAGTCGACGGTGCCCCATTCCTCGAACGGCCCGCCACCCGTGGTGCCGTGGATGTCCAGGCGGTACCACCGCAGGCCGGGGTCCAGCTCGATCCTGTCCGGGCGGTTGGCCTGGTACCAGGTCCGCAGCAGATAGTGCTCGTGGCCCACGGCGAAGGCGGAGAAGCGCGAGCGCATGAGCGCCTCGGCGGTCGCGGCGGGCCGGCCGTCGTGAAGCGGCTGGCAGCAGTTGCCGTAGGTGTCCCCCGAGCCGCATGGGCAGCGGCTGCCGGAGTCCGTCCTCGTGGCGCTCTGGGCGTTCACCGTGTGATGCATGGATTCCCCGCTCGTCGTCGTAGCAGTCATCTCGATCCGTACTGTCGCACATCCCGGACTCGATGCACCGCTCTGCCCGCATGTATTTCTCCGGCTTCACGCCATCGGGTAGGGGACTCAGTCGGGGTCTTTTCCGGTGTTCTTCTGCCCGAATCTCCCGCCGATGAGAACCAGCAGGGAGCCGATGGCGAAAATACCGAGGGGGACAAGAATCGACTGTTGATTGAAACTCGCCCATGACACTCCCAGCGCCCAGAGGCCGAGATTCAGGGCGATCGCAATAAGACAGCCGACTCCGAGCCCCAGGATCGCCGGCCTGGCTCTGGTGTTTCTGCCGTTCATGTTCCGCTCCGCCTCTGTGGCTCGTCGCGGAGTTCACCATATTCATGCCTGCGGCGCTTACGGCAAATCGTCTGTCACAGATCGGCGGGCGGCAGCAATGCCTCCCTCCCAGGATGGTCGGCTGCCTCCGCGGAAGCTCTTAGGGTAGGGGATATGGCTAAATCACCCTGGTCCTGTGTTCTGTGGGATGTCGACGGCACCATCGCGGACGCCTCCGCGGGTATCGCGCCGCGGATCGCCCAGGTCCTCGACGAGATCGGCGAACCGCCCGTTCCGGCGGATCAGATCAACCAGTGGATCGGCCCGCCGATCCTCGAGTCCTTCGAGCGCTTCGCCGGGCTCTCCGGACCGCAGGCGCGCGAGGCCGTCGCCCGCTACCGAGGGCTCGCGGCGCAGCAGGGTTACGCGTCGTCGGTGCGGTTGTACGACGGCGTCCCGGAGCTCGTGCGCGAGCTGCACGCCGCGAAGGTGCCGCAGTCGACCGCCAGCACGAAACCTCAGAACCAGGTCGCGGCGATCCTCGAGCACTACGGCATCGAGGGGTGCTTCGAGGCGATCCACGGGGCCGACCCCGACCCGGAGGCCCTCGATACGAAGTCCGAGGTGCTCGGCCGAGCCCTCGCCGACCTCCGGGCGGGCGGGTTCGACGTGTCGAATCCCGTCCTGGTGGGGGACCGGCATCACGATATCGACGGCGCCGCCCACCACGGCGTACCTGTCATCTTCGCCCGCTGGGGTTTCGGCTCCCCGGCGGAGGAGTCCGGGGCCATGGCCGTCGTCGACTCCCCGGCCGCGCTGCGCCCCCTCCTCCTCACGGAGTGAGGCCGCCGGTTCGCCGGCCACGACGATCTCCTAAATTGTCAGTGAGTGCGCCACTTCTGAGGGTAGTTCTCCGACCCGAGCGCAGCTGATCAACTGTCGGCCGACCCGTCCTGCAGTGACTCGGCCGGGTCGCAGACCCACCGCTGGCCGTCGTGATGGGCTAGCCCAAGCCTGTGGAATTCCTCCAGCCATCCGAGCATGGGCCACCAACCCCAGCGGTCGAAGAAAAGGCCTGCGTTGTTCACGATGTCCTGAAGGTGCTCTACAGGTGGCGAAGAAACCTGGTGCCACTGGTGATATGCGTGAGCGCCACCGACCCAGAAGAGGGGAATTGAGTACCGTTCGAGGTTCATGGCGAAATCGGTGTCTTCACCCCCGTAGCCCTCGTACTCTTCACAGAATCCGCCGAAGGCCCTGCGAAGGTAGATCCATTGCGAACTCGAGACGGCAAAGGACAGGGACCAGAAAAGGCTGTACTCCCCAGTGTCCGCTAGACGTAGGCTGCCGTCCGGCGGATCCGGCCTGGCGCGGTGGGGCGCTGTCAGATTAGGCAGATGTTCCCAGGCGTCAGGATGATCCAAAGATGGCGTGTGGCGGGGCAGGTAAGTCACCGGGCCGCAGTAGATGCCTCCGTGGGCCGGATGGAATGCGCCTTGGTGGACGGGCTCGCCAGTCGTCGTACTGTGCGGATCTCTCGTGGTTCTGCCCCGGCAGCCCGCGACTGCGAGTTCGTAGAACCTGCCCAATCCGGGCCCTGGAACGCAGTCTGCATCCAGGAAGACGATGACATCCGCTCCTGCTTCCACAGCTGCGTCGCCAGCAGTATTGCGTGCCCGCGCGAGATTGAGGCGTTCCGTTCCCGTGTGGTCAATGAGATGGGAGCCTGGCACCTCAAAAGGTTTATCTCCGATGAGCACAGTGTGGTGTCTCGCAGATGACATCCACCGATTCCGTCCCTGCACCTGGTGCAACACGTGGGGACGCCGGTGTGGCGAGCACACGGTCACCACATGTGTTTGCAGTCCGTCAGCGGAACGTTCCCCTGAGTAGTGCGTATCACTGTTCTTCTCGGCATCCGGATAGTTCACCTGGCCACCCCCAGGAGGACTTGAGCAGCTCGAGATGCCGCGCCAGCCGTCTGCCACCGCTCCCAGCCGGGGTCCGTTCCGAGAGCATGCTCGATCAAAGCCGGCCATCGTTCGACACTGTTCACCTCATGCCAATCCGGTTGTAGGACCACCGCGAGACCGCTGGCTGCCAGCGTTTGCGCCGTTGCCTGTTGTTCTTCGAAGGGTCGTGTCTGAGGGACGACCACTGCCCGTTTGCCCAGGGCCGCCAGGTCCGCCACGGAGTTCTGCCCGGCGGCGCTGACCACGACATCCGCTGTTGAGATGGCGCGGAAGGGGTCGGTGACCCAGGAGTTCTGGCCGATGAGCTCACAGGAGTGTCCAGCTGCTCTCAGGCATTCCGCGACGCCCTGCCAATAGGCGGTAGGGGCATCCGTCCCCCCGGCGCCGAGCATGATCGTCACCGATCCCGCGTCCCCCGTCTCAGTAGGGCGCCTGAAGGTCTCCTTGGGGTAATAGCTGTCCGCGAACCTGCTGATCCCGCCCACTCGATGAACCCGGGGGGCGATGTCGTTCAAGTGCACGGGGAGAGGGACCCAATCGGGCCATGCCGCGATGACCGCATCGGCGAGTCCGTATCCCAGTGCGTGAGGCCGATCGGCGCGCACACCCGGCATGGCCTGTACGGTGACCGGAATACCCATGGCGCGGACGAACACAGCCATCTCCACGGAGACATCGACGTGAAAAGCGACCGGACGATGGATATCGACCCACCGGGCGACCTCGGCCATCCGCCGCGCCAGTCCTTCATGACGGGGCGGGGCCCAGTGCAGGCAACCGTGCGCAGTCAGCTGATCATGGCTCAATGTGCTGGGCGATGGGGCGTCCATCGGCAGGATGACATCGGCGTTCGGATGCGATGAAAGAACCGTGGTGTCCGTTGCCCCCGACAGAGCTGTCGCGATGGCTCGGCATCGCGTGATGTGTCCCGACCCCTGATGGTGGGCGTAGAAGCCGATCATCGCGTCAGCACTCCTTCGAAGAGCGTCAGATATCGCTCCAGCATGGTGTGGATGTCAAAGCGGCGCACAGCCGTCCGGCGTGCGTGTTCGCGTGGTTGCTGCAGGGCGGCTCGGGCTGCCCTGACGAGGTCGTCGACGTCGCCCGGTACCGCCAAGTGAGCCGGTGAATCCTTCAGGACCTCAGTGACGCCGCCGCGGGCGAATGCCGCTACTGGGGTCCCGCAGGCCAGGGCCTCGATAATGACCAGTCCGAAAGGCTCGTCCCATTCAGGGGTCACGAGGGCTACATCGGCGTGTCCGACAGTGCGGGCGATCTCCTCGGGAGGCAGAGAACCTAGCCATCGGATGTCCGGACCCAGGCGCGGTGCGATCTCCTTCCGGAAATACGGGGGTTCGACGCATCGGCCGATCAGCGTGAGGGGTAGGCCCAGCCGACGAGAGACATCGATGGCGATATGCGGGGCTTTCTCCCTGGTGATGCGCCCGAACCACACAACCCCTTGCCCGCCTGGCCCCGGGCGCCACTGGTCGGTGTCGACGCTGTTGTGGATCACGTCGACCGGTGTGGGGATGCGCCACTGGTCCGCGGTAAATCTGCTGACCGCCGTGAACCGCCCATTGGAGGGGCCGAGGGTGTCCACGATCTGCTGGAGTTCGGGTTGCGGCGGCACGTGCAAAGTGGTGATCATGGGCGGTGCCTTCCCAGGGTCCATGACCAGCATGGCGGGGTGAACGCTGTTGTTGTGCACCAGGTCGTAATCGGACCGCTCCAAGAGCTTGCGCACCCGCCGGTATGCGGCGGCTTCGGACTCCATTGCGCCCGGCGGGTAGGCGTCGTCCCGCGCCGAAGCTTCAAAGCCCGTCCAGTCGATGCCTGGGAATTCCAGTGACTGTATATGTCCGATCGAGCCGCGGGCGGCGAACAGGTCGACCTCCACACCGCGCAGACGTAGGGCGCTGACCAGCCGATGGACGAAGACCTCGAGTCCACCTCCGAACGGTGGCGCGATGGGAAGACGTGAGGGGCCGACGACGGCGATTTTCATTGATCCCCTCCTAGTGGGGTGTTTTGGAGACGGCGCGGACCGTGACGCCGAGCATCGGAGTAGATGAGGCGGTGGGCTCCGAGGATCTGCTGATGCTGTGCGAGACGATCACCCCCGAAAGACAGAGGACCCAGAGCGATGGCCCGCGAGACCGCCGAGGCAGCGCTGGAACCATCACCGGTCGAATAGAGCTGGATGGCACCGTGGCGGTCCGCCTGCCCCCCGTAGTGCCCGCAATCCGGTGCGACGACGGTGACGCTTAGATCGCGGCACATCTCCAGCCACCCGGAATGACTGCCGCGCAGATAAGGAAGAACGGCAACGTCGAAGGCAGCCAGTGTCTCGTGCAGCAGCCTGTCTGGCATGCGTTCGTGGAGGTGTACCCGAGGATGCGTCCAACGGTCCATCGCGTGCAACAGGGGGTGCTCGGCAGAACTGCGGTGAGCGAAAACGTGCACCTCGGTCTCGGGTGCCCCGTGGGCGAGATCCAGGAAGAAGGCCGGGTCCGTGACCGTGTTGGCGCGGACGTCCTTCAGGAAGATGCAGACCTTGCGACCGGTCCGGTGCGGCATATGTCGGGAGGCGATCTGGAAAGCGAGGGGAGGTGCGACGACGAACGGGTGAGGAATGACAGCCGGTCGACTGCCGTACAGCGCCTCGACTTCGAACGCCGCCGAATCCGTGAGCGTCACCACGTGCCGTGCAGCAGGTACGAGTTCGCTCAGCCGGGCGTAATGCGACGTCTGGTCGACGAGGTGCGGATTGTCCAGGTCGTGGACGGTCAAGATCAGCTCGATGCCGAGTTCGCGGCAACTGGTGACGAAGGTTCGGACCTGCGCCGGCGTGCGGTGTTCGAAACCGAAATGCAGGTGAACCGCGTCGATGCTCCGGGCGTGATCCGATAGGGCCGCGGGATCCAGTAGGGGGTGCGGGAACCACTGCCCGGGTCGGGCCCCGGGCGGGACAGCGGGGGCGACCACGACGATGTGGTCCTCGCCGGCAAGCGGCGGTGGTATGACGGCGTCCACGTAGGGGTGATGGGCTGGAATGGGTGCTACACGGAAAACGCCTGGCCGGGCCGGAGATGGGCCGCTCATGGGGTCGCCGGCCCGCGGCGGCGGCCGTTCGTAAGATCGGGGCATGGAAGAACGAGCGCGCCGCCACCACTACCGAGACTTCTATGCTTTTCGTACCGGTCGCGGCCACCCGACCGGACATAACCTGAGCGGCGGAGGGGCAGCCACTGATCTGCCTTTGCTGGTTGTAATCGGAAACTGCCAGGCGGAGTCGTTGCGGGTGCTGCTCGAATGCAGCGCTGCGGTTCGCAGCATTCGCGTTCCGCCTGTGTTCGAATGGACGAACGAGGATGTGGCGGTCGCGCATCGACTCCTGCGCCGTGTGGATGTCCTGATCGTTCAGCCCATCCGCAATGACTACCGATCTCTCGCATGCGGGACGGAGCAGCTGGAGGCACTACTGGCCCCGGGTGCGACCAGCATCCGGGGCCCCGTTCTACGTTTCGCAGGGCTGCACCCCTTTCAGGTGATCGCTCGTGATCCTGTCAATCCGTCGTGTGATCCACCCCTGGTCCCGTACCACGACCTGCGAGCACTCGTAGCAGCTCACCGAGGGCAGCTGCGCAGGGAAGAGGGCCCGGATTTTTCAGGGATTGATGAGTCTTCTGTCGATCTCCTCGCACTGCGAGCAGCGGCGAAGGAGTCGGTCGACCAGCTTCGCTATCGGGAGACGGCTCACGGGACGATTCGGATGACGGATGTGCTTGAGAGGTATCCGCATTGGCACACCATCAACCACCCGGATAACAGTACACTTACAATTCTGGTCGAACGGGTTCTCGAAACTTTTCTCGGCGGCTCGAGAGCCGGTTCGCCGGGCCGTGAATTGCTGCGGTCTATCGAAGCCCCGGTCCAGTCGGAGCTGGCGAGACGGCTGGACGTCACCTTGCGACCCGATGCCACGGACCAGTGGCGGCTCGGATACGGCCCGGATGCCCGCTGCATCCCCCATAGCGAGGTGGTCGACGCCCACCTCGATTACTACAGGCACCGACCCGAGCTGGTGTCCAGCGCCATGAGACGGTACAAAGAAAGGATCGAACTCCTGGGGCTGGCCCCGTGAGTACTTGAACTATGGCTGAAACTATCGCCCACATCATCTGTGGGCCGCCGGAGCATGGTGTCTCCCGCTACGCCAGGCACCTGTTGCACCAGCTCACGACCGCGCAGGGTTTACGAGGCGGCCCGGTTCGGCACGACTGGTTCAGTCCCTCGGATGGCAGTGGATCTAGCGATCTGGTCCATGTCACCTTCACCGACCATCTCTTCGGCCCTGATCCGGACGCCGCGGTCAAGAGGATTCTTGGTCTCCTCGACGGACGTCCGTTGAGCCTCAACCTTCACGACATCCCGCAGGTCGAGGAGGGGGCGCAGAGGTTCGACCGGCGACGCCGAGCCTATGAGGAGCTGGCCGGTATCGCTTCGATCGTCGTCGTCAATTCCGACCATGAAGCTCGCGCGGTCAAAACGTACCCGGCCGGCCAGAGGACTCGTCTGGAAGTGGTTCCGCTGCCCCTGGAGGCCCCGGCTGGCCCATCCGCTTCCCGACAGCGGGTTTCCGACCGAGGGCAGGCTCCTCCCATCATCGGATTGATGGGTTTCGTCTATCCCGGGAAAGGGTATGAACGAGTGATCCATTCAGCACCCGAAGGGGCAAGCATCCGGGCCATCGGAAGCGTTGTAGCCGGTCATGAGGGCTACGCCCAGCAGCTCAGCGCTGCTGCCGCGCGGCGTGGCATCGGTCTGGAAATCACGGGGTTCGTGCCGGATTCCCGCCTTTCCTCCGAGCTGGCGCAGGTGACCGTACCGGTTTGCCCCCATCTGCACGCCTCGGCGTCGGGCTCGTTGAACACCTGGATCGCCCACGGGCGCCGGCCGATTGTTCTCGAAGGACCGTACATGCAGGAGATTGCGCAGCGGTGGCCGGGTTCACTGAGCCTGTGCCGACCTGAAACCCTAGGGCAGCACCTCGTCCGGGGTATCCAGGATCCTGGTTACACGCGCGCCTGGCGGCCTTTGCCGCAGTGGGGGTGGGCGGAGGTGGCCTCGGCCTATACCCGGATCTGGCGGGGGGTCCAAGGGTGACCCCGGAACTCGTAAGCGATCGGCAGGGGCCGCCCGCGGTTTCCGTGATCATCGCTTACTTCAATGATCCGGAGGGCCTGGACGCGGTGCTCGGTGGCCTCCGACAACAGACGTACCCCGGCTCGTTTCAGGTCATCGTGACCGATGACGGCTCGACGATCCCGCCGCCGGTCGTCCACGGTGCTGAGGGTCCCGGAGGGACCGAGGTAGTCGTCGTGCATCAGGCAGACCGCGGTTTCCGCCTTGCCGCAGCACGCAATCTCGGCGCGCAGGTGGCGACAGGTGAGGTGTTGGTTTTTCTCGACGGGGACACCGTGCCCTGCCCGGGGTATCTATCCGCGGTGACGGAGGCACTCGAGACGGCACCGAAGTCGGTAGTGGTCGGTACTCGCACCCATCTGGACATGGATGTGGAGCCTCCTCGCGACCTCGGCGAACCAGGCTGGCTCGCCGAAGCGTGGTTGACCACGGATCACCTTCGCGGTGGTGATGAGACGAACTTCCGATTCATGATTGGCGCCGTCCTCTCCTGCCGACGCGAGGTATTCGAGACCATCGGCGGCTTCGATGGGAGCATCGTGGGTTACGGAGGCGAGGACTGGGAGTTCGCCTGGCAGGCACACTTAGGGGGTTTCGACCTACGCCACGAACCGCAGGCCGTCGCCACACACCGCGGTGCGGATTGGGGTGCTCGCAACCGGGCGGATCCGGTTGAGGCGATCCTCCAGAAGAACGCGGAGACAACTCGCCTGTCGCCGAAGATCACCCATCCGACGATGCGTGCTGCGGGTGTCCTCCACGCCGTCCCCGATATTCATGTCTTATGGATTCCGGGTGATGGTGAACGCCGATGGAGGGCTGGCGTCACGGCAGTCGTCCTGACGAGTCTTCTTGCTGCAGGTGACGTGCGTGTGCAACTCGTGACCCAAGAGAATCTGGACCTTTTCGAAGCGGACCCCCGCGTCGAAATACACCACGATCTGCCCGGCGCAGGCAACCGGGCTCAGGCGGGAAGGAGCAGGGCCCGCCCGCGGTTCCGGGTCGAGTTGCTGGCTCCCTGTCAAATACCTGCTGGCGGTCTCCAGTCGGTATGCGAGCAGATTGCCACGAGCGGCAGTTGCGCGGATGTTGTGAATGCCCGGGGGAAACTCCTTTGCCGGGTTCGCCCCGAGCGAGCAGTCGCTCAAGGGCGGACAGGCCTGAACCGCGTGGTCCGGGCGTGGAGCGTGATTCAAGAGGATATTAGTCTCGAGGACGAGTTTCGCCGCTCGGGCCTGGCCCGCCTGAAACAGTAGGCTTATAGTTGCAGCGTTGTGATGACGCTCGTCGGGGAACCCAATAGCGTAACTGTTTCCTCGAATGCATATCCAGGCGGAAGGGAAGACTCATGCAGATCCCCCGGACACTCGCCCTGATCCTCGCCGGCGGCAAGGGATCCCGGCTGGAGGCGCTGACCGACAAGAAGGTCAAGCCGGCGCTGCCGATCGGGGGGACCTACCGGCTGATCGACGTGTCGATGTCCAATCTGATGCACTCGCACATCTCGGACGTCTGGGTGATCCAGCAGTACCTGCCGCACAGCCTCAACGTGCATCTGGACAACGGGCGTCCCTGGGACCTCGACCGGACTCACGGCGGGTTGCACGTCCTCCCGCCCTTCCAGGGTGCCGACGGCGAGGGGTTCGCCCAGGGCAACTCGGATTCGATCTACCGGCAGCGCGACCTGATCCGCGACTTCGACCCGGACCTGGTGCTGGTCCTGAGCGCCGATCACCTCTACACCATCAACTTCCTGGACGTCATCGACACCCACGTCAGGGAGCAGGCGGATCTGACCATGGTGACCACGGTGGTCGACGAGGATCCCTCCCGGTATTCGGTGGTCCAGTCGGACAACCGCGGCTCGGTGATCGGCTTCCAGTACAAGCCCGACGAGCCCGAAGGACACGTCGTGGCGGGGGAGATGTTCCTCTTCAGCGCCGACTCGCTGCTCGAGGCCCTCGACGTCCTCCACGAAGAGCACGGCCGGCTCGAGGACTACGGGCACGACCTGCTCCCGTGGTTCGTCTCGAACCGGAAGGTGACCGAACACCGCCTGGACGGGTACTGGCAGGATCTGGGGACCCTGCAGTCCTACTGGACCGCGCACATGCAGCTCCTGGACGACGACGGCGCGGTCCTGGACGATCCGCAGTGGCCCATCCTCTCGGCGCAGCCGCAGCTCCTTCCGGGGCGCGTGGCCGACGGCGCGACGGTGCGCGACAGCATGGTGGCCGCCGGATCGAGGATCGCGGGCACCGTGGAGCACTCCGTCATCGGCCCCCGCACGATCGTCGACGAGGGTGCCGTGGTCCGCCACTCCGTGCTCCTGGACGGCGTTCACGTCGGACCGGGCGTGGTCCTGGAGAACGTGATCGCCGACGTCGGAGCGGATATCACGGGCGGCTCGCAGCGGGGCACGGCGGATGCCGTGACACTGATCGACGGGGACGGGCTGGTGCACGTCGCCGAGAAGTTCGACCGGAGCGCCACGCTGCCCCGGGGGTTCTGACGACCAGTGGATCTCGTTAGCGCAGTCGACAACCCATGACCCGACAACCCATCCGTACAGTGAAAGGACAGTCCGATGCAGCAGAACGACCCCCAGTCCACCGCGGCCGGCAAGGGCGGCGACTCCATCAGCATGAGCCCTGACGAGGAGCGCGAGTTCGCCGAGTCCAACCAGGACGAGGCCGAGCCCGCTGACGAGGGAGTGGGCGCGATGACCGATGAGCAGGACATCGATCCGGCCACGGAGAACTGACCGCTCCCCCGCTGAGTAGCGACTTGAGCCACCCATCGGCACCCCTGTTCCGCCGAGTAGCGAGTTGAGCCGCTGATCAGCGCCGACAGGCGGCTCAACTCGCTACTCGGCGGGAGGGAAGCCCCCATGGCGCACCACGCTCAGGGCTGCAGGCGGGTGGCCGACCACGATCCCGCGCGGCGGTCGTACCGCAGCCGTCGATGCACCTCGTCCTCCCGCCACTGCCAGAACTCGAAGCAGTCCGGGACCAGGCGATAGGCCACCTGATGGTCGGGGCGCCGTAGCGGCTCAGCGCGCCCGCGCAGTTCCTCGCACTGGGAGCGCAGCTCCTCCTCCGAGGCCAGCGGGGCGCTCTGGGCGGAGACGATGGCCACGGCCCTGGCCGCCTCCGATCGCCCGTCGAAGTACCGGTCCGCGATCTCGGGCGGCAGCTGGCCGACCCGTCCCAGCACCTCGACCTGGCGCATGACCTCGCGCCAGTAGAAGTTCATGCTCGCTCGCGGGTTAGCGGCCAGCTCCCGGCCCTTACGACTGGTCGTGGAGCTGGTGAAGATCAGGCCGTGCTCGTCGACGTCGCGCAGGATCACCACCCGCTGTGACGGCCCGCCGTCGTCACCCGTCGTGGCCAGGACGACCGCGCGGGGGCCGGCCACCTGCCTCGCGTGGGCATCCGCGAGCCAGGCGCGGAACAACTTCAGCGGATCCGCCGCGGGCCCGGTCGATGGCCATGCGGTGCTCTCGGACATGGGCACTCCCGGTCTTGATCTGTGACGTTGACGACGCTATGACATCCCGCTATGACGTCCATAGGACATCCACGACGACGCCGCAGGCCGGTTACCCCGCCGAGTAGTGAGTTGAGCCGCCCATCAGCGCCGATGAGCGGCTCAACTCACTACTCGGCAGGGGTAGGGACCACCGTCCCGCTCTATGACTGTTTGTGACGATAAACGTGACCCCGCAGGGTCGGGCAGCGTTCACTGGACTGATGACAACTTCCACCCCAACGCGCCCTACGCGTGCGCGCAAGCCCAAGCCCGAGGGCCAGTGGAAAGTCGATGGCCAGGACCCCCTCAACCACAACGAAGAGTTCAAGGCTGCCGACGACGGCTTCCATGTTCGCGCCCGGATCGAGGAGAAGTACTCCAAGGAGGGCTTCGCCTCGATCGACCCAGACGACCTGCACGGACGCTTCCGCTGGTGGGGTCTCTACACCCAGCGCAAGCCGGGGATCGACGGCGGTAAGACCGGCTCCCTGAGCGACGCCGAGATCGAGGACGAGTACTTCATGATGCGCGTTCGCCTCGACGGCGGCACGCTCACGCGCGACCAGCTCAAGACGCTGGCGACGATCTCGACCGAGTTCGCCCGCGGCACCGCGGATATCACCGACCGGCAGAACATCCAGTACCACTGGATCCGCGTCGAGGACGTCCCGGAGATCTGGCGGCGCCTGGAGGAGGCCGGGATGGACACGGTCTCCGCCTGCGGTGACGTCCCCCGCGTGGTCCTCGGCTCCCCCGTGGCCGGGGTGGCCCAGGACGAGATCATCGATCCCACACCCGTGATCGAGGTGCTCAAGAAGGAGATCCGCAAGCTCGAGTTCTCCAACCTGCCGCGGAAGTACAAGACCGCGATCACCGGATCCCCCGCGCTGGACGTGGTCCACGAGATCAACGACTGCTCGTTCGTCGGCGTCGTGCATCCCGAGCACGGCCCGGGCTACGACCTCTGGGTGGGTGGCGCGCTGTCCGTGCAGCCCTTCCTGGGACAGCGGCTGGGCGTGTTCGTGAGGGAGGACCAGGCCCTGGACGTCTGGAAGGGCGTCACCGGGATCTTCCGCGACTACGGCTACCGCAGGCTGCGCAACCGCGCGCGCCTGAAGTTCCTGGTCAAGGACTGGGGCGTGGAGAAGTTCCGCCAGGTCCTGCAGGACGAGTACCTGGGCTATGAGCTGCCCGACGGCCCCGCCCCCGAGCAGCCCACCGAGCCCGGCGACCACATCGGGGTGCACAAGCAGAGCGACGGCCGCAACTTCATCGGCGTCGCGCCCCGTGCCGGCCGGGTGCCGGGACGGCTGCTGCACGAGATCGCCGATGTGATGGAGCGCTTCGGGTCGGACCGGCTGCGCACCACCCCGCACCAGAAGCTGCTGATGCTGGACATCGCCGACGCCGACGTCGATGCCGCCGTCGAGGCCCTCGACGGCCTGGACCTGCCGACCAGGCCTGGGCCCTTCCGCCGGACCACGATGGCCTGCACGGGCATCGAGTTCTGCAAGCTGGCCATCGTGGAGACCAAGCAGGTCGCCTCGGACGTCATGGACGAGCTGGACCGCCGTCTCGACGACGTCGACCTGCCCGCGCCGATCACGGTGCACATCAACGGCTGCCCGAACTCGTGCGCTCGCATCCAGACCGCGGACATCGGGCTCAAGGGGCAGCTCCTGCCCACCGAGGACGGCGGCCAGAAGCCGGGCTACCAGGTGCACCTGGGCGGCGGTTTCTCCTCGGCCCACCGCGGCATGGACGCCAGCCTCGGCCGTACCGTGCGCGGCCTGAAGGTTTTCCAGGACGAGCTGGCCGACTACGTGGAAAAATTGACCCGGCGCTTCCTGGAACAACGGGAGCCGGAGGAGAGCTTCGCTGCATGGACGATCCGTGCTGAGGAGGACGATCTGAAATGACTGCTTCAACCATCGATGCACCGGCCCGCGGCGAGCAGCAGCTCCGCGAGCTCGCGGCTGCGGGGGCCAGGGAGCTGGGCGCCGAGCTGAGCTCCGAGGGAACCGCCCCCGCCGTCGGCGAGGCCGACCATATCGCTGCCATCCGCTGGGTCGCGGAGAACTTCCCCAAGGCCCGGATCGCAGTGGCCTGCTCCATGGCCGACGCCGTGCTGCCCGCCCTGGTGGCCGATCAGGTCCCCGGTGTCGACGTGCTGTTCCTGGAGACCGGCTACCACTTCCCGGAGACCGAGGGCACCAAGGAGGCCGTGAAGGTCATGCTGGACGTCAACGTGGTCGACGTCATGCCCAAGCTGACCGTGGCCGAGCAGGACGAGGAGCACGGCAAGGACCTCTTCTCGGTCGACCCGGCCGCGTGCTGCCGGATGCGCAAGGTCGAGCCGCTCGCCGAGGCCCTGGAGGGCTACGACGTCTGGTTCACCGGCGTGCGCCGCGACGAGTCGCCGACCCGGACGAACGCTCCCATGGTGGCCTTCGACGAGACCCACAAGATCGTCAAGGTCAACCCGATGGTGCGCTGGTCCCTGGACGAGCTGACCGACTACAGCAACAGCAACGGCCTGCCCATGAATCCGCTGCTGTCCGACGGCTACCTGTCGATCGGCTGCGCACCGTGCACCCGCCGCGTGGCACCGGGGGAGGATCCCCGAGCCGGCCGCTGGGCGGGCACCGACAAGATCGAGTGCGGCATCCACCTCTGAGTCCGACGCGGCCGGCAGCTGCGGGAGGCCCCGCAGCTGCATCCGGCCGTCCCACCACACCCGCCCGCCAGGGCCGCCCGGAACGGGCTCATCAGCCAGGAGAACATCATCCATGACGCAGACCCCCGACACCGCGGTGCGTGATCACGCCGCGGCCACCGGTGAACAATCAGCGCTCGACGCGCTGGAGTCCGAGTCCATCCACATCATCCGCGAGGTGGTGGCCGAGTTCGACCGCCCCGCGATGCTGTTCTCGGGCGGCAAGGACTCCGTGGTCATGCTGCACCTTGCGGCCAAGGCCTTCTGGCCCGCCGCCATCCCGTTCCCGGTGCTGCACGTGGA
This sequence comes from Kocuria coralli, assembly GCF_008831305.1. GTDB lineage: Bacteria > Actinomycetota > Actinomycetes > Actinomycetales > Micrococcaceae > Kocuria > Kocuria coralli. Next base: position 31,347 of record NZ_ML708619.1, read on the forward strand.
CACGGGGCACAACTTCCCGGAGGTCCTGGACTTCCGCGACCGCACGGTCGAGCGCCTCGGACTGCGCCTGGTGGTCGCCTCGGTGCAGGACTACATCGACGACGGCCGGCTCACCGAACGCGCCGACGGCACCCGCAACCCGTTGCAGACCGTGCCGTTGCTCGACGCGATCATGGACAACAAGTTCGACGCCGTCTTCGGCGGAGGCCGCCGTGACGAGGACAAGGCCAGGGCCAAGGAGCGCATCCTGTCGCTGCGCGACGAGTTCGGCCAGTGGGACCCGCGCAACCAGCGTCCCGAGTTGTGGAACCTGTACAACGGCCGGCACACCGCGGGCCAGCACGTGCGCGCGTTCCCGATCTCGAACTGGACCGAGCTGGACATCTGGCGCTACATCGAGCGCGAGAAGATCGAGCTGCCGCCCATCTACTTCGCCCACGACCGTGAGGTCTTCCGCCGGGACGGCATGTGGATGGCCGTGACGCCCGTGTCCCGGCCCAAGGAGACCGAGCCGGTCGAGGTGCAGAAGGTCCGCTACCGTACCGTCGGCGACATGTCCTGCACCGGAGCCGTGGTCTCCGAGGCGGACTCGGTGGGCGACGTCGTCGCCGAGGTCGCGGTCTCCACGCTGACCGAGCGCGGCGCCACCCGCGCCGACGACCGCCTCTCGGAGGCCGCGATGGAGGACCGCAAGAAGGACGGGTACTTCTGATGGCCGCCCTCGACACCGCTACCGCAACCGACATCCACGAGAGGCTCGACCCTGTGACGGAAACCTCCACGATCGACCCCGGATCGCTCTTCCGCTTCGCCACGGCCGGCTCGGTCGACGACGGCAAGTCCACGCTGGTGGGCCGGCTTCTGCACGACGCCAAGGCGATTCTGGCCGATCAGCTCGAGGCCGTGGCCCGGACCTCGGCCGAGCGTGGATTCGGCGGCGGCTCCGGTCAGATCGACCTCGCGCTGCTGACCGACGGTCTGCGCGCCGAGCGGGAGCAGGGCATCACGATCGACGTCGCCTACCGCTACTTCGCGACCGACCGCCGCTCCTTCGTGCTGGCGGACTGCCCGGGGCACGTGCAGTACACCAAGAACACGGTCACGGGCGCCTCCACGGCCGATGCCGTGGTGCTGCTGGTCGACGCGCGGCACGGCGTGGTCGAGCAGACCCGCCGTCACCTGGCCGTCACGGCCCTGCTGCGCGTGCCGCACGTGATCGTGGCCGTGAACAAGATCGACCTGGTCGACTACTCGCGCGAACGCTACGACGAGATCGTGGAGGAGATCTCCGCCGTCGCCGGAACCCTCGGCGTCGAGCGGCTCAAGGTCGTCCCGGTCAGCGCGCTCGAGGGCGACAACGTCGTGAACGTCTCCGAGCGGACCCCGTGGTACACGGGCCCTGACTACGACGGCCGCCCCCTGCTGCGGATCCTCGAGGAGCTGCCGACCCTGGACGAGTCCGGCTCGGGCGAGGCGCGCGCCTTCCGCTTCCCCGTGCAGTGGGTGATCCGCCCGCAGGGCGGCGTGGCCCAGGGCGTGGACCCGGAGTCCACCCGGGACTACCGCGGATACGCCGGGCAGATCGCCTCGGGCACCGTGGCCGTGGGCGACGAGGTCGTCGTGCTGCCCTCGGGACGCACGACGACGGTGACCGGCATCGACGTCGCCGGGACCGCCTCCGAGCCCGGCGGGGCCTTCCCGGGGGAGCAGCTCCAGCAGGCCGCCGCGCCCCGCTCCGTGACCCTCCGCCTGGCCGATGAGCTCGACGTGGCTCGCGGCGAGCTCATCGCGGGTGCCACCCCGGCACCGCCGGAGCCCGTGCAGAGCTTCACGGCGCGCCTGGCCTGGCTGGGCGCCCAGCCGCTGCAGCCGCGTGTCCGCGTGCTGCTCAAGCACGGTACGGCCACGGTCCAGGCCATGGTGGTCTCTGTCGAGGGGCGGGTGGACCTGGAGACCATGGAGCTCTCGCCGGCCACCGCCCTGGAGCTCAACGACCTGGGCACCGTCACCCTGCGCACGGCCTCGCCGCTGCCGCTGGACGACTACGCGGACCTGCGCCGTACGGGTGCTTTCCTGCTGATCGACTCCCAGTCCGGCAACACGCTGGCGGCCGGTCTGGTAGGGGAAAGCTGAGTGGCGCCGGAGAACGAACGAGGGGCCGGAGAGCGTCCGCCGATCCGGACCGAGGTCCGCACGGCGGGTGTCGACAGGAAGCGGACGGGCCGCCGCCGTCTCGGCTGGCCGGCTGTGATCGCGGGGCTGGCGATCCTGTGCGTGGTCACGGTGACCGCCACCGTGCTGCGCGCCAACGGGACCCTGGACGCCCTGGAGCAGGCGGTCACGGAGACCTCGGACGCTGAGGAGATCACCCTGGGCTATTTCGGAAACCTGACGCACGGGCCGGCGCTGGCCGGCGTCGAGCGCGGGTTCTTCGAGGAGGCCCTGGGCGACACGGAGCTGTCCACGCAGGTATTCAACACCGGGCCCACCACGATCGAGGCGATGAACTCCGGTGAGGTGGACATCGCCTTCATGGGGCCGAACCCCGCGATCAACTCGTTCGTGCAGTCCGGCGGCCAGTCGGTGACGACGGTCGCCGGGGCGACCTCCGGTGGCGCGCAGTTCATCGTCTCCGACGACGTCGCAGGGGAGGACGACCTGGCCGGACGCACCTTCGCCACCCCGGACTTCGGCGGAACCCAGGACGTGGCCCTGCGCGTCTGGCTGCAGGACCGCGGCTACGAGGTCGACACGGGCTCCCCCGAGTCGGTGTCCATCACGCCCATGCCCTCGGGCCAGGCCTTCCAGACCTTCCGGCAGGGCTCCATCGACGGTTTCTGGGGGCCGCAGCCGTGGGTGACCCGCATGGCGCAGGAGGAGGGCGGCAACGTGCTGGTCGACGAACGCGATCTGTGGCCCGACGGCCGGTACCCCACCACGATCCTGGCGGTGCGCACCGAGTTCCTGCAGCAGCACCCGCAGACGGTGGAGAAGCTGCTCGGCGGTCTCGAGGACTCGGTCGACTACCTCGACACGGCCGAGACCTCCGAGGTGATCGAGACCTTGAACGACGGTATGGAGGCCGCCCGGACGGAGCCCCTGGAGCCGGAGACCATCGCGGCCTCCCTGGAGGCCATGGAATGGACGACCGATCCCATGGAATCGACCTATCCGACGCTGCTGGAGAACGGCGTGCAGGCCGGCACCACCCAGGACGCCTCCCTGGACGGGTTCGTGGACGACACCTATATCAACACCGTGCGGGAACAGCGCGGGCAGGAGCCCGTGGGCGGTGAGCTGGCCGCCGCCGTCGTTCCCTCGGGGGCGCAGGGCTCCGCGAGCGCCGGGGGTTCCCTCGGCTCCGGCGGACGGAGGCACGCCGCATGAGCACGACGACGAACGCCGCCCCGGCCGCGGCGTCCTCGCCCGCGCCCGAAGCCGTGATCCGCCTGGAGAACCTGGGCAAGACCTTCGTGGCCGGCGACGGCCCCGTGCTGCAGGGCCTCGACCTCTCGATCCAGCGGGGGCAGTTCGTGGCTCTCCTGGGCGCCTCGGGATCGGGCAAGACCACGCTGCTCAACGTCGTCGCGGGCCTGGAGGACCCCACGGAGGGCTCCGTGTCCGCGCCCGCGCAGGGTGCGGCGATGATGTTCCAGGACGCCGGGCTGTTCCCCTGGCTGACCGCGGGGAAGAACGTCGAACTGGCGCTCGAACTGGCGGGCATCCCCAAGGCGGACCGCGCCGATCGCGTCCAGGAGCTGCTCGAACTCGTCCGGCTGCCGCAGGTCGCCGACAAGCGCCCCCACGAGCTCTCGGGCGGCATGAGGCAGCGCGTGGGCCTGGCCCGGGCGCTGGCGCAGGAACGGGAGGTGCTGCTCATGGACGAGCCCTTCTCCGCCCTGGACGCCATCACCCGCGACCTCCTGCAGGACGAGGTGCTGCGCATCTGGGAGGTCACGGGCCGGACCATCGTGTTCATCACCCACAACGTCTCCGAGGCGGTGCATCTGGGACAGCGCGTCCTGCTGCTGTCCTCGCGCCCCGGGCGGATCGTGCAGGAATGGGACACGGGGCCCTGGAAGGATCCCGATTCCTACGGGTTCGAAGCCAGCGGCCAGTCCCGGGAGGAAACCCTGGACGAGCTGACCCGCACCATCACCCACCGGCTCAGGGAGGAGATCGGACGCCATGCCCGCTCATCGCGAACCTGAGCTCGACGGCTCGGTCTCCACCGCAGCCACGGACCGGGACGGTTCCGGCCGGGACAACGCCGCGGCACTCGCGGGCCTGGATGCCCTGCAGTCCCGCGGGGGACAGAGCCGAACTGCTGCGGAGATCTTCCGCACCCGGGTGGCCCCGCCGGTCGTCGCCCTGCTCGCCGCCGTGATGGTGTGGCAGCTGGTCGTCGCGATCGTCGACCCGCGCCCGGACATCATGCCGGGACCCCTGGAGGTCGGCCGTCAGATCGCCGCTTCCGTGGCGGACGGCACCCTGCCCGGCGCCCTGGCCACGTCGCTGTGGCGCGGGCTCAGCGGCTTCCTGGTGGCGGTCCTGGTGGCCACGCCGCTGGCGCTGCTGATCGCCCAGTGGGCCGGGCTGCGCAGCGCGGTCGGCCCCCTCATCACGGGGCTGCAGGTGCTGCCCTCGGTGGCCTGGGTTCCCGCGGCCATCGTCTGGTTCGGGCTCTCGGACGCCACCGTGTACTTCGTGGTGCTCATGGGCGCCATCCCGTCGATCGTCAACGGCATGCTCTCGGGCATCGACCAGATCCCGCCGCAGCTGCTCAAGGCCGGCCGGGTCCTCGGCGCCGACGGCTGGCGGCTGGCCGTCAAGGTGATCCTCCCCGCTGCCATGCCCGGTTACGTCGCCGGGCTCAAGCAGGGGTGGGCCTTCTCCTGGCGTTCGCTGATGGGCGCCGAGCTCATCGCGATCGGCGGATCCATCGGATTCGGCCTAGGCTCGTTGCTGGCGCAGGGCCGGACCGTGTCCGACATGGCGATCGTGCTCACCGCGGTGCTGAGCATCCTGCTCGTCGGAATCATCGTCGAGCTGCTGTTCTTCAATCCCTTGGAGAAGCGCCTTCTCCGCGGGCGGGGCCTCCTGGCCCGCTGAGAGACGCACCGGCGGCATCCGTCCGCCGTCGTCATCGAACCTTGCTGTACAACCGGGGCTCACGGGAGCGCCGAGAAGAGAGGAAACCAGTGGTAGAGACCATCCCGGGTAAGCGTCCATTGCGCGTGGCTGTGATCGGTGCCGGTCCGGCCGGGATCTACACCGCGGACATGCTGACCAAGTCGGATGCGGTGAAGAACGGCGAGATCGAGGTCGCCATCGATCTCTTCGACCGTTACCCCACCCCCTTCGGGCTGATCCGCTACGGCGTTGCCCCCGACCACCCCCGCATCAAGGGCATCGTGACCGCGCTGCGCTCGATCCTGAGCCGCGGCGACATCCGCTTCTTCGGCAACGTCGACTACGGCTCCGACCTCACCCTCGGTGACCTCAAGGAGTACTACGACGCGGTCGTGTTCTCCACCGGCGCCGTCGACGACGCCCCGCTGGAGGTCCCGGGCGTGGAGCTCGACGGCGTCTTCGGAGCCGCCAAGTTCGTGGCCTGGTACGACGGCCACCCCGACTACCCGCGCACGTGGCCGCTCGAGGCGGAGAAGGTGGCGGTGATCGGCAACGGCAACGTGGCGCTGGACGTGGCTCGCGTCCTGGCCAAGCACGCCGACGACATGCTGACCACGGAGATCCCCGGCAACGTCTACCAGGGCCTGAAGGCCAACCCGGTCACGGACGTGCACGTGTTCGGCCGCCGCGGCCCCGCGCAGATGAAGTTCACCCCGCTGGAGCTGCGCGAGCTGGCCAAGGTCCCGGATGTGGACCTCATCGTGCACGGCGAGGACATCTCGGAGGAGCACATCTCCGAGGCGGCCGCCGGGGATAACAACCAGACCAAGGTCATGCTCAAGACCCTGCGCAAGTGGCTCGAGGACGATTCGCCCAAGACCGCCTCCCGGCGCCTGCACCTGCACTTCTTCCAGCGTCCCGAGGAGGTCCTGGGCGAGGACGGCAAGGTGACCGCTCTGCGCACCGAACGGACCCGCCTCAACGAGGACGGTTCGGTCTCCCCGACCGGCGAGTACATCGACCACGAGGTCGGCGCGATCTACCACGCGATCGGCTACCTCGGCTCGCCCCTGGCCGAGATCCCGTTCGACCTCCAGCGCGGCGTGATCCTCAACGACGAAGGCCGGGTGCTGGACCCGAACGGCGTGGTGCACCCGGGCGTGTACGCGACCGGGTGGATCAAGCGCGGCCCGGTGGGCCTGATCGGCGCCACCAAGTCGGATGCCCTGGAGACCATCACCCACCTGCTCGAGGACGTCCCCACGCTCGAAGGCGCCGACCACCCGGAGCAGGGTGCGATCAAGCACGCCATGGAGGCCAAGGGGATCGAGTTCACCACCTGGGACGGCTGGCTGCAGCTGGACGAGTACGAGCAGCACCTGGGCGCCTCCTCCCACGACGCCGAGGGCAACCCCCGCGAGCGCGTCAAGGTGGTCGAGCGCGACGAGATGGTGCGCGTCTCGCGGGCGTGATCACCGGCCGGCCATCCCGGCCGAGTCGTGACTTGAGCCGGTAGTTCCGGCTCAGTGGTGAGTTGGGCCGCCCATCGGTTTCGATGGGCGGCCCAAGTCGCATCTGACTGGTGGTATGGTTCGCCGCGCCGCGTGGGCACGCATGCCATGACGATTCAGCAACGACGGCGGGCCTCCGCGACCAGGTCCAGCAGTCCGGGCGGTCCGCCGCGCCACGGAGCGGAGATCCCGGTCCGTGGCGCGGACCTCCTGCCAGCCGGCAGCTGCCGTCGCCCGGGCCCGTTCGATGTCCCGGACCCGCTGCTCCGCCGAGTCATGGTGCGGGCCCTCGAGCTGGAGGCTCAGCCGGTGGACGGTGTCGGCGAGGTCGGGCCACACGGGCCGGAAGCCGGGTGCGCGGAGTTCGAGGTCGGTGACCCAGTCGCCGTCGTCGTGCTCGGCGAGGAGCAGGCGGGCGCGGGTCTCCATGGCCGAGTCGACGCCTGCGGCTGCGCGGGTGAGGGCCCGGCGGACCCTCGCCACGCCACGGTGCCCTTTCCAGCGAACCAGGCCGGCTTCCAGAGCGGCCCGTGACCGCAGGGGGACCAGCCCGGCCCTCGGCCCGTATCCGTGCTCGCAGATCACGCCGTCGATCAGGCCCACCAGCTGGTCGTCGGAGAGCAGAGGCCTGCCGTGGTGCTGCATGGCCGCGATGTCGACTAGTGTGCGCGCCGGGCCGGTGAGCAGGACGGCGTGGGCGCACAGGATGTCGTCCGCGGGCAGACGGCTCAGATGCCCCGCGATCCGGTCCCCGGTGGGGCGGTGGCGACCGCTGATCCGGGTCAGGTGGATCGGACGGCTCATGCGCAGCGGACCCGGCAGACGAAGCGCCAGCAGCACCCCGGCCGTCACGTGGCTGGCCACGGTGTCGGGCTTCGTGTGCTGGATGGCGTAGAGGTCCTCCAGGATCCGGGCCGCAGGATCTCCGGGTTCGGGCCTATCCGTGCGGGCCCAGACGCCGCGGGTCACCAGCTCGTAGGCGGGATTCTCGAGCTGATGCCGGGTGAGCCCGAGTGCGATGGCCTCGGCGCGGGTGAAGCTGCGGACCGGGATCTGGCTCGGCGGGCGATGAGGGGGAGTGGGCATGCCCCCAGCGCATCAGGCCGTCGGGCCTGAGCCGAGGACGCGATCGGCTCTGGGGGTAACCGCTCCTGGGGGCGGGTGAGCGTCTCAGTCTGTGGAGCCGTCCGTCCGGGGCGGAGGAACCAGGCCCGGACGTCGTCATCCTTCTCCCCCGCCGAGTAGTGAGTTGAGCCGCCCATCGAGGATGATGGGCGGCTCAACTCGCTACTCGGCGGGAAAGGGGAGGGCTCAGACCCCCAAGAGGCGCCGCGTGGGCTCCGACAGCAGCACGCCGTCCGGGTCCAGGTGCTCGCGGATGCGCAGGAAGTCGTCCCAGTGCTTGTACTTCTCTGCCAGCTCGGCGGCTTCGAGAGTGTGCCGCCCACCCCAGTGGGGGCGGGCGCCGTGAGCCAGGAACACGGTCTGCAACTCGTCGAAGAGTTCCGGTGTCCACGTACGCCAGAACTGACGGACCGAGATCCATCCCGTGTAGCGCCCCTGCGCCGGGGACAGCCAGGCCTCCTCGGGTGCTGCACACCGTACGGTCACGGGCAGGCCCAGATAGGAGCCGCGTTTCTCGAGGGTCTTCTGGACATCCCGGAAGGCCTCGGTCAGATCCTCGAGGGGCACCGCCCACTCCGTCTGGACGTACTTGACCGGCCGGGCGGAGGAGAAGACCTTGTAGGACAGGTCCGTGAAGGCCCGGGAACTCACGGCCAGGGTGTCCAGGCGGTTCAGGCCGGGGATCGCCTTGGGCGCCCAGCTGGCCAGCCGGTTCAGGCCCAGCGGCAGCCCGCGCCGCAGGACCGTGTCGTCCATCCGCCGGACCGTCTGCGCGACCTTTGAGCCGGGCTTGGCCCACTCGTCGGGCAGGCGATGCAGGCGGGTCATGATGTGGGAGTGGGTCGAGCCCGTCACGGGGTTCCAGAAGAACTCGAAGTGATCGGCCGAGGCCATCCGCTCGCCCACGGCATCGACCAGCTGGTCCACCGGTTCCTTGAACTCGGCCGAGTGCAGACGATAGGTGGGCTCGCACTGGAAGGTCACGCTCGCCACCACGCCGATCACCCCCAGGCCGGCGCGGGCGGCCTGGAAGACCTCGCGGTTCTTGGCCGGTGAGCACTCCAGGACTTCGCCCGAGGCGGTGACCAGGGTCAGCGCGCACACCTGACCGGACATCGACGGGTAGCCCGTCCCCGTTCCATGGGTGGCCGTGGACACGGCCCCCCCCACCGTCTGATGCAGGATGTCGGGAAGGTTGGAGAAGGCCAGCCCCTCGCCTTCGAGGATCCTGGCCGCCCGGATCAGGGTGGTCCCGGCCAGGAAGCGGGCTTGATTGGTCGTGCGGTTGATCTCCAGCAGACCGGTGAGTTCGGTGAGGTCAAGGCGCACGTCACGGGGCGCGGCCAGTTCGCTGAAGCTGTGCCCGGAACCCGCCGGTCTCAGCCCGGCGCCGGATTCCCGGACGGCGACGACGGCCTCCACCAGCTCCTCGAGCGAGCGCGGCTGCACCGTACGGACCTCGTCGATCTGGTGAGTGCGATCCCACGTCCTCCAGGTCCCCGCGTTCACCTCTGAAGGCAAGCCGAGTGGCTGGTTCATCGTTGAGCCTCCCCTCCCTACGGCGGCCGCCACCGATGGCGACGCACCCAACCATCATTGCACCAAGAACATGTGAGTTTCCTTATTCTGGCGGGGGCGGAGGTGAAAACCGGTGCGGCTCCTCACCCCCACCCCAGGCCATGGAGCCGGGACTCGGGGATTCCGAAGAAGTGCGCGATCTCGTGCACCACGGTGACCGTGATCTCGTGGACCAGTTCCTCGCGCGTGGAGCACATCCGTTGCAGGGGTCCCTGGAAGATGTGGATGGTGTCCGGCAGGGAGCCCGCCCAAGAGGAGTCCCGCTCGGTCAGCGGCACGCCCTCGTAGAGTCCGAGCACACCGGGGGAATGGTCAGGGGGTTCGGAGCCGATCAGGATCACCACGTTCTCCATCGCCCGGAAGAGCTCGTCCGGGATCAGATCGATGGCGTCGTCGACCGCGGTCTCGAAGTCCTTGCGCGAAAACTGAATCACACTCTTATTGTGAATGCTGGTACAGTGAGCGATCGTCCGCGAGGACAAGGCCCCCATCGTCTAGCGGCCTAGGACACCGCCCTTTCACGGCGGCGGCACGGGTTCGAATCCCGTTGGGGGTACTCCATCGGCGATCACCACGTTGCCGATGCGAGCGAGAATGCGCGCCCATCCGGTGCGGGTACTCGTTCGATTTGCCTCCGGGGGTGGTGCTGATGCTAGTATCTCTCCTCGTTGGAAAACGGTGAAGGCCACGGAAAGCCGTGGATTTCGCCACCACACCAGGCCCTGTAGCGCAGTTGGTTAGCGCGCCGCCCTGTCACGGCGGAGGTCGCGGGTTCAAGTCCCGTCAGGGTCGCAAAGACGGCGTCAGCGAGAGCTGAGCGCCGTCTTGGCATCCTCAAGGATGCCCGGCTCTGTAGCTCAGTTGGTAGAGCGTACGACTGAAAATCGTAAGGTCACCGGATCGACGCCGGTCGGAGCCACAAGGGTGATCATTACAATCACCCCAGAAACCCTCGCGTAGCTTCTACATCGCGGGGGTTTTGCCTTTCCCCCGCCAGGTCCTCTCCGCTTGTCGCAGCACTGCGACGACGCTCTGCGCCGGACCTCTCTGCCGGGGCTACGCCTCGCCCACCAGCCGGTTGACCTCCGCCACGAACGTCCGACCGGCCGGTCCGGCCGCCCCGTGCCGTTCGATGCGGCGCCCGCCGGTCAGGTGCACCACGATCGTGATCGTGTCAGCCGAGGCCGGGGAGGTCGTCTCAGCGCCGAGCACTTCGGGCATCGGCGCCTCGTCCTCGAAGCGCCATCCCATCATGCCGGGGGCGGCGACCAGCACGCTCCGTTCCGTCACGACGAGCGCGCACCGGCTCGTACCGCGAGCCGCTGCGCACATCACGGAGGCGGTGATGTTCTCCGGTGCCTCTACCGGCAGCGAGGCCCTGTACCCGGCCGGCGAGGAGCCGTCGAGCGTCTCGGGGCCGGGCAGCACCGGTTCGGGAGGTGCGCCGCCGCTGATCAGATGGCGCAGCAGCGCGACGACGAGCTCGGCCTGCGGCCGGTCGTCGCTGACGATCTCGAAGGTCGGCTCGGAACGTGTATGGACCTGCAAGGACCCGGAGAGCGTGGTCGGGAGGTACTCGGCCTCGACGATCTCCGGGATCGCCGCCTGCCCGAGGACCCGCCAGCCGCGGAAGAGCTTGCGTCGTGCCACCAGGACGCGGCGGTCGGTCACCAGCAGGAAGGGGTTCGCATCGGATCGGGTATCCCCGACGAGCACCTCGTGCACGATCTCGTCGGCCGCCAGCAGCTTCTCCGGCAGGTCGACGGTCTGAGTGTCATAGGGCTTCGTGATGCGCGAGGTCGCTGCGAGGAAGGTCTGCTGGGATCGTGTCCAGGCCATGGCTCGCACTGTACCCGCCTATGGGGCGTGGACAGCGGCTTTCTCTCGTACCCTGGAGCCGTGAAGGGATCCGTTCGCGGGAAAGCAGGCAGCAGGCGCCGCTCAGGGGTGATGATCGGCGCGGCCCTCGTGTCGGCCGTCGTCGTCAGCGGATGCGAGGCCGACTACCCGGTCCAGGAGCATTCTCCGGAGCCGGAGACGACCGTCTCCGAGCCCGCTCCCGTTGCGGCACCAGGTGACGTCGACGAGTGCTTCGCCGTGGCAGACGCTTATCTCTCCGTGACCCTGCTCGGGCTGGAGGCCGAACCGGACGGTGACGACGAGGCTCTCGGACCCCGGACCCTGGGGGAGGCCGCAGACTCCATCGACGACGCCTTGGCCTCGCTGCCCGAGGACGTGCGGAGTGCCTTCCGGGATGCCGCCGAGGAACTGCGCAGCGACGGGGACGGCCTGAGCCCTCAGGAGCTGATGGACGTGCGCGATGTCCTCGAGCCCGTCCCCACGTGGCTCAACGACCACTGCTCCACCCTTCCCGTCGAAGAGGTCGATTCCATGAAGGTGGACTGACCGAGGCGGAGTGACGGTCAGCTGGCGTGCTCCAGATGGGCCAGGGGCATCCACCGCATCATGAGCCGCCGGAGGGCCACCCCGGCGCTGTCGAGATCGCCGTCGTCGATCAGATGGATGGCATCGTCGAAGTCCAGCGGGCTGCCGTCGGGCTGGATCGAGTCCGCGATGGAGCCGTAGTCCAGGCAGATGAGGGAGGCGGCGGAGAAGGTCGCCGACCACTTGGCCAGGCGGCCGAGGTCCTCCGCGAGCTCCTGGAGGTCGTCGTGTTCCAGCTCGCCCAGCACCTTCGCGCTCCACGCCGCCCGGCGGGCGGCCACGTCCGCGGGAACGGCCAGGCGGTGGGTGATCTCACCGTCGTGATCGGCCGGAGCGCGGTCCTCGTCCTTGAAGAGGGCGAACCAGCTGATCGGCACGCTCCAGTCGGATTCCCGGGCGTAGACGGGAAGGAAGTGCTCGGGCTCTGCGGACCGCCCGCGGTCGCGGATCTCGTCGTCCTGCAGGAGCAGGGTGATCAGGGGGTTGGCGCTCTTCTGCTCGGCGGTCGAGACCAGCTGCATGGTGCGCCGCAGGCGCTGCGGTGCGTGGTACACCGGGAAGTCCGGCGTATCGCTCAAGAGTTCTCGACGAGCCAGGGGCGCGGTCGAGAAGGGGAGCCGCCACAGCGGGTCCTGCGTGGGCGGCAGGGCGCCCCGTTCCTGGGCGGCCAGGCGCGTGAGCTCTTCCGCCAGCTGGGTGCCCCCGCCGGTCTCCGGGGAGACGGCGCGCGGGACGAGCGGGGCGTAGATCTCGTCCAGGTCGGCTTCGGCCACGTAGACGCGCAGGCTGAAGCGTTGCGGCACGCCCGTGGCGCCCCGCCAGGCGGTTCCGGCGTTGAGCAGCGGTGCCATGACCTTCTCAGGACCCGACGTCGATGATCACGGGGGCGTGGTCGGAGGCGCCCTTGCCCTTGCGCTCCTCCCGGTCGATGGAGGCGTCCACGACCTTCGCCGCGAGCGCCGGGGAGCACAGCTGGAAGTCGATGCGCATCCCCTCCTTCTTGGGGAACCGCAGCTGGGTGTAGTCCCAGTAGGTGTACACGCCGGGCCCCGGGCGGTACTGCCGCACCACGTCCACGAATCCCGTCTCCAGGAACGCGTTGAAGGCGGCGCGCTCGGGGGCGGACACGTGCGTCATCTGGTTGTCGATGAAGAACTGCATGTCCCAGACGTCCTCGTCGCGAGGGGCGACGTTCCAGTCACCGGCCAGGACGATCTCGGCCTCCGGGTCCTCCGCCAGCCACTGCCCGGCATGCCGGTTGAGGGTCTCGAGCCATGACAGCTTGTACGGCATGTGCGGGTCCTCCAGCCCCCGGCCGTTGGGCACGTACAGGGACCACACGCGGACCCCGTTGCAGGTGGCCCCGATGGCGCGGGCCTCCTGGACGGGCTCCTGATCGCCCTTGCCGAACACGGGCTGGTCCGGGAAGGTGCGTTCGACGTCATCGAGGCCGACCCGGGAGGCGATGGCCACCCCGTTCCACTGGCTCAGCCCGAAGTGGGCCACTTCGTAGCCGGAGAACTCGAAGACCTCCCACGGGAAGTTGTCGTCCCTCGCCTTGGTCTCCTGGATCGCCAGAACATCGACGTCCGACCGGTTCAGCCAGGCCTCCACCCGGTCGGCTCGTGCGCGAATCGAATTGACGTTCCAGGTGGCGATCTTCATGCGCTCCACCCTAGGCCAGATGCCCGGGCCTTGAGTTCGGGCGCCCTCGGGAGGCGAGGGTCTCCACGACCTCGGTCACCGAGGCTTGTAACTTTTGTCACCGAGCGAAATCTTGGCCGATGAGCACCGGATCCGCGGAGGTGGTCCGGCGCTTCCCAGCGGCGGTTGCTGACATGGGAAAACATGCGAAATCTAGGGCTTTGAGTGTGTAATCACGGACCTTTTGGCGTCCGCGGGCGGTGCCCAGGAGCATGTCGACACTCTTTCGGGGACGCCGATCGCGTTGTGCCGGGCCGTCGTCGTTCAGTACCAATGTCTTAGACGCGTCTGGGAGAGCACTGCGCGCTGCGCCACTGGGGGGTGGGGCAGGCAGGGACGCGTCCGATCCACGAAGCCGGCGAGCGAGCACCATCCTCGGTCGCCCGGCCACGCATTTCAGGTGCATCCGCAGCACCACAGGGGGGAATATGTCCGCAGTCAACGGGCACGGGGGAGGCGGAAGAACCGCACGGGGAGCCGATTCGATCGGCCCTGCCCCCATGGCCTGGGTCAGGTACAGCCCAGGGGGGACGGCGGCGATCACGGACACGGAAGTGGAGACGTGGGCGCCGCGCTGCCGGGTCGCCATCTTCGATGCCTGGGAGTCCGCTGCCGCCGAGCGGCTCAAGCTCATCTCCCCGGCGGTGACCGTGCTCTGCCGTAAGGACCTGGCCACCGTGGATGAGGCCGAGCCCGGGCCGGTGTACTCGTCCGGTGTCTCCCCGGAGCAGGTGCGGCGCAACGAGTCCTGGTTCGCCGTCGACCGGGCCGGTGACCGCGTCGGCTGGGGCGATCCACCCGGCCGGTGGCAGATGCGGGCCTGGGACCCTGCCTACCGGGATGCCTGGGTCTCCGCCGTGACCGCGGAGCTGGAGGGCTCGCCGTTCGACGGCGTTCTGACCGTCGGCGACATCGAGGAGACCCCGCGGCTGGACCTCCCGCTGCCGGACCTCGGGTCGACCACCCAGCAGCGCGAGGCCAACGACGACCTCATCGCCGAAGCGGGCGGGGCTCTCCGGGACATCGGCAAGATCCTGGTCGCCTCCGTGGGCGACGCCCGCCGCTCGCCACGGCGATGGGCCAAGCTGTCGGCGTGGGGCGGTGTGCTCGAGCCGGCATGGCTGAGCACGGTGGGCGGGCGCATCCTCGACCCCGGCACGGCCCGACAGCAGACGGAGCGGCTCAGCCTGGCCGGCCCGGACGCCGTTCCCGCCGACCCGCTGGTGGTGGTGCGCACCCCGGTCCAGGCCGATGCACCCGATGCTGACGACCTCACGGGAGCGGGGGAGAGCATGGTGCGCTACGGCCTGGCCGCCTATTGGGTGTTCGGCGGGGGACGCGGCGTGTACGGGGCGAGTTCGCCGGACGGCAGCCGCAGCCATTGGATACCGGAGATGGCCTGGGATCTGGGCGAGCCCATCCAGGAGCCGGAATGCGTGGTGAACCTCTGGACGCGCACCTTCACCAAGGGCCGCGCCGTGGTCAACCTGGCGAGCGACGGACGGCGGCGGCGTCACGTCACCCTGCCGAGCGGCTACGTGCTGCCCGACGGGAGCGAGCCGCCCACGCAGATGGTGCTGGGGGCCCACGAGGGGCTGGTCCTGCGCAGGGACTTCTGACCCCGGCCGCTGCCCCTCAGCGTCCCCTCAGCGCCACCAGGTGTCGAGGATGCTGACCGGGGTGGTCCGCTTGTGCCGGGTGGACAGCCAGCGGGCCTCGATCTGCCCCGCGATGGCGTCGTCGACGTCCTTGCCCTCGAGGTAGTCGTCGATGTCGTCGTAGGTGATGCCGAGTTCGGTCTCGTCCGTCTGCCCCGGGGCGCCGTCGAGCAGATCTGCGGTGGGCACCTTGTTCCACACGGATTCGGGTCCGCCCAGATGCTTGACGAGCGAACGGATCTGGCGCTTGTCGAAGCCGAAGTTCGGCAGGATGTCCGCCCCGCCGTCGCCGAACTTGGTGAAGAAGCCCGTCACGGACTCCGCGCCGTGGTCGGTGCCGACCACGAGGAGGCGCCGTTCGCCGGCCAGGGCGTACTGCGCGACCATTCGGGCCCGGGCCTTGACGTTGCCCTTGTTGTAGTCGGTGATCGCTCGGCCGGTGGACTCCTCGAAGGCCTCGACCATGCCGTCCACGGCCGGTCCGACGTTGAAGTCGACCACCTCGTCCGCCTGGATGAACTGCAGGGCGATCTGGGCGTCGTCCTCGTCGTGCTGGACGTTGTAGGGCAGGCGTACGGCCACGAAGACCGCACCGTACTCCTCCTCGCGCAGCCGTTCCGCCGCGAGCTGGCACAGCCTGCCCGCCAGAGATGAGTCGACTCCGCCGGAGATGCCCAGGACGAATCCTCCGGCTCCCGTGGCCTTGGCGTAGTCGCACAGGAACTGGACGTGCTCCTCGATCGCACCGGCGGGATCGATGGTGGGCGCGACGCCCATTTCCTCGACGATGACCTTCTGCAGTTCGCGCATGCGGCCATGGTAGCCAGGGTGTGTTTCACCGTGGTGTCGGTGATCTCCGGAGTGCGGAAGCGCGCGAGAGCACTCGACATCGGGAGAATCCCGGGCGCTGGGCACCTGCGTTCGCATATCTGATTTGACGCCGTATACCAGGGCAACAAGTTAATCTCCGCCCGTATCTGCGGGTATGGTGCGCTCATGGCCACCTTCTCCGTGACTGACGCGGCCCACTTCCTGGGAGTCAGCGACGACACCGTCCGCCGCTGGATCGCCGCGGGCAGGCTGACCGGCTCCAAGACTCCCTCCGGCCACACGGTCGTGGACGGTCTCGAGCTGGCCCAGCTGGTCAGGGAGCAGGCCGTCTCACCCGCCGACCCGACGCATGTCTCCAGCTCCGCCCGCAACCGCTTCGTGGGGCTGGTCACCGCGGTGACCTCGGACACGGTGATGTCGCAGGTCGAGCTGCAGTGCGGGCCGCACCGGGTGGTGTCGCTCATGAGCACGGAGGCCGTGCGGGATCTCGGCCTCGAGCCGGGGGCGGTGGCCACCGCAGTCATCAAGTCCACGAACGTCATGGTGGAGGTACCGGGCGCATGAACATCTTCCGTCGCAGTCCAGATCGTCGCAGTCCAGATCGCGGGCCGGGCCCGGGCGGGTTCACCCGGAAGACGACGACAGCCTTGGCGGGCGGGGTGATGCTGAGCCTGGCCCTGGCCGGCTGCGGCTCCGGGGGCGGTGACGACGCCACCGAGGAGGAGCAGACCCTCTCCGTGTTCGCCGCGGCCTCCCTGACCGACTCGTTCGAAGACCTGGCAGGCGAGTTCGAGGAGCAGCACCCCGGCGTCGACGTCGAGCTGAACTTCGCCGGATCGTCCACGCTGGTGACCCAGCTGCAGGACGGCGCTCCGGCCGACGTGTTCGCCTCCGCCGACGAGGCCAACATGGACAAGGCCGTGGACGCCGGACTGGTGAATGGGGAGCCCAGCATCTTCGCGACCAACCTGCTGACCATCGCGGTGCCCGCGGGCAACCCGGCGGGGATCACCTCGTTCGAGGACCTGGCGGGGGAGGGCGTCAACGTCGTGGTGTGCGAGCAGCGCGTGCCCTGCGGTGCCGCGACGGAGCGGATCGAGGAGATCACGGGCACCACCCTGAGCCCGGTCAGCGAGGAGAGCGCGGTGACCGACGTGATGGGCAAGGTGACCTCCGGCCAGGCCGATGCGGGAGTGGTCTACAAGACGGACGTCACCGCCGCCGGCGATGCCGTGGAGGAGGTCGAGATCGCCCAGACCGAGGAGGCGATCAACCGGTACCCGATCGCCGCGCTCGAATCGTCCGCCGACGCCGACCTGGCCCGTGAGTTCATCGACTTCATCCAGGGCTCGCGTGGCCAGGAACGGCTGGCCGAGGAGGGCTTCGGAGCTCCGTGACGGCAGCGTCATCGTCGGAAGCACGAGCTCCCGCGGGCGACGACGGGACGTCGCGGTCCGGCGGACCCTCCGGGCGGGGCCGCCGCAGGCCCCGGTCCTACCTGTCGCTGCCATGGTGGGTCACGATTCCGGCCGTTGCGGGCGCCCTGTTCGTCGTCCTGCCCGTGCTGGGAATGCTCCTGCGGGTCGATCTGAGCAGCTTCTGGGGCCTGATCACCTCCGAGTCCTCGCTGGCCGCCCTGTGGCTCAGCCTGCGGACGGCGGCCACCAGCACGGTGCTGTGCGTGCTGCTCGGGACACCGCTCGCACTGGTGCTGGCCCGCTCCAGCTTTCCCGGCCAGCGGTTCCTGCGGTCCCTGATCCTGCTGCCCCTGGTGCTCCCCCCGGTCGTGGGCGGTATAGCCCTCCTGCACGTCTACGGGCGGGCCGGTCTGCTGGGGCAGCATCTCGAAGTCATGGGTCTCTCGATCGCCTTCACCACCACCGCCGTCGTGATCGCCCAGACCTTCGTCTCCCTGCCCTTCCTGGTGGTGGGGCTGGAGGGCGCCCTGCGCAGCGCGGGCACCCAGTACGAGGGGCTCGCCGCCACGCTGGGGGCGGGGCCCGGGACCGTGCTGCGGCGTATTACCCTGCCCCTCGTGCTGCCGGGCCTGGCCTCCGGAGCCGTGCTCGCCTTCGCCCGGAGCCTGGGCGAGTTCGGGGCCACCCTGACCTTCGCGGGCTCGCTGCAGGGAGTCACCCGCACGCTGCCGCTGGAGATCTACCTCCAGCGGGAGACGGATCCCGACGCCGCGGTGGCGTTGTCCCTGGTGCTTGTGGCCGTGGCGATCGCCGTCGTGGGGCTGTCGGCACCGAGAGCACGTGCCGCGGCCAGGGGCGTGCGATGAGCCTGACGTTCCGCGCGCGCATCCCGGAGCGCGAGGTCGAGGCCGAGTTCGAGCTCGGCCAGGGGCGCACGCTCGGCATCACCGGTCCCAACGGGGCCGGGAAGTCCACCATTCTGGGGGTGCTGGCGGGTCTTCTGATCCCCGCCTCCGGCCGCGGCACGGTCGGGGGGCGCGTGCTCTTCGACCTCGACGACGCCGGCCGCGGTACCTGGGTGCCCCCGCATCGCCGGGGCGTGACGCTCATGGCCCAGCGTCCCCTGCTGTTCCCCCACCTGACGGTGCTGGAGAACGTCGCGTTCGCCCCACGATCACGGGGGCTGGGACGCAGCGCAGCACGGGACAAGGCCATGCAGTGGCTCGAGGACCTGTCCGCCACGCGTTTCGCCGACCGGCGCCCCGAGGCTCTCTCCGGAGGGCAGGCGCAACGCGTGGCCCTGGCGCGTGCGCTCGCCGCCGAACCGGAGGTCCTCCTGCTCGATGAGCCCCTCGCCCCCGTGGACGCCGGCGGCAAGACCGAGCTGCGCGAGCTGCTGGTCCGGGTGCTCGCGGGGAGGACGGCGGTGGTGGTCAGCCACGACCCTCAGGATGTCGGGGAGCTGGCCCAGGAGGTTCTTGAGCTCGGCGGACGATGACAGCCGCCCGCCCCGACGGTGGCACGCAGCGGCGAGCCTCACTAGGGTGTGCCGTGGGGCACATCAGCGGTCGCGCGGCGAGGAAGCCGGCCCCATGGCCCATGGTGACCCCGGAGACCAGACATCCAGGAGATCAGTCATGACCGGACATATAGCGTTCATCGGCCTGGGCAACATGGGCGGGCCCATGGCGGCGAACCTGGTGGCGGCGGGTCACCGCGTGGTCGGATTCGACCTCGTCCCGGCAGCCCTCGAGGCGGCTTCCGCACGAGGGGTCGAGGTCGCCGGGACCGGTGCGGCCGCCGCAGCGGGCGCCGATGTCGTGATCACCATGCTGCCCAGCGGCCGGCATCTTCTGGAAGCGTACGAAGGCGCGTCCGCGGCTGCCGAGGTCCCGCCGGCTCCAGGGGGAGGCGAGCCGGTCTCCGCGCCCGCCGCATCGGGTCTCCTGGCCGCCGCGCAGGCGGGAACGCTCTTCCTCGACTGCTCGACGATCTCCGTCCAGGACGCCCGAGCCGCTGCGGACCTGGCCCGGACCGCCGGTCACCGGCCGGTCGACGCGCCCGTCTCCGGCGGGGTGGTGGGCGCCGAAGCGGGGACGTTGACCTTCATGGTGGGGGCCGAGGACGCCGAGGCCCGCGCGGTGTGGCCGCTGCTCGAGGTCATGGGGAAGAACCTGGTCCACTGCGGCGGCTCCGGAGCCGGACAGGCCGCGAAGGTCTGCAACAACATGATCCTGGGCGCCTCCATGATCGCAGTCTCGGAGGCCTTCGTGCTGGGGGAGCGGCTGGGCCTGACCCACCAGGCCCTGTTCGATGTCGCCGCGCATTCCTCGGGGCAGTGCTGGGCGCTGACCACGAACTGCCCGGTGCCCGGCCCCGTCCCCGCCTCACCGGCCAACCGCGACTACGAGCCCGGGTTCATGGGCGCGCTCATGGCCAAGGACCTCGGCCTGGCCATGGACGCGATCGCCAGCACGGGTACCGGTGCCCGCATCGGGCCGCTGGCAGCGCAGATCTACCGCGCCTTCGCGGAGGAAGGCGGCGCGCACACCGACTTCTCCGCGATCATTAACACCATCCGCGAGGCATCGGATGCCCCGGCCACCAGCCGATCCGGTGGTGCGGCCGGCAATGCAGGTCACGACCCAGCCCCCGACAGTTCGGAGAACCCGGCATGAACACGCAAGACCCGGCGGACGGGACGAACCAGTCCGCGCAGCGATACCAGAACATCCGGGTGGAGACCCGGGAGCGGGTGGGTCTGATCACCCTGGACCGGCCCAAGGCCCTGAACGCGCTGAATGCGCAGACCATGCGTGAAACCGTGGCCGCGGTACAGGCCTTCGACGCGGACCGGGGCATCGGGACCATCCTGCTGACCGGCTCCGAGAGGGCTTTCGCGGCGGGGGCCGACATCAAGGAGATGGCGTCCCAGGACTACGCGGACGTCTACCTCGCCGACTGGTTCGCGGACTGGGACGGTTTCACCCGGGTGCGCAAACCCATCGTGGCGGCGGTCTCCGGCTATGCCCTGGGCGGCGGATGCGAGCTGGCGATGATGTGCGACGTCCTGATCGCCGCGGACACGGCGCAGTTCGGGCAGCCCGAGATAGATCTCGGCGTCCTGCCCGGCATGGGTGGCTCGCAACGCCTGACCCGCGCCGTGGGCAAGGCCAAGGCGATGGACATGATCCTCACGGGACGCCGCATGGACGCCGCGGAGGCCGAGCGTTCGGGCCTGGTCTCCCGGGTGGTCCCCGCCGACGAGCTGCTCGACCGAGCCCTCGAGGTGGCCGCGACCATCTCGACGCGATCGCTGCCTGCCGCGCTGGCCGCCAAGGAGGCCGTGAACGCGGCATTCGAGACCACCTTGGCCCAGGGCGTGCTGTTCGAGCGCCGGGCTTTCCACGCCGCTTTCGCCACGGAGGACCAGAAGGAGGGCATGGCGGCGTTCGCGCAGAAGCGCCAGGCGGAGTTCAAGCACCGCTGACCGCAGTATCAATTGCTGGACGAGTCGCCATTTCGCTCGCCAGACTTCGTCGAGTGGTCGATCACCTCGCCCATGAGCTCGGATGGGCGATCAAACTGACGGTTCGCCGGAGAGGGCGGCTTCAGTCCCGGGAACCGCCGAGCAGGTCGGAGTCGGTGAATTCCTGCCCGGTGGTCGCCGCACCGGCGTCGTCGTGGATCTCGGTCTCCCGATCGCGCAGCTCCACCCGGCGGAGCTTGCCGGACACGGTCTTGGGAAGCTCGTAGAACTCGATGCGGCGGATGCGCTTGTACGGGGCCAGTCCCTCGCGGCAGTGCTGCAGGATGCTGCGCGCCGTCTCCGCGGTGGGCTCCCAGCCGGAGGCCAGCGCGATATACGCCTTGGGCACGGAGAGGCGGATGGGATCCGGTGAGGGGACGACGGCGGCCTCGGCCACCGCATCGTGCTCGATGACCACCGACTCCAGCTCGAACGGCGAGAGACGGTAGTCGGAGGCCTTGAAGACGTCGTCGGCGCGGCCCACGTAGGTGAAGACCCCGTCCTCGGTACGGCTCACCACGTCCCCGGTGTGATAGATGCCGCCGCGGAACGCCTCGGCCGTCTTGGGCTCGTCCCCCCAGTACCCGGGGGTCAGGCCTACCGGCCGCGGGTCCAGGCGCAGGCACAGTTCGCCTTCGGTCGTGGATTCGGCGCCGGTTCCCTGATCGATGAGCACGACGTCGTAGCCGGGCAGCGCACGCCCCATCGACCCCGGCACCACGGGCCGCCCCGGGGTGTTGGCCACCTGCAAGGTGGATTCGGTCTGGCCGTAGCCGTCGCGGATCCGCGTTCCCCAGGCCCGCTCGACCTTGGCGATGACCTCGGGATTCAGCGGCTCGCCGGCGGCCACCACTTTGGCGGGAGGGTTCTCGAGCTGGGTCAGGTCCGCCTGGATCAGCATGCGCCACACGGTGGGCGGGGCGCAGAAGCTCGTGACCCCCTCGGCGTCCATCTGCGCCATGAGCGCCTTGGCGTCGAAGCGGCCGTAGTTGTACAGGAACACGGTGGCCTCCGCGATGAACGGGGCGAAGAAGTTCGACCAGGCGTGTTTGGCCCATCCCGGGGAGGCGACGTTGAGGTGGACGTCCCCGGGCTCCAGGCCGATCCAGTACATCGTGGACAGGTGCCCCACGGGGTAGGAGGTATGCGTGTGCTCCACGAGCTTCGCCCGGGAGGTGGTGCCGGAGGTGAAGTAGAGCAGCAGGGTCTCGTCGGCGGCGGTGGGCTCTTCCAGACTGAACGTCTCGGGTGCTCCGTAGGAGTCGGACCAGGCGAACCGGGGGTGCTCGTACTCGCCGTCGTGCCCGGGCAGGCGCTCGCCGGTGGCCTCCCCGATGCTGACGACGGCGAAGTCCCCGGCCACGGCGTTGAACTTGGGGGCCTGCGCCGCTGTGGTGATCACCCAGGAGGCGCGGCCGCGGTCGATGCGGTCCGCGAGGTCCCTGGGCCCCAGCATGATCGTGGTGGGGATGATGCGCGCCGCCAGCTTGGTGCAGGCCAGCATGGCCTCCCACAGCTCCACCTGGTTGCCGAGCATGAGCACCACATGGTCGCCGCGTCCGACGCCGATGCCGTCGAGCCAGGCCGCGAGCTGGGAGGAGCGCCGGGACAGGTCCCGGTAGGTGCGGCGCGTGGCGGAGCCGTCCTGTTCCACGAGGACCAGGGCCTCCTGGTCGCCGCGGGGTCCGGCCGCGATCTGGTCGAACCAGTCGTAGGCGAAGTTGAAGTGCTCGAAACGCGGCCATTCGAACTCCCGGTGGGCGGCGTCCAGATCGGTGCGCAGGGCCAGGAGCTGGTCGCGGGCGGCGCGGAAGCGTTGCGTGACGGAAGCGCCAGCTGCTGGGGTGTTCGAACCGGCGGTCATGGCGTCTCTTGTCCGTTCGTCGGGGTCAGGGATCGGGGCTGTCGGATACGGGAGGTGGTGGCGGAGCTGCGGGGCCACCGTCCGCGCGAGCGTGATCAGGGTCACGGAAAGGCTATGGGGGTGTCCCGCCGGTTGACAAGGGCGCCACGACGCCCTGGGGGCGCTGCGCCCCTTGCATCGCTGCGCCCTGGCATCGCTGTACCCGGAGGCGCGAGGGCGCGTTGCGCCGCCCGAAGCGCCTGGATAGCGTAGATGTGAGTCGGATCACCATATCGAGACGAGATCACTGCCTGGCCTCGCCGGGAGCGACCCTCACGGGAGGCACGGCAGCGACGGAAAGCGGGTCCACATGCCCCCGTTCGCCCGCGGGGAGTCCCCCGCCGTGGAACACCAGGTCGGCATCAGCCACTCCGAGATCGACCTCTTCCACTACGAGCACCTGCTCAGCGCCGGAGAGCGGCACGGCCTGCACGCCATCCGCGAGATGCTGCACCGTGAGGTCCGGCCGGTGGCCGCCGGGTTCTGGGAGCGCGAGGAGTTCCCCGCCCATCTGCTGCCCGTGCTGGCCGAGGCCGGCCTGGGCAACCTCGTCCTGTCGGGGCACAGCCCCCTGTTCATCGGCATGGTCTACGCGGAGGTCACGCGCGCCGACGTCTCCCTGGGCACCCTGGTGGGCATCCACAACGAGCTGATCCTCGGGATGATCGACGAACTGGGCTCCGCGGAGCAGAAAGCCCGGTGGCTGGACCGGCTCAAGGTCTTCGACGCCGTCGGGTGCTTCGCGCTCACCGAGCCGGAGCACGGATCCGACATCGCCGGCGGCCTGGAGACCAGGGCCGAACGCGACGGCGACGAGTGGGTGATCACCGGCCGGAAGCGCTGGATCGGTGCCGGCACCTTCGCGGACTTCGCCATCGTCTGGGCCCGTGACGCGGCGGATGGCCAGGCCAAGGCCTTCATCGTGGAGACCGATCGGCCGGGCTGGTCCGCCACCAAGATCGAGCGCAAGATGGGCCTGCGCATCATGCAGAACGCCGACATCGACCTCCACCGGGTGCGCATTCCCGCGGGGAACCTGCTGCCCGGTGGCGTGGGGTTCGCGGCCGCCAACGTCAAGCTCCGGGATTCCCGTGCCTGGGTCGGATGGCAGGGCGTGGGCGCCCAGATGGCCGCTTACGAGATCGCCCGCGACTACGCCGTCCGGCGGCATCAGTTCGACCGGCCCCTGGCCAAGTTCCAGCTCGTCCAGCAGGATCTGGCCAGGATCATGGGCGGTCTGTCGGCATCCACGGCGCTCATGGTGCGCCTGGCCGGGCTCCAGGACGAGGGCGGCTTCGAGATGGTCCACGCAGCACTGGCCAAGGCGACGACGACCGCCAGCGCCCGTGAGTCCGCTGCCCTGGCCCGCAACATCCTGGGCGGCAACGGGATCCTGCTCGATCACGGGATCGCCAAGGTCCTCAACGACGTCGAGGTGCTCTACACCTACGAGGGCACCTACGAGATCAATTCTCTGATCGTGGGCCGCGCCCTCACCGGTCAGTCCGCGTTCGTCTGAACGCCGCGTCCGCTGCCCGTCCCGCCGGCTCCGCGCGGGACCGGACCACCGCCCAGAGCCTGCCGAAACCCGCCGAAACCGACCGAGACCTCAGAGGAATCCCATGGAACTGCAGAACTCGAGCGCGATCGTCACCGGTGCGGCCTCCGGGCTGGGTGCGGAGACCGCGGCGTCATTGGCCGGCCGGGGCGTGAAGGTGGTCGGCATCGACCTCGACGCCGGCATCCGGAAGGCGCAGCAGGGCGGGACGGTACCGGACGGCGTCCGGCTGCTCGCCGCCAACGTCACCGACGCCGAAGCGGTCGACGCCGCCCTCCAGGCGGCTCGCGACCTGGCTCCGCTGCGCACCGTGGTCAACTGCGCCGGCATCGGCCCGTCAGCCCGGATCCTGGGCAAGACGGGCCCCCACGACCTGGGGCTCTTCCGCAAGGTCATCGAGATCAACCTGATCGGCACCTTCACCGTCATGACCCGAGCGGCAGCGGTCATGGCCGGCAACGACCCGCTCGACGACGGGGTGCGCGGCGTCGTCGTCAACACGGCCTCCGTGGCCGCTTTCGAGGGTCAGGTGGGCCAGGCGGCGTACGCGGCGTCCAAGGGCGGGGTGCACTCGATGACCATCGCCGCGGCACGAGATCTGGCCCGGGCGGGGATCCGGGTCTGCACGATCGCGCCGGGGATCGTGCAGACCCCCATGATGGACGGCATCACCCAGGAGTTCCGCGAGGCGCTCGAGGCCAACGTGCCGTTCCCCAGGCGCCTGGGCCTGCCCGGTGAGTACGCCGGACTGGTGCAGGCGATCCTGGCCAACGACTACCTCAACGGGGAGACCATCCGCCTGGACGGCGCTCTTCGTATGCCCCCTCGCTGACCTCCGCGGCGAGGTGCGGCCGTGCCGTCGGCCAGGCTGGGAACGCCGTGTCCGCGGTCAGTCCGACCCGTCGAACAGTCCGCCGTCGAGCAGCCAGTGATAGCGCAGGCGCAGGGCGCGCTCCGTGCTCGCGACGAGGGTGGCCACCAGCAGCGCGATGTTGAACCAGGCGGGGAGCCGGATCGGGGACGTGAAGGTGCCGACGTGCTCGGCGACGGGCGGGATGCGGGTGACCTGCTCCGCGATCTGCGGCACGCCGAGGACCAGGGCCACGAGGAGCACGATGATGGAGACGGCCCCCATCCCGCGGCTCAGGGCCGGGTGGCGGCGTTCCAGGCGGGCGCGCCGGCCTTCGGCGGAGGCGGGGTCGGGAACGAGCTGCCGTTCGGTGCCGTCGTCCGCCACGTAGTGGCAGCGCTTGAGCCCGTAGCCGCTGGCGACCACCTCGATGGTCCCGCCGGGGATCCGGAATCCGGCGGGGAGCTTGGACTCGGCGTGATGCCTGCCGTCGCGGTAGAGCTGCGCCTTGACCTCCCCGTTCGAATCCCCCCAGAGCTGGACGTCCACCGACCAGACCTGCCGGTGCCCGGCGTCGTCGTCGAGGCGGAGATGGAACAGGGCGCGCGAGAAGGGCTGCCACCAGCGGAACCGCTTGAGCGAATGGCCGTCCCCGGGCTTGACCCTCCGTGCGGCGCGTCGCCGTTTCCAGTCCGAGAACATCTCAGCCACTGTACCGACGCCCGGGGCAGAATATGAGGCCCGTCAGGATCCGGCGATCGTGGCCGGGCGGGCGGGATCCACGACCGAATGCGGGTCGAAGAACTCGAAGAGGGTCTGGTTCTGTCCCTGGACGGCGGCCTTGAGGCTGATCCCGTCCACGTTGATCCGGGCCTGCCGGAGGTAGGCGGGACCGTACTGGTTCCATGCCGTGGTGCTGGCATCCACGTTGTAGTACGAGTGGAATCCCTGAGCCTTCAGGAAGTCGAACTTGGCATTGCCGTAGGGCTCCAGGCCGGCGATGTCCGCCCCGAAGGGATAGATCAGCAGATCGGTGGGGCCGACGATCGGCTCGACCTCCGCCTTCCACTTGCGCATGTCCTCCTGGATCACCTCGAGGGGCATCTGGGTGCAGTTGATGTGACCCCAGGTGTGGCAGGCGAACTCCCAGCCCTTGTCCTTCATCGCGCTGGCGACGTCGGTCGCGGTCTTCTGGTCCTGCTCCAGGTCCTCGTTGTCGTCCTTGTAGCCCAGCTCCGACGTCCGGTAGCCCAGCACGCCGTTGTACCCGGTCATCGCGATCAGGCCCTTGGCCCCGGTGGGGGAGAACTCCGGATGCTCCGACACGAACTCCTCCAGGATCGGGACGTAGTCGTAGTTGCCCTGTTTGGTCTTGCCGGAGGCGTCCTCGTAGTTGGTGGTCAGGGCGCCGTCGTCGGTGACGGCGACGTCCGTGGCGAAGCCGTCGCCCTCCATGTACTCGTAGTAGGACAGATCGTCGAAGGAGAGCACCACAGGCCTCTTGCCCACGGGGACCTCCAGGGGTTTGGAGGAGACCGCGCCGTCGGGGGCGACGTCGTACATCTCGTGCGGGCTCACGAGCACGAAATCGCGGTCGAAGAGCTGCTGAATGATCTTCTCGAATTCACTGACGGTCGCCATGTAATCGAGATAGCCGGCGGATTCCGGGTCCCCGTCGAAAGCGCGCGCGGTATCGACGACGAGTGAATGGAAGAACAGATGGGGGACCGTGGTGTTGTCCGGCCAGACTTCCATTTCGGGAGGCTGGACGGGGGTGGGAGTCGGAGAGGGGCTGGCGGAGGTTTCCGACGGCTGTCCGGCGTCGTCCGGGTTCCGGCATGCGCTCAAGAGCACGGTGCCCAGCGATGCGGTGGTGACGGCCAGAGCGGTGCGGCGAGAGATGCGCATAGGTGGGGGAGTCCTCTGTGTTCTCGGTTCGCCCCGGGATTCTCGGTGGGGCGGCAATTCCTGCTCGTGTGCGAAAGGCCTCGTTGCCCGGCGCAGCCGGAATTGCATGCGCTATTTTGACAAATCCCCGGATATGAAGCCATCAAATGACGTGCTCCGAGAGAACCGTTGAGGGGGCTGTCCCGTCGTCCCGGGGGCCTCGCCCGCCCCGTGGCCGACTTAGGATGGTGACCATGAGCATCGAGCTGAACACCCCGGACCTGTCCGCCGCCCGCGAGCGACTGCGCGAGCTGATCGTGGACCTGGCCGTCGTGCGGGGCAAGGTGACGCTGGCCTCCGGGATCGAAGCCGATTATTACGTCGATCTGCGGCGGGTGAGCCTTCATCATGAGGCATCGCGGCTGATCGGCCAGGTGATGCTCGGGATGCTCGACGACGCCGGCATCGAGTTCGAGGCAGCCGGCGGGCTGACCATGGGCGCCGATCCCGTCGGGCACGCGATCATGCGCACAGCCGGGGACCAGGGCCGGGCCATCGACACCTTCGTGGTGCGCAAGGCGCAGAAGTCCTACGGGATGGGCCGCCAGGTGGAGGGGCCGAGCGTCGAGGGGCGCAACGTCGTGGTGGTCGAGGACACCTCCACGACGGGCGGCTCCGCCCTGACCGCCGTGGAGGCGCTCCAGAGGGCGGGGGCCAACGTGGTGGCCGTGGCGATCATCGTGGACCGGGCCACCGGGGCCAAGGAGCGCATCGAGGAGAACGCGGGCGTGCCTTGCCTCTACGCCTACGGCAAGGGCGAACTCGGCCTTGACTGACCCCGTGGGGGAGGACCTCCCGCGCCCGGTCGTCGGAAAAGGGCCCTGGGAAGGCCCCTGGCCCGACGGCGACCACTGGGACCCCGAGCTGCTGCGCGACGGCGACCGGCGCAATGTCGAGGACGAGTTCCGATACTGGCGCCTGGAGGCGATCGTGGCGGAGCTCGCCACGCGCCGCCATGGGTTCCACGTGGCCATCGAGAACTGGGAGCACGACTTCAACATCGGCTCGGTAGTCCGCACGGCCAACGCGTTCAACGCGGGTGGCGTGCACGTGATCGGCCGTCGTCGCTGGAACAGGCGCGGCGCCATGGTGACCGACCGTTATCTCGAGGTCCATCACCATCCTTCCGTGGCCGAGTTCGTCGCCTGGGCGCGCGGGGAGGGGCTGACCGTGCTGGCCGTCGACAACGTCGACGGCTCCGTGCCCATCGAGACCTTCGACCTGCCCGAACGCTGCGCCCTCGTGTTCGGGCAGGAGGGCCCGGGGCTCTCCTCCGAGGTCATCGAGAGGGCGGACTCCGTGCTGGAGATCAGCCAGTTCGGCTCCACTCGCTCCATCAACGCCGGTGCTGCTGCGGCGATCACCATGCACGCGTGGGTGCGCCGCCATGTGTTCGGCCAGATCGCGCGGAGCGCGGCCCCGGGGGCCGAGACCAGGGCTTGAGAAGAGGAGCGTGGCACCTCTTGGCATCTTCTCTGCCTTTGACTGTGCCTCCCGACTAGACTGGCCGAAGTGCTGCGCCGCACATGGGGCGGGCAGCAGCCCTGAGGCACTCGACGAAGAAGGAGCCAGCATGCCCATCGCAACCCCTGAGGTCTACAACGAGATGCTCGACCGGGCCAAGGAGAAGGGCTTCGCCTACCCGGCGATCAACGTCACTTCCTCCCAGACCCTCAACGCCGCCATCCGTGGTTTCGCAGAGGCCGGCTCTGACGGCATCATCCAGGCCTCGACCGGTGGCGCCGCCTACTGGTCCGGCTCCTCCGTGAAGGACATGGTCCGCGGCTCGCTGGCCATGGCCGCCTTCGCTCGCGAGGTCGCCAAGAACTACGACGTCAACATCGCCCTGCACACCGACCACTGCCCCCAGGACAAGCTCGAGGGCTTCGTGCTGCCCCTGCTGGCCGAGTCGGAGGCCGCCGTGGCCCGTGGCGAGGATCCCATCTTCCAGTCCCACATGTGGGACGGCTCCGCCATCGATCTGGACGAGAACCTCAAGATCGGCGCCGAGCTGATCGAGCGGACCGGCAAGGCGCACATCGTCCTCGAGGTCGAGATCGGCGCCGTGGGCGGCGAGGAGGACGGTGTGGTCGGCGAGATCAACGACACCCTCTACACCACCACCGATGACGCCATCAAGACCGTCGAGGCGCTCGGCCTGGGCGAGAAGGGCCGCTACATCACGGCTCTGACCTTCGGCAACGTCCACGGCGTCTACAAGCCGGGCAACGTCCGCCTGCGCCCTGAGCTGCTCAAGCAGATCCAGGACGAGGTCGGCGCCAAGTACGGCAAGGACCGCCCCTTCGACCTGGTCTTCCACGGCGGCTCCGGCTCGACCGAGCAGGAGATCGCCGACGCCGTCTCCTTCGGCGTGATCAAGATGAACGTGGACACCGACACCCAGTACGCCTTCACCCGCCCGGTGGTCGACCACATGTTCACCAACTACGACGGTGTGCTCAAGGTCGACGGCGACGTCGGCAACAAGAAGACCTACGATCCCCGCGTCTGGGGCGCCGCCGCGGAGGCGGGCATGTCCGCTCGCGTGGTCGAGGCATGCCGCAATCTCGGCTCCGCGGGCACCTCGGTGTCCGCCTGATCCGATCTCCGCTTCGTTCCGCGACGACGGCGGGCCGTCTCCTCCGGGAGGCGGCCCGCCGTCGTCGTACTGTCGCCTCTTCTGGCCGAGTAGTGAGTTGAGCCGCCCATCAGCGCTGATGGGCGGCTCAACTCACCACTGACGGCCGGTTGCAGGTGGAACCGTCATTACAGATCCTCTGTGAGGCGGCGCAGGACGACGGCGGCCGGTTCGTCGGTGGCATCGCGGAAGCCCTCACCGGCCCAGAGATTGACGGCCTCCGGGTCGCCGGCAGCCGTGGCCGCTTTCCGGATCGGGCCGGTCAGGTGATGCAGGGCGGGGAAGCCCAGCGGGGCGAGGTCCGTGAAGCGGTCGGTGAAGGCGTTCCGGAGGGCGCGCGCGGGGCGACCGGAGAAGGCGCGGGTCACGGTGGTTCCCGTACGCCCCGGATCGGCCAGGGCGTCCTTGTGCACTGGTGAGGCACCGCTCTCGGGGCAGCGCAGCAGCACGGTCCCGACGACGACGGCCGCGGCGCCGGCGTCGAGCACCTCGCGGACCTGGTCGGGCCGGCTGATGCCCCCGGCCGCCAGGATCGGCAGATCCACCGCCTCCGCGACCTGGCGTACCAGCTCCGGCAGGGAGAGGTCCGGGGCGGGCCGCTCGGGGGTGAGGGTGGCGTAATGCCCGCCGGCACAGCCCGCCTGAACCGCCAGCGCGTCGATGCCGAGCGTCCGGGCCTCGTGGGCCTCGTTCGTGTTCGTGACCGTCTGCACCGTGACCGTGCCGGCCGCCTGAAGGCGGGCGATATCCTCCGCGGAGGGAAGCCCGAAGGTGAAGCTCACGACCGGGACGGGGTCCTGGACCAGCAGATCGACCTTCTCCGCCCAGGCGTCGTCATCCTCCTGCGGCTCCGCGGCCAGCTCGACGTCGAACCGGCGGGCCAGGTCCTCCAGCGACCGGGCGTAGGCGCGGAAGTCCCCGGTCTGGATCGGTACGGGATGGGGGACGAACAGGTTCACCCCGAATCGCTCCGTTTCCGCCCTCACCTCGGCGATCTGGCCGGCCAGCTGCTGCGGCGTCTTGTACCCGGCGGCCAGGAAGCCCAGTCCTCCGGCGCGGGCCGCGGCGATCACCAGCTCGGGCGTGCTGGGGCCGCCGGCCATAGGGGCCGCCATCACCGGGGCCCTGATACCCAGGGCCTCCAGGAGATCCGGCTGATGCGTTGCTGAGGGGTACTGGGTCATGGGTGCTCCTCGGGACGAAGGGTCACCCACAAAAATACGGGAGCTGGGGGCGAAGACGGTCCTCACGGGGCCTGCATGACGACGGGGCCGGTCCGTTCCGACGGACCGGCCCCGCCGTGTGCTCAGTCCCAGCCCTCGGGCGGCCAGGGCTCGCCGTCGGCCAGGGCGTTGAGCTCGTAGGCGCCCTTGCCGTCGATGGCCTCCCGCAGGATGTCCGCGTGGCCGGCGTGCCGGGCGTATTCCTCCACGGCGTGGATCGCGACCCAGCGGCCGGGCCAGGTCCCCAGATCCTGGGGGAACCACGGGGCATCCGGTATGGGCACGCGCTGATCCATATCGGCCTGGGCCAGCGTGGTCTCCACCCAGGCGGCCATGTCCTCGAGCTCGGCGATCAGCGAGTCCGCGGTGTCCCCGTCCAGGACCGCCTCGTCGGACGGCTGGCCGGCCGCATGGTTCCCGGAGTCCCTGGTGGCCGTGGCCCGGGAGGCGTCGAACGCCGTGAAGATCCCTTCGTTGCCCACGTAGAGGCAGTGCCGGGCCAGGCCGGCGAGGCTCATGACGCTGGCCGTGGGTTTCATGCGGATCTGCTCGTCGCTGAGGCCCTGGAGGGCGCAGGCGATCTGCCGGATCTGGTTCGCGGCGAACCCGGCGAGCGCATCGTTCTCGGTGGTGACCTGACGGGTGAGGAACGACATGACGACTCCTTAGCGGGTGTGGGCGTAGAGGTCGCGCAGCAGGGCGATCTCGGCGAGATGGTGGATCAGCTCGCGGTTGATGTGCAGGAGGAGGTCGAGCATCGGAAGCTCTCCCCAAGGGCCCTCGTCGGGTCCGCAGGGCTGGGCGAGGCGGGCATCGTCGAACTTCCGGATGCCGTCGAACCAGCGGGCGACCTCGGCGTCCAGCTGCTCCAGGGCGCCCTCGGCCGTGGGGGAGTAGTCCCAGCTCTGGTAGGAGGCCTCGGGGCCGCCCAGGTGCGCGTGGCTGCGGACGGCCAGCACCCCGACGATCACGTGGGCGAGGCGCCAGCCGATGGTGGTGAACGGTGCCGGGTCGGGTTCGGGGAACGCGAAGTCGACCACGGTGTCCCTCGCGCCCGCCTGCATCTCCGTGCGGCGTTCATCCGCGGGGTGGACGGTCCAGGCCGACCGGTCCGCGGAGGGGTCGTAGAGATACTCGGCGTCGGTCAGGCCCTCCAGACGGGGCCTGATCTGCTCTTTCCAGTGGTACTCGAACTGATAGATCACCGAGGTGAGGACGTCGAGCTGGGATGCCTGTGTCATGATCTGCCGCTTTCGTCGTGGATCGCCATGGACCGCCATACCGCCATGGACCGTCGTGAATCCGGATCCGGATGGCTCTTGAGAGCAGGTTCCTCCCCTGAGCGGTCACTTTCTGTCCTGAAAAAACTCCATGATGGACACATGAGCGATACCACCCGCCGCGCCCTCCGGCTGCTGGCCCTCCTGCAGGCCCGGACGGTCTGGACCGGCCCCGAGCTCGCCGAGCAGCTGGGCGTCACGGTCAGGTCCGTGCGCCGCGACATCGACCGCCTGCGCGAACTCGGCTATCCGGTCATGTCCGGTCGCGGGCACGGCGGCGGCTACCGGCTGGGAGCGGGCAGGAAACTGCCGCCGCTGCTGCTGGAGCCCGACGAGGCGGTGGCGGTCGGCGTGGGGCTGCGGCTGGCGTCGTCCTCGGGGATCACCGGGCTGGACGAGGTGGCCGCCCGCTCTCTCGAGCGGCTCGAGCATCTGGCGCACGAAACCCTGCGGCGGCGCATCGGTACCATCGCCAAGGCCATCGAGGTGGTCGGAGGTGGCGGCCCGGGCGTCGACGCGGACGTCCTGGTGACCCTGTCCCACGGCGTCCACGAGGGGGTGCAGGTGCGCATGGACTACGTGGCCCGCGATGGACGGGCCACCCAGCGCCGCATCGAGCCGTACAGGGTGCTCGCCCTGGGCAAAAGGTGGTACCTCTTCGCCTGGGACCTCGACCGCGAGGACTGGCGCACGTTCCGGCTGGACCGGATCCACGCCGCGAGGACCTCCACCTTCGGCTTCACGCCCCGGCCCACCCCGGACATCCAGGAGCATCTGCGCCGGTCGGTGACCACGGACCCCTATCAGCACGCGATCAGGGTGCGGTTCGAGGCGCCCCGGGCCGAGGTCGAGCGGCTCTTCCCGCCGACCGTCGGCGTGCTGGCGGAGGACGGCCCGGGGGCGTGCGTGCTGACCACCGGCGCGGACGACATCCAGTGGATGGCCGCGCACCTCGCGGTGATCCCGATCGGGACGGAGGTCCTGGAGCCGCCCGAACTTGTGGCCGCCATGCGTGACATGAGCGAACGCCTGGCGGCCACGGTGCGCAGGAGCGGGGGTGCCGGGGACGACGGCGACCCGGTCGCGACCCCGGCCCCGGAAGGTCCTCCGGACTCCCCGAAGGACGAGGTCAGGAGGTCCTGACGATCTCCCCGTTCGCGGCGTCGACGTAGACGGTGAACCCGGAGTTGTCGGTGCCCACGTAGAGCTCTACGTCGTAGACCACCGTGCCCCGGTCGGTGTTCAGCTCGGCGTCGTCGATGTTGCCGGGATGGGCGTCCGTGGCCCTGGTGAGAGCGTCGCCCAAGGTGATCTCGGCGGCATCGAGCTCCTGCTGGTCGTCGGAGTCTACGGACTCGGAATTGTCCTGCTCCCGGACGGTGCCGCCATCGGCGCCCAGCTTGACCTCGGTCTCCTGCCCGTCCTGGACCACGGTGACGTCCCATCCGCCGTCGTCGAAGTCGATGCTCACGGCCTGGCCGCCGACTTCGCCCTCAGCGGTGTCGATGGCGTTCAGGGCGGCGTCCAAGGCGCCGCCCTGGGTGGCCTCACCGGCGGGCGAGGTCGCCGACCCCGAGGTGCTCGAATCGGTCGGGGAGGCGCTGGTCGTGCTCGTCGGTGATTCGGATGCGGTGCTGGTCGCCGAGCCCGTGGCCCCCGTGGCGGTCGGCGAGGCCTCCTCCGTGACGGTGACCGTCGGGGCCGGCGTGGCGGTGTCGGCACCTTCGGCGTCGTCGTCGGCCCCGGGTTGGGAGCCGCAACCCGTCAGAGCCAGGGCAAGGGCGGCGGATGCCAGGGCTGATGAGAAAGCAGCACGCTTGAGTCGCACGGTAGACCTCCAGTCAGTGGATAGGTCCTCATAAGGGTACTTCACTCCGGTGTGATCCAGGTCTCTCCACCTGGGCGTTTACCCGATGTCTCTCATGCTCATCTCATCCGGCACCGGCCCTTCCTTGGTCCGGTCAGACGGGTCACGGTAGGCTCTGGGGGCATACACGAACATGCCGACGAGCGCCCCGGGAGAGACCCCCGGATGCTGCGTGGGGCGCCGTAGGAGCAAACCCCTCCCCGGGAAACTCTCAGGCACCTGCACCGGGACGCTCGGCACCTCTGGAAAGAACGGACCGCCCGGCCGGCGCGGCAGCCGTCACCGACGGGGCAAACGAGCCGCTGATCAGCGGCTCGTGGAATCTCTCAGGTCCCATGACAGAGCGGGGAGGGACCGGTAGGGCGCCACCGCGCCCCAGGAACTGAGGAGTCCCGCATGAGTTCGTCCGCACCCCAGGCGACCCCGTCATCCCAGGCACCCCGCGTCTCCGGCGCCGGGCCCCAGGCCTTCGCGGACCGGCACATCGGTCCCCGCGGCGCCGAGTTCGACCGCCTTCTGAACGAGGTGGGCGTCGCCTCCCTCGAAGAGCTCGCGGACCGCGCGATCCCTGCCGCCATCCGCCAGGAGGGAGAGCTGGACCTGCCTCCGGCGCTCGACGAGGCCGAGGTCCTGGCCGAGCTGCGCAGGATCGCCGGCCGGAACGATCCCGGCACGCCGATGATCGGCCAGGGCTTCTACGGCACCGTCACGCCCGCTGCCATCTCGCGCAACCTGCTGGAGAGCCCGGCCTGGTACACGGCCTACACGCCCTATCAGCCGGAGATCTCGCAGGGCCGCTTGGAGCTGCTGCTGACCTTCCAGACCATGGTCCAGGACCTCACGGGCCTGCCGATCGCCAACGCGTCCCTGCTGGACGAGGCCTCCGCCGTCGCCGAGGCCGCCCTGCTCATGTCCCGGGCGAACCGCAAGGCCAAGAACGGCGTGATCCTGGTGGACCAGGACCTCTTCCCGCAATCGCTCGCGGTGCTGCCCGGGCGCGCCCGGGCGGTCGGCATGGACCTGCGCATCCTGGACCTGACCGGCGGCCTGCCGGAGATCCAGGAGCCCATCGCCGGCGTGATCGTGCAGCAGTCCGGCTCCTCGGGGCGCCTCCACGACTGGGCGCCGCTCGTCTCCGAAGCCCACGAGCGCAACGCCATGGTCACCGTGGTGGCAGACCTCCTGGCGCTCACGCTGGTGGCCGCCCCGGGGGACCTGGGTGCGGACATCGCCGTGGGCACCTCCCAGCGATTCGGCGTGCCCCTCTTCGCGGGGGGCCCGCACGCTGCTTTCATCGCGGTGTCGGAGGGGTTGCAGCGCTCCATGCCCGGTCGTCTGGTGGGCGTCAGCCACGACGACGCCGGCCGGCCCGCCTACCGCCTCGCCCTTCAGACCCGTGAGCAGCACATCCGCCGCGAGAAGGCCACCTCCAATATCTGCACCGCCCAGGCGCTCCTGGCGGAGGCCGCTGCATGTTATGCCGCGTACCACGGCCCGGAGGGCCTGACGGCGATCGCCGAGCGCGTCCACGGTTACGCCCGCGCTCTCGCGGAGGCGCTGAGCGCGGGGAACGTCGAGCTGGTCTCCGAGCAGATCTTCGACACCGTCGTGGCCAGGGTCCCGGGACGTGCCGACGAGATCCTCGCGGCGGCGGCGGAGAGGGGCATCGACCTGCGGCGGGTGGACGACGACCACGTGGGGATCTCCACCGACGAGCGCACGACGGCGGCGGAGGTGGCCGCCGTCGTCGAATCCTTCGGGCTGGAGGCCCACGACATCGTGCCGGTCGCCGTCCGGTTGCCGGAGCCCCTCCGGCGGGCCTCCGGATTCCTGACGCACGAGAACTTCCACGCCTACCGGTCCGAGACCCGGATGATGCGGTGGCTGCGCAGGCTGGCGGACCGGGACCTGGCGCTGGACCGCACCATGATCCCGTTGGGCTCGTGCACCATGAAGCTCAACTCCGCCGTCGAGATGGCCGCGATCACCTGGCCCGAGTTCGCCGACGTGCACCCGTACTCTCCGCTCGAGCGCATGCGGGGCTGGCAGCACCTTGTGACCGACTTGGAGGACAGGCTCGCCGAGATCACCGGCTACGCCAAGGTCTCCGTGCAGCCCAACGCGGGCTCCCAGGGGGAGCTGGCCGGGCTGCTGGCCATCCGCCGCTGGCACATATCCCGCGGGGACGACCAGCGGGACATGTGCCTGATCCCGGCCTCCGCGCACGGCACCAACGCGGCGTCGGCGGTCCTGGCCGGCCTCCGGGTGCGGGTGGTCAAGACGGCCGAGGACGGCACCATCGACAGCGAGGACCTCGATCGGGCGATCGCCGAGAACGAGGGCCGGGTCGCGGCGATCATGATCACCTACCCCTCGACCCACGGCGTGTTCGAGGCCGAGGTCCGGGACGTGTGCGAGACCGTGCATGCCGCCGGCGGCCAGGTGTACGTCGACGGCGCGAACCTCAACGCGATGGTCGGGCTGGCCCGGCCGGGCCGATTCGGCGGCGACGTCTCCCACCTGAACCTGCACAAGACCTTCTGCATCCCCCACGGTGGCGGCGGCCCGGGTGTGGGGCCGGTGGCCGTGGCCGAGCACCTGGTCCCCTTCCTGCCCGGCGACCCCCTGGAGGGGGACCCGGGACGTCCCTCGGCGAGCACGGGGGACGGCGGCGGCGCCGTCCTGTCCGACGCCGCCGCGGCGGGACAGGGCCTGCCCGTCTCCAGCACCCGCTGGGGCTCCGCCGGCGTGCTGCCGATCTCCTGGGCCTACCTGGCCCTCATGGGCGGAGAGGGGCTCACCGCGGCCTCCTCCGTCGCCCTGCTCAACGCCAACTACCTGGCCAAGCGCCTCGGGGAGCACTTCCCGGTGCTCTACAGCGGGGAGAACGGCCTGGTGGCCCACGAGTGCATCCTGGATCTGCGCAAGCTGACGGCGCGCTCCGGGATCACGGTGACCGACGTCTCCAAGCGCCTGATCGATTACGGCTTCCACGCCCCCACGGAGTCTTTCCCAGTCAGCGGCACGCTCATGGTCGAGCCCACCGAGTCCGAGGACCTGGACGAGCTGGACCGTTTCGTCCATGCCATGATCTCGATCCGCGCCGAGATCGAGGACGTCGCGGCCGGGCGGGTCGAGGCCGAGCGCTCGGTGCTCCGGCGCGCTCCGCACACGGCGGCCGTGCTGGCCGCGGACACGTGGGACCGCCCCTACACGCGCGAACTGGCGGCCTTCCCGCTGCCGAGCCTGCGCGTCGACAAGTACTTCCCGCCGGTCGGGCGCATCGACGGCGCCCACGGCGACCGCAACTTCGTGTGCTCCTGCCCGCCGCCCGAGGCTTTCGCCGAAGCGGGCGGCGACGCGGAGGCCACCACCGCCACCACCGAGGAGGACCCCACGCGATGAGCCCGCAGAACTCCAGACCCACCCCCCTGACGGACGTGCACGAACGCCTGGGAGCCTCCTTCACGGATTTCGGAGGATGGTGGATGCCGCTGAGATACGGGTCCGACGTCGCCGAGCACCGGGCCGTCCGCGAGGCCGCCGGGATCTTCGACCTCTCCCACATGGGCGAGGTCTCCGTGACCGGCCCCGAGGCCGGCGCCTTCCTGGACTACGCCCTGGTCGGCCGGCTCTCGGCCATCGAGGTCGGCAAGGCCAAGTACTCCCTGCTGTGCAATGAGTCCGGCGGGGTGATCGACGACCTCATCACCTACCGGCGTGCCGAGGACGACTTCCTGGTGGTGCCCAACGCCGCCAACACCCCGGCCGCACTCGCCGCGCTCAGGGAGCGCACGACGACGGCCACGGGCCGGGTCTTCGATGTCACCATCGCCGACCGTACGGCGGCTACCGCGCTGATCGCGGTTCAGGGCCCCGGAGCGGAGGCGATCCTGCTCGACGTCGTGGACCCGGAGAGCGCCGAGGCGGTGAGCCGGCTGCGGTACTACGCGATCACCGACGTCGTCGTCCGGGCCGGCGGCGGGGAGCTCCCGGTCCAGCTGGCCCGGACCGGCTACACCGGGGAGGACGGCTTCGAGCTCTTCGTGGACGTGGACTCCGATCCGCATGCCGCCGAACGGCTCTGGGAGGTCCTCGAGGAGGCCGGGAGCGCCCACGGCCTGGTGCCGTGCGGACTGGCCGCGCGCGATTCCCTGCGGCTGGAGGCCGGCATGCCCCTGCACGGCCACGAGCTGTCCGAGCAGATCGACCCCTTCAGCGCCGGTCTGGGCGGCGTGGTCGCCCTGAAGACCAAGGAGTCCTTCGTCGGGCGCGAGGCGCTCGCGGCCATCAAGGAGAACGGACCTGCGCGCCGTCTGGTCGGCCTGGCCAGTGACACCAAACGGGCCGCCCGCCCCGGCTACACGGTGCTGCACGATGGCACGCCCGTCGGAGAGGTGACCTCCGGCGCCCCCAGCCCCACGCTGGGCCATGCCGTCGCCCTGGCCTTCGTGGCCCCGGAGCACGCGGAGGCCGGAACGGAGCTCGACGTCGACCTCCGCGGCAGGCCCAGCCCGTTCCGCGTGGTGCAGCTGCCCTTCTACCAGCGGGAACGCTGACCGTCGGCCCTTCCCGGCATCCGTCCGTGAGCCCGTCCCCCGTATGTC
This sequence comes from Kocuria coralli, assembly GCF_008831305.1. Lineage (GTDB taxonomy): Bacteria > Actinomycetota > Actinomycetes > Actinomycetales > Micrococcaceae > Kocuria > Kocuria coralli. Next base: position 70,152 of record NZ_ML708619.1, read on the forward strand.
AGGAATCGAGAGGAACCCCGCCATGAGCGCCATCGACAAGGTCAACCAGGACTACCGCTACTCCGCCGAGCACGAATGGGTGGACTCGGCCTCCCCGGCCCGCATCGGGCTGTCGCAGATCGCCGTGGACGCCCTGGGCGACGTCGTGTACGTGGACCTGCCGGAGGCCGGCACCACCGTCACCGCGGGGGAGGTCTGCGGCGAGGTCGAGTCCACCAAGTCCGTCTCCGAGATCTACTCGCCCGTGACCGGCACCGTCGTCGAGGTCAACGACGCGGTGGCCGACGACCCCGCCCTGCTCAACTCCGACCCGTACGGCCAGGCCTGGCTGCTGGCCGTGGACGTGGAGTCCGAAGGCGACCTGCTCTCGCCCGAGGAGTACGCCGCGGCGCAGGAGGAGGCCGAGTAGCGGCTCACCAGGTCATGGCGTAGAAGCGCTCGTGGTCGTCGGAGTCCAGGAACCCCATGCCCGCGGCCAGCATGACCTTCTGGGAGGCCACGTTGTCCACGTGCGCGCTGCCCCGGATCTGCGAGGCGCCCCGGGACCTCGCCATGGCCAGCAGGGCCTTCACCGCTTCCGTCGCATACCCGTGGCCCCGCGCCGTCTCGACGAGCCCGTAGCCGACGGTGCTCACGCCGTCGGCGTCCAGGGGCCGGTTGAAACCGGCGTATCCGATCGGTTCACCGGTACTGCGCAGCCTGACCTCGTAGGAGCCGAAAGGGTACGGATTGCCGGTTCGCGCGCAGAGGGCCAGGAAATCCCCGGCGGCCTCGATGTCGGCGGCGGAGGGGTATCGCGGGCTGCGGTTGCCCACCCTCATGATGGCTCGTGCATGCACCTCGGTGAGAGGACGCAGGATGAGCCGTTCGGTCACCAGGTCTTTCACGTTCTGGGTTCTCTCCTGATCTCGGACTTCTCCCGTCTATTCCGCAGAATATGCGGGAGAACTGTCAAATAGCGGTTCATCGGTGCATGCCCCGACCAATCGAGGCAGGAGGTCGACCAGGTCGTCGTCTCCGGCTTGCGCGAACCCCACCACGATGCCCTGGCCGCGCGGGGCGGGGCCTTGATCCGCGCCCCACGACCAGTACTTGGACTGCCGGCCCACGAGCAGCCCGGCTGCAGCGCAGCGCTCGATGACGGTCTCCTCCGGCAGCTCGGTGAGGATCACGGCGTCGACCCCTCCGTGCATGGGCGCGAGCCGGGCCAGCCGCACGCCGTCGAAGGCATCCTGCACGGCCTCCCGGCGCCGTCGGTAGGCCGTGCGCATCCGCTGCGTGTGCCGCCTGAGGTACCCGGAGGAGAGCAGGTGCGCGAGCGCGTACTGGGTGACGGCTGCCACCGGGACCCCCAGGGTGTCGCGCAACCCGGTCACGGGGGTGCGCAGGTGCCCGGGCAGCACCACGTAGCCCGTGGCCAGCGACGGCGTGAGCACGGTGGAGAACGTGCCCAGGAGCGCGACCTGCTCACCGGTGGCGTCCAGGGCGGAGAGCGTGGGCAGGGGCGCCCCGACGTAGCGCAGCTCGGAGTCGAAATCGTCCTCGACGAGCAGCACGTCCCAGCGCTGGGCCCATTCGAGGAGCTCCAGCCGGCGCTGCAGGGTCAGCGAGCCGCCCAGGGGGTATTGATGGCTGGGGGACACGATCAGCACGTCCGGGGCGTCCCGGCCCTCCGGCAACAGGTCCACTCGGAGGCCGTCCTGGTCCACCGTGCAGGGGACCACTGCATGTCCATGGGCGGGGGGCACGTCCCGGAGGCCGGGATGCCCGGGTGCCTCCAGCCCCACCCGCAGCTGCGTGCGCCCGTTGCGCCTGGCCGTGGCGGCCAGCAGGAGGGTGAGACCCTCCCGCGCCCCCGCGGTGACGAGCAGGGACGACGGCGCCACCGGCAGCGCTCGCATCAGCCGGAGATGCTCGCCGATCGCCTCCCTGAGGGGTGGAAGACCCAGTGGATCGGGAGGGGGCGACGGCGGCTGGGAGGCGGCGTGACGCCACGCGGAACGCCACGCAGCCCCGGCCAGCCTGCTCGAGTCCGGCTGGCCGGGACGCAGGTCGACGAGCTGTCCGTGCGCGCTCGGGGGGGCCGCTTGCGATCGCTGGTCCGGTGGGAGTCCGCCCAATTGGTCTCCCGGCGGGCCGGTATCCGGCCGCTCCCGCTCGGTCCGGGCGGGATCCGGGTGGATCCGTTCCAGCCCGGGATGGACTGTGGTGGGCCGTCCCTGCGCGGCGTGCAGGTAGCCCTCGCCCAGGAGCTGGTCGTAGGCGGAGACGACCGTCCCCCGGGACACCCCCAGGCGCGTGGCCAGGAACCGGGTGGACGGCACGGTGTCGCCCGGCGCGAGCGTTCCGCCCGCTATCTGCTCGCGGATACCCGCCGCCACCTGGACCGGAAGGGGCCTGGGGTCCTCCCGGTCCAGGACCACGGTGAGGTCGGTGGCTGCTCGCTGGGTCATGGGGCCATTGTGCTCCGTCGTCGTCAACTGGTCTACTCGATGAGCAGTGGAATGGATCTAGGAATGGACCAGTATTTCTCAGAACATGGCACTCATGACTCAAACTGCACTGGATTCCACCCCTGCCACCGGCTCACCGCTGCTCAAGCGCGGTCTGGCTGAAATGCTCAAGGGCGGGGTGATCATGGACGTCGTCACCGCGGAGCAGGCGCGCATCGCAGAGGACGCCGGGGCCGTGGCCGTGATGGCGCTCGAGCGGGTGCCCGCCGATATCCGCGCCCAGGGCGGGGTGGCCCGCATGTCCGACCCGGACCTCATCGACCAGATCGTCGAGTCGGTCTCCATCCCGGTCATGGCCAAGGCCCGTATCGGGCACTTCGTGGAGGCCCAGGTCCTGCAGGAGCTCGGCGTGGACTACATCGACGAGTCCGAGGTGCTCAGCCCCGCGGACTACGTCAACCACATCGACAAGCACTCCTTCACCGTCCCGTTCGTGTGCGGGGCCACCAACCTGGGGGAGGCCCTGCGCAGGCTGGCCGAGGGCGCGGCGATGATCCGGTCCAAGGGCGAGGCCGGCACCGGGGACGTCTCCGAGGCCACCAAGCACATCCGCACGATCCGCAAGCAGATCGCCGACCTGCAGGCCACCTTCCGGGCGAACCCCGACGAGCTGTTCGTGGCGGCCAAGGAGCTGCAGGCCCCGTACGACATCGTGCGAGAGGTGGCGGAGACCGGGAAACTGCCCGTCGTGCTCTTCACCGCCGGCGGGGTGGCCACTCCGGCCGATGCCGCGATGATGATGCAGCTGGGCGCCGACGGCGTGTTCGTGGGTTCCGGGATCTTCAAGTCCGGTGACCCGGCACGGCGTGCCGAGGCCATCGTGGCGGCTACCGCCCAGTACGACGACCCCGCCGCGATCGCCCAGGCCTCCCGCGGGCTCGGCGAGGCCATGGTGGGCATCAACGTGGGCGATCTGCCCGCCCCGCACCGCCTGGCGGAACGCGGCTGGTAAGCCCCCGGCCCGGTACCCCCGGCAGTGACCGCGCCGGGGGTACCGGACAGGGACTCCCAGGGGCGGAGCCTTCGCCTCTACGGTGGAGGGCATGAGCGAGAAGGACGAGGTGCGGGAGTTCCTGATCTCCCGCCGGGCGCAGGTGACGCCCGCCCAGGCGGGCCTTCCCGACCTGGGCGAGCAGAGACGCGTACCCGGCCTGCGCCGTGAGGAGGTCGCCGCTCTGGCCGGTGTGAGCACCGGTTACTACACGCGGCTGGAACGCGGCGGTATCCGGGGCGCGTCGGAGAGCGTGCTGAGCGCAGTCGCCAGGGCCCTCCAGCTGACGGACGTCGAGCGCGAGTACCTGCTCCGTCTCGCGCGGGCCGGCTCCCCGGGCCCCGATACCGCGGCGCAAGCGAGCCCTGCGGTGCGCCCTTCGCTGCGCCGCCTGGTGGACAGCATCGGCGTGCCCGCCATCGTGCAGACACCGCGGCTGGACCTCGTGGCGGGCAACGCCCTGGCCCGAGCGCTGTTCGCCCCGGTCTTCGAGGACCCGCGCGGAGCGAACTTCGCCCGTTTCAACTACCTCGATCCGCGGGCCAGGGACTTCTACGCCGACTGGCCCCTCGCGCGCCGCACCGGTGCGGCCATCCTGCGACTGGAGGCGGGGCGCAACCCCCTCGACGACGAGCTGACGGCGCTGATCGGCGAGCTGTCGACCCTGAGCCCGTACTTCCGCGAGGACTGGGCCCGCCGGGACGTCCACGAGCACCGCACCGGCGTCAAGCACTTCGTCCACCCGCAGGTCGGCCGCCTCGAGATGATCTTCGAGGTCATGGAGACCCCGGGCGAGCCCGGCCACCGGCTCGTCACCTACGGCGCCGAACCCGGCTCGGAGACAGCCGAGAAGCTCGCGATCCTCGGAAGCCTCTCGGCGGCACCGCGCCCGGACACAGGCCCGCACCCCGAGACCGACGCAGACGACGTCGGACCCGCGGCCCAGGCGCACCCCCGTGAGCAGCAACGCAAGGAGAACCCATGAAGATCGTCGTCATCGGCGGAAGCGGCCACATCGGCTCCTTCCTCGTCCCGCGTCTCGTGCGCGCAGGCCATCGGGTGGTCAGCATGACCCGCTCCGGCGGCACCGGCTACAGCGATGCTCCCGAGTGGGAGAGGGTGCAGCACGTCGCCGTCGACCGGCAGCGCCAGGATGCCGACGGCGCCTTCGGGCGGTCCGTCGCAGAGCTCGAGCCCGACGTCGTCGTCGACCTCGTCTGCTTCACCCTGGACTCCGCGACCGCGCTCGTCGAGTCGCTGCGGGACAAGACCGCGCACCTGCTGCACTGCGGGTCGATCTGGCGCTACGGACCCAGCCGCAAGCTCCCGATCGTGGAAGGATCCGACTCGGCCGGCGCGCCGTTCGACGAGTACGGGATCCAGAAGGCCGCGATCGCGCGGATGCTCCAGGAGGAGACGGCGTCGGGCGGGCTGGTGACGACGTCGGTTCATCCCGGCCACATCGTCGGACCCGGGTGGCAGCCGATCGGCCCCCTCGGCAACTTCGACCCCGGCGTGTGGGCCGTCCTGTCCGCGGGTGGCTCGGTCCCCGTCCCCGGTAGCGGCGCCGAGATGATGCACCACGTCCACGCCGACGACGTGGCCCAGATGTTCGAGCTGGCGATCCGCCACCGAGAGGCCGCCGCGGGAGAGGACTTCAACGCCGTCGCGCCGACCGCGCTGAGCGTGCGCGGCTATATCGAGATCGCCTCGGGCTGGTTCGGGCAGTCCGCGACGCTGGAGAGCATCACCTGGGACGAATACCGGCAGCTCACCACCCCGGAGTACGCCGACGCGAGCTGGGGCCATCTGCATCGCAGCCAGGTCTTCTCGATCGAGAAGGCCAAGGGACTGCTCGGTTACGCGCCGGCATACGAGCCCGAGCAGGCCGTCCTCGAATCCATCCGCTGGCTGATCGACCACGACCGCCTCGAGGTCGCTCAGCCCCTCCGCGCCTGAGGGCGCGGTTGCTGCGCGTCCGGCGGCTGGATACGGCTATATCCTGAACGGCATGTCCATCCTCACGACGGCACCCGCCCCTCGGATCGCCGTCCTGGCGCTGCAGGGCGGGGTGGCCGAGCACGTCGCCATGCTCGAGTCCCTGGGCGCGGAAGCCCTGGTGGTCCGCTCGCCGCGATCCCTGGCCGCAGCGGCGGCCGACGGGCTGGTCCTGCCCGGAGGGGAGTCCTCGACCGTGGACCGGCTGCTGCGCCGCTTCGGCATGCGCGAGCCCCTCATCGAACTGCTGGACGGCGGATTACCGGTGCTCGGGACCTGCGCTGGGCTGATCACGCTGGCCGAGGTGATCCGCGACCCCGCCCCCGGGCAGCAATCACTGGGCCTCATCCCCATGACCGTGCGGCGCAATGCGTTCGGCCGGCAGGTCGACTCCGCCACGGAGACGCTGGACTCGGCACTCGGCCCCGTGAAGGCGGCGTTCATCCGCGCCCCCGAGGTGGTCTCCGTGCGGGCAGGCGTCGAGATCCTCGCCCGGCGCGGGACGGGCGTGGACGGCGACGGCCCGATCGTGGCGGTCGGAACCGGTCAGGCCATCGCGCTGTCCTTCCACCCCGAGCTGACGGGGGACACCACATTCCACGGGGAGTTCCTGCGGCGGGTGAGGGCGGCGAAGCTGGACGGTGTCCAGGGCCGCTGAACGCCGGTCAGGCCATCACCGGACGGCTGCGGTCAGTCGCCGGATCCCTTCGTCGATCCGTTCCGGGGAGACGCCGGAGTAGGCCACCCGCACGGCATCCGACGATCGTCCGTCGGCATAACACGCGGCCCCGGGCACGATCACCACGCCCTCCGCGATCCCGCGCCGGAGGATGTCCCCCAGCTCCGTTCCCGGGAACCGGACCCAGGTGAAGAACCCTCCGCTCGGTTCGGTCCACTCGGCGCGGTCGCCCAGGTGGGCGGCCAGGGCCGCCGTCGCGGCCTCCGCCCGCTCGCGGTAGAGCGCGATCGTCTCGTCCAGGACCACGGGCCACTGCGGTGAGCCCAGCCAGGCCACGGTCAGCTCCTGCGACAGGACGGAGGGATGGATCAGCACGGCCTCCGCGGCGATCTGCATCCGGGCCCTCACCTGCGCGGGGGCGACGGCCCACCCCACTCGCAGGCCGGGCGAGAAGATCTTGGACGCGCTGCCCAGATGGATCACGTTCTCCGGATCCAGCGAGTGCAGGGTGGGGGCCGCGGCAGCCGAGCGGTCGAAACCCAGCATTCCGTACGGGTCGTCCTCGACCACCAGGACTCCGCGGGAGGCGCAGACCTCGACCAGCGCCCGCCGCCGCTCGGCCGGCAGGGTGACCCCGGTGGGGTTCTGGTGCGTGGGAACCGTGTAGAGGAACGGCACGCGCCGCCCCTCGGCGGCGAGCTGATCCAGGGCCCTCGCGACCTCGTCGGGGTCCAGGCCCTCCCGGTCGATATCGACGTGGCGGACCTCGACCTCATAGCTGCCGAAGACGCCCAGGGCGCCCACATAGGTCGGCCCCTCGGCGAGCACTACGTCCCGGGGGTTGCAGTACAGCTTGGTCACCAGGTCCAGCCCCGCCTGGGACCCGGCCAGCGGCTGGACCTCGGCCTGGGTGATGGCCGAACCGCGCCGGGCCATGAGCTCGACCACCAGTGCCCGCAGCGATTCCGTGCCCGCCCCGGAGCCGTACTGCAGGATCTCCGGGCCGCGGTCGGCCAGCAGTGACGACGCCAGATCCGCGATCGAGCCCCCGGGCAGCAGGCTCAGGTCCGGGTTGCCGCCCGCCAGCGAGACCACCGCGGGATCCAGGGCGGTCTCGAACACGGTCCGGACCGGTGACGGGCGGAATTCGGAGGCCCGATCGGCGAAACCCGTCATCGAGCCTCTCCGTAGGCGTTCCCGCTGATCCCGTACGCCGGACCGCCGGGTGCCGCCCCGGGGCCGAGCGCCACCAGGGTGATCATCTCGTACACCACGTGGGCCGCGGCGGTCCCCGTCAGCTCGGCGTGGTCGTACGCGGGGGAGACCTCCACGACATCGCAGCCGACGATGTTCAGCCCGCGCAGTCCGCGCAGGATCTCCAGCACCTCGCGGCTGGTCATGCCGCCCGCCTCGGGAGTGCCCGTTCCGGGGGCGTGGGCCGGGTCCATCACGTCGATGTCCAGGGAGACGTACAGCGGACGGTCGCCCACCTTCTCGCGCAGTACGGCGACCACGGCGTCCACGCCGCGGCGCATCACATCGGCCGAGGAGACGATGCCGAAGCCGAAGCGCTCATCGTCCTCCAGGTCCTCCGGGCCGTACAGCGGCCCGCGGGTGCCCACGTGCATCACGGCCTCGGGATCGATCAGGCCTTCCTCGTGGGCGCGGCGGAAAGGGGTCCCGTGGGTGTACTCGGCGCCGAAGTAGGTGTCCCAGGTGTCCAGGTGGGCATCGAAGTGCAGCAGCGCCACGGGCCCGTGGACCGCGTGGTTGGCGCGCAGCAGCGGCAGGGCGATGGTGTGGTCGCCGCCGATGGTCACCAGCCTGGAACCGGCGGACATCAGTTCCGAGGCTCCGGCGGCGATGGACTCGATGGCCTCCCCGATATCGAACGGATTGCCGATCAGGTCCCCGGCGTCGGCCACCTGGCACAAGGCGAAGGGGGATGCCGACTGGGCCGGGTTGAACGGCCGCAGCAGCCGCGAGGACTCGCGCACGTGGTTCGGGCCGAACCGCGCCCCGGAGCGGTAGGAGACCCCGGCGTCGAATGGCACGCCCAGGACGGCGATGTCAGTCTTCTCCACCTGGTCGGTGCGCGGAAGGCGGGCGAAGGTACCCGTTCCCGCCCAGCGAGGGGTCTTGGCGGCGTTGACGGGGCCGATCAGCTGACGCCCGTCGGGGCCTGTCCGGATGACGCGTTCAGGGTCCATTGCTCTCTTCCTCTGACTTCCTGACTCGTGATCGCCGGCGTCTGTGCCGGCGATCGGGGTCCTCTTCGTACGGTCATGGCTCATACGGCCCTGACTCAGGTGGTCATGACCCACAGCACCACGGCCTCATCGTCGCCCGGATTCTCCCAGCCGTGGGGCTCGGAGCCGGGAAAGCTCACGGTGTCACCCGGCTCCAGCTCGAGACGCAGGTCCGGGGTGGTGATCACGAACCGCCCGGAGATCACGTGCAGGGCCTCGTGGCGGCAGTCCATGCTGTACAGCTCGTTCTCGCTGTGCCCGCCGGGCTCTACGACGGCCCGCAGGATCTGCAGTTCGCGCTGACCGGCCGGGGTGACCAGGTGCTCCCTGATCCCGTGGCCGCCCAGGTCCACCTCGGGGGCCCGGGCCAGCCGCACCACCTCGATCGGGGACTCGGGGGCGAACAGCTCGCCGACCTCGACCCGCAGCACCCGGCACAGCCGGACCAGGGCATCCACGGACGGCGAGGTCAGATCCCTCTCTACCCGGGAGACGAACCCCTTGGAGAGTCCCGCGGCAGCCCCGAGCTGGTCGATCGTCATGTGATTGCGACGGCGGAGGTTGCGCAGCCGTGGCCCGATATGCGGGTCTCCGGTGCCGCTGTGCACCGGTAAGGCCTTCATGGACTACCTCCGGCGGGACTCGGGGCACGGGTTCAGCCGTAGGCCCATGCGGGAGCGGTCAGGGGCGGCTTCGCCGAAGGTTTTACACGTTCGACATCGGCCGCCCCTGTTCTATCGCTCACACTGTACCTAAACTCAGAGACAACTTTTGTTTCGCTTTGATCAACTTTTCGTCCATGGACGGGTTGCAGCGGACAGCGTCCGGGGATCCAGGTCCTCACCCGATTCGGAGGAGACGTCACCATGAACGTCGCGATCATCGTCCTGTACCTCATCGCCATGGTGGCGGTGGGACTCTGGGCCGCCCGCCGCGCGGCCAGTACCGAGGATTTCCGCGTGGCCGGACGAAGGCTCGGCCCGTTCTTCTACACGGGCACCATGGCCGCCGTCGTCCTGGGCGGTGCCTCCACCGTGGGCGGGATCGGCCTGGGCTACACCTACGGCATCTCCGGCATGTGGCTGGTCATGGCGATCGCCTCGGGGCTGCTGGTGCTGAGCCTGGTGTTCGCGGGCCGGATCACCAGGCTCAAGATCTACACGGTCTCCCAGATGCTCGGCCTGCGCTACGGGGAGGGCATCGCATCACGGGTGTCCTCCGTGGTCATGCTCGCCTACACCCTGATGCTGGCGGTCACCTCCACCTCGGCCTACGCCTCGATCTTCTCCGTGCTGCTGCCCATCGACCGCACCGGGGCGATCCTGCTCGGGGGAGCGGTGGTCGTGGCCTACTCCGCCCTGGGCGGCATGTGGTCGATCACGCTGACGGACATGATGCAGTTCATCTTCATGACCGTGGGGATCTTCCTGATCCTGCTCCCGTTCTCGCTCTACGCGGCAGGGGGCTGGGCTGGAATGAACGAGCGCCTGGACGCGACGTTCTTCTCCGCCGGATCCATGGGCTTCCAGTCGATCATCACCATGTTCGTGGTCTACGGCTTCGGCATGCTGATCGGCCAGGACATCTGGCAGCGCGTCTTCACGGCGCGCTCTCCGGAGGTCTCGCGGTGGGGCGGCACGGTTTCCGCTGTCTACGTGGGCCTGTTCGGCCTCGCCGGGGCGATCATCGGCACCGCCGCGGCGGCGGTCCTGCCCGTCCTGGAGAACTCCGACGACGCTTTCGCCCTGATGGCGCAGGACCATGTCCCCGCCGGCCTGGGCGGCGTGGTGCTGGCTGCGGGAGTGGCCGCGATGATGTCCACCGCCTCGGGTGCCCTGATCGCCTCCGCCACCGTGGCCCGCGTGGACGTGGTGCCGCTGTTCAAGAGCCTGGTCACCAAGCAGGACGACTCGCGCCCGTCCTTGACGGGTGACCGGGTCTACCTCCTGACCTTCGGTGTGGTGGTCACCATCTTCTCGGTCCTGGTGCCGGACGTGGTGACCGCGCTGACCATCGCCTACGACCTGCTCGTGGGCGGGCTGCTCGTCGCGATCCTGGGCGGCCTGATCTGGCGCCGGGGCAACTCCTACGGCGCTGCGTGGTCCATCGTGTCCGGCTCCGTGGGCGTGGTGACCGGCATGGCGGTGTTCGGGGTCATGGCCAATGCGCCGATCTACATCGGTCTGGGCGTATCCGCGGTGGTGTACGTGGTGGTCTCCCTGGCCACTCGTCCCACGCAGGGCGCGGTCCTGCATGCCTGGGACACGCGGCTGGCGGGACGTGGCACCGCCGGGGCGGGTGCGGGCGAGCCGGACCCGGCGGAGCGGGAGGCAGCGCAGAATCCGACGGCGGGCCCGACCCTGTGATCCGGGCCGGATCGGACCGATCCGGCCCGGGGGAGGCGGCGCGGGCGACCCCTCGGCACTCTTCCTCGCAGCGAACGCCCCTGGCGGGAACGGCCCGTCGTATAGAACCATGGCATTCAAAGGCGAGGCGTGCCGTACGCGCAGAGCGCGACGCCGCTGCCCTGAGCACTCCGACGACGACGAGGAGAGACAGATGAGCGATGCACTGACCTTCAAGACCGTGAACCCGGCATCGGGCCAGACGGTGGCGGAGTACGACAACCTCACCGACGACCAGCTCGAAGAGGTCCTGGTCAAGTCCCAGGCCGGCTTCGCCGCATGGCAGGCCATGCCGATCGAGGACCGAGCCGAGGTGGTGACCCACATCGCCGAGCTCTTCAAGAACCGCGCGGACGAGCTGGGCGCGATCGCCACCCGGGAGATGGGCAAGCCGCTGGGCGAATCGCGGGGGGAGGCCGAGTTCTGCGCGGAGATCTTCGACTACTACGCCAAGCAGGGCCCGGCCCTGGCCGCCGACCAGCCCATCAAGTCGACCGTCGAGGGCAGGGCCGTGATCCAGTCGCGGCCGATCGGCGCCCTGCTGGGGATCATGCCGTGGAACTACCCCTTCTACCAGGTGGCGCGTTTCGCCGCCCCGAACCTGATGCTGGGCAACGTCATCCTGCTCAAGCACGCCGAGTCCTGCCCTCAGGCCGCCCTGGCCATCGAGGAGATCATGCGGGAGGCCGGCCTGCCCGAGGGCGTATACCAGAACATCTTCGTCAGCCATGACCAGATCGAGCGGGTCATCGGGGATACCCGGGTGCAGGGCGTCTCCCTGACGGGCTCGGAGCGGGCAGGGGCCAAGGTGGCGGAGATCGCCGGGCGCAATCTCAAGAAGGTGGTCCTGGAGCTGGGCGGCTCGGACCCGTTCATCGTGCTGGACACGAAGGACGTCGCCGAGACCGCCAAGCTGGCCTTCGACACCCGGATCGAGAACACGGGCCAGGCCTGCAACTCCAACAAGCGGATCATCGTCTCCAGCGAGATCTACGACGACTTCGTGGCCGAGGTGGTGCGCCTGACCGAGCAGCTGGAGCCCGCCGATCCCGCGGCGGAGAAGCCCAACACCTACGGACCGCTGTCCTCGCGCGCCGCAGCGGAGAAGCTGAACGAGCAGGTGCAGACCGCTGTCTCGGAGGGCGCGACGCTGCACGTGGGCGGTGAGCTGTCCGACGGGCCGGAGGCCTTCTTCAGCCCCGCCGTGCTGACCGACGTCGCCCCGGGCACCCAGGCCTACGAGGACGAGCTGTTCGGCCCGGTCATCGTGGTCTACGAGGTCGAGTCCGACGAAGAGGCGCTCGCCCTGGCCAACGACACCCCGTTCGGCCTGGGCGGCTCCGTGCACAGCACCGACGTCAAGCGGGCCGAGTCGATCGCCCAGCTGCTCGATGTCGGGATGAGCGCGGTCAACGCGCCGTCGGCCGAGACCGCCGAGATGCCCTTCGGCGGCGTCAAGCGGTCCGGCTACGGCCGCGAGCTCGGGCCGCTGGGAATGGACGAGTTCGTCAACAAGCGCCTGCTGTTCATCGCGGGCCCGGAGGCGGATGCCGAGGACGACGCCGAGCATCCCGCCACCGCCGCGCAGTGACCTCCCAGCGGTAACCCTCCGAGGCTGGGCCCTCATGGCCGAGGGCCCAGCCTCTTCAGCACTGCCCCACCGAAAGGACCAACCGTGGCCGAAAGCCGTACCACCGCCCGCGCCGTGCTCGAGACCCTCAAGGGATACGGGATCGACACCGTCTTCGGCATCCCGGGAACCCATTCGCTGGAGTTCTACCGCCCCCTGCGCGAACTGGGCATCCGGGCGGTCACGCCGCGGCACGAGCAGGGAGCGGCCTACGGGGCCGATGGATGGTCCCTGGTCTCGGGGCTCCCGGGCGTCGTGATCACGACGTCGGGGCCGGGCCTGCTGAACTCGCTGTCCGGGGCGGCCACGGCCTACGCGGAGTCACGGCCCATGATCCTCCTGTCCCCCGGGCGGCCGCTGGGGCAGGACTTCCGCGACATCGGCGATCTGCACGAGACCAAGAACCCCTCCGGGGCGGTGGACTCGATCGTCGGGCACTCACGGCGGGTCACCAACGGGGCGGAAGCGGTCACGATGATCCATGACGCCATGCGCGACTTCACCCATTCCCGCCCCCGTCCCGTCCACATCGAGATCCCGCTGGACATCCTGGAGGCGGAGCTGGACTACACGGACCGCCAGGTGGCGCCGCGTCCCCTCGGCGCCCCGCAGCCGGCCCCCGTCGAGGACGTGCGGCGTGCGGCCGAGGCCCTCGGGACGGCGAAGCGCCCGGTGATCCTGGCCGGAGGCGGGTCCCTGGCAGCCGGTGCGCGGCTGCTCGAGCTGGCCGAGCTGCTGGAGGCGCCGGTCATCACGACCACGAACGGCAAGGGGGCGATTCCCGAGCGGCACAGGCTCTCCCTCGGCGCCGACCTGCGCCTGGAGACCGCGCAGGAGTTCCTGAGGTCGGCCGACGCGCTGCTGGTGATCGGTTCCAAAGTGGGGGCCGCGGAGATGTGGGGCGGTGAGATCACGCCCGAGGGCCCGATCATCCGCGTGGACATCATGCGGGACCAGATGCTGTGCAACCTGGACCCGGACATCGAGCTGCCGGGCAACTCCGCCGCCGTCGTCGGCCAGCTCATCGAGGCCCTGGGGGACCCGGGCGATCGCGCGCCGCAGGACCTGACCGACGTCTTCGCCAGGATGGACGAGGAGGCACGGCGCCTGGCGCCGGAGCTGGCCGAGCTCAACGAGGCGATCATGAACGCGGTGCCGCCCGAAACCATCATCGGCGGGGACTCATCTCAAGTCACATACATGGGATCAACGACTTTTTTCCGCGCTCAGTCACCCAATTCACTGCTTTACATGGGTACATACGCCACACTGGGCTACGGACTGCCCGCCTCGATCGGGGCAAAGCTCGCAGCGCCGGAACGTCCCGTCGTATCTCTGGTTGGCGACGGGGCGTTGATGTTCTCCATTCAGGAGCTCATGACCGCGGTGGAACTCGGTATCACCCTGCCCATCGTGTGCGTGGACAACGGCGGCTATGGAGAGATTAGGGCCAATATGGAAGACCGCCAGATTGATCCTCTGGCGGTCGATCTGCGGCAACCCGACTGGGTGGCGCTCGGCGAGGCCTTCGGCGCCAGGGGCGTCGCGGCGACGGCCGACGACGTCGCCGACCGCGTCCTCGAAGCCTTGGACGCCCCCGGACCCACGCTGATCCACCTGCCGCTCTCCAAGCGCGCGGAGGTCCCCACGGCCTGAGCAATCCCCCGGCAACCGGGGACACACAACGGCAACATTGAGTACACGCTGAAGAAACGCTGAGCAAAACGCCGGAAACATGGCCTCTCTAGCGTCGTAGCTGCCTTGAACGTAGCGGGTCCTCCCGCCAGTCCCGAGGGAGCCGCAGTGTCCTCACGCGCCCTACTTACCGCCGTCCTTCCCCTGGTGGGCGCGCTCGTCCTCACGGGTTGCGGCCAGCGCTACGACCCGCAGGCCCAGGCCGCCGCCGAGCAGGCACCGCGGCAGTCCTGCGTGGACACCGACGGCGACACCATCAAGGTCGGCCTGCTCAACTCCCTGTCGGGCACCATGGCGGTCAGCGAGACCACCGTGAACCGCTCCCTGAACATGGCGATCGACGAGATCAACGCCGACGGCGGGGTGCTGGGCAAGCAGATCGAGCCGGTGACCGAAGACGGTGCCAGCGAGCCCACGATCTTCGCCGAGCGGGCGGGCAAGCTGATCCGCCAGGACTGCGTGGCGGCCGTGTTCGGCGGCTGGACCTCGGCATCGCGCAAGGCCATGCTGCCGGTCTTCGAATCGCAGGACTCCCTGCTGTTCTACCCCGTCCAGTACGAGGGTCTGGAGGCCTCCCCGAACATCTTCTACTCGGGTGCGACCACCAACCAGCAGATCATCCCCGCGCTGGACTGGATGCGCGAGCAGGGCCACCGCAAGATCTTCCTGGTCGGCTCCGACTACGTCTTCCCCCGCACGGCCAATCGCATCATCAACGCCTACGCCGAGGCGCACGACATGGAGATCGTGGGCGAGGAATACGTCCCGATGGGCTCCACGGAGTTCTCCACCATCGTCAACAAGGCCATGGCCTCCGAGGCGGACGCCGTGTTCAACACCCTGAACGGCGACTCCAACGTGGCGTTCTTCCGCCAGTACAACGCGGTGGGGATGGACGCGCAGTCCCTGCCGGTGATGTCCGTGTCCATCGCGGAGGAGGAGGTCCCCGGGATCGGCGTGGACAACCTGAGGGGCCAGTACGTGGCCTGGGACTACTACCAGACCGTCGAGACCCCCGAGAACGACGCGTTCGTGGCCGACTTCAAGCGGAGCTACGGCGAGAACCAGGTGACCTCGGACCCCATGGAGGCCGCCTACACATCGGTCTACCTGTGGAAGGAGATGGTCGAGGAGGCGGGCTCCTTCGACGTCGCCGCCGTCCAGGAGGCAGCCGACAGCGGGGAGATCGCCTTCGACGCACCCGAGGGGACGGTGACGGTCGACGGCGAGAACCAGCACATCTCCAAGACCCCGCGCATCGGCCAGATCCGCGAGGACGGGCTGATCGACACCATCTGGGAGGCTCCCGAGCCGGTTGCCCCCGATCCGTTCCTGGACGGCTACTCCTGGGCCGCCAGTATCAACGGCGCCTGATTCCTGACCACCGCCTGCACCACGACATTCTCACGACTCTCTTCAGAGTCATTCTCCGGATCCATTCCTCAGAGGCATCTTTCAGAAAGGGGGCGCACGTGGAGATTCTCATCAGCCAGCTTTTCGCCGGCCTGAGCCTGGGCTCGGTGCTGCTGCTCGCAGCGGTCGGCCTGTCCCTGACCTTCGGTCAGATGGGCGTGATCAACATGGCCCACGGCGAATTCATCATGGCCGGCGCCTACACGGCGTTCACGGTCCAGCAGATCCTGGGCAGCGCGGGGGTCTCCCTCCTGGTCAGCCTGCCCCTGGCCTTCCTGGTCGGCGGCCTCCTGGGGCTGATCCTGGAGGCGACCCTGCTCCGGCGCATGTACCACCGGCCCCTGGACACCCTGCTGGTGACCTTCGGCGTCTCCCTGATCCTCCAGCAGCTGGCCCGGGACATCTTCGGCGCCCCCTCGGTGGACGTCCGGTTGCCGGAGCTGCTGTCCGGGCCGGTCATGATCTTCGGGACCCCGGTCCCCGCCTCGCGGGTGTTCATCCTGGCGCTCACGGTCGTCGTGGTGGCCGGGCTGTCCCTGCTGATGTCCAGGACCTCTCTGGGGCGCCGCATCCGCGCGGTGGTCCAGTCCCGCGAACTGGCCGAGGCCTCCGGGATCTCCTCGCGCCGCACCGACGCCCTGACGTTCTTCGTCGGCTCCGGCCTGGCCGGGGTGGCAGGCGTGGCGATCACCCTGATCGGCTCCACCAGCCCCACGCTGGGCACCACCTACATCGTGGACGCGTTCCTGGTGGTCGTCGCCGGCGGCATCGGACAGATCCGCGGCGCGGTGATCGCGGCAGCGGGCCTGGGCCTGCTGCAGGTCTTCTTCGAATTCGGTACCACGGCGTCGATCGCCAAGGTGATCGTGCTGGTCATCGTGGTCGCATTCCTCCAGATCCGCCCGCAGGGCATCGTCGCTACTCGCACTCGGGGGCTGGCATGACAACCACAGCAACACCACCGGCAACCACGACGCCGAGCACCACCGGCGCCAGGAAACTGCCCTCCGTGGCCGAAGGGCCCGGCGTATGGACCACCGGCCCGCGCGGGGCACTGATCGGCCTGGGCATCGGAGCCGTGCTGCTCCTGGTAGTCGCGCCGTTGACGCTCGGCGGATTCGGTCTTGACCTGCTGGGCCGCTACCTGTGCATGGCCATGGTCGCGGTGGGAATCGGCCTGGTCTGGGGCCGTGGCGGCATGCTGGCCATGGGCCAGGGCGTGTACTTCGGCCTGGGCGCCTACATCATGGCGATGCACATGACCCTGGCGGACACCACCCTCGAAGGGGAGAGCATCCCGACCTTCATGCGCCAGAACGGCGTGGAACGGCTCCCCGAGCTGTGGGGGATCGTGCAGCACCCGGTGATCGCCGTGGCCGCCATCATCCTGGTCCCCACCGCCGTGGCGGGCCTGCTGGGCTGGGCGATCTTCTCCCGCCGGGTCAAGGGCGCCTACTTCGCGATCCTCTCCCAGGCGCTGGCCGCGGCCTTCGCGGTGCTGATCATCGGCCAGCCCGTGCTGACCAACGGCTCCAACGGCCTGTCCAACTTCCAGTCCCTGTTCGGCTGGGATCTGGACGACTCCGGGAACCGGCTCGTGCTCTTCCTGGTGGTCGCCGTGATCCTGCTCGCCATGCTGGCCGTGACCTGGCAGCTCTACCGCTCCCGGTTCGGCGAGCTCCTGGTGGCGGTGCGCGACCAGGAGGAGCGGGTCCGGTTCCTCGGCTACGACCCGGCCCTGATCAAGACCGTCGCCTACATGATCGCCGCGCTCTTCGCGGCCATCGGCGGGGCGCTGTTCGTCCCGGTGGTCGGCATCATCTCCCCGGCGGACATCGGCGTGGTCCCGTCCATCGCCTTCCTGATCGGCGTGGCCATCGGCGGGCGGGCCACCTGGCTCGGCCCGGTCCTGGGGTCGATCGCCGTGTCCTTCGCGGGCACCCAGCTCGCCTCGGCCTTCCCCTCGGCCTGGGTCTACCTGCAGGGTCTGCTGTTCGTCCTGGTCATCGGCTTCCTGCCCGGCGGGCTGGCCTCCGTGATCGGGCTGCTGCGCCGTCGCCGTCCTGAAGGTCGCGGCGGTGGGCGCGGCGACGGCTCCGCAGGAGCCCCGGACGAGCCCGGCGACGACCCCCAGGACACCACCCGCGAGGCGACCGAACCGGAGGCAGCACGATGACCCGCGATCACCGCCCCAGCTACCTGGAGATCCGCGATCTGCGCGTGGTCTTCGACAAGTTCGTGGCCGTGGACGGCGTGGACCTGCGCGTCGAGCAGGGGGACCTGCGGTTCCTGATCGGCCCGAACGGCGCGGGGAAGACCACCACGATCGACGCCGTGACTGCCCTGGCTCCCGCGCAGGGCTCCATCAACCACAACGGGCACGAGCTCGTGGGCCGCAAGACGCACAAGATCGTGCGCTACGGAGTGGGCCGCACGTTCCAGACGGCCAGTGTCTTCGAGGATCTCACCGTGCTGCAGAACCTGGACATCGCCGCGGGCTTGCGGCGGCGCCCCCGGGAGATGCTGCGCCACCGCACGGGGGTCTCCGCGCGCATCACCGAGGTGATGAAGACCACCGGGCTCAGCGACTTCCAGGAGACGAAGGCCGGCGTGCTCTCCCACGGGCAGAAGCAGTGGCTGGAGATCGGGATGCTCATGGTCCAGGACGCCAACGTGCTCCTGCTCGACGAGCCCGTGGCGGGGATGAGCCAGGACGAACGCGATGCCACCGGCGAGCTGCTCAGGAAGCTGGCGGCCGACCACGTGGTGGTCGTGGTCGAGCACGACATGGAGTTCCTGCGCAAGTACGCCCAGTCCGTCACGGTCATGGCGGCGGGCAAGATCATCGCCGAGGGGACCGTGGCCGAGGTCCAGGCCAACCCCACGGTGCAGGAGATCTACCTGGGCACCGCCGGAACCAAGAGCCTGGAAGAAGCCAAGGCCGAGGCCGAGATGCTGGGACTGGACCCGGAGGCGGTCACCGTCGGCGTCCCGTCCGCGACAGAACGCGAGGAGCACTGATGTTCAGTTTCGAAGGGGTGCGCTCCGGCTACGGCCGTACGGAGGTCCTGCACGGCATCGATCTCGAGGTTCCCGACGACGGCGTCACGACCGTCCTGGGACACAACGGGGCTGGCAAGACCACGTTGCTCAAGACGGTGATGGGCCTGCTGCCCGTCCGCTCCGGCCGGATCACCTGGGACGGCGAGGACATCACGAGGCTCTCGGCCCACCAGCGGGTGCGGATGGGCCTGGCCTGGGTGCCGCAGGGGCAGAAGTCCTTCGGCAGCCTCACCACCCGGGAGAACCTGCTGGTGGTGGCCGAGGCCCATCCCGGCGGCAAGGAGCGGCTGGACGGGGTTCTGGACCTTTTCCCGGCGCTCGGGGAGCTCATGGACCGCCGCGCCGGGCTGCTCTCCGGAGGGCAGCGGCAGCAGTTGTCCATCGCCCGGGCCCTGCTCACCGGCCCCCGCCTGCTGGTGCTGGACGAGCCCTCGGAAGGCATCCAGCCGTCGGTCGTGCAGGAGATCGAGGAGAAGATCGTGGGCCTGGCCTCCCGCTCCGGGACGCAGGTCCTGCTGGCCGAGCAGAAGGTGGGCTTCGCCCTGGAGGCCGCGGACCGGTACGCCGTGCTGGCCACCGGGCGGATCGTGCGCTCCGGGCTGGCCGACGAGGCCGCCGTGGACGCCGCCCGGGAAGCCCTGGCGGTCTAGGGGCGGCCATGTATCTGACACCCAGAGAGCAGGAGAAACTGCTGGTCGTGGTCGCCGGGGATCTCGCCCGGCGCCGCCTGGACCGGGGCCTGAGGCTCAACCACCCGGAAGCGGTCGCCCTGATCACCTCCGAGCTGCTGGAAGCGGCCCGCGATGGAAGGACCGTGGCCGACCTGATGTCCTGGGGGGCTACGATCCTGTCCCGCGACCAGGTCATGGAGGGCGTGCCGGAGATGATCCATTCGGTTCAGGTCGAGGCCACCTTCCCGGACGGCACCAAGCTGGTGACCGTGCACGACCCCATCCGCTGAGCATTGTGATGACTACCCCGACGAATACCGCGATCCCGGCAGCCCATGCCGGGATCGCCCAGGAGGCACCGTGATCCCCGGAGAGTACGTCCTGAGCCCCGGCCCCGTGGAGATCAACTCCCAGCGGCCGACGGCCGAGGTCGAGGTGGTCAACCGCGGTGACCGGCCCGTTCAGGTCGGCTCGCACTTCCCTTTCGCCCAGGCCAATCCCGGCCTGGAGTTCGACCGAACCGCGACAGCCGGCTACCGGCTGGACGTGCCCGCCGGCACCGCCGTCCGGTTCGAGCCCGGAGACCGCAAGACCGTCCGCCTGGTGTCCTTCGCCGGGACGGGCGAGATCGCCGAGATAGGAGACGCCCGTGGCTCGTGAACTCTCCCGCACGGAGTACACCTCCCTCTACGGACCCACCGTCGGTGACCGGGTCCGGCTGGCCGACACCGAGCTCTTCGCCGAGGTCGAGCGCGACCTGACCAACCGGGACCTGTCGGCGGCCGGGGACGAGGTGGTCTTCGGTGGCGGCAAGGTGATCCGCGACGGGATGGGCCACAACGGCCGGCTGACTCGCGGCGACGGCGTCGTGGACACCGTGATCACCAATGCCCTGATCATCGACCACACCGGTGTCTTCAAAGCCGATGTCGGCATCGTGGACGGCCGGATCAGCGCGCTCGGCAAGGCCGGGAACCCCGACGTGATGGACGGCGTGGACATCCTGATCGGCGCCGCGACCGAGGTGATCGCCGGGGAGCACAAGATCCTGACGGCGGGCGGGGTGGATACCCACATCCACTTCATCGGCTCGGATCAGGTCGGCACGGCGCTGGCCTCCGGAGTGACCACCATGATCGGCGGCGGCACGGGCCCGGCGGAGGGCTCCAAGGCCACCACCGTCACCCCGGGGCCGTGGCACATCGAGAGGATGCTGCAGGCCCTGGACGGCTACCCCATGAACTTCGGGCTGCTGGGCAAGGGGCATGCCGCCGCCCAGGCGCCCCTGGAGGAGCAGGCCCGTGCCGGGGTGGCGGGGTTCAAGATCCACGAGGACTGGGGCGCCACGCACGGCTCCATCGACGCCGCCCTGACCGCCGCCGACCGCTTCGACCTCCAGGTGGCCATCCACACGGACACGCTCAACGAGTGCGGGTTCGTGGAGGACACCGTGCGGGCGATCGCCGGGCGGGTGATCCACACCTTCCACACCGAAGGCGCCGGCGGCGGCCATGCCCCGGACATCATCTCCATGGCGGGCATGCCCAACGTCCTGCCGTCCTCGACCAACCCCACGCTGCCGTTCACCCGGAACACCGCCGAAGAGCATCTCGACATGCTCATGGTCTGCCATCACCTCAATCCCGCCATCCCGGAGGACGTGGCCTTCGCGGACTCCCGGATCCGCCCGGAGACGATCGCCGCCGAGGACGTCCTGCACGACCTGGGCGTGTTCTCCATGACCTCCTCGGACTCCCAGGCCATGGGCCGGGTGGGCGAGGTGGTCCTGCGCACCTGGCAGCTGGCCGACCAGATGAAGAAACGCACGGGCCCGCTGGGCGGGGACGGACGAGGGGACAACTTCCGGATCCGCCGGTACGTCTCCAAGTACACGATCAACCCCGCCATCAGCCACGGCATCGCCCAGCACGTCGGCTCGGTCGAAGCCGGCAAGCTGGCCGACCTGGTGCTGTGGGAGCCCGTCTTCTTCGGCGTCAAGCCGCACGCCGTGCTCAAGAGCGGGCAGATCGTGCACTCCGTGATGGGCGACCCCAACGCGTCGATCCCCACCCCGCAGCCGCAGCTCATGCGCGACGCCTTCGGCGCGCAGGGCCAGGCCCCGGCACGCAATTCCGTGCACTTCGTCTCCCGGGCGGCCTACGACGACGACGTCCGCACGCGCTACGGCCTGGCCCGGCAGATCCTGCCGGTCGGCGGGATCAGGGACCTGACCAAGGCGGACCTCAAGCACAATGGGGAGACGCCGCGGATCGAGGTGGATCCCCAGACCTACCAGGTGCGGGTCGAGGGTGAGCTGATCACCGCCGAACCCGCGCAGGAGCTGGCCATGGCGCAGCGCTACCTCCTGTTCTGACGAACGGGACGCCATTCGATCCCCACGCCGTCAGACAGGAGCACCCCATTGATCGTCGAATCCGTCCTGGGAAATCTGGACGAGCTCACCGAAGACGAACGCGCCGGCCTGCACCTGGAGCGCGTTCCGCTGGAAGGTCCTGCGTTGCGTCAGCGCGTTCAGAGGGTGACCACCGATCACGGGACGGAGTTCGGGCTGCGTCTGGCGGAGCGCAGGGAGCTGCGCGACGGGGACATCCTGCACCGGGACGGCCGCAACGTCGTCGTCGTCTCGACCCTTCCCACCGAGGTGCTCGCGATCGCACCCGTCAGCGTGGAGCAGGCCGCGTTCGTGGCGCACTCGCTGGGCAACCGGCACCTGCCCGCCCAGTTCTTCGGGCCGGAGGTCGCGTTCGCGGGACTGGAAGGTCACACGGGCGTCATGGTGGTCCAGTACGACCACACGGCCGAGCACTTCCTGACCGACCACGGGGTGCGATTCGCCCGTCTGGACCGTGTGATGGAGCTGCCCTTCAGGCACGCCGAGCACACGCACTGACCGTGGTCTCCTTGGGTTCCGGGCTGCTCGCGGTCCTGCAGTTCGCCGACTCGGCATTGCCGACGGGCGCCTTCAGCCAGTCGCTGGGCCTGGAGACGGCCATCGACGACGAGGCGGTGCACGACGAGACCACCTTCCGGGCCTGGCTCCGGCGGTTCCTGCACCATCAGCTGGCTCCCGCCGACGGATGGGCGATCCGGGCCATCGTGAGGGACGGCGCCGACCCTCTCGAGGTGGACGCCGCGCTGCACGCGATGACCCTGCCCGTGCAGGTCCGGGACGGCAACGCGGCGATGGGCCGCAGAGCCGCCCAGATCGCGGAGCAGAACTTCAGCGGCCCGGCGGCGCAGGCCTACACGACGGCGCTGGGGCGCGGGGAGGTCATCGGTAGCGTGCCGGTGGTCCTGGCGCTGCTGGCAAGGGACCACGGCACCGGATGGGAGGACGCGTGCGCGGCGCACCTGTTCACCTCCCTCACCTCCCTGACCCAGAACGCCGTGCGCGGCATCCCGATCGGCCAGAACGCCGGGCAGCGGGTGCTGCGCGCCATGCATCCCGAGGTCGAGGCGGCGCTGGAGCGGATCGCGGCCATGACCGACGATGAGGTCGGGGCGGTCAGCCCGGCCCTGGAGATCGACCAGATGCGGCATTCCTGGCAGAGGGCCCGGATGTTCATGTCCTGAGGCTCTTTTCCCAACACACGAATCTCAACCCAGTCAATCTAGGAGGCACGGATGACAACGGAACCGGTGCGGATCGGGGTCGGCGGACCCGTGGGCGCGGGCAAGACCCAGCTCGTGGAGAGGATCACGCGAGCCCTGGACGGGGAGGTGTCCACGGCGGCGATTACCAACGACATCTATACGATCGAGGACGCCAAGATCCTGTCCCGGACCTCGGTGCTGCCCGAGGACCGGATCGTGGGGCTGGAGACCGGTGGCTGCCCGCACACCGCGATCCGGGAGGACACCTCGATGAACGAGGCCGCGATCCAGGACCTCGTCAAGCGGCACCTCGATCTGCAGGTGATCTTCGTGGAGTCCGGCGGTGACAACCTCTCGGCCACCTTCTCCCCGGAGCTGGTGGACTTCTCGATCTACATCATCGACGTGGCCCAGGGCGAGAAGATCCCTCGCAAGGCGGGGCAGGGGATGATCAAGTCCGACCTGTTCGTGATCAACAAGACCGACCTGGCACCGTACGTGGGCGCGGACCTGACGGTCATGGAGGCCGACTCGCGGGTGTTCCGCAAGGACAAGCCGTTCGCCTTCACCAACCTCAAGACGGACGAGGGCCTGGAGACCGTGCTCGACTGGATCCGCAGGGACGTCCTGATGCTCGACCTGGCGGGCTGAGGGGATGAGCCCTGTGCCGGAGCCGGAGCCGACCGGCAGCCTCGAGCTGCGTGTCGCCCGCCAGGGCGGGCGGCACGTGATCGCGGCCCAGCGGCATCAGGGCGCCCTGCGCCTGCTGCGACCCGTGTACCTCGACTCCTCGGGGCAGCAGTGCGTGATCGTGGTCAATCCCGGCGGGGGTTACGTGGGAGGGGACCGGTACCGGCTGACGGCCGAGGTCGGCGAGGACGCCTCTGCCCTGGTCACCACGCAGTCGGCCACCAAGGTCTACCGCACCGCCGGCCGGGGCGTGCTCCAGGAGCAGCGTTTCATCGTGGCCGACGGAGCGGTGCTCGAGGTCGTCCTGGATCCCCTGATCGCCTATCAGGACGCCGACTACCTGCAGCGCACCTCCGCCGTCGTCGCCCCCACAGGACGACTGGTGCTCACGGATATCGTGACGCCGGGGTGGGCCCCGGACGGCTCGCCGTACCGGTGGCGATCGGTGCTGCTGCGCACGTCGTTGACCCGCCCGGCGGGTGAGCCGATCGCCACGGACACGCTGCGACTGGTCCCCGACGAGGACGGCGTGGCCGAGCACGGCTTCCTGGGGCGCCGGACCCACCTGGGCACCCTTCTCGCGGTGGCCCCCGAGCTGGACCGGGACGCCGTGGAGGAGGTGCACCGGCTCCTGGCCGACCGTGAGGCCCGCGTCGACGGGCTGCGGGCGGGGGTCTCGCCCCTCTCTTCGCCCGGACTGGCGGTGCGGGTGCTCGGCCCGGCCACCGAACCCGTGCACGAGCTCCTGCTGGACGTCCACGCCGTCCTGCGGAGTCGCTGGGGGAGTCAGCCCCGGCTGAACCTCCGCAAGTACTGACGCCCCCTGCCTCCCGGGCGGCCCCGGTGCTCGCCGAGTTCCCGGTGCCGGGCCCGCGCAGCCAGCGCGGTGGAGCGTCCCCTCACCGGGTATCCGAGCCCCCGGCGGGGCTGGCGAGAAGGTCCGGGAACTCCGAGGCGATGGCCGGATGGCGGATCGCCCCGCCGGAGACCAGCACGCCCCTGCCCAGCGCCTTGTTGTCCTGGCAGGCCTTCTGCCAGCCCGCGTCGGCCAGCTGCGCGGCATAGGGCAGTGTCGCGTTCGTGAGCCCGGCCGTCGAGGTCACGGGCACCGCGCCGGGCATGTTGGCCACGCAGTAGAACGTCGCGGGACCGACCGTGAACGTCGGGTCGTCATGCGAGGTGGCCCGGCTCCCCTCGAAGCAGCCACCCTGGTCGACGGCGATGTCCACGAGGACCGAGCCCTCCATCATCTTCTCCACGGTGGCGCGCTCGACCACCTTGGGGGCCCGGTGGCCCGGTACCAGGACAGCCCCGATCACCAGGTCCGACCGCAGGACGCAGCGCTCGATCTCCAGCGGGCTGGAGACCACCGTGCGCACCCGGCTGCCGTACTGCTCGTCCACCCGGCGCAGGGCGTCGACCGAGAGGTCCAGGACGGTGACGTCCGCGCCCAGCCCGACCAGCTGGCTCAGCGCGTTGCTGCCGGCCGTCCCGGCGCCGATCACGGTGGCCACGGCCGGCCTGACCCCGGGGATGCCCGGCATCAGGATCCCGCGCCCGCCGCTGGTGGACAGCAGCAGGTGCGTCCCCACCAGGGCGGCCATCCGTCCCGCCACCTCGGACATGGGGGCCAGGAGGGGCAGGGCGCCGTCGTCGGTGGCGACGTTCTCATAGGCGATGGCCGTGGTCCCGGCCTCGACGAGGGCCTTCGTGAGCTCCTCGGAGGCGGCCAGGTGGAGATAGGTGAAGAGCACCTGGCCCGGGCGCAGGTACCCGTATTCGGCGGGGGTGGGTTCCTTGACCTTGAGCACCAGTTCCGCACCCCACGCGTCGCCGGCCGTGCCGATGCGCGCACCGGCCGCCACGTATTCGTCGTCGGGGATCCGGGAGCCTTTCCCCGCGCCCTCCTGCACGACGACGTCGTGCCCGTGCCGCGCCAGCTGATGCGCTCCCGCGGGGGTGATGGCGACGCGGTCTTCGTGGTTCTTGGTCTCAGCGGGGACGCCGATGATCATGGCGGGGCCCTTCCTCCGTGGCGGTACGGATCAGCGGTACGGATCGGCAGTGCGTAGTGGCGCTACGACAGGCCACCGGCCGTCAGCTCAGCGCGTTCGCGAGATTGCGCAGGGTGGCCTGCACCTTCGAGGCGTCGACCAGCGGGAACCCCTTCTGGTCGAGCACCTCCTGATCGGTGACCTCGGTCCAGTCGCAGTAGTTGGTCACGCGGGTGCTGTTGTCCGGGGCGGTCTGCAGCAGCCAGCCCCACTTCCATCCCGCCGGGTCCTGGCCCTCGTCGGCCACGAGCCACTCGATGCAGCGCTCGGGGTCGTAACGCGTGACGTAGTTGTCCGTGCGGTACCGGGTGGTCCCATCCGTCCAGAGCATCTCCATGACGAACATCTGATCCACGTATTCGATCGGCTCCTGGCCGACGGCGGCCCGGATCATGCCCGAGCCGTCGATCTCGGCGTGGCTGGACGGTCGCCGGAGCAGGTCCCACACGTCCTCGACCGGTGCGGGGACGGTGGTGGTGACCTTCAGCCGGGTGTCGGTGGACTCTTCACGGATCTCGAGGTTGTTCATGCCTTCCAGTGTGGTCCAGCTCATGGGCTGACTCAACGCTTGCGTCCGCACATGCCGCGAGCTTGCCAGACCGGGCCGCACCCTCTCCCGTCTTGCCCAGCCCTGGCCGGTCCTGGCCCGACGGCCCCCGGTGCGCAGCCGTGCCTCAGGGGGCGGAGGGGCGCCGCCCAGGCCGCGCCTCTAGGATCGGGTCCATGACTGATCCCCAGGTTTTCGTCCTCACCCCCCAGAACATGACCGCCGTGCAGATGCAGCGCGCCCTGCAGTTGCGGGTATCCGTCTTCGTGGCCGAGCAGGGCATCGTGTGCGAGGAGATCGACGACCTGGACCGGGCCGAGACGACCGAGCACATCTGGCTCGAGGCGGACGGCGCCGTGGTCTCCGTGCTCCGGCTCCTCCTGGACGGCCCCGTGATCCGGATCGGGCGGGTGGCCACGCACGCCGCGCATCGTCGTCGTGGGTACTCGGACAGGCTCATGCGCGTCGCGCTGGACCGGGCCGCGGACGCGGGGCGGCCGGTGGAGATCCATGCCCAGGCCTACCTGGAGCGCTGGTACGAGAAGTTCGGTTTCGAGCGCACCGGCCCGGACTTCCTGGAGGAGGGCGTCGACCACGTGCCCATGACGTGGCGCGGCCACCCGCAGGCGGCTACCGCGTGAGTTTCGCGCAGGCCGTCGGCGACCTCTTCACGGCCCGGCCCGTTCCTCCGGCCGATACCTGGGTGCTCGTCCTCTGCGCGCTCGGCGCGATCGCGATCAGCATTCCCCGGGCCACCTGGCGCTGGTTCGGCCTGGTGGTCACGGTGGTCCACGAGCTGGGCCACGCGCTCGCGGGGCTCGTGACGGGCCGCCGCATCATGACCATCCGGATCGAGGCGGATCATTCCGGGGTGACCCATTCGATGGGCCGCGGCGCCTCGGCCATGTGGTCGACCTTCTGGGGCTATCCGTTCCCGGCCGTGGTCGGTGCGGCGTGGACCGCTGCCGTCGGCGCCGGGTTCTGGCCCCTGGCCGCCGTGGTCAGCGCACTGGTCCTGCTCGTCTCGCTCGTCGTGATGCGCGGCTGGCTGTCGTGGTTCATGACGACGACGGCCGCAGCCCTCCTGCTCGCCCTGTACTGGTTCGACGTGGCCCCCGGCCGGTGGCTCATGCTCGCGGTCGGGGCGGCGCTGTGGATCGGAGCCTTCCGGGCCTGGGTGAATCTGACCAGGCAGCATCTGGCGGGCTCACGACGTCGTCGTGCCTCGATTTCGGACGCGACGCTGCTCGCCCAGGGCACCGGCGTGCCCGCAGGTCTATGGCTGGTGGCCTTCCTGGTCGTCATCTCCCTGTGCGGCTTCTGGATCCTGGGTTCCTGGGTCTGAGCCGGTCCTGGTACCGGTCCTGGAACGACGAGAAGTCAGTTCGCAGCCTCGACAACGACGAACGGTCGGTTTGCTCGCCCATCACCGCTGATGGGCGAGCAAACCGACCGTTCGTGAGTCTCAGGCGGCTATCACGCCCGATCGGGCAGGCGGGCCCCCGACTTCGTGTCGAACAGGTGGATGCGGTCCGGGTTCGGCGCCGCCCACACGGTCTGACCGGACTCGACCCGGCTGCGGCCGCCGGTGCGCACCACGATGGTGTCCATCGGGGCGTCGGCCTCGGAGGGCTCTGCGGCGGCCGCGGAGGAGTGGGTGGTGACGATCTTGTTGGCCACCGTCACGGGGGCCAGCGATCCGTACAGGTAGGCGTCGGCGCCGAGTTCCTCGACGACGTCGACGACGATCGGGAGGCCCTCGCCGTCGGCGCTCACCTTGAGGTCCTCGGGACGGATCCCGATGGTGACCTCATCGCCGGTGATCTTGGCGCGCTGCTCGTCCGTGAGCTGGATCCGGCTCGAGCCCAGCTGCAGGACGCCGCTGGAGTCGGGTGCGGCGCGGAACAGGTTCATGGCGGGCGAGCCGATGAACCCCGCGACGAACTCGTTGGCCGGCCGGTCGTACAGCTCGGCGGGGGTGTCCACCTGCATGAGCAGACCGTCCTTGAGCACGGCCACCCGGTCGCCCATGGTCATGGCCTCGGTCTGGTCGTGGGTCACGTAGACGGTCGTGACACCCAGCTCGCGGGTCAGGGAGGCGATCTGCGTGCGGGTCTGCACGCGCAGCTTGGCGTCCAGGTTGGACAGGGGCTCGTCCATGAGGAACACCTGCGGGGAGCGCACGATGGCACGGCCCATGGCCACGCGCTGGCGCTGACCGCCGGAGAGAGCCTTCGGCTTGCGGTCCAGGTACTCGGTCAGATCCAGGATCTTGGCGGCCTCTTCGACCTGACGACGACGCTCGGCTGCGGGGACCTTGGCGATCTTCAGGGCGAAGCCCATGTTGTCGGCAACGGTCATGTGCGGGTACAGGGCGTAGTTCTGGAACACCATGGCGATGTCGCGATCGCGGGGGTCGACGTCGGTGACATCCCGGTCGCCGATGCGGATGGCCCCGTCGGTGACCTGTTCGAGGCCTGCCAGCATGCGCAGGGTCGTGGACTTGCCGCAGCCGGAGGGGCCCACGAGAACCAGGAACTCGCCGTCGGCGATCTCGAGGTCCAGGCTGGAGACGGACGGGCTCGAGGCCCCGGGGTACTGACACGTCACGCGGTCATAGGTAACAGTAGCCATGGCGATTTCTCACTTTCTTTCCCGGCAGGTACGTGCCGGACGATCCGTTGGAAAGATGGTGTTCTGCGATTGAACACAAATGAACACAACGGAGACGATTCTACGCACGAATGTGAGCTGGAACTCATGTTACCCGGAAAATGATGTGATGGATGTCGCAGGATGTCGTGGCGGGCCGCGCCCCTTGATCGTCAGGGCATCGACGGGCCCAGCTCCCACGCCCTGACGTCTCCATCCGAGAAGACGGTCCAGCGCTCGCCGTCCGCCGGGTAGGCCCGCAGTGTCACGGGCATCCCCGTGGCCGGGAAGACCTCCAGCAGCGAGGCGTCTATCACCACCCTGTCGGCGGTTCCCTCCCACACGACCCGTCGCCGGTCGCCTTCGGCCAGGGCGACGACCATGTGCGAGGCCGCGGCCTCGATGTCCGTGGCGTCGGGGAGCTCGGTCCACCGGGACGACGGAACGGCGACTTCGCCGGTTCGCAGCTGCGAGCATTCCCGGGCGGGCTCGGTGTGCACCCGGCCGTCGCGAACGGACACCTCGCGGGGCCAGGTCAGCACGCCGCTCCACCCCGCCTGGTCGGCTTCCTCCTGGGGGCGCGATTCCCTCGCCCAGCCCCAGAGCAGGTTCCGTCCCGGCAGAGCCAGGGCCTGCGGCGCGTAGAAGCTGTCCCCGGCGTCGAGCCGTCCGCTCGTGTTCGGGACGAACGCCAGGGGCGGCCGTCCTTCGGCGGACCGTTCTTCCAGGGTGCCCACAGCCCAGACGGTGTCCAAGAGGTCCGCTCCTCCGTCCGGACGGAGGATCCACCGGGAGATCAGGAGGATCCAGCTCTCGCCGTCATCCGCCGGCACGAGTTGCGGGCATTCCCAGATCGAGGCGTGCAGGGCTCCGTCCAGGGCGGGGTCCTTGGCGTCCAGCAGCCGTCCCTCGTAGCTCCAGGAGTCCAGGTCGGTGGCGTCGAAGAGCAGGAGCGCTCCGCTGCCGTTGGCCAGCCCCGCGCCCTGGATCACCCACCGTCTGCCGGCGAAAGTGAATACGAAGGGATCGCGCATCGCGATGACCTCCGGGTCCTCCGGCATGCGGGCCGCGGGGATCCGTGCCCCCGTGTAGCCGAGGGTCTCCGGATCGCGGTGCACCACGAGCGCGGTCGACCGCCCTTCCGGATCCAGGACGCCCGAGTACACGAACGCGGGGTGGCCGTCGTCGTCGAGGGTGCTCACCCCGGACCAGCAGCCGAACTCGTCATCCCCGCCGTCCTGGGGCTCCAGGGCCACGGGCTCCTCGCGCCAGTGCGCGAGGTCCGCCGAGCTCAGGTGCCCCCACACGATCCGGTGGTGCTCCGCGCTTTCGAGATTGTGCTGGAAGTAGAGGTGCCAGCGTCCCTCATGCAGCAGGAGGCCGTTGGGGTCGTTGACCCAGCCGCGGGCGGGCCGGGGGTGGGCGATGGGGAAACTGCGATCGTTCACAGGCATCTCCAGAAGGTCGTGGGTGACGGAGGGCGGCCTGGTTCACGTGCCACGTCCTGCGGTCAGGCCTTCCCTCAGCCGCGCTGTCCGAAGATGAAGACCGGGAACGCGGGAATCATGGAGATGATCACCCCGGCCAGTACGACCGAAATGCTACCGGTGCTCAGGTCGCCCTGAAGCGGGATCGGGCCCAGTGCCGTCTTCCGGCCCTGGGCCCGGTCCTCGTCAGATCTTCAGCCAGACCGTGGTCTCGCCCGGCAGCTCCTCGCCGTTCCGCTCGGCGCTGCTGATGAGCACCTCGCCGCGCAGCGACTCGGGCAGCTCGACCGGCTGCTCGCCGAAGTTGGTGACGTTCGTCCAGCCGTTGGGACGGCGGAAGGCCAGCACCTGTGGGTCGCCGGTCTCCAGCCATTCCAGGTGCTCCTCCGTCTGCAGCCGACCGCGCAGGGCCAGGGCCCGGCGGTAGAGCGACAGGGTCGAGGCCGGGTCGGTCTCCTGCTGCTCCACGGAGTATTCCGCGAACCATTCCGGCTGGGGGATGTGGGCGGCTCCGCCGAAGCCCAGGGACTCGCCCTCACTGCTCCAGGGCAGCGGGACGCGGCATCCATCGCGCCCCATCCGCTCACCGGGGCTGCGGAAGAACAGCGGATCCTGGCGGTGCTCGTCCTCGATGTCCGCTACCTCGTGCAGTCCCAGCTCCTCTCCCTGGTAGAGGTATGCGCTGCCGGGGAGGGCCAGTTCGAACAGGGTCGCCGCCCGTGCCCGCCGCAGGCCCTGCTCGGCCTGGAGCTGAGGCTCCTGCCCCCGGTTGAGCAGCCAGAACGTACCGGTCTTCTCATCCGAATCCGTGTCGACGGCACGCAGGGCCTTCCCTCCGTCCTGCTGGGAGGGCTCAGGCGGCAGGCCGTAACGAGAGGCGTGACGCACGACATCGTGGTTGGACAGCACCCAGGTGCTCGACGAGCCGGACTTGGCGGCCAGGTCCAGGTTGAACTTCACGATCTCCTCGAACTGCCCGGCGTCGAAGCGCGCGTTCAGCAGGTCGAAGTTGAAGGCCTGGCCCAGGCCCTCGGGGCTCGCATAGGCGGGACGGCGATCAGAGGCGACCCAGGCCTCGGCGACGGCGATCCGCGGCGGCTCGTACTCGTTGAAGACCTGCCGCCACTCGGCGTAGATCTCGTGGACGTCGTCGCGGTCCCACATCGGGTGGTTGCCGTCGATGGGGATCGCATTCAGCTCAGCCTGGCTGGGCAGGTCCTCGGGAAGGTCCTTGCTCAGGCCATGGGCCACGTCCACGCGGAAGCCGTCCACGCCGCGATCGGACCAGAACCGGAGGATGTTCAGGAAGCCCTCGCGGACCTCCGGATTGCGCCAGTTGAGGTCCGGCTGC
The DNA here is from genome assembly GCF_008831305.1 of Kocuria coralli. Taxonomy (GTDB): domain Bacteria; phylum Actinomycetota; class Actinomycetes; order Actinomycetales; family Micrococcaceae; genus Kocuria; species Kocuria coralli. Next base: position 101,855 of record NZ_ML708619.1, read on the forward strand.
TCGGTGGCGAAGAAGTGGTGGTACCACTGACCGTCGCCCACGGGCTCCCAGGCGGGGCCGCCGAAGGTCGAGGTCCAGTCCGAGGGCGGCTGCGCGCCGTCGGGCCCGAGCCCGTCCCGGAAGATGTAGCGATCCCGTGCGGGAGAGCCCTTCGGGGAGGCCAGCGCCTCCTTGAACCACTCGTGCTGGTCCGAGGTGTGATTGGGCACGATGTCCACGATCAGCTTGATCCCCGCGGACTTGAGGGCCGCGGCCATCGCGTCGAAGTCCTCCAGGGTCCCGATCTTGGGGTCGACGTCGCAGTAGTCGTCGACATCGTAGCCGCCGTCGGCCAGGGCCGATGGGTAGAAGGGGCTCAGCCAGACGGCGTCGATCCCGAGGGCCTTCAGGTAGGGGACCCGGGTGACGACCCCTTGGAGATCGCCGATGCCGTTGCCGTCGGAGTCGGCGAAGGACCGGGGGTAGATCTGGTACACGGCCGCCTGGCGCCACCACTGCGCATCCGCCTGGTGGCGGGGAACGTGCTGGGAGGTGTCGAGCGTTGCTTCGGCAGTCATGCTGTCCTTTCGGTCGGGTGGTTGCTGGTCGGAGACGGACGGGAAGTCTGGCGGACCACGTGACCACACCATCGGCTCTGCGCACGGTTAAATATAGGCCTTAAATCTAAGGTGGGCAATAATTGGGCAGCGATCTGACGTCACGAGGAGCCCGAGGAGTTGTATGGACACGCAGCGGATGCAGAGCGTCTCCAGCTCTCCGCAGTACTTGCGCAGGATGAACGCCCGGAGGGTCCTGGATCACATGTGGCAGGGCAGTCCCGCCACCGCCTCGGAGCTGATGGAGGCGACCGGGCTGACGCGCTCCACGGTGCTGGCCCTGTGCAAGGAGCTCGCCGGCCAGGGGTGGCTGGAGCCCGTGCAGGGCGCGGGGGAGGGTGGGGTGGCGGCGAAGGGTCGGCCCGCCTTGAGGTACGCCTTCCGGGAGGGGGCCTGCTACGTCGTCGGCGTCGACTCGGGGGCGCATCGGGTCACCGCGGGCGTGGCCGACCTGAGGGGCCGGGAGCTGTCGCAGGCCGTCCGCGGATTCGGTCATGACGAGGTCGGCGGTCAGGAGCGCCGTGCCGAGATCCTCCGGGCCATCGACGATGCACTGGAGCAGGCGGGGGTCGCCTCCCCCCGGGTGGGGGCGCTGGTGATCGGCGTGCCGGCCCCCGTCGACTCCGAGGGGCGCTCGCCTGCGGGCCAGGACGACTTCTGGCCGCTCATGAACCCGGACCTGAGGTCGCTCGCCGACGACCGCGGCTGGGAGTGCCTCGTCGAGAACGACGCCAACCTGGCCGCCCTGGCCGAGCTGCACGGGGACCCCGCCGCCCGGGAGGTCTCCCTCGCGGCCCTGATCGCGGGGGAGCGATTCGGTGCGGGGCTGGTGCTCAACGGCGAACTCCTCCGCCAGCCGCGCCGCGGCGCCGGGGAGATGCGCGTACTGCGGCTGGTCGACGGCGTGGGTTCCGAGGACGGCCTGGCCGTACGCGCCCGGCGGCTCGCCGAGGAGGCGATCCGGCGCGGGGACAGCACGTCGATCCGGGTGACGGCATCCGGTGAGGTTCGCGCCCAGGACGTCTTCGAGGCCGCCGAGCGGGGTGATGCCGTCGCCGAGGCGATCGTCGGTCGCCTCGCCGATGTCCTGGCCCGGGTGTGCGTGACGCTGGCCGGGCCGCTGGATCTCGACCGGATCATCGTGTCGGGAGGCATCGCCCCGGCACTGCACGGCGTGAGTCGGGCGGCCCGCGAGCGCATCGCCGAGCACATGTACGCCCCGTGGCTCGAGGTCAGGGCCTCCGAGCTGGGGGCCGACGCCGTCAGGCTGGGCGCCATCCAGTGCGCGGTCGATCTGGTGCGGGCCTATGCGATGGGCGAAGCTCCGTAGAAGGCGTGCCGGCTAGTTTTATTTTGTGCTTCAATAAATACTGGAACTGGTGAGGTGCCCCGCCGCGACGAGGGCGCGTGAAGGAGGAAGAGAGTCCATGAACCCCACGGTGCACCGGGAGCACGACTGGTGGAAGTCCGCCGTCGTCTACCAGATCTATCCCAGGACCTTCGCCGATTCCGACGGCGACGGCGTGGGGGACATCCGCGGCATCATCGACCGCCTGGACCACCTCGTGGAGCTGGGCGTCGACGTCGTCTGGCTCTCGCCCGTGTACCGCTCGCCCCAGCGCGACAACGGGTACGACATCAGCGACTACCAGGACATCGACCCGATGTTCGGCAGCCTCGAGGACCTCGACGATCTGATCGAGGCCGCCCACGCTCGCGGCATCAAGCTGGTCATGGACCTCGTCGTCAATCACACCTCGGACGAGCACCCGTGGTTCCTCGAGTCCCGCGACCCGGCATCGCCCCGGCGCGACTGGTACTTCTGGCGTGATCCGCGTCCGGGGACCGTGGGCGGAGAAGAGGGCGCCGAGCCCGACGACAGCCCGGCGGCCTTCGCCCCGAAGGCCTGGACCTTCGATCCCCGCAGCGGGCAGTACTACCTCGGGGTCTTCGGGCCGCAGCAGCCGGACCTCAACTGGGAGAACCCGGAGGTCCGCCGGGCCGTGTACGAGATGATGCGCTGGTGGGTGGACCGCGGCGTCGACGGCTTCCGGATGGACGTGATCAACCTGATCTCGAAGCCCGAGGCGCTCACCGGCCAGGCGCCCCTGGACGGACCCCAGGTGTCCTTCGAGGCCATCGGCGACGGCCCGCGGCTCGACGAGTTCCTGGCCGAGATGAACCGCGAGGTGGGCCTGAGCGAGCAGAACCTGATCACGGTCGGCGAGATGCCGGGTGCCGGCATCGACCTCGCCGTGAGGGTCACCGACCCGGCACGACGAGAGCTGAACATGGTTTTCACCTTCGAGCACGTCGACCTGGACATCGCACCCGGCGGCAGCAAATGGGATCTGGCCCCGCTTCCCCTGCCGGTCCTCAAGGCCAACCTGGCGGCCTGGCAGGAGGGACTGGCCGAGAAGGGCTGGAACTCCCTCTACTGGAACAACCACGACCAGCCCAGGGCGGTCTCCCGGTTCGGCGATGACAGGCCGGAATACCGGGTCGCCTCGGCGAAGACCCTGGCCACCACGCTGCACCTGCACCGGGGCACGCCCTACATCTACCAGGGGGAGGAGTTCGGCATGACGAACTCTCCCCGTGCGGGCGTCGAGGACTACCTGGACATCGAATCGCTCAACTACTACCGCGACGCCATCGGCCGTGGTCTGGACGAGGCGACCGTGCTGAACTCCCTCCTGGTCAAGAGCCGGGATCACGCGCGGACCCCCGTCCAGTGGGACGCGAGCGAGAACGCCGGCTTCACCACGGGCACCCCCTGGGCGCCGGTCAACCCGGGCTATGAGACCGTCAACGCGGTCGCGGCCCGGGAGGATCCGGACTCGATCTTCCACCACTACCGCCGGCTCATTCAGCTGCGGCACGAGTCCGCGGTGGTCCGCGACGGGGAGTTCCGTCTCCTCCACCCGGAGCACCCGCACCTGTGGGCCTTCACCCGCGGGCACGGCGACGGACAGCTGCTGGTGCTCGCCAACTGGTCCGCGGAAGAGCTGGAGATCCCCGAGGAGGGACTGCCGGAGCACGGCGACGCCGAACTGCTCCTGGGCACCCACGGGACGACGGCCGGCACGCTGGCGCCCTGGGAGTCGAGGGTGCTGCGCCTGGCGGGTTCCCCGGCCTAGGCGTCACGTCCGGACCGTAGCGGCCCGGTGCACGCCGGGCCGCAAACGCGCCGTAAACGCGTCGGAGGCCACGACCCGGAGGCGGCGTTACCGCAGCTTCCGGGTCGTGGCCTCCGACGGTCAGGCGGACGACGGCTCAGACAGGACGATTCAGGAGAGTCTCGGTTCGAGAGCTCCCGCGATCATCGCCTCCAGTCCCGCCTTGTCCAGCACCCGCTGATCGGCATCGAGGTCCTGGACGGGCAGCGGGCAGTCCCCGAGATCGTAGATCGGCAGGCGCTCGCCGCCGCGCTTCATCGACTCGTGCGCGATCAGGCCGGGCAGCGTGTAGCGGGCGGCCTGCCAGGCGTTGACCGCGGGCTGCACCCCGGCCACGACGGCGCGGGCGAAGTCGTCGACCAGGAAGTGGTGAGCGCCTTCGTGCCCGTTGGGCATGCCCTGGAACTCGGAAGGCAGCCGGTCCTGGTGATGCGAGGGCGCGGCACCTGCCACGAACGCGTCACGCAGCGTCGGCGAGACCTCCGCCAGGCGCGGATCGTCCAGGCTCATGGTCGCGCCCGTGCGGATCAGGCCGGACACATCCAGGACCTCCTCCTTGTCGTGCCAGTAGGTGACGTCCACCGTCTCCTCGAAGCTGCTCGTCTCGCCGAAATAGCGGAACCGCGACTCGCGGCGGTGGGACGGGTAGCCCACCCGGCGCAGCTCGTTGGTGCGGAAGGCGCCGCCGTTGTCCATTTCGAACAGCGCGAAGGCGTTGGAGACGTCGTTGCCGAACTTCGAGACCTCCTTGTCGAAGACGCCGTCGTTGCGCGTGTCGGGCCGGCCGAGGGCCGAGACCGACACGGCGTGCCGGTTCTCGAGCACCCCCAGGACTCCGCCGATCGAATGCGTGGGGTAGAGCAGCGGCGGGTAGGAGGCGGTCGACTTCCACTCCTCGCCGCCGGAGAACCGGTAGGCGTCGTAGAAGCCGAGGTCCATGTCGTGGACGTAGTCGCCCTCGGCGTAGAAGACCTCACCGAAGGCCCCGGACCGGTGGATCCGGCGGGCCAGGACCACGGCGGCGTTGTACTGGCTGGTCTCGCCCATCATGTAGACCAGCCCGGTGCGCTTGACCTCTTCGGTGATGGCACGGATCTCGTCCTCCTCGATCGCCATCGGCACCGCGGAGTAGACGTGCTTGCCGGCGCGCAGCGCCTGCAAGGCGATCTGGCCATGGGTCCAGCGCTGGGTGAAGATCGCGACGGCGTCGACGTCGGATTCGAGCAGCTCCTCGACGGTCTCGAAGCGGCCCGCGAACCGTACGGGGTGGTCCGCGCGCTGCTCGATGGCATCGATGCGCTCCGGCACCGGGTCGACGGCGTAGAGCGCGTCGATCTCGGGATGGGCCGCGAAGAGCTCGGCGAAATGCGTGCCGAACTGGCCGATGCCGACGATTCCGAGGCTGAAGGTCATAGGGGTGTTTTCCTCTCTCAGTGAGTTGAGTTCTCAGTACGGGTTCTCCGTGCGAGTGCTAGGAGGGGAGGCCGCGGTGAGCGGCCTCCCCTGGGGGTCAGGGGTTAGTTCCCCGAGTCTGCATCCTCGGCCTCTTTATCAGCGATGAAGAGGTCGTTGATGGCAGGATTGATGCGGTCCAGGACCTCGGCCGACGGCGGCCGGTCCGCCCAGATCTCCTGGAACGCGGGAATGGTCAGGGCCGCGACGTCCGCTCCGTGGCTAGTGATCGGGAGGAAGAACGCGTCTCCCTCCTCCACCGGGTCGGTGAAGGCCGAGGTGTCGAAGCCCTGTTCCGTCCAGATCTCCTCGGTGCGTTCCACCGAATCGGTGCGGGCGGGGAAGACGACGCCGGCTTCGGCCACGACGGACTGGCATTCCTGCGAGCCCATGAACGCCACGAACTCGGCAGCGGCCTCCGGGTTGTCGGCATCGGCCGAGATCGAATCGGCCACCCCGCTCATCGTCGACGGCGCGGTGCCATCGGGACCGGTCGGCATCCGAGCGGTCCCGACCTCGAAGTTCTCCGAGGAGGAGTACGCCGGCACCATCCACGAACCGTCGGAGACAACGGCCACGGATCCCGACATCAGCTGGCTCAGCGTGCCGTCGTCCTGGTTGAACTGCCCGTACTTGGGCATGTATCCCTTGTCCGAGAGCCCGAAGTACCAGTCCAGCGTCTCGTGCAGAGCAGGGTCGTCGTAGTTGTACTCGGTGCCCCAGAACGGCTCATCGGTCACCTCCCAGCCGGCTCCGTTGGCGAAGGAGCCCCACTGACCCTGGCCCGTGTTGCCACCACCGGGATCGGAGAGCCCGAGGCCGTACACGGCGACGTTGTCCTTGTCGAAACCGGGTTCATCGCCGCGGACCCCGTTGTCATCCACGGTCAGATGCGCAATGGCCGCCTCGAAGCTCCCGCCGTCCTCCGGATTCCACTCCAGGGACCCCAGTTCCTCCGGGCTCACCCCGCCGTCGGCCAGATAGTCGGAGTTGTAGAAGAGCGCGATAGAGTCCCAGTCCTTGGGGCTGCCGTAACGGTGGCCATCCGAGCCGGTCCAGAGCTCCATCAGGCCGTCCTGGTAGTCAGAGGCCTGCTGGTTCGCCGTCGCATCCTGCTCGTCCAGTGGAAGCAGGACCTCCAGGTCGGCATATTGCGGATAACGCGAGGGATGGTTGATGAACACATCGGGGCCGGTGCCCGCGAGGAAGCCGGCGGTCAGCCGCTGCCAGTAGTCGTCCCACCCGGTCTGGGTGATGTTGACGTTGTACTCGGGGTGCTGCTGCTCGAAGAGATCGGCGCACTGCTGGTAGGCAGGCAGCTGCTGGGTGTCCCACAGCCAGTAGTCGATCGTACTGCTGGCCTCGGAGTCGCCCTCGCGCTGGCCGCAGCCGCTCAGTGCCAGAGCGCCTACGGCCAGCACGGCGGTGGCCGACAGGAGACGGCTGCGCCGGGCCCGGGTGAAGGTTTTTCGTGTCATGGGTCGGGTCCTCACTTGATACCGCTGAAGCCGATCGAGTTCACGATGCGGCGTGCGAAGGCCAGGAACAGCAGGAACATGGGCAGGGCCGCGATCAGCGAGGCCGCCATAAGGCCCGCCCAGTCGGTGCCCGACTGGGGGGACTGGGCGCGGAAGACGCCCAGGGCGACCGTGAGGACGCGGGAGGAATCCGTGTAGGAGACCATCAGGGGCCAGAAGTAGTCGTTCCAGGCCGTCATGTAGGTCAGGATGGACAACGTGGCGATGGGGGCGCCCGCCATGGGCAGGATCACCCGGAAGAACGTCCCGATGCGCGACGACCCGTCCAGGCGTGCGGCCTCCTCGATCTCCATGGGGATGCCCAGGAAGAATTGCCGGAGGAAGAACACCGCGAACGGCGTCATGAACATGGTCGGCAGGGCGATGCCCAGGACCGTGTCGATCAGCCCGAGCTGCTGGATCAGGACGAAGTTGGGCAGCAGGGTGAAGACGGTGGGCACCATGAGTCCGGCCAGGAACAGGGCGAAGACCTTGTCTCGTCCCCGCCAGCGCAGGCGCGAGAAGGCGTAGGCGGCCATGGCGGAGAAGAGCACCTGGCACACCGTGACCAGGGTGGCCACCATGACCGAGTTCAGCAGGTAGCGCCAGAAGTTCAGGGCACTGCCCGAGCCGCCTTCGGCGAGGGCGTCCTCGGTGGACTGCATGCCGAGCACTCGCTGGAAGGCGCCGGTCGTGAACTCCGGCGGAGTCAGCGAGGCCGGGTTCGACAGCAGGGACGGGTTGGTGGACAGCGCGGTGCGCAGGATCCAGTAGAAGGGCAGCAAGGTGATCAGCAGGATCACCACCATCACCACCCAGGCCAGAATGCGCCCCGGCTTGAGCCGGCGGGTCCTCTTGCGCGGCGTGGCGGGAGAGCTGTCGCCCGGTGCGGACGAGGCCGGGCCCGAGGGGACGGAGGCGGATGAAGTGTTCGTCGTCGTCATCGTGTACCCCTCAGGCCAGATCGGAGCTGTCGGCGCGGGTCATGCGGTACTGGATCACCGTGATGATGCCCAGGACGATCAGCAGCCCGACCGACATCGCGGAGGCGTAGCCGAACTGGAACCGGTCGAAGGCCAGGTCGTAGATGTAGAGCTGCAGGACGTTGGTCGCGTTGGCCGGCCCGCCGTTGGTGGTCACGGCGACGGTGTCGAAGACCTGGAAGGAGCCGATCACGGTCATGATCAGCACGAGGGCCATGATGGGCCGCAGCAGCGGCATGGTCACGGAGAAGAACGTGCGGATCTCCCCGGAGCCGTCCAGGCGGGCGGCCTCGTAGACGGAGGCCGGCAGGGTCTGCAGCCCGGCGAAGATGAGCAGGGCCGTGTAGCCCATGTGCCGCCAGACGTTGACCAGGGCGATGGTGGGAATGGCCCAGGCGCTGTCGGTGAAGAACCCGATCGGGTCGATCCCCAGCCAGCCCAGGATCTGGTTGCCCACACCGAACTGGGTGTCCAGGATCCAGACCCACACCAGACCGGCCACGACGTTGGAGACCAGGTAGGGGGTCAGCACCAGGCCGCGCAGCAGCGTGGACTGGGTCAGCCGGTACATCAGCAGGGCGATGGTCAAGGCCGCAGCGGTCTGGATGCCGATATTGAGCACCACGTACCACACGGTCGTGAGCATGGAGTCCCAGAAGATGGGGTCCGCGATCAGGCGCCGGTAGTTGGCCAGGCCGATGAACTCGGGATCGGTGAGCAGGTTGTAGTTGGTGAAGCTCAGCCAGATGCCGCGGATCAGGGGCCAGGCCAGGAAGACGGCCAGGCCCAGGGCGGCGGGTGCGATGAAGAACAGCGCGGTCCGGGTGTCATCGGGACGTCGTCGTCGTTTGCCATCCGGACTGCTCGGCCGGCCGCTCGGTGGTCTGTCTGGTTGTTGAGTGAGCACAGTCATCGTGGCTCCTGATCGGGTGAGTGCGGAATGGAAGGGAGATGAGAACGGGGCGGCCTAGGCGCGCGAGGTCAGGTGCAGCAGCCGGATGCGGTCGGGACGCAGGTCGGGGGCGTGGATGCCCGACTCCTGGAGGACGGAGCCGCGCAGTCGCTCCCCGCCGGGCCACCATGCCGGCGGCCTGAACCCCGCATCGGCGGCTTCGGGGGTGATGTCCTCGACCGAGTAGCTCAGCTCGGGATCCAGTCCGGCCAGCGTCAGGCGGCCGACGGGGTCGATGATCGAGACCCCCAGGCAGACGACGGCGAACAGCGCCTCGTCCCCGGACGGGGAGACCACGCCGTGGACGTCCCATTCGGGATCGACCTGGTCCAGGCGGATCACCCGCCCGTGGTGGAGCAGGTCCCGGTGCCGCTTGTAGAGCGCGATCCATTCGGTCAGCTCGGACAGCTCGGTATCGGACGCCCGGGTCAGGTCCCATTCGACGCCCAGATGACCCCACAGGGCGGTGCCGGCGCGGAAGTTGAGAGTGTGCAGACGGTCCGTGATGTGGGAATGCCCCGAGGCCACGTGACTTCCCATCAGCTCCGGAGGAACCAGCTGCTGGGTCCACCGGTGCATCTCCTGCCGTTCGGCCGGATCGATGTTGTCCGAGGTCCAGAAGCGGTCGGTGTGCTCCAGCACCCCGAGATCCACGCGAGCCCCGCCCGACGCGCAGGCTTCGATCTCGAGACCGGGGAAACGGTCTTTCAGCTCGTCCATGAGGCGGTAGGCGGCCAGAGTCTGCCGGTGGACGCCCGGGGCGCGGTCGAGCGTGGAGCCCGCGTCGATCAGATCGCGATTGTGATCCCACTTGATGTAGGCGATCTCGAAGCGCTCCAGCAGCGCCGCCATCTGATCCCGCACATGGGCGTAGGCCTGCGGATTGCCCAGGTCGATGACCTGCTGAGTGCGGCTCTCCACCGGCAGGTAGCCGGACGGGGCCATGACCCATTCGGGGTGCGCCCGGGCCACCTCCGAATCCATGCTGATCATCTCGGGCTCGAATCACAGCCCGAACTCCATGCCCAGTCCGGTCACCGTTTCGATCAACGGCCTCAGGCCGTCGGGCCAGGGGTCGGGGGAGACCGTCCAGTCGCCCAGTCCCGACGTGTCGTCGCGCCGCGACCCGAACCAGCCGTCGTCGAGCACGTACCGTTCGATGCCTACCCGGGCTGCGCGTTCGGCCAGGTCGACGAGGGTGGGCAGGTCATGGTCGAAGTACACGGCCTCCCAGACGTTCAGGGTCGCGGGACGGGGACGCCGCGGGTGCTGGTCGCGGGCCCGGATCCACGCGTGCAGGCGGGCCGCCTGGTCGTCCAGCCCGCGGCCCCACACCGCGTAGAGCCATGGCGAGGTGTACTGCTCTCCGGTGTCCAGCACGATCTCGCCGGGCATGAGCAGCTCCCCGCCCCCGAGCATCTTCTGACCGCTGTACTCGCGTTCGGCCCAGGTGCGGTGGTTGCCCGAGAAGGCGGCGTGCACGCCCCATACCTCGCCTTCGCGGAAGCCGAAACCGGGCGTCCCGGCGATGACCATGTGCGCGGCGTCCGGGCCGGTCCGGCCCTTGCGGCCTTCGCGCAGGTGCACGCCCACGGTCAGGGGCCGGCGCTGCGCCACGCGCTCCTGACCCCAGTGCCCCGCGAAATCCAGGATCTCGCCCGCGCGGGACGGGACGGGCAGAGCCGGTGCCAGTTCATCGACCCGGTATCCCGGTGCGCCGGTGTTGCGCACCGACGCGCGGGTACGCACCACGCCCTGAGGGGTCAGCTCGAGCTCCAGGGTCAGCCAGAGGCCCTCGGGAGCCGAGAGCTCGACGACGAGGAGTCCAGCGCCGGTCTGGGTATACGCCTCGTTGATCTCCCCGGTCACGGAGGCGCGGGCCGCCGGCCGGAAGAAGATCCCCTGCATGTGCCACTGAGGCGCCCAGGCGTCGCGGTCGCGATGCCCGACGAGCCCGGGACGACCGGCCCATCCCCACCGCGGTTCGGGAACGAGACCCACGTGCATAGGAACGTCCGGCCCGTTGGGCACCTGCCCCGACACGGTGGACCCGGCCACCAGCGCTGCCTCCTGTGCGGAAAGCTCACCCAGGTCCGCGCCCCAATGTGCGATTTTGGGAGTTCTACCATCTGGGCTGGAGAGCAGGACGGAAACTCCTCCAGCGCGAAGGTGAACCGTACTGCCGGTGCCGCTGGCGGCATTGCCGAGCAGGGAGGGCGATGTCGAGGGCACCTAGCCACCTTTCGATCGTTGTCGTGTGTTCTGCCACACTTTAGAGTGAACATAATCGAACATCAATAGTGGTAGATCAATCAACATACCGATGATTCAGTGGCATGATGTTGGGCGGGCCCGCACCGGCCGTCTCACAGACGCCGGCGGCGGCCCGCAATGTTCAGGCCAACGCACATACAGGCCATCGCACCTACAGGCCATCGCACATGAGGAGAAGCTGGTGACTGACCTCTTGCCGGCGGAACGCCGGGCACGCATCGTGGAGCAGACCCGTGCACATGGCTCCGTCCGCGTAGCCGACCTCGCCCAGTCCATGGGCGTCTCGGAGATGACCGTCCGTCGTGATCTGGACCAGCTGGCCGGACAGGGCGAGCTGCGGAAGGTCCACGGAGGCGCCCGCCTGGCGGCTCCCGGCTCGGCTTCCGAGGAACCCGGTTTCGTCCGCAAGTCCCGCCTGAACCAGGCTCAGAAAAGCGCGGTGGCCCGCGCTGCGGCGGCGCTGGCCGAGCCGGGCATGTCGGTGTTCGTGAACTCGGGGACCACCACGTTCGCACTGGCCCGGGAACTCCGCGAGGTGGCCGACCTGACGGTCGTGACCAATTCCCCCCGGATCGCCCAGGTCTTCGAGGACCGTCCCGCGCCCGGCGGGCAGGTGGTCATGCTGGGCGGGGTGCGCACGCCGTCGGACGCCCTGGTCGGTCCTCTCGCAGTGCGCTGCCTGGAGACCCTGCACGCCGATGTCTGCTTCATGGGCGTGCACGGCTTCGATATGGAAGCGGGGCTGAGCACCCCCAACATGCTCGAAGCCCAGGTCAACCGGATGTTCCTGGAGCATGCCCATCGCCGGGTGGTGGTGGCGGACAGCACCAAGTCAGGGACGGTCGGGCTCTACGGTTTCGCCGACCTGGACGCGGTGGACGACCTGATCACCGACTGGGAGCTGCCCGATGCCGTCGTCGCCGAACTCGAGGAGAAGATCACCCGTGTCCACCGTGTCGTTTGAGCCCGCCGCGCTGACGGTCCCCCATGCCGCGCACCGTCTGTTCGACGGGCGGGAGATCGTGTTCTTCGCCCGCGAGGAGGCGGACCTGCCGTCGGCCGTCGTCGACCCCCGGGCGCCCGAGGAGCGGGCGGGCCACGGCGAGCTGCGCCAGGACCCCCTGACGGGCGACTGGATCGCCATGGCAACCCACCGCCAGAACCGCACCCATCTTCCGCCGGCCGACCAGTGCCCGTTGTGCCCCTCGGCACCGGGTCGGGAATCCGAGATCCCGGCGGATTTCCAGGTCGTCGCCTTCGAGAACAGGTTCCCCTCCCTGGGCCCCGACCTCGTGGACCTGCCGGATCCGGATCAGCCGCCCGAGATCGGCCGGTCCTACCCCGCGGGCGGTCGCTGCGAGGTGCTCGTCTACACCCCCGAGCACCAGGGGAGCCTGGCCCAGCTCGAACCCGAGGAGGTGCAGCTGGTGCTCAGGGCGCTCGCCCAGCGGACCGCGGCCCTGTCCGCGCTGCCCGGTATCAGGCAGGTCTTCCCGTTCGAGAACCGTGGCGAGCAGATCGGGACGACCCTGCATCACCCGCACGGTCAGATCTACGCCTACCCCTATGTCACGCCGACCACCCTGAAGACGGCCCGCCGGGCCGTGGAACATCTGGACCGGACCGGCCGGACGCTGCATCACGATCTCCTGGACCAGGAGCTCTCCGACGGCGCCCGGGTGGTGGTGGCCGGGGATCATGTCACGGCTTATGTTCCGTGGGCGGCCCGATGGCCCCTGGAGGTCCACGTGGTGCCGCATCGCCATGTAGCGGATCTCGCCGCCCTGAGCGGCGATGAGCTCGATGAGCTCGCCGTGATCCAGCGCGACGTCCTGGCCCGGCTGGATGCCCTCTACTCGACCCCCACCCCGTACATCTCGGCCTGGCACCAGGCCCCGCTGGTCCCGGGGCTCCGGGACGCGGCGCGTCTGCACCTGCAGATCGTCAGCCCGCGCCGGGCGGAGAACAAGCTCAAGTACCTGGCCGGCTCGGAAGCCGCCATGGGCGCGTTCATCGGGGATGTCAGCCCCGAGGAGACGGCGCAGCGCCTGAGGGACGCCCTGTGAGCGGCCGTCATGGGGAGGGCATCTCCCCTGAGGAGAACCGGCGCGTCCAGGAGCTGACGCGAGAGTTCGACGCCGCCTTCGGCGCCGAGCCCGAGGGGGTCTGGCGGGCACCCGGTCGGGTCAACCTGATCGGCGAGCACCTGGACTACAACAACGGTCTGGTGCTCCCGTTCGCCATCGACCGTTCCGCCCTGGTGGCGATCCGCCTGGCTCCCGGGAGAGAGGAGGCCGCGCTGATCTCCACGTGGTCCGACCCTTCCACCGGGGAACGGGCCCGGGCGGCGTTCCGGCCGGGGGCGCTCGAACCGGGCGACGTCCGGGGCTGGGCCGCCGGCCCGGCGGGGGTGGCGTGGGCCCTGGCGGAGAGCACGGGCACGGAGATCCCCCCGTTCGAGCTGCTCCTGGACTCCACGGTTCCGGTGGGCTCGGGCCTGTCCTCCTCCCACGCCGTGGAGGTCGCCGTCGCCCTGGCGCTCAACGATCTCATCGGCGCTGGCCTCAGCCGCCGCGACCTGGCGCGGGTCACGCAGCGCGCCGAGAACGACTTCGTGGGAGCCCCCACGGGCATCATGGACCAGTCGGCGTCGTTGCTGTCCACGGCCGGGCACGCGATCCTCCTGGACTGCCGGAGCCTCGAGGCCGAGTACATCCCCCTCGAGCTCGTTGATGCCGGACTGCGGCTGCTCGTGGTCGACACCCGGGTGGCCCACAGCAACGACGACGGCGGTTACGCCGCCCGCCGCGCCGCCTGCGAACGCGGGGCGGAGCAGCTGGGGGTCGGCTCTCTGGGGGAGCTCCCGGTGGATGCGGACATCTCCGCGCTGTCCGGTGAGACCCGGCGGAGGGTCAGGCACGTCCTCAGCGAACGGGCCCGCGTGGATCAGGCGGTGGGGAACCTCCGGGAGCACCGGTGGGCTGCCCTGGGGGAGAACCTCACGGCGTCCCACGTCTCCCTGCGCGACGACTACGAGGTCTCCTGCCCCGAGCTGGACACCGCCGTGGAGTCGCTCCTGGGCGCCGGGGCGCTCGGGGCCAGGATGACGGGGGCCGGATTCGGCGGCTCCGCGATCGGGCTCGTGCGGGAGGCCGACGTCGGAACCGCCTCCTCCGCCGTCGTCGACGCGTTCGGCGAACGCTCCTGGGGACGCCCGCGGGTCTTCGAGGTGCTTCCGGGCCCGGGTGCCAGCCGCTGCCTGTGACCGGAAACGGCCTGCTACTGCACCGGGCTCCCGGGGCCCAGCGGGATCCCGAGCGCGATCCAGGCCAGGAAGAACAGGAACCACACCACCAGCAGGGCCAGTGAGAGCGGCAGCGTCAGCGACAGCAGCGTGCCGATTCCGGCGCGCGGCAGATAGCGCTGGATCATGCCCAGGGTCATGGCGAAGAACGGGTTCAGCGGCGTGATGATGTTGGTGGTGGAGTCGCCGATGCGGAACAGCATCTGGGTGGTTTCCGGGTTGATGCCCAGGTACATGAACATGGGCACGATCACCGGGGCGGTCAGGGTGTACTGCGCCGAACCGGAGGTCACCAGCAGGTTCATGACGGCGACCACCAGCACCACGCCGGCGAAGAGCACCACCATCGGGACGTCCCCGCCGCCCAGCCACTCGGATCCGCGGATGGCCAGGACCGTGCCCATGTTGGTCCAGGAGAAGTAGGCGATGAACTGCGCCGCGGCGAAGAAGAGCACCAGCAGCGGCGTGATGTCCTTCAGGCCCCGCGCCATGAGCTCGGGGACCGCGGCCGGATGCGTGACGGTCCGGGCCGTCATCCCGTATGCCACGCCGGCGACCAGGAACATCAGGCCGATGGGCCCCGAGATGTCCGTGATCAGCACGGAGCTGAGCACCCCGAGCTCCTCGTCCTGCCCGGCCAGCGGGGAGAACGGGACGAACAGCAGGAGGAAGTACACGACCAGGTAGACGGCCACCGCGATCGCCGTCGACCTCAGGCCCTTGACCTCCTGAGGGGAGTACATGCGCAGGTTCTCCTCGGTCAGGGCGGGGCGGTCCTCCTCGTGGTCCGGTGCCGAGGTCTCGCCGCGCTCCTCGGCAGCCTGCTCGGCGTCGTGAATGGGCCGGGTCAGTTTCGTCAGCAGGAGCTCGGTGACCAGGGTGATCACGATGGCCAGGACGATGGCCGAGGACGCCGAGAAGAAGTAGTTGGCCACCGGGGAGACCTGGTACTCGGGATCCACGAGCTGCGCCGCCGACGTGGAGATGCCGCCCAGCAGCGGGTCGGTGAGATTGACCAGCAGCGAGGCGTTGAACCCGGCGGACGACGCCGCGAAGGCCACCACTCCGCCCAGCACCGCGGAACGGCCCGCGGCTTTGAAGGCCGCCGCCCCCAGCGGAATCAGGACCACGGTGATGGCATCGGAGGCGATCGAGCCGGTCACTCCCGCCAGGGCGAGGACGAAGGTCAGCCACCGCGCGGAGACCTTGGAGACCACCACGCGCAGGGCCGTGTGGATCAGCCCCGAGCCCTCGGCGACGGCGACCCCCAGCAGGACCGTCAGCACCACGCCCAGCGGCGGGAACTCCACGAAGTTGGGAACCACGCCTTCGACGATCTGCCGGAAGCCCTCCGCGTTGAGCAGGCTGGTGACCGTCACGGTGTCGCCGCTGGCGGGATCCGTTGCCGCGACGCCCAGCCGGGCCAGTAGCTCGGAGAGCAGAAGGACCACGGCGGCGAGGAGGACGAAGATCCAGAAAGGATGTGGCAGCCGGTTGCCTACACGTTCGACCCAGCCCAGCGCCCGGGTCAGGAGGCCGTCTCCGGTCTCGCGCTCTTCGGACGTGGGTGCGGGGGTGCTCGACATGACTCTCCAGTGGGCTGGGGTTCGAGGCGGAAGGCCTGGCTCGGGCCGTCTTGAGGCGACCGTATCAGTGCTGATCAGTCGTGACGGGGCGGGCTGCGGAGGCGAGCCTGCGCCTCGGCAGGGGTTCCGAGCCGGTCCCGGAAAAAATCTCCCGAAAAACTCCAGAAGTGGCGTCACGATCCGAGGCCCCGGCCGTCTACACGGTGAGGACGTAGAAGTCCTCGCACCACAGGTGCCGGAGGGATGCTCCACCCGCGGGAGACGGGGCAGGTAGCCGATCCGATGCGACCGCGGTAGATCCGCGGTCAGTGCCGGGTCGGCGCTCGTGGCGGTTGGGCCCGTCGCGAGGTGGCATCCGGTCGGGCAGAGGCCGGGTGCGGGCCCGGGTGGGCGCGATGCACTGGGGAGAGAGCATCGCGTCCCCCGGGCTTCCCGGAGCTGGGCGCGGGTAGGGACCGTCGTCGTGGAGTGCGTGCCTGGAGTGCGGGCGCCTACGACGACGAACGGTCAATCTGATCGCCCATCGGAGCCCACGGGCGCTTCAGCTGACCACTCGTCCGAATCGGACCGCCATACTGACCACTCGGCGGGCCGCGAGTACCCGGGCGAACCGGAACGGCACGACCGGTCGGGGCGGCTGACCGTCGCGCGTTCGCACCGGACTGAGGAAACCGGGGGAGTGAGGCTCCACATCCGACTGTCCCCTGCGTCCGCGCGTGAGACCGCACCGGACGGGAGGTCCCAGAACTCGTCAGGCGGGTTGCCGGGGTGTACTGGGCGAGTGCCATCGCGACGACACCACCCGTCACCGGAACTCCTCGGCCGTTGTTTCACCACCGGTGAGGCGGCTGCCGCGGGCGTGACGTCCGGCCAGCTCGCGGGGAGGGCGTACCGGAGCGTCATGACCGGCGTCTGGGCCGCCCGGGACCATCGGCTACCGGAGTCGGGCACGCCCAGGGTGCGCGAGATCTTGCGCGCCCTCCAGCAGGTCCTGCCGGATACGGCCGCCAGCCATCTCACGGCGGGGCTTCTGCTCGGGCTGCGGATGCCGCGAAGCCTGCGCGTGGGCATTCCGATCCACGTGACGCGCTGGGCCCCTGGGCGGGCACCGCGTCTCGCTGGGGTTCAGGGGCACGTCGCACAGGTGCCGCCGGCCGATCGATGGACCTCGGGGACGCTGCGGGTCATCGGTCCGGTGAGGACGGTGGTGGATCTGGCCGCCATGAGCACGGGACCGTCACGATACGTATTCGGCGACGACTGGGTGGTGGCCCTGGTCGACGGCATGATCAACGAGCATCGCACGGGAATCAGGGCTGGCATGCCGCCCATGAGGTCGCTGGAACTCGTCCGGGAGGATCTGGCCCGTATGGCGACTCTCCGGGGCGTCGCACGGGTTCGCATGAGCCTGGAGAGAGCGCAGCCGGGAGTGGACTCCGCGCTGGAGACTCACGCCCGTCTCGCTCTCGCCCGGCACGGCTTCACGGAGTTCGTCACGGATCACGAGATCCGGGTACCCGGAGCGGGTTCGGCCTACCCGGACCTGGCAGACCGAAGACGGCGGATCTCCGTCCAGGTGGAGGGGCCGCATCACGACGGGAAGGACCAGCGAGTACGGGACATCACCCGCCTGCGGATCACCGAAGCCGCCGGCTGGAAGGAAGTCCGCGTGTCCGGGCGCGACATCTTCGCCCAGCGTCCGGGGAACCGGCCGCACATCGTGAAGCTGGTGCTGGATGCATTGCATCAGCGACTCGATCGCTCGGCGTGAAGAGCTTCCAGCCCGCGAGCGGTCATCCTGCTGGTTCATGGTGGTCGAGTGGTCGATCTGGCCGGCCATCAGCTGTAACAGCCGACCAGATCGACCACTCACCGGCAGGAGGCGATCAAAGCGACCGCTCAGGCCTGCAGCGACTCCTCGATCGGCGCACGCAGTTCCTCCGGCTCGGTCGAGGGTCCGAAACGAGCCACCACGGTGCCGGACTTGTCCACGAGGAACTTGGTGAAGTTCCACTCGATGTCCGCCCCGTTCTCACCGGGCTTCTCCGACTTCAGCCACGCCCACAGCGGATGGGTGTGCAGACCGTTGACGTCGACCTTCTTGTAGAGCGGGAACTCCACCCCGTAGGTGGAGCGGCAGAAGGCCTGGATCTCGTCGCCGTCGCCGGGTTCCTGGTCGCCGAACTGGTTGCAGGGGAATCCGAGCACCGTGAAACCGCGGTCCTTGTAGTCCTCGTAGAGCTTTTCCAGGCCGTCGTACTGCGGCGTGAAGCCGCATTCGCTGGCGGTGTTGACGATCAGGACGACCTGTCCGGCCAGGCGGTCGAAGACATCCTGGGAACCGGAGATCGTGTCAGCGGTGAAGTCATGAAGCTTGGTCATGGGGTCCTTTCGGCGCTCACGGGGTGCACCAGGGAGGGGCAGAGCTTTAACCGTACACAGGGCTGGGGACATGCCCGGCAGACCGGCCGGTCCCACCGTACCGAAAAGAGCCGGCCGGGTGTCCAGGGACCCCGGCCGGCCCCACGGGCTCAGCCGAGCAGGATGACGTCCAGCGTCCTGGGGCCGTGCACGCCCTCCACACGCTCAAGCTCGATATCGGAGGTGGCCGACGGGCCGGAGATCATGGTGATCGGACGGTCGTGACTGACCCGCTCGAAGGCCTCCGGGATCAGCTCGACCACCGAATCCAGCGGCACCACGCACACATGATGATCGGGCACCAGGCTCAGCGCTCGGCGGCCCTCGTCGGGGTGGCTGTTGAGGAAGATCGTCCCGGTCTCCGCGCAGGAGACGGTCGAGGAGGTCACCACCGCCCCGAGTCCGTCCAGCTCCCGGGCGGTCAGGGGCCCTCCGTCGTCCCCGCGATCACGCACCGTGCGCACGCTGTCGGGGATCCAGGACTCGTCCAGCCCCTCGGGCACGATCGTCACGGCCTCGCCCAGCAGCTGCCCCACCCGCTGCGGCAGGGATTCCCCGGTCTCCCGGTAGACGTTGGCCTTGTAGTCCACCAGGCGGTCCTCGAGCATGTCCACGACCTCGGCGTGGTCCAGGGAGGAGGCCCGCCTGTAGTCGCGGGGCACTTCGGGTGCCGCAGGCTCGTCCCGGAGCGCGTACCGGATGCGGGAGAGGATCGCGGCCTTGGCGTCCTGCTCCCGGTCCGTCGGTCGGGTGACGTTCTCGCTCATGCCTGTTCCTCCCCGGTGCTGGTGGCATCGCTGGACTTCGTCGACTCGCCGCCAGACGACTGGCCCGCTCTGGCTCTGATCACTGCCTGGGCCTCCGCGCCCCACCCGGCGTGCTCCTCGATATGGCCCGCCAGCGACGACGACGGCGCCTCCCCGGGCCCGCTCGGTGCCAGCGCGGTGCTTCCCAGGTCCCGGGCCACCCGCTGCTCCGTCTCCTCGCCGTGCTTGCGCCACCAGTTGCGGAAGGACTGACTGGGCGGGACCGGGATGTCGCGTTCCTGGGTCCAGCCGCCGACCATGCCGGGCAGCCACTTGGCCCCGCCGAAGGGCTTGAGCGCCCCGCGGCCCAGGGGCAGCGCCTTCTCGGCCAGTGCCATGCGCTTGCCGGAGGACATGACGACCCCGGCGCCCTTCATGAGCACGTCCATCTCGGAGGGCACCCGGCTCTTCTTGACCCGGTCCGGGTGCTCGGCGGGCTCCGGCTGCGCGCCGGTCGCGGCTGCCTCGGCCTCGCGGGCCGCGGACACGGTGCTGCGCTGCTGCGCCGCGGCGTCGTCGCGTTCACCGTGCTTGGTCCGGACGTCCTCATCGCGCAGGTGCACCAGGATCGACGGGATGTCGATCTTGACCGGGCACACCTCGTAGCATCGCCCGCACAGCGACGACGCATAGGGCAGCGAGTTGTTCTGCTCGGCTGCCACGCCGGTGAGCTGAGGGGACAGGATGGCCCCGATGGGTCCCGGGTAGGTGGAGCCGTAGGCGTGGCCGCCGGCGTGTTCGTACACGGGGCACACGTTCAGGCAGGCCGAGCACCGGATGCAGTGCAGGGCCGAGCGTCCGTCGGGGTCCCCCAGCACCGCGGAGCGGCCGTTGTCCAGGAGGACGAGGTGGAACTCCTCCGGTCCGTCGCCCTCCGCGACGCCGGTCCACATCGACGTGTACGGGTTCATGCGCTCGCCGGTCGAGGACCGGGGCAGCAGCTGGGTGAAGACCTCGAGGTCGGCGAAGCGCGGCAGGAGCTTCTCGATGCCCATGACCGTGATCAGGGTCTTGGGCAGGGTCAGGCACATGCGGCCGTTGCCCTCGGACTCCACCACGGTGAGGGTGCCGCTCTCCGCGATGCCGAAGTTCGCGCCGGAGACGGCCACCGTGGTGTCCAGGAACTTCTCGCGCAGGTAGGTGCGCGCGGCCTCCGCCAGCACGGCGGGCTCGTTCGTCAGGGTCTTGCCCGTGCCCGGCATCCGCCGGGAGAAGATCTCGCGGATCTCGTCGCGGTTCTTGTGGATGGCCGGCACCAG
Source organism: Kocuria coralli (assembly GCF_008831305.1). Lineage (GTDB taxonomy): Bacteria > Actinomycetota > Actinomycetes > Actinomycetales > Micrococcaceae > Kocuria > Kocuria coralli. Next base: position 122,184 of record NZ_ML708619.1, read on the forward strand.
GATGTGGGAGGGCTTGTCGTCCCCGAGCTGCACGATCAGCTCGGCCAGATCGGTCTCGTGGGACTTGATGCCCTGCCCCTCGAGATGCTCGTTGAGCCCGATCTCCTGGGTGGCCATGGACTTGACCTTGATGATCTCGTCCACGCCCTTGGCGCGGACCAGGTCGGTCACGATCCGGTTGGCCTCGGCGGCGTTGCGCGCCCAGTGCACGATGCCGCCGCGGGCGGTCACATTGGCCTCGAACTGCTCGAGCAGCTCGGGCAGCCGCGCGCCGACCTCCTGCTTGATGGCCGAGCCCGCGTCGCGCAGGTCCTGCCAGTCGGGCAGCTCGCCCACCACGCGGCCGCGTTTGGCGCGGATCGTATGGGTCGCATGCCCGATGTTGGCACGCATCTGCTGGTTGCCGAGCTCGCTGCGCGCGTGCTCGGGGAAGGGGGTTTCCTCATACAGGTTGCCGGAACCGTACGCGATGCGGGTACCTGGCATTCCCAGATCGACGACGGTCATCGAGCGCCTCCTGCGGAGCTAGCGGCTTGGGCGCCTCCGGGTCCGGCTGCGCTGGATGGGGTGATGGTCGCGTGCACGCGGGGGATGGAGAGGTCCGCGATCTGATCCAGCTCCAGCGGATTGGCCCGCGTGGAGGCCAGGATCTCGGCCAGATGAACGGTCCGGACCTCGGATCCGCGCCGTCGCGCCGCACCGTTCATGTGCAGCTGGCACGACGAGTCCCCGCCCGCGCACAGCCCGGTCCCCGTCGACTCGATGTTCTTGATCTTGGCGTCGACCATGGCCCCCGAGACATCCGGGTTCTTGAAGGAGAAGGTCCCGCCGAACCCGCAGCACTCCTGCGCATCGGGCAGCTCGACCAGCTCCAGGTCCTCCACGCTGGAGAGCAGGGTGGTGGGGCGGTCGCCGAGGCCCAGGAGGCGCAGCCCGTGGCACGAGGGGTGGTAGGTGATGCGGTGCGGGAAGTAGGACCCCAGCTGTTTTTCCGCGTCGGTGACCCCGAGGACGTCCACGAGCAGTTCGGAGAGCTCGTAGGTGCGGCCGGCCACCTCCTCGGCCTGCCGTGCCAGCCCCTCGTCCCCGCACTTGCGCGCGACCATGGGCTGCTGATGGCCCAGGGACGCGACGCAGGAGCCGGAGGGGGCGACGGCGACGTCGTAGTCCACCGCGGTGAACGCCTCGACGTGGTTGCGGACCACCGGAAGTGCCTCGTCGATGTAGCCGCTGTTGACATGCATCTGTGAGCAGCAGCCCTGACCGGCGGGAAACACGACGTCGTGCCCCAGCCGCTCGAGGATCCGGACGGTGGCCAGCGCAACCTTGGGATACATCGCATCCACGATGCACGTGGCAAATATTGCGATCTTCATAGATCCTCCGCAGGTTTTGTGACGCAGGTCATGTACAGTTTCCCACGACCCCATGTGGTCCGACCATACCCTCTCGTGATCCACATCGCATTACGGACTGTTTTCCGGGGCGCCCGAAGCTTTCAGTCCTCCGAATCTGCAGGAGACGTACGTGAACACCTACACCGCTCAAGTCGACGCGGTTGCCGGCAGCCCAGGACTGTCGGCACTCGTGGGCATCGTGCCGCTGGTGGCATTCTTCATCTCGCTCGTGGGCCTCAAGCGCAGTGCTTGGGTCTCGGGCCTGATCGCCTTGGCCACGGCGGTCGTCGTCGCGATCATCGCCTTCGGCATGCCTGCCGATCTCGCCCTTCTGTCCGCCACGCAGGGCGCGGTCTTCGGACTGTTCCCGATCGTATGGATCGTGGTCATGGCGCTGTGGTTCTACCAGGTCACGGTCGCGGCAGGCCGTTTCGAGGACATGCGCTCGATCTTCGACACCATCGGCGGTGGCGACGTCCGCATCCAGGCCATCCTGATCGCGTTCTGCTTCGGCGGCCTGCTGGAGGCCCTCGCGGGCTTCGGCGCCCCCGTGGCGATCACCGCGACCATGATCCTGGCCATCGGCCTCAAGCCGCTCAAGACCGCGGTCGTCGTGCTGATCGCCAATACCGCCCCCGTGGCCTTCGGCGCGGTGGCGACTCCCATCACCACCGCCGGCAGGCTGACGGGTCTGGACCCCGCCCACATCGGCGCGGTCGTGGGTCATCAGGCACCGTTCTTCGCCCTCGTCGTGCCCTTCCTCCTGCTTCTGCTGATCGACGGGCTGCGGGGCCTCAAGCAGGCGTGGCCGGCGGCGCTGGTCATCGGCGCGACCTTCGCCGTCGCCCAGTGGTGGAGCGCCACCCACTTCGCCTACGAGCTGACCGACGTGGTGGCCGCGATCGCCGGCCTCGCCGGGGCCGTCGTCCTCCTGCGCTTCTGGAAGCCGCGTGGTGCGGCGGAGGCCAAGCAGCGCCTGGGGATCGAGGAGGCCGAGAACGTCTCCGACCTGACGCCCTCGCGGGTGTGGATGGCCCTCGTGCCGTACCTGTTGGTGGTCGTCGTCTTCGGCATCGCCAAGCTGTGGACCTGGGGGGTCGACGTCCCCTCGGCTCTGGCGAGCACCGATGTGTCCGTCCCGTGGCCGGGCCTGGACGGGCATCTGCTCAGCGCTGAGACCGGTGAGCCCATCACCGGCACGGTCTACGCCTTCCAGTGGCTGTCCTCCCCGGGCACGCTGCTGCTGATCACGGGGCTGCTGGTCACCCTCATCTACACCGTGTTCAACCACCACGGGAAATTCCCCATGACCATCGCCAAGGGGTTCCACGAGATCGCGGCGTGCATGTACAAGATGCGGTTCTCCGCGCTGACCATCATGCTGGTGCTGGCCCTGGCCTACGTCATGAACTTCTCGGGTCAGACCCTGGCCATCGGCAGCTTCGTGGCCGGCCTGGGCGCCGCCTTCGCCTTCTTCTCCCCGGTCCTCGGATGGGTGGGCACGGCGGTGACCGGTTCGGACACCTCCGCCAACGCCCTGTTCTCCAATCTGCAGCAGACCGCGGCCCAGGGTGCCGGGCTGGATCCCAATCTGACGGTTGCGGCTAACACAACCGGCGGTGTTGTCGGCAAGATGATCTCTCCCCAGTCCCTGGCCATCGCTGCCACCGCGGTGAGCATGCCCGGCCAGGAGTCGACCATCTTCAAGAAGGTGCTTCCTTGGTCCATCGGCATGCTGATCGTGCTGTGCGCCCTGGTGTTCCTGCAGTCGAACGTCCTGCATTGGATGTTGCCTCCGCAGTGACCCCGCGCAGCGGCAGTCTCCCACCCCTGATTCCTGCCCGCCCCGGGTTCCCCGCGGAGGCGGTCTCGGGGGTGGGTGCCGGCCACGGCCGGAGCAAGGAGGACGCTCCGGCCTATACGGCCGTCCTGGAGTGGGTGGAGCTCCGCCTGCGGGAGGGGAACCTGGTTCTCGGGCAGAAGCTGCCGGGGGAGCGGGCCCTGGCCGAGGAGTTCGGCATCTCCAGGGCATCGGTCCGCGAGGCGATCCGGGTCCTGGCGGCCATGGGACTGGTCCGCTCGGGTACGGGATCCGGCCCGCAGGCCGGCGCCGTCGTGGTGTCCGAGCCTTCGAGCGCGCTCTCGTGGGCGCTGCGGATGCACGTGGCCACCAAGGCGCTGCCCATGGCCGACGTGGTGTCCATGAGGGTGCTGCTGGAGACCCAGTCGGCGCTCGCCTCGGTCCGTGTGGCCGACGAGGAGCTCCGCGGGGAGGTGCTGGCCCGGGTCCGCCCCTATCTGGAGATCATGGACGATCCCACGATCCCGGACGCGCTCTTCCACGACCTCGACGCCCGTTTCCACGTCGAGCTGACCACGCTGGGCGGCAACGTGGTGCTGACCACCGTCATGAGATCCCTCCGGGACGCGGTCATCGGCTACGTGCAGGAGTCCGTGGCCCTGCTCGGCGACTGGGCGGGGCTGCGGGCACGACTGCAGCGCGAGCACGGGGGCATCTTCAGGGCCTTCGAAGAAGGGGATGCCCTGCGGGCCGCCGAGCTGCTGCGAGAGCACATCGAGGGCTTCCACAGCACGGTCGTCGAACACCGGATCTGAGCCCTCCGGTAGGTGTTCTACGTCACTCATTCAGCCCCGAACGGGTGCCCGGTAACGCTTGCAGGCGCCCTGTCGTGACCAAATCCGAGCCTCACCGTGATTTTTTTGTGATGTTGCGAGGCCCACATGATGAGGCTCAGATTTGCAAAACATAACGCTGTGACTAGGGGAAATGTTCGAAGCGACGATACTGCGGCCATCTGGGCGCGGCTGCGACGGCCTACTTGCGGGCCATGTCACGTTATTCGATCGTGACAATCCGTGATCTGTTCGTTATGGTTTTCGTCGTGCCACTCGAACGGGCGGCGCCTCCGGACTGAACGCCGCATCCTGTCGCTGTCCGGTGAAGATCCCGAACACGGACATGACAGGAGCGAGGGACCCACTTCCCCGGCCCGATCCTCACGATAGGTCGGACCTAGGGGTGAAGCCGAGGCTGTCCATCGATCTGAGTCTCGGCCGGTTACTCCAAACCGAACCCGACAGCTCACCCCGCAGGCAATCTGGAGGAAAACCAATGCAGAACGTCAAGACTGTTGCTCGTCGCGCCGGACTCGGTGTGGCCGTCGCCGGTATCGCTACCGCCGCCACCATCGCCCCGGCTTCCGCTTACGCCGAGGTCTCCACCACGGGCACCCAGCCCGCCACCTCTGCCGGCTTCGACGCTTCGTCCGCCGAGGCCGCCGGCTGGTCCTACTCCTGGACCATCGACGCCAACGGCACCACCCACTACACCTACGGCGACGGCGCCGCAGCGGCTCCCGCCGCCCCGGTTGCTCCCGCGCAGTCCGAGGCTCCGGCTCAGCCCGAGGCTCCCGCCGCGTCCGCTTCCGAGGGCCTGTCCACCCAGTCGGTGGGCACCGCCTCGGCCAATGCCTCCGGCATCGCCGGCAGCGCCCAGTCCTACAAGGGCTCCCCCTACGTCTGGGGCGGCACCACTCCCGGTGGCTGGGACTGCTCCGGCTTCACCCAGTACGTCTACGCGCAGAACGGCATCGATCTGCCCCGCACCGCCGCCGCGCAGGGTGCAGCAGGCACCCCCACCTCCAACCCCCAGCCGGGCGACCTGGTCATCCAGAACGGTGGCGGCCACGTGGGCATCTACCTGGGCAACGGCCAGATGATCTCTGCGCTGAACCCGGGCCAGGGCACCCAGGTGCACCCGGTCTCGGCCATGAGCGTCGACTACTACGCCACCTTCGCCTGATTCAGACCACCGGTCACTGAGCTGACCCACAGACTGGTGCAGCAATGCACCTGACTCCGAGCCAGTCTCGGACGTCCTGCCCGAAGGCGGCGGACCTCGCGGTCCGTCGCCTTTGGCGTGTACCGGAGCACCTTCACGGCTCCGGGCTCTTCAGGAGCCCGCCGCGCATCCGCGCCGGAGCCGTGACATGGTGCCGTGAACGAACGTGATGAACCCATCATCGGAAAGTGCCCTTGGGAACCCTTACACTTGGCTGCATGCCTCATGACATATCCCGCACGACCCCCGGCTCCCGCCGCGTGTCCGTGCCGGACGATGCGGAGTATCGAAGTTGCGCTTTGCGCAACCGCTCCCAGTCCTCCCGTGAATCCTTCCTGAACCTCACCCGTCACGCGGGCCGTGCCTGCCGCTGGACTCTGCTCCCGGCGACGACGGCGGTGAGAGCCCGATGAGCGTCGTCGCCTCAGGGCTCGTCCTGACGCTGGTTCTCCTCTTCCTGATCTTCTCCAACGCGATCTTCGTGGCCGTGGAGTTCGCCTATCTCACGGTCAACCGGAACACGGTGCGCGAGCGCATCGAGTCCGGGGACAAGCTCGCCGCGGCCGTGGACCGGGCGCTGTCCAAGACCTCCACCAACCTCTCCGGCGCGCAGCTGGGCATCACGGTCACGAGCCTGGTCGCGGGTTACCTGACGGCACCGTCCGTCGGCGTGCTGCTGACGGAGGGTCTCGGCGTGACCGACCTTCCCGCAGGCTTCGTCACGGTGGTGGGCACCACGGGCGCGTTCATCCTCGTGACCTTCACCCAGATGGTCTTCGGCGAGCTCGTGCCCAAGAACTGGGCGATCGCCGAGCCCCTGAAGGTGGCTCGCCTGGTGGTCCGGCCCCAGAACCTCTTCATGGTGCTGCTCGGCTGGCTGGTCCACATCCTGAACTCCTCGGCCAACGCGATCCTGCGCCTTCTGGGCTTCGACCCCAGGGAGGAGGTGGCCAACGCCCGCACCGCCGAGGAGCTGGCCGCCGTGGTCTCCCGCTCCGGCGAGGAGGGGACCCTGGACGCCGCGACCGCCGAGCTGGTGGCCCGTTCCATCGAGTTCGGCGACCGCACCGCGGCCGACGTCATGATGCCCCGGCCCCGCGTGACCTTCGTCGAGGACGAGAGTGTGCAGGAGGTCCTGGAACTCACCGCACGGACAGGCCATGCGCGCTATCCGGTCATGGGGGAGAGCGTGGACGACATCGTGGGCATCGTCCATTTCAAGGACGCCCTGGCGGTGCCCTTCGAGGATCGGGCCACCACGCCCGCCCATGCCATCGCCCGAGATGCCAACGTCGTGTCCGAGTCCATGACGCTGGATCCGCTCCTGCGGGAACTGCGACAGCCGGGTCTGCAGATCGCGCTCGTCGTCGACGAGTACGGCGGCACCGCCGGAATCGTGACCCTGGAGGACCTCATCGAGGAGATCGTCGGAGAGATCGACGATGAACAGGACACCACCCTGGCGAAGTACCGCCGCCGCCGTGACGGCTCGATCGTGGTCTCGGGACTGCTGCGTCCCGACGAGCTCGGTGAGATCGTCAAGCTGGACCTGCCGGAGGGCGAGGAGACCGACACCCTGGGCGGTCTGATCGGCGAGATGCTCGACCGTCTTCCCGAGGTCGGGGACGAGGTGGTCATCGAGTGCACCGATCGCGAGCACCGCGACGAGGACGACCTGCCCACGCACGGCCGGTTGTCGCTGCGGGTGGGACAGATGGATCAGTACCGCGTGGAGCGGGTGATCGTGAACCGCCTCCCGCAGGAGCCCGATGATGACGACGATCCCGACGATCCCCCGGTGCAGTACGACACCGTCGAGGACCTGCCGGAAGGCGGCATGGAGGTCACTGAATTGGATACCGCGCTGAAGCCGGGTGATGACCGATGAGCGACGCCGTCGCAGTTCTGGTACTGGCCCTGCTGCTGCTGGGCAATGCCTTCTTCGTGGGCTCCGAGTTCGCCATGGTCTCGGCCCGCCGGGACCAGCTCGAGCCCAGGGCCGCCGAAGGCTCGCGCTCCGCGCGGTCGGCCCTGAAGGGGATCGAGGACGTCTCGACCTCTCTCGCCGCCACCCAGCTGGGTATCACGGCCTGCTCCCTGCTGATCGGCTCCGTCGGTGAGCCCGCGATCGCCCACATCATCGAGCCGGGGTTCGAGGCGCTGGGCGTTCCCGAATTCCTGGTCCACCCGATCGCGCTGGTGATCGCGCTGCTGGTGGTCACCTTCCTGCACATGGTGATCGGCGAGATGGTGCCGAAGAACATCGCCATCGCCCAGCCCGCCGCCTCGGCCCTGCTGCTGGGCCCGGTGCTGCGGATCTTCGTGATCTTCTTCCGCCCCGTCATCTGGCTGATGAACTCGGTGGCCAACCTGGTGGTGCGCCACGTCCTGAGGGCGACGCCCAAGGACGAGGTGGCCTCGGCCTTCACCACGGATGAGGTCGCCGGCTTCGTCGCCGAGTCCGGTCGCGTGGGCCTGCTGGATGCCGACGAGATCAGGCTCCTGACGGGTGCCCTCCAGTTCGAGGCACTCACGGCTGCCGACGTCGCCATCCCGTTCGGGGAGATCCGCACGATCTCCCATGAGGCGACCAACGCGCAGATCGAGGAGCTGACGGCCGAGACGGGCTTCTCCCGCTTCCCCGTCATGGGTCCCGACGGCGGTCTCCAGGGCTACATCCATACCAAGGACGTGCTCGGACTCGGCCCGGAGCAACGCGACCAGCCCTTCGACAAGGCGATCCTGCATCAGCTCGGACGGGTGCCGGACGGTGCCAAGCTGCAGGACGTGATGCGCCGGATGCAGGCCAACAACGCCCACCTGGCCCTCGTGGAAGGCACGCAGGGACATAGCGGCCAGTACGCGATCGTCGCGCTGGAGGACGTGCTCGAGGAGCTGGTGGGCGAGGTCCGGGACGCCACTGCCGCGGCATAGGCTCCCGGCGCGCGTGCTCAGCTCTTGCTGGCGATCAGCAGGGTGAGCTCGTCGAGAAGTTCGAATCCGCATTCGGAGTTCGGAGCGCCGTACGTGGTCAGCACGATGTCCTGGAGCTGCCCGTTGATGCGGGCCTGGCCGATCGAGCTGACCGTCCAGCGGCCGTCGTCCTCGGGCAGCCAGCCGTTCTTGACGATCACGTCCGCCACGGAGGCGCCCTCCGGCCAGGAGGCCTGGTCCGCCAGCAGCCCCACGCCGAAGTGCTGGGTATAGCTCGGCTGTCCTTCGGCGGGGTCCAGGTACTGGCGGATCAGGTCGACGTCCTCGGCGGGCAGCCACTCGGGAGCCTCCGTCAGCGCCGCGATGATCTGGCTCTGATCGGCTGCGGTGGTCCAGGATCCTCCCCACCCGAGCTCGGGGACCGTGTGCTCCATGCCGAGCATCTCGTATGTCTCGGCCAGCGCCTCCGTGGCCTCGGCGTCATCCGCGCCCAGGGTGCTGAAGAGGGCTTCCGTGGCTTCGTTGCTGCTGTTGGCCAGGGAGTCCTCCAGCAGGTAGTGATCGGCGTCGGTCGGCTCCGTGTCCGTTTGATGGAGATGGCGCAGGAAGCTGATGGCAACGGCCACCTTGGACAGGCTCGCGGTCCTGGACCGCGCCTCGTCGTTGACCCGGACGGACTCGCCGGTCTCGCGGTTGAGAACGACGGCGCCCATGTCGATGTCCAGGTCGTCGTGGGAGCCGTGCACGGCGTTGCCCAGCGCGGTCTCCAGATCGTCGCCCTCCTGCCCGGAGAGCCAGGTGACGGAGGTACCGCTCCCGTCGGGCGCGGCCGGATCCGGGTCCTCCTCCATGTCCTTGGGCGCGATCTCCTCCGCCGACGGGTCGAGGAGGCAGGCGGCCGGCAGCGGCTTATCCTCGGTCCCGCCCCGATGAGTCTCATGCGTGCCGCCGGCGACCGGCAGTGACGATCGAGGGTCTTCCGCGGGGTCTTCTCCCCCCGACTGGCATCCGGTCAGCGCCAGAGCGCATGTCATGGCGAGAACCCACGGCGTGTAAGAGCGTGTCATACCGTTCCCTCTTCGGTCTCGGGGCTCTCGTCCGTGACGGAAGCCTTAGATGTCAGCGGGTGTCCCGGCCTCGTCCTGCCTGCCGGGCGAGGCCGGCTTCAGTTCATCGGGCCATCCTGCCACTCCCGGGCCGTTGGGCACAGCGGCCCTGGTCCGGCTGGGTACGGCGCCCCGGTCAGCCGCGACGACGGCGGCGCGGGAGCTTGAGGGTCCGGTACTCCGCGGCGCCGAAGGTCTTGAGGAATGGGCCGGGCGGGACATGGCGGTGCTCGTGGCGTTCGAGGGCCAGCCGGTAGTACTCCACGAGCTTGTCGGTGGATGCTCGCCAGGAGTGCCGGAGCGCTTCCTGGCGAGCAGCGGCCGCCATCCGCGCGCGCAGCTGGGGATCGTCCACCAGTTCACCCAGGCGGCGGGTCAGGTCGTCGGCGGAACCGGGCTCGACCAGGAATCCGGTCTCGCCATGATCGACGACGTAGGGGATGCCCCCCGCACGAGCCCCGACCACGGGAAGCCCGGAGGCGAAGGCCTCCAGCGCCACCAGGCCCAGCGTCTCCGACTGGGAGGGGAAGGCGAAGACGTCGGCGGAAGCGTAGGCGGAGGCGAGGTCGGGGCCGGACATGTACCCGGTGAACACGGTGTTCGTGCCCGCGAACTGCCGCTCCAGCTGCTCGCGGTGCGGGCCGGACCCCACGATGGCCAGGCGGGCCTGCGGGAGACGGCGCATGGGCTCGATGAGCTGGTCCAGGTTCTTCTCCTTGGACACCCGCCCCACGTACACGATCAGCGGGTCCTCGGGGTGACCGCCGGTCAGCCGCGAGCGCAGCGCCCGGTCGGCCATGGAGGGGTGGTAGCCGCCGGTGTCCACGGCCTTGGGCCAGAGATCGACATCCCGGACCCCCACTGCCCTGGCCCGTTCCACCATGGGGCCGGAGGTGCACAGGTTGACCTCCGACTGGTTGTGCAGCCAGCGCAGCCAGTGCTCGGACGGATGGCGCAGGAGATGCAGGCCGAGGGCGTCCGCATAGTGCGGCACGTCCGTGTGGAACGAGGAGAGCAGGGGCAGGTCGCGCCTCCGGGCCGAGAGCACGCCGTAGGCGGCCAGCCAGATCGGGTTGACCGCGTGCACGATGTCCGGCCGGAAATGGGCCATGTTCGTGGCGATGCGTGCCGTGGGCAGCCCCAGTTTGATCTCCGGGTACCACGGCTTGAAGGAGACCGACCGCACCGGCACCACGGCATGCCCGGCATACGACGACGGCGGGTTCCCCGGAGCGAAGACCACGGCCTCGTGGCCGAGCTCGTTCAGCTGCTCCAGGGTACGCAGGATACGCGTGACCACCCCGTCGATCTTGGGCAGGAAGACCTCGGAGTACAGAGCGATCCGCACGGGGCCGTCAGCTTTCGGCCGGGACCGCAGCCGCGGCCGGACCCCCGCGATCGGATGCGCCGCGTGCCGCCGTCTGTGGAGCGGCCCGCTCCGCCATCGAGGCGGGGATGCCCGCCTGCGTGCGGCGGTTCCACAACGAGGTCGCCGGGATCTTGGCCAGATCCGCCCGATGCGCGTACTTGCGGGCGGTGTCCTCGACCTCCATCAGGAGGCCCTCCGAGAGCGTGGTCGGCTGCAGGCCGAGATCCAGGAACGTGTCGTTGCTGACGTGCAGGTCGTTCTCCGCGGACTCCTGGCGCGGGTTGGGCACCATCTCCACGGTGGCGCCCGAGATGCGGCCCACCAGCTCGGCCAGGTCCCGGACCCGGTGGGTCTCGGTCATCTGGTTGAGGATCATCACCCGGTCTCCGGTCTCGGGCGGGTTGTCCAGGGCGAGCTCGACGCATCGCACCATGTCCTGCACGTGGATGAAGGCCCGGGTCTGCCCGCCGGTGCCGTGCACCGTGAGCGGATAGCCCACCGCAGCCTGCATCAGGAACCGGTTGAGCACGGTGCCGTAGTCGCCGTCGTAGTCGAACCGGTTGATCAGACGCTCGTCCAGCAGGGTCTGGGCCGTGTTGGTGCCCCAGATGATGCCCTGGTGCAGGTCCGTGATCCGGACGCGGTCGTTCTTGGCGTAGAAGGCGAACAGCAGCTGATCCAGGGACTTGGTCATGTGGTAGATCGAGCCCGGATTGGTGGGGTAGAGGATCTGGGTCTCGATGTTCTCCTGGCCCTCGTGGGGGATCTCCACGTCGAGGTAGCCCTCGGGGATCTTCATGCCCGCGGTCCCGTAGCCGTACACGCCCATGGTGCCCAGGTGCACCACGTGGATGTCCTGGTCGGCCTCGACGATCGCGGCCAGCACGTTGTGGGTGGCGTTGACGTTGTTGTCCACCGTGTAGCGCTTGGTGCGCGAGCTCTTCATCGAATACGGGGCGGCACGCTGCTCGGCGAAATGGACCACGGCATCGGGTCGCTCGGTGGTGAGGAAATCCAGGAGCCCCGCGTAGTCCTGGGCGACGTCCAGGTGCACGTGGCCGATCGTCTTCCCGGTGGTCTCGGTCCAGGCCCGCAACCGCTCGGTCAGGGGGCGGATGGGGGTCAGGGACTGCGCGCCGAGCTCGTCGTCGATCAGCCGCCGTGAGAGGTTGTCGACGATGACGACCTCGTGCCCCTGGTCGGATAGGTGCAGCGCGGCTGGCCAGCCGCAGAATCCGTCCCCGCCGAGGATTGCGATCTTCACGTGGTCTCCGTTTCTGCAACCCGGCCGCCCCCGCGGTTTCGGCGAGGACGGCGTGAACGGCTGCATGGGTTTCGGTGGCCGTAGCCTTCTACTGGCTCAATTCTGGCAGACCGTCCGGCGCAACCCGTGGTTCAGGCGGAAGGGGAGCCCTGCTGGGCCACTCCGAACAGCGGCCGGGTGACCTCCGCAGCGGGGCGGGATTCGCCCGGCCCGACGTAGACCGCCGGTAGATCCTCGATGTCGTCGGCCGTCAGGATGCGGGCCGCGGGCTCCCAGCCGGCCGGGAAATGGTGGTCGTGAAAGCTGCCGCATTTCTGGCAGAAGTACTCGACGCGTCCGCCCGAAGCCTCTCCGGACGTGCGGCTCAGCTTGCGCAGCAGGGACTTCAGGCCATGGTTGCGCCGGCGCTTCCGGGAATCCGCCGTCGCCTGGGAAGCCGCTGCCGTGGGAGCGAAGACCAGGAACTTCAGGTAGTAGTCCGTGGTGCACTGCCGGCACACGGGTGCATGGGGACCGGCGGGACGAGGCGGTGAGCTGATCCGGCCGAGGCGTGGCGACGAGGTACTCATGAGGGCACGACTCCTGGGGGGAAGATCGGCTACGGGCGTATGGCATGGTGGGAAGTTCCGACCTCGTTGGGGAGTACTGCCCACCACCAGGCTAGGTCACGGATCCATCCTGAGTACAGGCCGGGGCGGGTGAAGTTCCGCACATGCGAAAGAGTGGCTACCCATTAGTAAGGATGGCGCTGATCAGGGGATTTACCTGACGGTCTCGTGAAGGTCGGGTGATGTTCACACGGCCCGCCGGACCCAGTCCGTGGGCATGTGGCCGCCGTCGTGGGCGATCTGCATCCGGGACGACGGGAGCAGCCGTGCCAGCCGGTAGGCGTGGTCCACGGGAACCACGGGATCCTCCTCCGAGTGCACGATCACCACGTCCGCGTCGGCCAGGATCTTCCCGGCGCGTGCGGGCAGGGCCCACTGCGGCCCCCACCAGGGGTGGTCGGGGCCCGCTCCGGTGTGCTCCGCCTCCCAGAGCGGCGCGCCGACGATGATCGTCCTCCTGAGCAGGGTGGGCACCCGCAGGCACAGGAAACGCAATGCCTCGGAGCCGCCCAGGGAGTGACCCACGAGCACCCAGGGCTCGTCGGGCAGCTCCCGGATGGCCCTCCCGACTTCGTGCTGCCACTGATCGGCCGCGTCCGGCAGATCGGCCGAGGGCAGCTGGGGCGCGACGATCTCGGTCTCCGGCCAGTGGGTGCGCAGCTCCCGGGCGAGGAGATCGTCCGGGCCGCCGCCGTCGTCGGCGCCATGGAGATACAGGATGCGGTTGACCATGTCAGACTCCTTCTCGGGCAACTCGTCGGGACCTCGTACACGGTGACTACAAGGCGACGGTGCGCTGGTTTGGTGTAAACAGGATATTCGAGCGCTGTCCGAGCGCGGCGATCAACGGGCTGGGAGCGGGTGGGATATGGCGGCGGGAGCGGTTGCCGCGTTGCACGGCCGTGATCCGGCAGTGGACGCGGCCCGGGTCGCCGCACTCGTGGTCGTGGTCTGCGCCCACGTCCTGCTGGTCACTGTGGTGACCGATCCCGGCACCGGGGCGGTGTCGAACGTGATGGTGCCGACCCGGTATTCGTGGTTCTGGTGGGTCAGCTGGATCGTGCAGATCATGCCGCTGTTCTTCGTGGTGGGGGGATTCGCCTCCGCCGTGTCCTGGAGCAGGTTCCGGGAGCGCGCGGTGCGGGACGACGGCGATACCGCCAGGTGCGCTTCCGCCACGGCCGCGGGGGCTCTGTGGGTCCGAATGCGCCTGCTCAGGCTCGCCCAGCCGGCGGCGCTGCTCTGGGTCGTCCTGGCCGCGGGCACCGTGGCGGCCCTGGCCCTGCAGGTCCCCGCCGGTTATCTGGACGCGGCCCTCTCCGGGATCGGCATGCATCTGTGGTTCCTGGGCGCCTATGCCATCTGCCTGGCGGCCGCGCCGTTGACCCATGCTGCCCACCGCAGGCGTCCGTACCTGACGATGGGGGTGCTGCTGGGGCTGAGCGCGGGGGTGGAGATCCTCCGTATCGCGGTGGATGACGCCTGGTGGGGGCTGGCCGGGCTGGCGCCCATCTGGATGGCCATCCATCAGCTGGGCTACTTCCGGGCCGACGGCACGCTCGGACGGCTGCGGCCCGTCCACCTGGCGGTCATCGCCGCCTGCGGCTACGGAGCCATCTGGGTGCTGGGCTCGACGGGGGCCTGGAGCACGGACATGCTGGCCAACCTGAATCCGCCCACCGTGAGCCTCGTCCTCCTGGGCTTGAGCCAGGCCTGCCTGCTGCAGGTGTTCTCGGGGCCGCTGGCGAGCGCGATGCGCAGCCGGACCGTTCAGGCGATCGCCTGGACGGTCGGCTCCCGTCCGGTGACGCTGTACCTGTGGCATCTGCCGGTGATCGTGGCGGTCATGGCCGTGTGGTGGCTCGCGGGGGGTCCTCAGCCGGAGCCGGGAGGAGCCCGGTGGTGGCTGCTGCGGATACCGCTCACGCTGCTCTGCTGGGTATGCGTGCTGATCGTCGTCCGCATGCTGGGCCGGTGGGAGGCCGGCGCGGTGGTCCCCGATGCGATGGTCCCGCGCGTCGCCGACGGCGGAACCGCCACGTGGGTGCCGGTCGCAACGGGCCTGATCCTGATGGTGGCCCCCGCCGTGCTGGAGATCCGATTCCTGCTGTCGTCGTGGCTCGTGCTGGGCGGAGCCGCCAGCTACCTCGTGGCCGTGGTGCTCCTGCGCCGGGTCCCCGGTGCCGGCAGGGGCCGTGACCCAGAGCATTGGCGGAGCACCGCGCGAGTGGGTTAGTCTAGTCGGAGCTTCACGAGATGCGTTCGCCAAGCTCCGACTTGAGCGCACACCAACCCCATGTTCACGGGTGGTTCGGATGACGAAGCGGCCTGCTACACCCGCAGCGCACGAACAGCTCCGTGGGTACCCGTGCAGGTCACGAGCGCAAACCCTGGAGACCCCGAGATGCCTCTCTCGCCCTCGGCCGATATCAACGGCTCCTCGTCGTTGGCCACCCGCCAGATTCACGCCGGCCGCTCCGGCTCCTCGGATGCCCCCGGTCAGGCGACCCTTCCCGTGCCGATCTATCAGTCCTCGGCCTACGAGTTCCCGGACCACGCCGCAGCGTCGGCCATGTTCGCCCAGACCATTCCCGGATTCACCTACTCCAGGACAGGGAACCCCACCGTCGCCGTCCTCGAGGCGCGTGCGGCCGACCTCGAAGGCGGCCTGGCAGGGCTGGCCCTGGGATCGGGGCAGTCCGCCGTGGCCGCCTCCCTGCTCGCGCTGGTCAGCAGCGGACCGGGAAAGCACCTCGTGGTCTCGGAGAAGCTCTACGGCGGTACCGTCGACCTGCTCGGCGACACCCTGGCCGACCTCGGCGTGACGGTCACCTACGTCGACCCCGCCGACCCCCAGGAGTGGGCGCACGCCGCCACCCCCGAGACGCGGGGGTTCTTCCTGGAGTCGATCGGCAATCCCCTGTCCACCCTGGCGGACCTCGATGCGATCGTGGAGATCGCCCACGCTCAGGGCATCCCGGTGGTCGTGGACAACACCCTGGCCACGCCCGTGCTGTACCGGCCGATCGAGCACGGCGCGGACATCGTGGTGCACTCGGCCACCAAGTTCTTCGGGGGCCACGGGACGGCCCTGGCCGGCGTGATCGTGGACTCCGGGCGTTTCGACTGGGAGGCCGAGCCCGAGCGCTGGCCGCAGTTCACGCGGGCACGCGAGCGCTGGGGACATATCAGCCTGGTGGAGAAGTGCCGCGGGGCCTCGCCCTTCCTGCACCTGTGCCGCGCCAAGTTCGTGCACGACCTCGGCCTGACCCTGTCGCCGTTCAACGCCTCCCAGATCCTCCAGGGCCTGGAGACCCTGGACCTCCGCATGCGGCGGCACACGGACTCGGCGGCGGAGATCGCGCGTTTCCTCTCCACGCATCCCGCCGTCCGCCGGGTGCACCACCCGCTGGTCGAGGGTTCCGACGACCGTGCGCTCGCCGAGCGCGATTTCCCGCAGGGCACCGGCTCCGTCTTCGCCTTCGAGCTGGAATGCCAGGACTCCTGCGTCGCGGCGTTCGTCGACTCCCTGAGGCTGTTCAAGCTCGTGGCCAATATCGGCGACGTGCGTTCCCTCATCAACCACCCCGCGGCCATGACGCACTGCCGGCTGACCGAGGAGCAACGCCGCGCCGGCGGGATCACCTGGCAGACCCTGCGGTTGTCCGTCGGCCTCGAGGCGGTCGACGACCTGATCGCCGATCTGCAGTCGTCCCTGGACGAGCTCGTCCGCAGAGACGCCGCAGCCACCCGTACCGCAGCACACCAGGAGGTCACCGCATGAGCGGATTCACCACCCGCGCCGTCCACTCCGGGCAGGAGCCGGACCGGCTGACCGGGGCCGTGATCCCGCCCATCTACCAGACCTCGACGTTCGTGCAGGACGGCATCAACGTGCTGCGGGACGGGCACGAGTACTCGCGAGGATCCAATCCCACCCGCAACGGGTTCGAGGAGCAGCTGTGCGCTCTGGAAGGGGGACTGCGCGGCTTCGCCTTCGCGTCCGGCATCGCCTGCGAGGACGCTCTCCTGCGGGCGGTGCTGCGACCCGGCGACCACGTGGTGCTCGGCGGTGACGGGTACGGCGGTACGAACCGCCTGATCACCCGGGTGCTCGCCCCGTGGCGGATCGGCCACACCCCCGTGGACGTGACCGATCTCGACGAGGTCCGGCAGGCTTTCGTGGCCGAGACCAAGGTGGTGTGGGTGGAGACGCCCACGAACCCCAGGCTGGGGATCGCCGACCTCGCGGCCCTGACCGAGCTGGCGCATGAGCACGGCGCCCTGCTGGTGGTCGACAACACCTTCGCCTCGCCGTACCTGCAGCGTCCGCTGGAGTTCGGCGCGGACGTCGTCGTGCATTCGACCACCAAGTACGTGGGCGGCCATTCCGATGTCCTGGGTGGCGCGGTCGTCGTCGCGGACCGGGAATGGGCGGTCGAGCCGGTCAACGGCTTCTCACCCGGTGCGACCCTGGCCGAGCTGGTGGGCTTCCAGCAGTTCGCCGGAGGGGCCGTGGCGGGCCCCCAGGACAGCTACCTGGCCGCGCGCGGACTCAAGACGCTGTCGCTGCGGATGGAGCGCCACCAGGACAACGCGGGGCGGATCGCCGAATGGCTCACGCAGCGGCCCGAGGTCTCGCAGGTGCTCTACCCGGGTCTGCCGGACCACCCGGGGCACGAGCTGGCCGCCCGGCAGATGGAGGGTTTCGGCGGGATGGTCTCCTTCCGCTTGCGCGGTGGTGAGAGCGCCGCCCGCCGGTTCGCGGAATCCACCCTCATGTACAAGCTTTCCGTGTCCCTGGGAGGAGTGGAGTCGCTGATCTGCTGGCCCTCGGAGATGACCCACGGGTCCGTCGTCGGGACGCCGCAGGCCGTGCCCACGGACCTGGTCCGCCTCTCCGTGGGCATCGAGGATCTCGAGGACCACCTCGCAGACCTCGAACGCGCCTTCACATCGTGACCCGCCGGGCCGGTTGTGCCTAGGCTGGTGGGGCGACGGTTGATCCCGGTCCCCTTCACGAAGCCCTAGGAGAGCCGCATTATGAGCAACGACGACGATCGCCCCACCAACGGCTCGCCGGACCCTGTTCCCGGGGAAGGCGATGCCGGCCGGGCCGGCGAGCCGGACCACCCGCGGGACGCCGCCCCGGAGGAACCCTGGGGCGACGGATCCGCGGACGAAGCTTCCGCGCGCGACCGTCCGGGCCACGAGTCACCGGGCCATGAGATGCCGGGCTATGAGATGCCGGGCTACGGGGCACCGGGCTATGGGTCCTCCCCGACCGGGCAGTCCCCCTACGGCGGGCCTCCTTCTGGACCGGGTCCCTACGGACAGCCCTCTGCGGGCCAGGGACCGTACGGGCAGCAGCCGGGCGGCCCCCAGGCGCAGCACGGCTATCCCGGACAGCAGCCCTACGGACAGCCCTACGGGGGTCCTCACCAGGGGCAGGGGGCGCAGGGTCAGTACGCCGCCCCCGGGCAAGGCCAGCAAGGGTACGGCGGCGGTGCCTACCAGTTCAGCGGGATGCAGCCGCAGGACGCACGGACCTGGGCGCTGCTCACCCACCTCGCGGCGCCGGTCCTTTACCTGTTCTCCGTCGGCTGGGCGGGCTTCCTGGCCCCGCTCGTGCTGTGGCTGATCTTCAAGGACAAGGACCCGCTGGTCCGGCAGGCCGGGGCGGGATCGTTCAACTTCAATTTCGCCCTCATGCTGGTGAGTATCGGTGCTTGGATCCTGGGACTGGTCACCCTGGGGCTGCTGATACCGCTGACGCTCCTGGTCGTCGCGGCCATCTTCATCGTGCAGATAGTCTTCGGCGTCCTGGGGGCTATGGCGGCCGGCCGCGGGGAGGCCTACAAGTACCCCTTCGAGGTCCCCATCCTCAAGTAGCCTCGTTCGCCGTCTACACGGGCCGAGGAGGGCGTGGGAGCATATACGCCATGAACAGCATGGACCCGGCCGAGCAGGGCGCCTTCCTCCCCCGTGGGGATGGCCCCGCCCCGCAGGCCGATGCGCTGCACCTGCGCGAGCCGATCGCCGCGCGTCATCGTGAGGTGGCCACCCCGCTGGGAACCATGCTCGTGGCTGTCGGCGACTTCGACGGCCACCCGGCCGTGACGGGGGCGTGGTTCGTGGGTCAGGCGCATTTCCCCGCCACCGGGCTTCTGGGCGAACCGGACCACGACGGCGACCCCCTCCTGGCAGCTGCTGCCGAGCAGCTCACCCAGTGGTTCGCCCGCGAGCGGCAGGGGTTCGACCTGCCGCTGGCCCTCGACCAGAAGCCTCAGAGCCTCGGGCCGCGGGTGTGGCGGGCCTTGCAGGAGATCCCCTACGGGCGGACCACCACCTACGGAGAGATCGCCGTCGCCCTGGGAGGACGCTCGCTCGCGCAGGCGGTCGGTCAGGCCGTGGGCAGAAACCCCTGGGCCGTGATCGTGCCCTGCCACCGGGCCCTGGGCTCCGACGGCGGTCTCACCGGCTATGCGGGAGGGCTGGAGCGCAAACGCGCTCTGCTCGAGCTCGAGGGCGCATTGCCCCATGAACCCGGACTGTTCTGAGCCGCCGGCGGCAGCATAGGGTTGAACCATGACCGCAGAACAATCGGGCCAGGGCCTTCCTCCTCGTGCTACGGATGCGCAGGGCCGCAGGGACAACGACATCATCACGTTCCACACCCGCAAGTGGGTCAAGCCGGAGGATCTCAACCCCAACGGAACCCTCTTCGGCGGTAGTCTGCTGCGCTGGATCGACGAGGAGGCCGCCGTATACGCCATTGTCCAGCTGGGCAACCAGCGGGCGGTGACGAAGTACATGTCGGAGATCAACTTCGTGTCCTCGGCGACCCAGGGCGATCTGATCGAGATGGGGCTGCGGGCCACCAGCTTCGGGCGGACCTCGATCACGATGACCGCGCAGGTCCGCAACATGATCACCCGGCAGATGATCCTGACGATCGACAAGATCGTGTTCGTCAACCTCGATCAGAGCGGAGTCCCGGCGCCCCACGGGTACTCGGAGATCACCTACGACCGCGACCGGGTGCCCACGGCAACCCTGCCGGCCGTTCCTCCGCGCGACTGAGCGGACGTCTCAGCTGCCGGCAGTCCCGGGATCGCGCAGTTCGTGGGACAGGATGCCGTAGATGAGTTCGTCCCGCCATTCGTCCAGCTGCCAGTGCGACTCCTTGAGGAGGGCCTCCTGCCGCATCCCCAGGCGCTCGCAGACCTTCGCGGAACTCGTGTTGAGGGAGTCCAGCCGGGCGAATACGCGGTGAGCGTCCAGGCGCTCGAAAGCGGCCCGGATGGCAGCCGAGGCGGCTTCCGAGGCGATGCCCTGGCCGGTGTACTCGGGGTTGACCACCCACCCCATCTCGATCTGCCTGGACTCGGCGTCCACCAGTGTCAGCACGATCTCCCCGTAGAGCTCGCCGCCGCCCTTGGGGGAGAAGGCATAGCGCACCGAATCGCCGTCGCCCACGAAGGCCCGCGGGCCGCGGTGCTCGGCGATCACGCGATAGGAGTGATCCCAGGAACGCGGACCGCGCCAGGCATGCTGGGCGTAGTCCTCGCGTGACTGGTAGGAGTGCATCTCCTCGAGGTCGGCTTCCGTGAAGCGGCGGAAATACAGGCGCTCGGTTTCCAGTGGCAGCAGATCCTTCACGACGCTCACCTTACTTGCCATCGGCCTCCTCGCGCCTCTCGTGAAGCCGCCCGGTGGGGTCGTCCGGTCAAGTCATCCGGGCTGTTCACCGGGAGATGGTGACGTGTGGCTGCGGTCACAGGTAAACTAAGTGATACCCAGGGAACCACTTAGTTTCACTGGACGTGATGCCAAGAGGAGAACGACGACGATGTCCACTCACGCTGCGCAATTTCCGTCGACCGTTGCCATCTCGGTGGAACGGCACGTGCTCCCCGGCCGCCACCGGCCGGTCGCCGTCGTCTCGCTCGACTCGACCCCGAGCGGCGGGCTGATCCTCTGGAGTTCCGCCGCCCTGAGGCAGCTCGGTGACACCCTCCGCGATATCGACCAGGCTGCGGTGGAGGCCATCGTCGTCATAGGAAACGAACGATCATTCGGGGCGGGCGCCAACCTCGACGAAATCGCCCATGGGCAGGAGTCCGGTGACCCGCGGGCCTACATCGCCGCCGGGCACGAGGTCTTCGGCCTCCTTGCGGAGGCGCGAGTCCCCACCTTCTCGGTGATCACGGGACAGGCCCTGGGGGGCGGGCTCGAGCTCGCCCTGCATACGGGCTATCGCATCGGGAATGCCAAGGGCGGGCCGCTCGGGCTGCCGGAATGCCGCCTGGGATTCTTCCCGGGCTGGGGCGGCGTACACCTCCTGCCTCATCTGGTGGGACCGGAGGCTGCGATCGATGCCATCACCTTCGACTCCATGAGGGGGCGTCACCTCCGGCCGGTGCAAGCGGCGGAGATCGGACTGCTGGATGCCGTCCTGGAGGAGGGCCCGCAGTCGGAGGGATGGGCCGCGGCCTGGCAGGCCGCGGTCGTCGAGGTCCTGGATGCCCTCGGCGGGGAGCAGCCACGCCGCCCGGGCGAGAGTCGGCAGACTCCGGAGAGCCTTGCGCGGTGGCGGGCCGCCGTCGGCGCAGCACGAGAGAAAGCGGATCGCCTCTGGCACGGCGCCGCCCCGGCGCCGCTTGCGGCCCTCGATCTCATCGAAGCCGCGGCCACCGAGTCCCGGGTGGAGAACGGCGCCCAGGCCGTGAGCAGTTTCCAGGACCTGGTGACGGGCGACATCGCTCGCACGTCCCTCCGCACCTTCCGGTCAGTGGACTCCCGGGCCCGGAAGGCCCCTGACAGGCCGGCCGTGGCGGGTCGCAGGATCGAGAAGGTGGCCGTCGTAGGGGCGGGGCTGATGGCGCGTCAGCTCGCCGCTCTCTTCGCCCGCTCCCTGCGCGTGCCGGTGGTCCTCACCGACATCGACCGGCAGCGACTGGATGAAGGCGTGCAGTGGGTGGCCGACCGGTTCGCGAGCCAGGCCGAGCGCGGGGCCCTCGAGCCGTCGGCTGCCAGGCAGCTGGCCGCGCTGGTGACCGGGGCGACCGGGGACGGCGACCTGGCGGACGTCGACTTCCTGATCGAGGCCACCCCGGAGGACCTCGAGATCAAGAAGGCGGTGCTGTCCCACTGGGCCGGGGTGGTCGGCGAGGGGACGGTGCTGGCCACCAACACCTCTTCACTGTCCGTGACCGAGATGAGCCGGGTGATCGCCCATCCCGGGCGGTTCCTGGGTTTCCACGTCTTCAACCCCGTCGACGCCACACCCCTCCTGGAGATCATCACCACCTCGGCCACGGACGACATCGCTCTGGCCACGGCGTTCGACCTGGCCTCCTCGATGCGCCGGACGGCCGTTCGTGTAGCCGATGCCCCGGGTTTCGTGGTCAACCGCATCCTGCTGCGGATGTTCGATCCCATCCTCCAGGCTCTGGATGCGGGCATGGACCCCAGGGAAGCGGACCACGCACTGGATTCCCTGGGGCTGCCCATGACCCCGCTTCAGCTCCTGGACTTCGTCGGCCCGGCGGTGCTGAGCCACGTCGGGCAGCGCATGCATGCCGCATATCCCGATCGATTCCACGTCTCACCCTGGATGACCGCGGTGGCCGATGCCGGGCTGACGCATGTGCTGCCCCGACGCGGCGATGAGTCGGAGACATACCTGGAGGGCCGGGCCGAGAGCCTGCGCCTGGCCGTTCGCGAGGCGGGCGGAGAGGACGGGGAAGAGCGCTCCCGTTCTGTCTCGGCCACCGAGGGGGTGCCGGAGCTGAAGCGCCGGGTGGAGGATGCGCTCGCACAGGAGATCGGCCTCATGCTCGACGACGGGGTGATCGCTCAGCCCGAGGACGTCGACGTCTGCATGGTGCTCGGAGCCAACTGGCCCCTGTACCTCGGAGGGATCACTCCGTACCTGGACCGGGTGGGCGCGTCGGAGCGGGTTCTCGGGCGACGGTTCGGCGCGTGAGCAGGGGTGTGCCGGTGGCCTTCGAGGCCGTGGTGCACAGGCATGCAGGCGGTGTGATGGGCGTCGCCCACCCTCGCCTTGCGATGGTCTCCGGGCGTGTGTAATGTTTTCACCTGTCGCCGCGAGCGGGTCGGCCTCCTGGAGGAGGCTCAGGGCCGCGAGAAGCGGGACCGCCGGTCAGGCAAACTTCAATCTCTCGATGTGATCGTTGTTCAATGCTGTGCTCGAAAGCGCACTTGATCAAGATCCGCAGAGAGGGTAAAGTTATCTGGTCGCGGTTTGCAGCGAAGAACGGCGACGAGCTCAAGAATTGATCTGGGTGGGAATCCAGGGCATTCACTTGCTGTTGTTTGAGAACTCAATAGTGTTT